>NZ_JAEBEF010000009.1:0-566945 GCF_046548815.1 Amycolatopsis sp. cmx-4-83 | reverse complement strand
GAGCTCGCCCCACACACCAGCCCCGAACGGAACTCACAGCGGTCCGGAGCTCGCCCCACACACCAGCCCCGAACGGAACTCACAGCGGTCCGGAGCTCGCCCCACACACCAGCCCCGAACGGAACTCGCGGAGGTCCGGAGCTCGCCCCACACACCGGTCCCGAACGGAACTCGCGGGGGTCCGGGGCTCGCCCCGGCTGGGGGTCTGGGGGTTTGACCCCCAGAAGACACAACGAACGCAGAGCGGCAACTGACGAAGCGAAGCGAAGGAAGATGCCGCGGCGCGGTAGACCCTGGGGGTCGATCTACCGCTGCCGCGGCTGCCGCCGGACCGAGGGGGGAGGTGCCCGGCGGAGTTCGTGTCTTCCCAGTGGCGCGCCGAAACGGTGGGTGGCGCGTTAGTAAACGAGAGTAACGGGTCGGAGTGTGATCGCGCCATAACCGGGCGCAGATTCGCGGGTTTTTTCGGGGTTGATCTTTTCAGTGCCAGCGGGTGGTCAGGGCCCCTAGTGCGCCGAGGGCGACGGCGGCGGCGGTGGAGGTGCGCAGGACGGTCGTGCCGAGGCGGACGGCTCGGGCGCCGGCTTCGCGCAGAAGGGTGAGTTCGTCGTCGGTGATGCCGCCTTCGGGGCCGACGACGAGGAGGACGTCGCCGGTGTCGGGGAGGGCGAGGTCGGTGAGGCGGTCCGGGACGTCGGATTCGAGCACGATCGCGAGGGACGTCGTGGCGATGAGGCCGGCGAGTTCGCGGGTGGTGGCGGGCTCGGTGACGTCGGGGACGTGGGCGCGGCGGGCTTGTTTGGCGGCGGAGCGGGCGGTGGCGCGCCAGCGGGCGAGGGCTTTGTCGCCGCGGCCGCCGTCGTCCCACTTGGCGACGCTGCGGGCGGCGCGCCAAGGGACGATGGCGTCGACGCCGGCTTCGGTGGCGAGTTCGACGGCGAGTTCGCCGCGGTCGCCTTTGGCGAGGGCCTGGGCGAGGACGACGCGCAGGGCCGGTGGCTGCTCGGTCCAGCTCTCCTCGACGGTCAGGGTGAGGGCCGCGTCCCGGCCGGGCTGGACGGCTTCGACGACGCAGCGGGCCATGGCGCCGGCGCCGTCGGACAGCACCAGCCGCTCCCCCGCGCGCAGCCGGCGGACGGTGGCCGCGTGCCGGGCTTCCTCGCCGTCGAGGACCGCGGTGCCGCTGGTGGGCACCGCGGCCGCGAGGAAGACCGGCAGGGTGGTGTCGGGCACGGTCAGCGGTGGTTCTTGGCGCGCAGCTTGGAGAACAGGCCGCCGTGCTTGCCGTTCGACGACAGCGTCGGGGCTTCTTCGCCGCGCTGCTGGGCCAGCTCGACCAGCAGCTCGCGCTGGGCGTCGTCGAGCTTGGTCGGGACCTGGACGTCGATGTGGACGTGCAGGTCGCCGCGGCCGTCGACGCGCCCGGAGGAGCGCAGCCGGGGCATGCCCTTGCCGGTGAGGACGAGCTCGGCGTTGGGCTGCGTGCCCGGTTCGATGTCGAGTTCGTAGTCGCCGTCGACGAGGGTCGCGATGGGCACGGTGGCGCCGAGCGCGGCGGTCGTCATCGGGATGCGGAAGTTGCAGTGCAGGTCGTGGCCCTGGCGGACGAAGACTTCGTGCGGGGTCTCGTCGATCTCGACGTAGAGGTCGCCGGCCGGGCCGCCGCCGGGGCCGACCTCGCCCTGGCCGGAGAGGCGGATGCGCATGCCGTCGCCGACGCCCGGCGGGATCTTGGCGGTGACGTTGCGGCGGGCGCGGATGCGGCCGTCGCCGCCGCACTGGCGGCAGGGGTCGGTGATGACCTCTCCGAAGCCGCGGCAGACCGGGCACGGGCGCGCCGTGACGACCTGGCCGAGGAAGGACCGCTGGACGGACTGGACCTCGCCGGCGCCGCCGCAGGTGTCGCAGGTCTTGACCGAGGTGCCCTCGGAGGTGCCGGCGCCGCGGCAGAGGTCGCAGACGATCGCGGTGTCGACGGCGATTTCCTTGTCGACGCCGGTCGCGCACTCCTCAAGCGAGAGGCCGAGCCGGATGAGGGCGTCGGAGCCGGGCTGGACGCGGCTGCGCGGGCCACGGCCGCGACCGCCGCCGCCACCACCGCCCGCGGCGCCGAAGAAGGCGTCCATGATGTCGCCGAGGCCGCCGAAGCCGGCGAACGGGTCGCCGCCGCCCCCACCGCGCGCGCCGCCGTCCATCGGGTCGCCGCCGAGGTCGACGATCTTGCGCTTCTGCGGGTCCGACAGCACCTCGTAGGCCGTCGTGACCTCGCCGAACTTGTGCTGGGCGTCTTCCGACGGGTTGACGTCGGGGTGCAGCTCCCTGGCCAGCTTCCGGTACGCGCGCTTGATCTCCTGATCGCTCGCGTTCTTCGCCACCCCGAGGATGCCGTAGTAGTCCCTCGCCACCGTCTTCGCTTCTCCTTCTGCTCTGCCCGGCTCAGCGGCCGTGCAGGATCTGCCCCACGTAGTTGGCGACCGCGCGCACCGCGGCGATCGTGCCGGGGTAGTCCATCCGGGTCGGGCCGACCACCCCCATGCCGCCGAGCACCATGTCCTGGCCGTAGCCGATCGACACGACCGAGGTGCTGCGCATCTGCTCGTCTTCATTTTCCTCACCGATGCGCACCGTGATCGCACCGGGGTTGCGCGCGGCGGCCAGCAGCTTCAGCACGACGACCTGTTCCTCGAGGGCTTCGAGGACCTGGCGCAGTGAGCCGGGGAAGTCGGCGACGTTGCGGGTGAGGTTGGCCGTACCGCCGAGGACCAGGCGTTCTTCGGGGTGTTCGGCCAGCGACTCGACCAGGATCGTCGTGACGCGGATGAGCGCGTCGCGCAGCTCGCCGGGCGACTTGTCGGGCAGCTCGGCGACCCGCGCCGCGGCCTCGTTGAGCCGCCGTCCGGCCATGGCCGCGTTGAGGACGGTCCGGAGCCGGCTGACGTCTTCTTCGGTGACGACGTCGCCGAGGTCGACCGTCCGCTGGTCGACGCGCCCGTTGTCGGCGATCAGCACCAGCATCAGCCGCGCCGGGGTGAGCGGCACGACTTCGAGGTGGCGCACCTTGGCGTTGGTCAGCATCGGGTACTGGACGACGGCGACCTGCCGGGTCAGCTGCGCGAGCAGCCGCACCGAGCGCTTGAGGACGTCGTCGAGGTCGGTGCCGCTGTCGAGGAAGGTGGTGATCGCCCGCCGCTCGGCGGCGCTCAGCGGCTTGATCTCGGAGAGCCGGTCGACGAAGAGCCGGTACCCCTTGTCGGTCGGCACGCGCCCGGCACTGGTGTGCGGCTGGGTGATGTACCCCTCTTCTTCGAGGGTCGCCATGTCGTTGCGCACAGTGGCGCTGGACACACCGAGGTTGTGCCGCTCGACGATCGCCTTGGACCCGACCGGCTCCTGGTTGGAGACGTAGTCCGCGACGATCGCCCGCAGCACGTCGAAGCGGCGCTCCTCCGCGTTGGCCACCGGTTCCTCACCTACCTCGTTCGCTGCCGACCCCGAGTTTACGGAAGCCTGAGCCGATCGTGCTCAACCCCGGTCGTCCCGGGGAGTGGTGGACGCAGGGTCGCGCACGGGCGGAGGTCCCGCCGATCGGGCGCGCCCGCCGCTGAGCCCGCCGAGAGGGGTTCGGCGGAGGGGGTTCGACGCGGCCGGATCGGGCCCCGCAACGTCATGAACGAGTCGTTCACGACATCCAGCCGAGCCGATCGTGCTCAAGCCCGGTCGTCCCGGCCGGGTAAAGGGCGTCCAAATCAATTCCCATGCGCTGTTCTCGAATGGACTTCCGGCTTGAAGGGGGAACCGAAAAGCGGTTTGCTGCCTCTCATCCGCATGCCCTTCCCGACTTCCGAGGTCGCCGTGAACCACATTGCACCAGATTCGGGTGGAATGCCCGAAATCGCCCGGCGCGCGGCCGAGGCGAAAGCCCGGCTCGAGCGGGTCTCGGCGACCGCCTCGAGTCCTGATGGGGCCGTCACGGTCACCGTCAACACCAGCGGTGCCCTGCAGGAACTCACCTTCGGCTCGCGTGCCGACGAGCTGCCGCGGGCCCGGCTCGCCCAGGCCGTCCTCGCCGCCGCCAAGCGTGCGCAGGTCGATGCCGCGCAGCAGCTGACCGCGATCATGGCGCCGGTGATCGGCACCGACTCCGACGCGATGCATTTCCTCCAGGAACAGATCCCCGCGCCCGAATTGCCCGAAGAAGCAGAAAAAGCACCGCGGTGGGAATTCGCGGCCGAACCCGAGACACCGCCGCCGCCCGTGCGTCCGGCCCGGCCGCCGCGGCCGGACGACGACGAAGACTTCGGCGGCCCGATCCTGCGCCGGGGGCTCTGATGGCGATGAAGGTCGACTTCGACGTCCTCGGCGGGCACGAGGACGAGATCCGCGAGATCGCGGACAAGGTCCAGCAGGCCCTCGACGCCGCGGGCAGCGCGCAGGCGCTCGACTTCGACGCCTTCGGGCTGGTCGGGCAGGTCTTCGCGGCGCCGATCCAGATCTGGACGAGCCAGGCCGAGGAGTTCCTCCGGTCGGCCGTCGACGCCGGGCACGAGGTCGCCGACCGGGTGAAGACCGCCCACGGCGCCTTCACCGAGCACGAACAGACGACGAAGTGCCTGATCGAGGGCATCGGCAAGGAGCTGCCGGCATGACCGAGACGCAGGAGAACCCGCTGGTCGCGACGGCCGAACCGAGCAGCGGCTTCTGGAGCGGCATGGGCGAGGGGTCGAAGGGCGAGCTCGACAACGTCAACGCCCAGACCGGCGGCGCGGGCATCTTCAGCGACGCCGCGTCCACGCTCACCGACGCCCGCAACGGCGACTGGGGCAACCTCGCGCTGGACGTCGGCACCGACGCCCTCGACCTGCTCGGCGCCGCGATGGACCCGCTCGGCACGCTGGCGAGCGCCGGCGTCGGCTGGCTGATCGAGCACATCAGCTTCCTCAAGGACGGGCTCGACAAGCTCGCCGGCAAGCCCGAAGCCGTCACCGCCAAGGCCGTGACCTGGACGAACATCTCGAAGCAGCTCACCGAGACCGCCGAGCAGTACGAGCAGCAGGCCAAGAAGGTCCAGCAGTCCTTCAGCGACTGCGGCTCCGCCGAGGCCTACCAGAGGACGGCGGAGAGCTACGTCGGCGTCCTGCGCGGAGCGGCTTCGCACGCCGACAGCGCGTCGACGGCGATGAACGTCGGCGCGGCGCTGGTCGGCACCGAGCGCGGGCTGATCCGCGACATGATCTCGTCGTTCGTGGGCGAGCTGATCGTCAAGGCGCTGGCCGCGCTGGCGGCGTCGTGGTGCACCTTCGGCGGCACGATCGCGGCGTTCATCGCCGACACCGTCGTCGAGGGCGGGGTCCTCGCCGAGAAGATCAGCACGCGGATCACGAAGATCGTCGAGAAGCTCGAGAGCCTGGCCAAGGGCGCCGGCAAGTCGAAGGCGGCGCTCGAAGGCGCGGCGAACGCCCTCAAGAAGGTCGGCAAGGGTGTCGACAAGATCGTGGACAAGAGCGTCGACACGGCCGCGAGCATCGAGCGGAAGGCCAACGAGCTGAAGCAGGCGGGCAAGGAGGCGAAGTCCGCCGAGGAGACGGCCAAGGGGTGGAGTGACGCCGCCAAGGAGCACGTGCCCGGCCGCGAGAAGGTCGAGGGACTCGGCGACAAGCTCTCCGACGACGGCCGCAGCTTCCTCAGCCAGAAGGAGTGGCGCGAAGGCGGCGGCAAGGTCCCGGGCTTCAACCTCGCGGACGGCGTCGGTGTCGGCACCGAAGCCCGCCGCCAGGAGAACGAGCAGATCGACCGCTACCACGAAGGCCGAGAGGCCTACGAAAAGGAACACCCGGAGGGTGAAGGCGAGTGACGACGGCCGGGCAGGCGGAGGTGGAGCTGGCCAACCGGCAGGGCCGGCTCCACCCCGCGCAGCGGGGGAAGGTGCTCGACGGCTCGTTCTGGGTGGCCGCGGTCGTCGCGGTCGCGGCGCTCGTCGTCGCGGTCGTCGTGCCGGTCTCGGCGATCGACACCCGGTTCGGCGCCCGGCTCACCGGCGCCACGGTGGCCGCGGCCCTCGGCACGGCGCTCCCCCTCCTCGTGCTGGCCGCCTGGCTGGCGTTCGTCTGCGGGCGCCGGCTGGCCGACGTGCGGGACGGACGGCTGGTCGCGATCACCGGCTGGACCCACGACTTCGGCAGGCAGCGGCCGGACCGCGAGTACCCGATCGTGCTCTCCACCCGGCTCAGCAAGGGCATGAACGAGCACCACTACCTCAAGGCGGGCGGCAAGGAGTTCCAGCTCTACCGGACGATGGACCTGCGGATCCAGCCGGACCGGAACAACACCGTCCTGCTCACCCCGCGGGCCCGGCTGCTGATCACCGTCCTGCCGGCGTAGCCCGGGGCTCGATCTCGAGGTCGCCGCGGGTGACCGCGCGGATGTGCCCGCTGCCGAGCAGGTCGTGCGGGTAGCCGAGGTCGAGCGCGCTCACCTCGTCGAGGCGGGCCAGCTGGTCCGGGGTGAACTCGACGTCGAGGGCACCCAGGTTGCCTTCGAGCTGGGCGGGCGTGCGGGCGCCGACGACGGGCGCGGTCACGCCCGGGTTCCGCAGGGTCCAGGCCAGCGCGACCTGCGCGGGCGTGTGCCCGGCCTCGGCCGCGACCTCGGACACGACGTCGGCGATCGCGAGTGTGCGGTCGGTGACCATGCCCAGGCCGGCGTTGAAGCTGCGGCGGGTGCTCTCGTCAGTGGCGGCCGCGCGGTACTTGCCCGACAGCACGCCGCCGCCCAGCGGTGAGTACGGCGTCACCCCGAGCCCCAGCTCCCGCGCCATCGGGATCAGGTCGCGTTCGGCGTCGCGCCGGATCAGGCTGTACTCGACCTGCAGCGCGATCAGCGGCGTCCAGCCCCGCAGGTCGGCGATCGCCTGCATCCGCGAGATCTCCCAGGCCGGGACGTTGGACATGCCCACGTACCGGACCTTGCCCTGGCGGACGAGGTCGTCGAGGCCGCGCAGGATCTCCTCGACCGGCGTCGTGAAGTCCCACACGTGCAGGAGGAGCAGGTCGAGGTAGTCGGTGCCCAGCTGCCGCAGACTGGCCTCCACCGACGCGTACAGGCTCTTGCGGTGCGGGCCGCCGGAATTCGGGTCCCCGGGGCGGCGCAGCGTCGTGTACTTGGTCGCCAGCACCAGGCTTTCGCGGTGGTCGCGGGCGAATTCGCCGAGCAGCCGCTCGGCGCTGCCGTCGGTGTACGTCGGTGCGGTGTCGACGAAGTTGCCGCCGCGCTCGACGTAGGTGTCGAACAGCTTGCGCGCGTCGGCTTCTTCCGCGCCCCAGCCCCACTCGGTGCCGAAGGTCGCCGTGCCCAGTGCCAGCGGCGAGACCCGCAGCCCGGACCGGCCCAGCAGCCGGTAGGTGTCGAGGGTGAGCGCCATCGGGGTCCTCCTGTGTCGGTGATCGTCTCCGGGCACCAGCCTGGGCTCGCGACGAGCCGGGGGTAAGGGAAGGACCTTCCTGGGAACAGCGCTCCCACCCTGCCGGTTGGACCCGGTATGAGCACCGCCACCGTGGAGCTGGCCGCGTTCCTGCGGACCCGGCGGGAACGCCTGGACCCGCGTGACTTCGACCTGCCCGTGCGCCGGTCGCGGCGGACGCCGGGCCTGCGCCGCGAAGAGGTCGCCGAACTGGCCGGGGTCAGCGTCGACTACGTCGTGCGGCTGGAGCAGGCACGGGGGTTGCGGCCGTCGGCGGCCGTGGTGGAAGCGCTGTCGGGGGCGTTGCGCCTGACCGCCGAGGAGCGCGCCTACTTCTTCGACCTGACCCGGCAGCGCCCCCGCGGCACCGGCGAGCCCGCCACCACGGCGGTGCCGTCGCTCGCGCGCCTGGTCGAGGACCTGTCCCCGCTGCCCGCGATGCTGCTGAACCACCGCTTCGACATCCTCGCCTGGAACGGCGAGATGGCGCGGCTGCTGCTGGACTTCGGCACCCTGCCGCCGGCACAGCGGAACGCGATGTGGCTGTGCCTGCTGCACCCGGAGATCCGCGAGTACTACGTCGACCGCGAACGCGTCGTGCGCGAAGGGATCGCCCACCTGCGCGCCGCGTGGGCCGCGCACCCGGACGACCCGGTGCTGACCGCGCTCATCGCCGAATGCACCAGCGGCAACGCGGAGTTCGCGCGACTGTGGGCCGAACGGGACGTCCGGGGCACCGGCGGCGGGAGCAAGGTGCTGCGCCACCCCGCTGCCGGGGTGATCGCCGTGGACTTCGAGGTCCTCGTGCCGCTGCGGGACACCGGCCAGCGGCTGATGATCGGCCGTCCCGCGGACGACGAGAGCCGGGAAGCGCTCGCCGCCCGCGCGTAGCTCAGGAGTTGCGGGGGAAGCCCAGGTTGACCCCGGCGTGCGAGCGGTCCGGCCACCGCGACGTCACGACCTTCGTCCGGGTGAAGAAGTGGAAGCCTTCCGGCCCGTACGCGTGGCTGTCGCCGAACAGCGAGTCCTTCCAGCCGCCGAAGGAGTAGTAGCCGACCGGGACCGGGATCGGCACGTTGACGCCGACCATGCCGACCTCGACCTCGTTCTGGAACTTCCGCGCGGCCGCGCCGTCGCCGGTGAAGATCGCCGTGCCGTTGCCGTAGGGGTTCGCGTTGATCAGGTCCAGCGCGTCGTCGTAGGAAGCCGCGCGCGCCACCGAAAGCACCGGGCCGAAGATCTCGTCGGTGTAGATCGACATTTCCGGGCGGACGTGGTCGAACAGCGTCGGGCCCAGCCAGAAGCCGTCGCCGGGCACCTCGATGCCCCGGCCGTCCACGACCAGCGCCGCGCCCGACGCCACGCCGGCGTCCACATAGGACGCCACGCGCTCGTGGTGCGCCTTGGTGACCAGCGGCCCCATCTCGGACTCGGGGTCGCGGCCGTCGCCGACGCGCAGCCGCGCCATCCGCTCGGCGATCTTCGCGACCAGTTCGTCGCCGATCGGGTCGACCGCGACGACCACCGACACCGCCATGCAGCGCTCGCCCGCGGAGCCGAACCCGGCCGACACCGCGGCGTCGGCGGCCAGGTCGAGGTCGGCGTCGGGCAGCACGACCATGTGGTTCTTGGCCCCGCCGAGCGCCTGGACGCGCTTGCCGTGCCGGGTGCCGGTTTCGTAGACGTAGCGGGCGATCGGCGTCGACCCGACGAAGGAGATCGCCTTGACGTCGGCGTGCTCCAGCAGGCCGTCGACCGCGGCCTTGTCGCCGTGCAGCACGTTGAGCGCGCCCGCGGGCAGCCCGGCTTCGGCGAACAGCTCGGCGATGAACACCGCCGCCGACGGGTCCTTCTCACTCGGCTTGAGCACGACGGTGTTGCCGCAGGCCAGCGCGTTCGGGACGAACCACAGCGGCACCATGGCCGGGAAGTTGAACGGCGAGATCACGCCGACCACGCCGAGCGGCTGGGCGATCGAGTAGACGTCGACGCCGGTGGAGGCGTTCTCGCTGAAGCCGCCCTTGAGCAGCTGGGCGGCGCCGCACGCGTACTCGACGTTCTCGATCGCGCGGGCGATCTCCCCCGCCGCGTCCGACTCGACCTTGCCGTGCTCGCTCGTGATGATCTTCGCCAGATCGTGCTTGCGGGCCGACAGCAGCTCGCGGAAGGCGAACAGCACCCGCGTCCGCCCGGCCAGCGACGTCCCGCGCCAGCCCGGCAGCGCCGCCTTGGCCGCGGCGACGGCGGCCTCGACCTCGGCGTCGCCCGCGAAGTCGACCTGCGCGCGGACCTGGCCGGTGGCGGGGTCGAACACGTCGCCGGTGCGCGCGGGGGTCGCGGTGAACGGCTTGCCGTCGATCCAGTGGCTGATGCGGTCGCTCACGGCGGTGCGCTCCTTCGCTCGGGGGACGTCCACCCGAGTCTCCGGGCGGGCGCCACGCGGGCACCATCGGCAACGTGTACGCCAGTTGCCCCTCGGCCGTACAGTCTGTCCCTGCCGATCATCCCGAGGAGCCATGTACCCCACCGTCGCCGAGGCGCTCGCCCTGCCGGTGCTGCGCCAGGGCCGCCCGCACGTCGTCGCCGGCGCGGCCGGGCTCGACGCGCCGGTGCGCTGGGCGCACGTCGCCGAGGTCGCCGACATCGCGCACCTGCTGCGCGGCGGCGAGCTGGTGCTGACCACCGGGGTCGCGCTGCCCGACGACGGCCCGGCGCTGGCCCGCTACGTCGCCGACCTGGCCGGGGTCGGCGCCGCCGGCGTCGTGATCGAACTGGTCCGGCACTGGAGCGACAAGCTGCCCGCCGCGCTGGTCGAGGCGGCCGAGGAACACGGGCTGCCGCTGGTCACGCTCTCGCGCGAGACGCGGTTCGTGAGCGTCACCGAGGCGGTCAACGGCCAGATCGTCGACGCCCAGGTCGCCGAGCTGCGCGCCGCCGAGCGCGTCCACGAAACGTTCACCGCGCTGACGGTCGCGGGCGCCGAACCCGGCGTCGTGCTGGGCGAGGTCGCCCGGCTCACCGAGCAGCCGGTGGTGCTGGAGACGCTGTCGCACGAGGTGCTCGCCTACGACGCGGCCGGCACGGACCCGGCCGAGCTGCTCGCCGGCTGGCCGTCGCGCTCGCGGGTGGTCCAGGTCGGCGAGCGGACCGGCTACCACCCGGGTTCGGGCTGGCTGGTCACCGTCGTCGGCGCGCGCGGGCACGACTGGGGCCGGCTGGTGCTCGTCTGCGCCGACCAGCCGCCGCACCGCCACCGGGTGGTCACCGAGCGGGCCGCGTCCGCGCTGGCCGTGCACCGGCTGGTCGCCAAGGACTCCGACGGTCTCGAGCGGCAGGCCCACCGCGCGGTGCTCACCGAACTGCTCGCCTCGCCCGCGCCGTCCTCGGAGCTGCTCGCGCGGGCCTCGGCGCTCGCCGTGCCGCTGACCGGGCGGCAGCTGGTCGGGCTGGCGGTCCGGCCGCGGCTGGCCGGCCACCGCCCCGCGCTGTCGACGCCGCCGGTGCTGCGCGAGCTGGCCGAGGCGACGGTGCTGGCGGCGCGCCGCGCGAAGGTGTCGGCGCTGGTCGCCACCGACGACCTCGGGGTGCGGGCGCTGCTCGCGCTGTCGCGGGAGGCGAACGCCGACGCCGTGCTGCAGCGGCTCGCCACCGACGTCCACGAGGCCCGGGGCAGCGCGCCGGGCGTGCTCGCGGTCGGCACGACGGTGTCGTCCCCCGCCGAAGCGCGCCGCACGCTGCAGGAGGCCGCGCACGTCGCGGCGGCCGCGCTGGGTTCGGGCGACGAGCGCGTCCTGCACCGGCTGTCCGACGTCCGCCTGCGCGGCCTGCTGCACCTGCTGGCGGGCGACGAGCGGGTGACGGCGTTCGCGCACCGGGAGCTGGGCCCGCTGCTGCAACGCGACGCGGCTTCGGGCAGCCGGCTCGTCCAGGCCCTGCGGCACTACTGCGAGCAGGGCGGCAACAAGTCGGCGGCGGCGGCCGCCGCGCACACCTCCCGGACGGCGTACTACCAGCAGCTCGCGCGGATCGAGCAGGTCCTCGGCGTCCGACTGGAAGACCCGGAGTCGATGCTCTCGCTCTACGTCGCCTTGCTGGCGTCGGACCTCACCCGTCCGAGCGAGGAAGACTCACCCGGACGTGGAGCACAGTGATCGACCCCGGGCTGCCGATGACACCGATATGGCCCTACTCCCCTTCGCTGCCTGCCTGATGAGCTTGAGCTGCCTCGCGCCCGCGCAGCCGCCGGCGTCGACGCTGCAGCTGACCACCCACGACACCGCGAACCGGATCGGCTCGGTGGTGCTCACGTGCGACCCGACCGGCGGCACGCACCCGAAGCGCGACAAGGCGTGCCAGGTGCTCTCCGGCGTGAACGGCGACTTCTCGCGGATCAACGCGCGCCACCAGGCGTGCACGCTGATCTACGCCCCGGTCGACGTCACGGTGGTCGGCTCCTGGCGCGGCAAGCCGGTGTCGTTCCGCGCGACGTACCCGAACCGCTGCGCCGCCGACCGCGACTCGGACGACGTTTTCGCCTTCTGAGCAGCGCGCGGAAGCCGCCGGACCGCCCCCACGACGGCCCGGTGGCTCCCGCGCACGTCGTCAAACACGCCTGACCGCCCGGTCCGGTTCAGCCGCAGCGGCCGAGAGGTACGTCACGTGCCGAGGCGCGCGCGAGGTTCCAGGCGGGCCAGCCGTCCACGGCGTCGCCGGTCAGCACCTGCCGCAGCACGCAGGTGCGCAACGGTTCCGGCAGCCGCGCCTCGACCACCGGCACGACGTCGGCGGAGAACCCGGCCAGGTACCGGTGGTCCAGCGGCTTCCCGGCGGCGGCCCGATCGAGGTTGGCCCCGGCGATGAGCCGTTCCGGATCGAGCACGGCGAGCACGAGCAGCGCGACGGCGGCGGTCCCGATCGCGGCGCGCGGCAGCCACGACGAGCGCAGCCGGACCAGCGAAATCAGCACCAGGACGAAGACCGCGCCGAACCAGAGTTCGCAGACCTCGACCAGCAGCCGCAGCACGGTGAAGCCGTACGCCTCCTGGTAGGTCCCCATCCGGCTGAGCGCGGAGCCGACGAGCACGAGGCTCAAGGCGCTCAGCGCACCGAGCAGCACGCGCTGCCGGAGCCGATCGGCCTTCGTCGTGTTCGGCGCCCAGCGCAGGGCGGCGGAGACGATGGCGAGCGTGAGGACGGTGACGGCGCAGAGCTGCCAGAAGCCGCTCCGGGCGTACTCCGCCGACGTCAGGCCGCTGGTGCGCAGGACGTATCCGGTGCCGCCGAAGAGCACGACCAGCCGGACGGCGACGAAGACGCTGAACAGCACGATGAGGACGACGAGCGGGACTGTCCATTCCAGACCGTATTTGGTCCTCTTCGGACTTTCTCGTTCCGCTTCCGGTGCCGGCGCGGCCAAGAAGTAACTCGCTCCGGCGACGAGCAGCGCGACGACGGCGAAGACCACGCACCACCGCACGAGGACAGCGGGACTGAGATCGGGGACCACGGCGCTGACGACGGCGGCGAAGGCGGCGTCGGCACTGGCGAGCAGCGGCACGAAGACGGCCACGAGCACGGCGGCCCCGAGCACGGCGAGCGCGATCCGCCGGGCGACGCCGTCCCGCCGCGCGGCGAAGCGCCCGAGCCCCCGGCCGGCCCACGGAACGGCGCGGAGGGCTTCGAACGGGAGGGCGACCATGTCGTAGAGGACACTGTGGACGGTCCGCGGCCCGACAACGGCCAGCGACCCGGCCACGACGGCGGCGGGCACGCAGAGGGCGAAGAGCCAGCCGGAGGCCCGGAAGGTGCCCACGCCGAGGAGGGCGAGCCCGAGGACGGCCCAGCCCACACTGGCTGCGGTGAAGCGATCCCGGTTGGCGACGGTCACGGCGACGGCTACGGCTAGTCCGGCGAGCAGCCAGCCGATCCCGGGGCGGTCCACGGGGAGCATGAGCGCTCCGGCGACTCCGGCGATGGCGGCAGCGGGGAGGACGGCTGGGGGCAGCGGGACGGTCGCGGACTTCGGCGGTGGGAGCTGGCGGAGGAGCACGGGCGGAGCCGCGACCGCTACGCCGCCGGTCGCACCGCCGGTGCCACTGCTTGCCGCGCGGTAGCCCGCGTCGCCGCGCATCGCAGAAGCCGAGCCAGGCCTGCCACCCGCTGCACTCGCACCGACACCGCCACCAACAGGTCCCGCCGCGCCGGCACTGCCCGCCGCCTCACCACCACCGGCCACGGGCCCTGCCGCTCCGGCACCATCTGCTGCCCGAGCACCACCGCCCCCTGACCCCGCCTCGCCGACCCCACTCGTCGTCCGAGCACCGCCGACCCCGGGCCCCGCCTCGCCGATACCGCCGTCCACGGGCCCCGCCGCGTCGGTGCCGTTGGGCCACCCGCCCGCCACGCCAGCCCCTCCGCCGACCGCGGGCCCCGCCGCGTCAGTCCCACCGGCTCGCCCGCCTGCCGCACCCGCCCCTCCGCCGTCCGCGATCGTCTGCCGCTTGCCCCGCGGCACCCCTCGCCCGTCACCAGGTTTCCCCGGCCCACCCATGCTGCTCTTCGGCATCCCACCCACTCCTCACGTTCACGTTTGCAAATTCCCCCGGCCAGAGTCCCCCCAAGGTCGCGAGTGAGTCATTCGCGGCAGCCGCGGGCCCCCGAGGTCAGCCCACCGGCAACGTCACCCGGATCCGGCTGCCGGTCCCCGGCGCCGGATCCACCACCCCGATCGTCCCCCCGTGCAGCTCCACCGCCCACCGCGCGATCGCCAGCCCGAGCCCCGTCCCCCCGCCGGTAGACCGCTCCCCCCGGGTGAACCGCTCGAACACCCGCACCCGATCGGCAGGCGCGATCCCCGGCCCCTCGTCGCACACGTCGATGCGCACCTCGTCCCCCCGGACCTCGGCCAGCACCTGCACCGACCCGCCCGCCGGGCCGTGGCGGACCGCGTTCTCCAGCAGGTTCGCCACCACCTGGAACAGCCGCCCGCGGTCCGCGGTCACCAGCACGTCCGGCGCCGACACCGAAAACCGCACCCCGCGGACCAGCGCCGCCTCCGAGACCGCCTCGGAAAGCAGCTCCGACAGCGAAAACGACGTCCTGTGCAGCGGGATCGCCCCCGCGTCCAGCCGCGACAGGTCGAGGAGCTCGTCCACCAGCGTCGCCAGGCGCTCGGTCTGCTGCAGCGCCGTCTTCAACGTCCCCGGGTCCGGCTCTTCGACGCCGTCGACCAGGTTCTCCAGCACCCCGTTCAACGCCGTGATCGGCGTCCGCAGCTCGTGGGACACGTTCGCGATCAGCTCGCGCCGCTGGCGGTCCGCGTCGCCGAGGTCGCCCGCCATCTGGTTGAACGCCGAAGCCAGCGAGCCCACCTCGTCGCGGGTCGTCGCCCTGATGCGGCGGGTGTAGTCGCCCTTGGCCATCGCCCGCGCGGCCGCCGTCATCTCGCGCAGCGGGCGCGTCATGCCGTGGGCCAGCAGCTGCGAGAGCACCAGCGCCAGCACCATCGCCGTGATCGTCGTCCTCGGCGGCAGCCAGCCGATCTGCCAGTTGAAGAACGCGAACGCGACCCCGCCGGACGCGACCATCAGGATCGCCAGCTTCAGCTTGATCGACCGGATCCGGTCCAGCGGCCGCGGCACGAGGTTCACGATCCCGCCTCCAGCGCGTACCCGACGCCGTGCACCGTGCGGATCAGGTCCGCTCCCAGCTTCCGCCGCAGCGCCTTGATGTGGCTGTCCACCGCGCGCGTCGCCGCGGACGTGCCGTGCACGTCCCAGTCCCACACCTCTGACAGCAGCCGTTCCCGCGGCTGCACCACCCGCGGCCGCCGCGCGAAGTGCACCAGCAGGTCGAACTCGATCGGCGTCAGCTGCGCCGCCACCCCCGCCCGCGCGACGCGCCGCTGATCGACGTCGATCTCGAGGTCGCCCAGCACGATCCGGGTCCCCGAAGGGCCGGCGGAAGACCGCTCCACCCGCCGCAGCAGCGCGTGCACCCGCGCGGTCAAGACCCGCATCGAGAACGGCTTCGTCAGGTAGTCGTCGGCGCCGACGCCGAGCCCGACCAGCATGTCCGTCTCGTCGGCGCGCGCGGTCAGCATGAGCACCGGCACCGGACGGCGCCCCTGGATCCGGCGGCAGACCTCCAGGCCGTCGAACCCCGGCAGCATCACGTCCAGCACGACGAGGTCCGGCTCCGCCGCGGCGTCGGCTTCGACCGCGGCCGGCCCGTCGTGGGCGACGTCCACACTGAACCCTTCGGCCCGCAGCCGGGCCGCGATCGACGCGGCGATCGTGAGGTCGTCCTCGACGACCAGCACCCGCCGCCCACCCAGTTCCATGGCCACGACCCTATGCACCCCCGGTGGAGACGGTCCGCGTGAAGTGTGGAGATCCTGTGGAGACGTTTCACCCGCTTTGCCGGTTCGTGACGGCGAGATGTGTGACGCAGGTCATGCACCCGGGAGCCCGTTCGCGCAATCGACAGACTGCACTCCAGGCCGTGGAAGAGTGAACACTCTGCCGTTGCCCCGGCGATGACCAGGCGCGCAGGATGCCGCAATGGCGCCGACACCCGCAGACCAGCGCGTGCACGACGACGGCCGGGTCGAGCTCGACACCGCCGCCGCCGGGTCTCTCGAAGGCAGCCGGTTCTTCAACGAGGAGCTGGCCCCCGTCCCCGTCGAAAAACGAACCTGGACCACTTACAACTACTTCGCGCTCTGGATGGGGATGGCGCACAACATCCCCAGTTACGCACTGGCCGCGTCGCTGATCGCCCTCGGCATGAACTGGGTGCAGGCGCTGCTCACGATCACCATCGGCAACCTGATCGTGCTCGCGCCGATGCTGCTCAACAGCCACGCCGGCACGAAGTACGGCATCCCGTTCCCGGTGTTCGCCCGCGCGTTCTACGGCCTGCGCGGCGCCAACCTCGCCGCGCTGCTGCGCGCGTTCATCGCATGCGGCTGGTTCGGCATCCAGACGTGGGTCGGCGGCGAAGCCATCTACGTCATCCTCGGGCGCCTGCTCGGCTCGTGGTGGCGCGACTCGCCGGTGATCGCCGGGCAGCACTGGACGCTGTGGCTGTCCTTCGTGGTCTTCTGGATCGGCCAGCTGCTCATCATCTGGCGCGGCATGGAGGCGGTCCGCCGGTTCGAGAACTGGACGGCTCCGCTGGTGTCCGTCGGCTTCCTGATCATGCTCGGATACGTGCTGGTCAAGGCGGGCGGGCTCGGCCCGATCCTGTCCGACGGCGGGAAGCTCGGCTGGGGACCGGACTTCTGGAAGGTGTTCGCGCCGTCGCTGATGGCGATGATCGCGTTCTGGTCGACGCTGTCGCTGAACATGCCGGACTTCACGCGGTTCGGCGGCAGCCAGCGCAAGCAGGTCCGCGGCCAGATCCTCGGCCTGCCCACCACGATGACGTTCATCGCGATCGTGGCCATCCTGACGACGTCGGGCGGGCACGTGCTCTACGGCGAGGACATCTGGGACCCGGCGCAGCTGGCCGACAAGTTCACCAGCCCGGTCGTGGTCGTCGTCGCGCTGGTCGCGCTGGTGCTGGCGACGATCTCGGCGAACCTGGCGGCCAACGTCGTCAGCCCGTCCTACGACTTCTCGAACGCGTTCCCGAAGAAGATCACGTTCGCGGTCGGCGGCGGCATCACCGGCGTCATCGGCGTCCTGATCCAGCCGTGGCGGCTCTACTCCGACCCGAACATCTACATCTTCGCGTGGCTCGGCTTCTACGGCGGCCTGCTCGGCGCGGTCGCCGGGGTGCTCGTCGCGGGCTACTGGGTGATCGCGCGCACCAAGCTCAAGCTGAAGGACCTCTACACACCCGATGGGGTGTATTGGTTCAGCGGCGGCTGGAACTGGCGCGCGCTGGTCGCGACGCTGGTCGGAGCCGTGCTGGCGGTCGGCGGCGCCTATGGCGGCCCCTTCCCCGACGGCGGTCTGATCCCGTTCCTCAAGCCCCTTTACGACTACAACTGGGTGGTCGGCTTCGTCGGCGCGTTCGTCGTCTTCGCCGCCCTGTCCGTGTCCGCAACGCAGAAGGAGGAGTTCAGTGAGCGTCGTCCGAGCCGGATTGATCCAGCAGCGGTGGACGGGTGACAAGGAGTCCATGATCAAGGCGGCGGTCGACCACATCGCCACCGCCGCCTCGCAGGGCGCCCAGGTCGTCTGCCTGCAGGAACTGTTCTACGGGCCCTACTTCTGCCAGGTGCAGGACACCGAGTTCTACTCCTACACCGAGGGCATCCCGGACGGGCCGACGACCAAGCTCATGCAGGAGGTCGCCGAACGCCACGGCGTCGTGCTGATCGTGCCGATGTACGAGGTCGAGCAGCCCGGCGTCTACTACAACACCGCCGCGGTGATCGACGCCGACGGCACGTACCTCGGCAAGCACCGCAAGAACCACATCCCGCAGGTCAAGGGTTTCTGGGAGAAGTTCTACTTCCGGCCCGGCAACATGGGCTACCCGGTGTTCGACACCGCCGTGGGCCGCATCGGCGTCTACATCTGCTACGAGCGGCACTTCCCGGAGGGCTGGCGCGCGCTGGGCCTGGCCGGGGCGAAGATCGTGTTCAACCCGTCGGCGACCAGCCGCGGGCTGTCGCAGTACCTGTGGAAGCTGGAGCAGCCGGCGGCCGCGGTGGCCAACGAGTACTTCGTCGGCGCGATCAACCGCGTCGGCGTGGAACCCCTGGGCGACAACGACTTCTACGGCCAGACGTACTTCGCCGACCCGCGCGGGCAGCTGATCGGCGACGCCGCGTCCGACACCGACGACGAGGTCGTCATCCGCGACCTCGACATGACGCTGCTCGACGAGGTCCGGGACCTGTGGGCGTTCTACCGTGACCGCCGCCCGGACACCTACGGCCCCCTCACGGAGGCCTGATGACCACGCTCATCAAGGGCGGCCAGGTCGTTTCACCGTCGGGCGCGCTGCTCGCGGACGTCCTCGTCGACGGCGAGACCATCGCCGCCGTCGGGGCGCCCGGCACACTTTCCGGCGACGAGACGATCGACGCCACCGGCAAGTACGTGCTGCCCGGTGGCATCGACGCGCACACGCACATGGAGATGCCCTTCGGCGGGACGCACTCCGTCGACAGCTTCTCGACCGGCACCACGGCGGCGGCCTGGGGCGGCACGACGACGATCATCGACTTCGCCGTGCAGGCCAAGGGAACGTCGTTGCTGTCCACCTTGGACAAGTGGCACGCCAAAGCGGACGGCAACTGCGCGATCGACTACGGCTTCCACATGATCGTCAGCGACGTCAACGACCAGTCGCTGAAGGAGATGGAAGCCTGCGTCGACGGCGGCGTCGGCAGCTTCAAGATGTTCATGGCCTACCCGGGGGTGTTCTACTCCACGGACGGCGAAATCCTGCTGGCCATGCAGAAGGCGCGCGAGATCGGCGCCACGATCATGATGCACGCGGAGAACGGCATCGCGATCGACCAGCTGGCCGCGCAGGCGGTGGCGGCCGGGAACACCGACCCCGTCCAGCACGGTCTGACGCGTCCGCCGGAGCTGGAAGGCGAGGCGACGTCACGGGCGATCCAGCTCGCGAAGGTCACCGGTTCGCCGTTGTACATCGTGCACCTGTCGGCGTCGCAGGCACTCGCGGCGGTCGCGGAGGCACGCAACGACGGCCAGAACGTCTTCGCCGAGACGTGCCCGCAGTACCTCTACCTGTCCATCGAAGACTTGGCCAAGCCGGACTTCGAGGGCGCCAAGTACGTCGCTTCGCCGCCGCTGCGGGAGAAGTCGCACCAGGCCGACCTGTGGCGGGGCCTGCGGACGAACGACCTGTCCGTGGTGTCCACCGACCACTGCCCGTTCTGCTTCAAGGACCAGAAAGAGCTGGGGCGCGCGGACTTCCGGGCCATCCCGAACGGGATGCCGGGTGTCGAGCACCGGATGGACCTGCTGCACCAGGGTGTCGTCGCGGGCGAGCTGACGCTCGGGCGCTGGGTCGAGACGTGCTCGGCGACGCCGGCGCGGATGTTCGGGCTGTACCCGCGCAAGGGCGTCATCGCGGCGGGCTCGGACGCGGACATCGTGATCTACGACCCTTCGGCGACGCAGACCCTCTCGGCCGAGACGCACCACATGAACGTGGACTACTCGGCGTACGAAGGGTTCGAGATCACCGGTCGCGTGCACACCGTGCTCTCCCGCGGGCGCGTCGTCGTGTCGCCTTCCGGCTTCTCGGGGAGCACGTCGCACGGCAAGTTCCTGTCGCGCTCGCTGAACCAGTACCTGAACTGATAGACAGAGTGTGGCGAAGCCACTCCGCTGAGGGTGGTGGCGGGGAGGAAGGTGGAGATGGACTTCGGGATCGTGCTGCAGACGGACCCACCCGCACGGGACGTCGTGCGGCTCATGAAGGACGCCGAGGACGCCGGGTTCCGCTACGGCTGGACGTTCGACTCCTGCGTGCTGTGGCAGGAGCCGTTCGTCATCTACTCGGCGATCCTCGCGTCGACGTCGTCGCTGGTCGTGGGGCCGATGGTGACCAGCCCCGGCACGCGGGACTGGTCGGTGATGGCGTCGACGTTCGCCACGCTCAACGACATGTACGGCAACCGGACGGTCTGCGGCATCGGCCGCGGCGACTCCGCGCACCGGGTCGTCGGCAAGCCACCGTCCACTTTGGCCACCGTGCGCGACTGCATGCGCGTGGTCAAGGACCTCGCCGAAGGCCGCGCGGTGGAGATGAACGAGAAGACCGTGCAGATCCCGTGGATCCGCAACGGCAGGCTCGAGATGTGGATGGCCGGGTACGGGCCGAAGGCGCTGCAGACGGTCGGCGAGCACGCCGACGGCTTCATCCTGCAGTGCGCGGACCCGGCGATCGCGCGCTGGACGATCGGCGCGGTGCGCGACGCCGCGCGGGCGGCCGGCCGCGATCCCGGCGGCATCACGATCTGCGTCGCGGCCCCGGCGTACGTCGGGGACGACCTGCCGCACCAGCGCGAACAGCTGCGCTGGTTCGGCGGGATGGTCGGCAACCACGTCGCCGACCTGGTGGCCCGCTACGGGTCTTCGAGCGCGGTGCCTCGCGAGCTGACCGACTACATCCGCGAGCGGGAGGGCTACGACTACAGCCACCACGGCAAGGCGGGCAACCCGTCGACGGAGTTCGTCCCGGACGAGATCGTCGACCGGTTCTGCCTGCTGGGCCCCGCGCCGGCCCACGTCGAACGGCTGCAGGAGCTGGCCGAGCTGGGCGTGGACCAGTTCTCGCTGTACCTGATGCACGACGACCGCGAGGCGACGCTGGCGTCGTACGGCTCGCAGATCATCCCGAAGCTCACCGCGTAGGGCCCGCCCCACCCCGGTTCCGGGGGTGCGCACCAGCGCGCCCCCGGTCCCGGTGCCGGGACGATCGGGGCCATGAATTCTCCGAAACTCCGTGCTGCGCTGGCTCTGGGGGCCGTCGTGGGTGCGGTCGCCTTGAGTGCGCCCGCGGCCGCGGCGAGCCCCACCGGAATCGTCTGGGAATCCGCGTGCGCCGCCGGGTACCAATGCGGCCACCTCGACGTCCCACTGTCCTATCAGGACTCGTCGGCCGGCACCGCGTCGATCGCCGTCGGCCGGTTGCCCGCCACCGATCAGGCCCACAAGCTGGGCACGATCTTCTACAACCCCGGCGGCCCGGGTTCGTCCGGCCGTTTCGCACCCGCGTTGACGCCGTTCCTGCACGAGCGCTTCGACATCGTCGGGTTCGACCCGCGCGGCGTCGGCGCCAGCTCGAAGATCCACTGCTTCACCGATCCTTCGCAGCTCGAGGTCCTCCAGCGCGCGCTCGGCACGTTCCCGCTCACCCGGGCCGCCGAGCAGCAGCAGATCGCGGACACCCGCACGGTCACCGACCTCTGCGCGCAGAACGCGGGCCCGCTGGCCGACCACCTTTCCACCGGCACGATCGCGCGCGACCTGGACCGGCTGCGAGCGGCGTTCGGCGAGCCGAAACTGCGCTACTACGGGAAGTCGTACGGCACCTACCTCGGCGAGACGTACGCCAACCTGTTCCCCGGCCGGGTGGGTTCCCTGGCGCTCGACGCGGTCGACGACCCGGTGCGCTGGTCGACCGGCACCGGCCCGATGAGCTACCGGCTTCAGGGCTACGAAGACGGTCCACGCGCGCTGGAGTCCTTTTTGGACGCGTGTGCTTCCCGCTGCACGTTCGACTACGACGCGATCCTGGACCGGCTGGAGACGGGCCCGATCACGGTGACGGACACCGCGGGCAAGCAGGTCGCCGTCACCTACCAGAGCGCGATCGCCACGATCCACAACTACCTGACCGACGCCCAAGCGGCGCCGCAACTGGCCGCGTTCCTCCAGGCGCTGGCGGACCCGGCGTCGCGCGCCCCGGCGTCAGCGGGCGGCCCGCCGGACGTCGATTCCCTCCTGGGCGGCGGCGCGACGCTGTGCTCGGACGCGGCGAACCCGCGCGATCCGGCCGTGTGGTGGGACTACGCGCGGAAGGCCGACCGGGTGGGCCGCGGCTTCGGGCCGTACGACGTCTACAAGACGCTGCCCTGCGCCACCTGGGACGTCTCGGACACCGGCCGCTACACGGGTCCGTGGAACCGCCCGACGGCGCCGATCCTGCTGCTCGCCAACCGCCAGGGCGACCTCGAAACGCCGTACGCCGGGGCCCAGCGGACCGAGAAGCTGCTGGCCAACGCGCGCCTGCTGACCCTCGACACGTACGGGCACGGGTCGAGGGGCAAGAGCGCGTGCGTGGACGCGTCGCTCGACCGCTACTTCGCCGCCGGTTCGGTAACCGCGCGGGGCACGGTCTGCGCACCGGACCGGGGTCCGTTCGACAGGTAGGCCATCGCCGCTCCGGGGTCGCCGAGCCAGCCTTCGTAGTCGGCCGGGTTCTCGAAGAGGTGCGCGAACCGGTGCGCCACTTCGGGAACCCGCTGCGCGGTGTCCAATGTGGCCAGTACGTGCTCGGCCGGCGGGGCCAGGAGGTCGTTGTTGAAGCGCGTCGCGTGCCGGGCGTGCTGCCAGTAGCGGGCGAAGGCGTCGTGCATGAACGCCTCGTCGAACGGCCGGTCGGCACGCTCCACAATGGCCTCCTGGTACGCCCGCGCCGCGCGGGCGGCCATGTTGGCGCCCTGGCCGCCGACCGGGTCGTTGGTCACCGCGGTGTCGCCCATCGCGAGGACCTTCGCCCCGGACGGCAGGGTGCCCACCGGCTGCCGCACGACCGGCGTGATCCGGCCGTGCAGCAGATCCCCGGGCGCGGCCGGCCGGGCGTCGTCGAGCAGCGCGGCCTGCCAGGGGTAGTGCGCGCGCAGCAGCTTCCGCGCGGTCTCGTAGTGCTGCTCTACGTCGGTGACCTCGTTCCAGACGTCCATCGGCCCGCCGGGCACGCCGAAGAAGCCGATGCCGTGCACGGGCCCGTGCACCGACAGCACGGGCAGCAGGAAGAACTCACCGACCTGGGACATCCCGAAGGTCAGGCCGGGCACCGCGTCGAGTTCCCCGGCGACGTACATGATCCCGATCGCCCGCTGCGGTTCGCGGTACGGCGACCGCTCGTCGTCGCGCGGGAACAGCGCGTCGAACTGCGCACCACGTCCGGCCGCGACGATGAGCAACTCGAATTCGCGGGCGCACTCGTCCAGTTCGTCCGGGGTGACGCGGCGGATCCGGAGGTCGCCGCCGAGGCGTTCGAACTCCGCCATCCAGTCCGAGACCTTGACGCGCTGGTCGACCGACTGGGCGGGCCGGTCGAGCCCGACGCGCCAGGACATCGCGGGTTCGGTGCCCTCCCCCGCGGCCGCGAAGGCGACTTCCCGGATCGGCGGCGCGCCGGCGTCCCAGAAGTTGATGCCGAGTTCGCGTTCTCGCTGCAGGGCGGGGGCGAACAGGCACTGGTTGGAGACGAGCCGGCCGGCCCGCACTTCTTCCGCGGTGCGCTCGGCGAACACCGTGACGTCGTAGCCCCGTTGGCGCAGTCCGATGGCCAGGACCAATCCCGCTTGCCCCGCTCCGACGATGCCGATCCGCCGCATGGCCGTCCCTCGCCCTGGAAACCCTTGGCCCCCAACGTACTCGTCGCGGGGCGGGATTCCCTGCCCGATCGGGCGGTCAGCGGTACGCGTCCTGCTCGGCTTCCCGCCGGACGGCTCCGAGCGCGTCGCGCAGCTCGGCGAGCCCGACGGAACCGAGCGCCAGCCGGAGCGCCTGGGGCACGGCCGGCGTCGTCGCGAACGGTTCGGCGGTGGCGACCGCGACCCGCCGGCGTGCCAAGGCCGCCGCGATCCGGTCCGGGCGCGCAGCCGGGGCCAGCGGCAGCCACAGGAAGTACGACGAGGGGTGCGCGAGCACGGGCAGCCCGGCGAGCACCTCGGCGGCGATCGCCTGCCGTGCCCGCGCGTCTTCGCGCTTCTTGGTTTCCAGGCGGTCGACCGTGCCGTCGTCGAGCCAGCGGCGGGCGATCTCGGCGGTCAGCGCGGGCGTGTTCCACGTCGTGGCCCGGATCGCACGTTCGAGCGACGGCACGAGCGCGTCCGGCGCCACGACGAACCCGAACCGCAGCCCGGTCGAGACGTTCTTCGACAGCCCCGACACGTACACGGTGCTCTCGGGCGCGAGCGTCGCCAGCGGTGGTGGGGCGTCCTCGGCGAGGTAGGCGTAGGAAGCGTCCTCGATGATCGTCAGCCCGTGCGAGCGGGCGATCTCGACGAGCCGCGCGCGGCGGGCGTCGTCGAGCACCCAGCCCAGCGGGTTGTGCAGGGTCGGCATCGCGTAGACCGCGCGCACCCGGCGACGGCGGCACAGCAGCTCGAGGACGTCGAGATCGGGCCCGTCCGCGCCGGCCGGCAGCGGCGCCGGCTCCAGCCCGAGCGTGCGCGCGAGCACCCGGAACCCGGGGTAGGTGAGGGCATCGACGGCGACGACGTCCCCGGGCCGGAAGAGGGTCATGGCGGTGATCGCGAGGCCGTGCTGGGCCCCGTCGACGACGAGCACGCGCTCCCGCCCGACGTCGAGACCCCGCCGCCGCAGGTGCCGCGCGACGGCGGCGCGGTCGTGGGCGCGCCCGCGGTGGGGCTGGTAGCGCAGCAGCGCGTCGAGGTCGCCGGCGGTGGCGAGGTCGCGCAGCGCCTGGCGCAGCAGATCGGCTTGCCCGGGCACGGCGGGGTGGTTGAAGCTCAGATCGAGCGCGTCGGCGGCGACCGCCCGCTCGTCGGCCGCCTCCCCGGTGGCGGGATCACGGACGAAGGTGCCGCGCCCTTGCTCGCAGCTGACCAGCCCCATGGCTTCGAGCTCGGCGTAGACCCGCGAGGCGGTGACGACGGCGATCCCGTGGTCGGCGGCAAGCCGCCGGTGGGTGGGCAGCTTCGTCCCGGCGGGCAGTCCGCCACCCCGGATCTGCGCCGCGAGGGCGTCGACGACCCCCTTGTACTTCGGTACGCGCACGCTTCGGATTGTAGGCAGGACAATTCGTGGACTGTCCTGGATCGGTGGTTCTACGGTCGCCGCATGCACACCGCGATCCTGACTTTCGACGGCTACAACGAACTGGACTCCCTGATCGCCCTCGGCGTCCTCAACCGCGCGGGCTCGCGGGTGTCGATCGCGAGCCCGACGCCACGAGTGACGTCGATGAACGGCGTCACGATCGACGCGATGATCGACCTGCGGGAGGCTCGCGAGGCCGACGCGGTGATCATCGGGAGTGGTTCCCGGACGCGGGAAGTGGTGGAGGACCCGGCCATCATGTCGGTGCTGAGCGACCTCGACCCGTCCCGCCAACTGCTGGCGGCGCAGTGTTCGGGGACGCTGGTGCTGGCGAAGCTGAGGTTGCTGGGCGGAGTACCGGCGTGCACGGACCTCACGTCGAAGCCGTGGGTAGTCGCGGCGGGCGTCGAGGTGCTGGACCAGCCGTTCTTCGCCCGCGGCACCATAGCCACCGCGGGCGGCTGCCTGGCTTCGGCGTACCTGGCGTCGTGGGTGATCGCCCGCGTCCTCGGGGTGGCGGCCGCGGAGGAGGCGATGCACTACGTGGCGCCGGTCGGGGAGAAGGAGGAGTACGTGGCACGAGCCATGCGGAACGTGACGCCGTACTTGGAGCCTGCCTTGATGTGACTGTTCTTCCCCCTGCTGTAACAGAAGAAGCCGGGCCGCCGATCCAGTCAGAGCTCAGTACCCGCACAGAACGGCACCCGGTATGGACATCGCGGAGCGCGCGCAAGCGCTGGCCCTGAAGATCCGCAAGCACAAAGAAGGCATCGAAACCGAAGAGGCGACCAAGAACGCCTTCGTGATGCCGTTCATCAGCACCGTTCTCGGGTACGACGTGTTCAACCCGGCCGAGGTCATCCCCGAATTCACCGCCGACGTCGGGACCAAGCGTGGCGAGAAGATCGACTACGCGATCGTCCACAACGGCCAGGTGCAGGTCCTGGTCGAGGCCAAGAAGATCAACGATCCGCTGCGCATCGAGCACGCTTCCCAGCTCTTCCGCTACTTCGCCGTCACCAACGCGCGGATCGCGGTCCTGACCAACGGGCAGGTGTACGAGTTCTACACCGACCTCGACGCGCCGAACCGGATGGACGCCAAGCCGTTCCTCGTGCTGGACTTCGCCGACATCGACGACACCCTGCTGCCCGAGCTGGCCAAGCTCACCAAGGAGTCCTTCGACCTCGACTCGGTCATCAGCGCGGCCGGGGAACTCAAGTACATCGGCCAGCTGAAGCGCATCCTCGCGGCGCAGTTCAAGGAGCCCGAGGACGAGTGGGTGAAGTTCCTGACCACCCGGGTGTACGAGGGACCGTTCACCCAGCGGGTGCGCGAGCAGTTCGCTCCCCTGGTGAGCAAGGCGACCCGCCAGTTCCTCAACGAGCAGGTCAACGACCGGCTGAAGAACGCGCTCGGCGGGCCCGACTCCTACGTCAGCGTTTCGAGCGGCACCACCGCGCCGGCCGAGCAGCCGCAGCCCGAGCCGCTCGCGGACGCCGGTTCCGGCGAAGACAGCGAACGAGTGGTCACCACCGAGGAAGAGCTCGAGGGTTACCGGATCGTCCGCGCCATCGTCTGCGCCGAGGTGCCCGCCTCCCGGATCGCCGCGCGCGACACGCAGACCTACTTCGGGGTGCTCCTGGACGACAACAACCGCAAGCCGATCGCGCGGTTGTGGTTCAACCGGTCGAAGAAGTACCTCGGCGTGTTCGACGAAAACAAGGTGGAGACCCGGCTGCCGATCGCCGCGGTCGAGGACATCTACCAGCACGCCGGCCACCTGCGGAGCACGGTGGCGAGGTATCTCGCCGCCGGGCGTCCGCCGGTGGCCGCCGAGCCGGTTCAGTCCACCAGCGCCTGGTAAACCAGCTGCCGCAACTGCGGTCGCAGCCGGTAAGTGCTCGATGGCAACAGCTGCGTGTAGAACCCGACCGTCAGATCCTCATCCGGATCCACCCAGAACGCCGTCGAAGCCGCCCCGCCCCAAGCGAACTCCCCCGCCGACGACAACGTCCGGGCCTTCACCGGGTCCTCCAGCACCGAGAACCCCAGCCCGAAGCCGTGGCCGTCGAACGGCATCTCCGCGAACAGCGGGCGCCCGAACGCCTCCAAGTCCACCCGCCCCGGCAGGTGGTTCGAAGCCATCAGCGACACCGTCCGCGGGGACAGCAGCCGAACTCCGTCGAGTTCGCCGCCGCGCAGCAGCATCTCCGTGAAACGCCAGTAATCGCCCGCTGACGACACCAGGCCGCCACCGCCGGACAGGCAGTCCGGGCGGGACGTGCCCGCGCGGCCGAACGCGTCGTTGCGGACCGCGCGGCCCGATGCCGGGTCGCGCACGTACATCGCGGCCAGCCGCGGCAGGGAAGGAGCCACGAACGCCGTGTCCGTCATGCCCAGCGGCGTGAAGATCCGCGACGAGAAGAACTCGTCCAGTGGCAGGCCCGACACCACTTCGACCAAGCGCCCGAGCACGTCGGACGCGATCGAGTAGTTCCACTCCGCGCCCGGCTGGAACACCAGCGGCAGCTTCGCCCACTGCTCGCAGCACGCCGCCAGGTCGAGGCCCGGCGGGGTGCTCCACTCGAAGCCCGCCGCCCGGTAGATCGCGTCCACCGGGTGGCCGTGGTGGAATCCGTACGTCAGGCCCGCCGTGTGCGTCAGCAGGTGCCACACCCGGATCGGCGACGTCGCCGGCTCGGTGAGCGGCGACAGCGCCGACCCCTTGACGAACACGCGTGGCGAAGCGAACTCGGGCAACCAGCGTGAAATCGGGTCGTCCAGCTCCAGCAAGCCCTCTTCGGCCAGCATCATCGCCGCCACCGAGGTGATCGGCTTGGTCATCGAGAAGATGCGCCAGAGCGTGTCGGTCTCGACTGGGAGGTCCGCTTCGACGTCGCGGTGCCCGCCGCTGCCGACGTGGACGATGCGGCCGTGCCTGCTCACCACCGCGAGCCAGCCCGGTAACCGCCCGTCCTCGACGTACCGGTCGAAGTGCGCGTCGAGCCTCGTCAGCCGGTCCGCGTCGAACCCGGCTTCGGCCGGGTCGACTTCCACCTTGAGTTCTGCCATGCCGCGAGGCTACTTCTCGCGCGCCCGTTCGGCCGCTTTCTCTTCGCGCCAGGCTTCGTCGTTCTTGCCCACGCGCCAGTAGCCCGAGATCGACAGCAGCTCGCGCCGCACCCCGCGCTCGTCGAGCAGGTACCGCCGCAGGTCCCGCACGAAGCCCGCCTCGCCGTGCACGAACGCCTGCACGACGCCGTCGCGCCACGGCAGCTCGCGCACCGCCGCGGCGACGTCGCCGCCGGAAGCCCGGTGCAGCCAGGTGATCTGCACGTCCCCCTTGGTGGCCAGCGGCTGCTCCTCGGCCGCGTTCTCGACGAGGATCACCGCGTGCGCCGGGGCCCCGGCCGGGAGCGCTTCGAGCGACGCCGCGATGGCCGGCAACGCGCTTTCGTCCCCGGCCAGCAGGTGCCAGTCCGCCTCGGTGCCCGGCGCGTAGGCGCCGCCGGGACCGGAAAGCAGCAGCTCGTCGCCCGGCTGGGCGGCGGCCGCCCACGGGCCGGCGATGCCCTCGTCGCCGTGGTGGACGAAGTCGATGACCAGCTCGCCGGCCTGCGGGTCGAACGCCCGGACGGTGTAGGAACGCTGCCGCGGCCAGTGTTCCCGCGGCAGCGTCGCGCGGCACTCCTGGACGTCGAACGGCTCCGGGTACTCGACGCCGGGCACCTTGAACAGCACCTTCACGTAGGCGTCGGTGAATTCGTTCGGCGTGAAGGCGGCGATGCCGTCACCGCCCGCGACGATCCGGATCATGTGCGGCGTCAGCCGCTCGGTGCGCAGGACCCGCAGGCGCACCGCGGGACGCCCGGACCGCCGGGGTGCTTCAGCCATCGACCACTCCAATACTAAGGCTTACCTAAGTCAGCCTACGCGCCGGATCGGGCCCGTGCCTACCCAGGTGTGCTCAGTTCTTCGAGCAGCCGCGCGAACCCGGCGGCGGTCCGCGCCCGGAACCCGACGAAGAACCGGTTCGCCAGCGGCACGCCCCACCGCCCGCGCGAAGCCGCGTTGACCACCCGGTGCTCGACGCGGGCGCCGGCCGGATCCGGCGTGACGCGGTACTCCCCGCGGTACCACCAGCCGCCCTGGACCGCGACGAACCCGCGTTCGCGGTCGACGTCCATCCGCATCGGGTGGCCGCCGCCGCTCAGCAGGCCCCGCAACCGGTCGAACACCTCCCCGGGTGGCCGCGCGACGACCCCCGAAGCCTCCGCAAGCGCTTTCACGAGCGAGGATCCGAAACGCGCGTGTTCTGGAACGCCGTGATCAGCCACTCGCCGTCTTCGCGGACGAGCACGAAGGTGACCGTCGATTCACGGCCTTCGTCCGTCGTGTCCGAACCGGTCACCGACGAGCCGCCACCCACGACGGCGACGGCGACGTCCGGGCGGACGAACCGCACCTTCGCCGCCGCGTCGGGCCGCCCGGTCAGCTTGATCCCCTTGAGCGGTCCTTCGAAGAGCGCGCGGTGCGAGCTCTCGATCCCGGCGCGGCCGGCGAAGTTCGCCCCGAAGAACGTCACGTAGTCGGCGTCTTCGGTGAAGAGCCGCCCGTACGCGGTCGCGTCCCCGTCGTTCCAGGCCTGCGTGAGCTTGCCGAGCACGGCGCGGACGTCGGCTTCGGCGGTGGTCGTGGTCATGGGATCCCCTTCACGAACGCTGTTCGTTTAACGAACACCGTTCTATCGACGAACGCCGTTCGCGTCAAGTACAGTGTTCGCGTGACCGCTCCCCCGCCGCCGTGGCGCAGCGCCCCGCGCCGCCGCGCCGCGAAACCCGTCCTGTCCCAGGAACTCGTCGTGAAGACGGGGCTGGAAATCCTGGCGAAGGAGGGGTTCGAGGCGGTCACCATGCGGCGGGTCGCGCAGGAACTCGACACCGGGCCCGCGTCGCTCTACGCGCACGTGTCCAACAAGGACGAACTGGCGGAGCTGATGCTCGACGCCGTGCTCGCCGACGTGCCGCTGCCGGAGCCGGACCCGGACCGCTGGGACGAGCAGGTCAAGGACCTCGTCCGCGCGCAGATCCGGGTGATGGTCGCCCACCCCGGCATCGCGCGCGTGGCGTGGGACATCGCCGTGCCGGTCACGCCGAGTTCACTTCAGCAGGGCGAGGCGATGCTCGCCCTGCTGCGCGCCGGCGACCTCGGGCTCAAGCAGGCGACGTTCGCGGGCGACGCGCTTTCCCTCTACGCCAAGGCGTACGCGTACGAAGCCAGCGGCTGGACCTGGGGCGACATCGACCAGGCCGAGACGGCGAAACGCGGCGAGCAGATGGTCGCCTACATGCGCTCACTGCCCGCCGAATCGTTCCCGAACATGCTGCGCATCGGCGAGTTCTTCTCCGCCGAGACGGCCACCGAACGCCTCGAGTTCGCCCTCGACACCTACCTCGCCGGCCTCAAGGTGCTGGCCGCGAAAAACTAGGGCCGCAGCACGATCTTGCCGCGCGTGTGCCGCTGCTCCAGCTCGCGGTAGGCGTCGCGCACCTCGTCCAGCGGGTAGACGCGGGCGACCGGCAGGGTCAGCAACCCCTTGTCCAGCAACAGGCCCAGCTCGCGCAGGATGTCGGCGGACGCGCCGGCCGCGTTGCCGTCGGTCTTGACGTTGTACTTCGCGGCCGCCTCGAAGTCGATGATCGTGTCGATCCGCCCGGGGTGGATCCCCAGGTGCAGCGCCAGTTCCACGTACCCGGAACCGAAGGTGTCGACGAACGCGTGGACGCCGTCCGGCGCCGCTTCCTTGATCCGCCCGAGAACGCCATCCCCGTAGGAAACCGGGACGACGCCGAGCTCGCGCAGCCACTCGTGGTTCGCTTCGCCGGCGAGGCCGATCACCTCGGCGCCGGCCAGCTTCGCCAGCTGGACCGCGAGCGAACCCACACCGCCGGCCGCGCCCGAAACGACGACCGTCTCCCCTTCGCGCGGGCACACCGCTCCCACCGCGGCGTACGCGGTCGTGCCGGCCACGAACAGCGAGCCGGCGACCTCCCACGGCAGGTCGGCGGGCTTCGGCGTCAGGTTCTCCGCTTCCGCGACGACGAAGTCGGCGTGGCTGGAGCGGGTGTCGACGAACCCGATCACCTCGTCGCCGACGGCGATCTCCTCGACGCCTTGGCCGAGCTCGGCCACGACGCCGGCGAAGTCGCTGCCCTGACCGGACGGGAACGTCGCCGGGTAGCGCTCGTGCAGGAAGCCCCGCCGGATGGCCGCCTCGCCCGGGTTGATCCCGGCGGCCCGCACCTCGACGAGCACCTGCCCCGGTCCGGCGATCGGCAAGGGGACGTCCTCGACCCGGAGGACCTCCACGTCGCCGTACTCGTCGAACTTGATCGCGCGCGCCATGAGGCCTCCCGGAAGTCGTTGCTCAATACAAGCAACGACCGGGGCGGCCGGAATAATTCCCGGCTCAGCCCGCGAGCCGCCGGACGACGCCGTCGGCGAGCAGCCGCCCGCGGTCGGTGAGCACCGCGCGGCCCCGCGTGTCCAAAGCGGACGGGTCGAGCAGGCCCTCCGCCGCGGCCGCGCGAGCTTCGGCGAGCCCGGGCTCGTCGAGGGCGTCGAGCGGCAGCCCTTCGGCGACGCGGAGTTCGAGCATGATCCGCTCGAGGTGCTGGTCGTCGTCGGTGAGCACTTCGCGCCCGCCCGCTGGCGAATCGCCGCCGGCCAGCAGCGCGGCGTAGCGCGCCGGGTGCTTGACGTTCCACCAGCGCACCCCGCCGACGTGGCTGTGCGCGCCCGGGCCGGCGCCCCACCAGTCGTCGCCGCGCCAGTAGCCGAGGTTGTGGCGGCAGCGGGCCGCGTCGGAGGCCGCCCAGTTCGACACCTCGTACCAGCGCAGCCCGGCCGCCGTGAGCGCCGCGTCGATCATCTCGTAGTCCGCGGCCAGCACGTCGTCGTCGGGCGCGGGCAGCTCGCCGCGGCGCACGCGGCGGGCCAGCGCGGTGCCCTCCTCGACGATCAGCGCGTACGCGGACACGTGGTCGACGCCGGCGGCCAGCACGGCGTCGAGTGTGGCGAGGAGGTCGTCCGGGCGTTCTCCCGGCGTGCCGTAGATCACGTCGAGGTTCACGTGGTCGAACCCGGCGGCGCGCGCTTCGGCGGCGGCCTGCCCCGGCCGGCCCGGCGTGTGCACGCGGTCGAGGATCTTCAGCACGTGCGGCGCGGCCGACTGCATGCCCAGCGAAACGCGGGTGTAGCCGGCTTCGCGGATCCCGGCGAAGAACTCCGGCGACGTCGACTCCGGGTTCGACTCCGTCGTCACCTCGGCGCCCGGCGCGAGCCCGAAGACGTCGCGGACGGCGTCGAGCACCGAAGCCAGGCCGTCCGCGCCGAGCAGCGAAGGCGTGCCGCCGCCGACGAACACGGTGTCGGCGGCCGGCGGCACGACCAGCACGCGGGCGGCCAGCTCCAGCTCGCGCCGCAGCCCCTCGAGCCAGGACTGGGGCGACGAGCCGGAGTCCAGCTCACCCGCGGTGTAGGTGTTGAAGTCGCAGTAACCGCAGCGCGTCGCGCAGAACGGGACGTGCACGTAGACCCCGAACGCTCTGCTGCCGAGCCCGTCCAGCGCGCTTTCCGGCAACGCCGGATCGATCGGGGTGGCGGGGTCGGGACGCAGCTCGGGCACGCCCCGATTGTCCCCTACGAGGCCGGGAGGTTCGCCGCCGCCCACTCGGGGTCGACGGGGATCATTTCGATGACGTCGAGCAGCACGCCGTCCGGGTCCGCGACGTAGAAGTGCCGCTGCCCGTAGACCTCGTCGACGAGCGGCACGACGAGGTCCACCCCCGCCTCCGCCAGCCGCTTCGCCTCGGCCGCCGCGTCTTCGACGACGAGCCCGAACATCACGCCGGTCGTCTCGGCCGCCCGGTACCCCGCCGGCACCGACGCGTGCCCGCGCTGCACGAAGCTGATCTCGTAGCCCGGCGCGCCGGCGTTGACGCTGGCGAACCAGTCCAGCTCGACGGTGACCGGCAGCCCGAGCACGTCGGCGTAGAAGCGGGTGGTCGCGGCGACGTCGTCGACCAGGTACCCCGCCCCGAAACCCTTGACCCGCATCCAGTTCCCCTCTTCAAACCACTGTGTCCGAAGTACTCTACATGTAGTGGTTTGAATGGCGCAAGAGTCCGCACGCAGCATGGTTGACACGATTTTCGCAGGTGAGTGACCCTTCTCCCAGCATGCGGTCAGGCCTGGACCACATTGTGGACGCGTGGCACGCTCACGTCGTGACTCATGCCGGTGACTTCCTCGTGGCCCGCCGCCACGTCGACCTCCTGCGGGTCGCGAGCGCCCTCTGCGCACCCGTTCGCTGACTGCCGTCGCCACCACCTGCCACGAAATCGGACAGCCCCCTCGGAGGACGCCGCCATGGCCACGCCCACGCGTCAGACCCCCGCCCGACCCGCCCGCGCGAAGCAGAAGCGGGGCGAAGGGCAGTGGGCACTCGGTTACCGGGAGCCGCTGAACCCGAACGAGCGGTCGAAGAAGGACGATCACCCGCTCAACGTGCGGGCGCGGATCGAAAACATCTACGCCCACCGCGGGTTCGACGCGATCGACCCGGGCGACCTGCGCGGCCGGTTCCGCTGGTTCGGCCTCTACACCCAGCGCAAGCCGGGGATCGACGGCGGCCGCACCGCGACGCTGGAGCCCGAAGAGCTCGACGACAGCTACTTCATGCTGCGGGTCCGCCTCGACGGCGGCGCGCTGACCACCCGGCAGCTCACCGTGCTCGGCGAGATCTCGCAGCAGTACGCCCGCGACACCGCCGACATCACCGACCGGCAGAACATCCAGTACCACTGGATCCGGATCGAGGACGTCCCCGCGATCTGGGACAAGCTCGAGCAGTCCGGCATGACGACGATGGAAGCGTGCGGCGACAGCCCGCGCGTCATCCTCGGCTCGCCGGTCGCCGGCATCGCGGCCGACGAAGTGATCGACGGCACGCCGGCGATCGACGAGATCAAACGCCGCTACATCGGCAAGCCCGAGTTCGCGAACCTGCCGCGCAAGTTCAAGACCGCGGTCTCCGGACAGCCCGACGTCGCGCACGAGATCCACGACATCGCCTTCGTCGGCGTCGACCACCCCGAGCACGGCCCCGGCTTCGACGTCTGGGTCGGCGGCGGCCTGTCGACCAACCCGATGCTCGGGCAGCGCCTCGGCGCGTGGGTGCCGCTGGACGAGGTCCCCGACGTCTGGGAAGGCGTCATCTCGATCTTCCGCGACTACGGCTACCGGCGGCTGCGCTCCCGCGCCCGGATCAAGTTCCTGGTCAAGGACTGGGGCGCGGAGAAGTTCCGCCAGGTGCTGCAGGACGAGTACCTCAAGCGCGAGCTGATCGACGGCCCGGCGCCGGCCGAACCCGCCGCCCCGCTCGACCACGTCGGGGTGCACCCGCAGGTCGACGGCAACTTCTACGTCGGCGCCGCGCCGATCGCCGGCCGGTCATCGGGCGGCACGCTCGTCGCCGTCGCCAAGGCCGCCGAGCGCGCCGGGTCGGCCCGCGTGCGGCTCACCCCGCAGCAGAAGCTCGTCGTGCTCGACGTCCCCGAGGCCCAGGTCGCCACGCTCGAGGCCGAGCTGAGCGAACTGGGGCTGGAGACGAAGCCGTCGCCGTGGCGGCGCGGCGTGATGGCCTGCACCGGGCTGGAGTTCTGCAAGCTCGCCATCGTCGAGACGAAGGCGCGGGCGCAGCAGCTGGTCGCGGACCTCGAGAAGTCCTTGGCGGACATCCAGAAGGACCTCGACACGCCGGTCAGCGTGCACCTCAACGGCTGCCCCAACTCCTGCGCGCGGATCCAGACCGCGGACATCGGCCTCAAGGGCCAGATCGTCACCGACGCCGACGGCAACCAGGTCGAAGGCTTCCAGGTGCACCTGGGCGGCGGCCTCGGCCTCGACGCCGGGTTCGGCCGGAAGCTGCGCGGGCACAAGGTGACCTCGGGCGAGCTGACCGGGTACGTCGAGCGCGTCGTCCGCAACTACGTGGCCGGGCGCGAACCCGGCGAGCGGTTCGCGCAGTGGGCGTTGCGCGCCGAGGAAAGCGCCCTCCAGTGACCGAGCGAGCGGCTCCGTACTACTGCCCGTACTGCGGTGACGAGGATCTGCGGCCGGAAGAGAACGGCGGCTGGCTGTGTTCGGCCTGTCGCCGGGTTTTCTCGGTGAAGTTCCTCGGCCTGTCCCTCCCGGAGGTTTCCCGATGACCGCCACCGCCGACTACAAGACCCTCGCCGAGCGCGCGTCCAAGGAGCTCGCGGACGCCACCGCCGACGAAGCGATCCGCTGGACCGTCGACACGTTCGGCGACGACTTCATCGTCGCGTCCAACATGCAGGACGCCGTGCTCATCGACCTCGCCACGAAGGTCAAGTCCGAGGTGGACGTGCTCTTCCTCGAGACCGGGTACCACTTCCCCGAGACCCTCGGCACGCGCGACGCCGTGCAGACGGTCTACCCGGGCGTGAAGATCGTCAACGCCCAGGCCGAGCAGAGCGTCGCCGAGCAGGACGCGGAGTACGGCGAGAAGCTGCACGAGCGCGACGCGACGCTGTGCTGCAACCTGCGCAAGGTCGTGCCGCTGCGCAAGACCCTCTCGAACTACTCGGCGTGGATCACCGGCGTGCGCCGGGTCGACGCGCCGACCCGCGCGAACACCCCGATCGTCACCTGGGACGACCGCAACGGCCTGGTGAAGGTCAACCCGATCGCGGCGTGGACCGACGACGAGTTCAACGGCTACATCCGCGAGCACGGGATCCTCGAAAACCCGCTGGTTTCGATCGGCTACCTGTCGATCGGCTGCGCCCCCTGCACGGCTCGCGTCGAGCCGGGCCAGGACCCGCGCAGCGGCCGGTGGGCGGGTCAGTCGAAGACCGAGTGCGGATTGCACGGCTGAGGAAGGGACGCATGACGACCTTGGAGCCCGCCACCGACGCGGCACAGGACAACCTGGCGGCTTTGGAATCCGAAGCCATTCACATCTTCCGGGAGGTGGCAGGCGAGTTCGACCGGCCGGTGATCCTCTTCTCCGGTGGCAAGGACTCGACGCTGCTGCTGCACCTGGCGATCAAGGCGTTCTGGCCGGCGCCGGTGCCGTTCCCGCTGCTGCACGTGGACACCGGGCACAACTTCGACGAGGTCATCGAGTTCCGCGACCGGGTCGTCGAGCGGCACGGGCTGCGCCTGGTCGTCGCGAAGGTCCAGGACTGGATCGACGACGGGCGCCTCGAAGAGCGCGCCGACGGGATGCGCAACCCGCTGCAGACCACGCCACTGCTCGACACGATCTCCGAGAACAAGTTCGACGCCGTCTTCGGCGGCGGGCGCCGCGACGAGGAGCGCGCCCGGGCGAAGGAGCGGATCTTCAGCCTCCGCAACGCCTTCGGCCAGTGGGAGCCGCGGCGGCAGCGCCCCGAGCTGTGGAACCTGTACAACGGCCGGCACCGCCCGGGCGAGCAGGTGCGCGTCTTCCCGCTGTCCAACTGGACCGAGGCCGACGTCTGGAACTACATCGCCCGCGAGAAGGTCGAGCTGCCGTCGATCTACTACGCGCACCAGCGCGAGGTGTACCTGCGCGACGGGATGCTGCTGACCGAAGGCCCGTGGGGCGGCCCGCGGCCCGGCGAAGAGGTCCGCGAGCTGACCGTGCGGTACCGGACCGTCGGCGACGGCTCGTGCACCGGCGCGATCGAGTCCGCCGCGACCACCGTCGAAGACGTCATCGCCGAGGTGTCCGCGTCACGGCTCACCGAACGCGGCGCCACCCGCGCCGACGACCGGATGTCCGAAGCGGCCATGGAAGACCGCAAGCGTGAGGGGTACTTCTGATGAGCTCGCTGTTGCGCCTGGCCACCGCCGGGAGCGTCGACGACGGCAAGTCCACCCTGGTCGGGCGGCTGCTGTACGACACGAAGTCGGTGCTCGCCGACCAGCTCGACGCCGTCACGCGCGCGTCCGTCGACAAGGGACTGTCCACACCGGACCTGTCCCTGCTGGTCGACGGCCTGCGCTCGGAGCGCGAGCAGGGCATCACCATCGACGTCGCCTACCGGTACTTCGCCACGCCGAAGCGGTCGTTCGTGCTGGCCGACACGCCCGGGCACGTGCAGTACACCCGCAACACGGTGACCGGCGCGTCCACCGCGCAGCTGGCGGTGCTGCTGGTCGACGCGCGCAAGGGCGTCATCGAGCAGACCCGGCGGCACGCGGCCGTGCTGGCCCTGCTGGGCGTGCCGCAGCTGGTGCTGGCGGTGAACAAGATCGACCTGGTCGACTACGACGAGGCGACCTTCACCGTGATCGCCGAGGAGTTCGCCTCGCACGCCGAGACGCTGGGCTACGCACGCGGGTCGGTGCTCACGATCCCGGTGTCGGCGCTCGAAGGCGACAACGTCGCGACCCGCTCGGAGCGCACGCCGTGGTACAGCGGCCCGAGCCTGCTGGAGCACCTGGAGGAGGTCCCGGTCGCCCCGGACCCGCACGACTCCGCGCTGCGGTTCCCGGTGCAGTACGTGATCCGCCCCCGCACGGCGGAGTACCCGGACTACCGCGGCTACGCGGGCCAGATCGCCGCGGGCACCGTGCGCCCGGGCGACGAGATCGTCGTGCTGCCACAGGGCATCCGCAGCCGCGTCGAGCGCATCGACACCGCCGACGGCCCGCTGGCCGAAGCCGGCTCCGGGATGTCGGTGACGCTCCTGCTGGCCGACGACATCGACATCTCCCGCGGCGACCTGATCGCGGCCGCGGACGCCCCGCCCCAGGTCACCGACGAGATCACCGGCACCCTGTGCTGGCTGTCGTCGAAGCCCCTGAAGGCGGGTGCGCGGGTGCTGGTCAAGCACGGCGCGCGCACGGTCCAGGCACTGGTCGGCGAGCTGCACGCGCGGTTCGACGAGCAGACGCTGTCCAGTGTGGACGCCCCGGCGTCGCTGGAGCTCAACGACATCGGCCTGGTCACGCTGCGCCTGGCCGAAGAGCTGGGCGTCGACGACTACGGCGTCAGCCCCCGCACGGGCGCGTTCCTGGTGATCGACCCGAAGGACGGCGACACCCTGGCCGCCGGCCTGGTGGGCGAGCGCTTCTCGTGACGCCACCCCTGGTCGCCGTCGCGCACGGCAGCCGCGACCCCCGCTCGGCGTCGACCGTGCGGGCGCTCGTGGACGTCGTGCGCGCGCAGGCACCGGGGCTGTCGGTGCACGAGTCCTTTTTGGACCTCTCTTCGCCGCTCGTCTCGGACGTATTGCGGGGGTTGTATTCGGCCGGTCACCGCACGGCGGTCGTGGTGCCGCTGTTGCTGGGCAGCGCGTTCCACGCCCGGGTGGACCTGCCCGCGTTGATCGCCGCGGTCGTCGCGGAGTGCCCGGGCTTCCGCATCCGGGTGTCGGACGTGCTGGGCGCGGACCCGGCCCTGGAGGCCGTCGCCCTGGACCGGCTGGCTTCGGCACCCCGCCGCCGCGACACGGGGGTGTTGCTGAGCGCGGTGGGGTCGTCCAACGCGGCCGCCAACGCCGTGGTCGCTTCGCTGGCTTCACACTGGGAGGAGCGGCTGGGCATCCCGGTGAGCGAGGCGTTCGCATCGGCCACCCAGCCGGACATCCCGACGGCGGCGGCCTGGTTGCGGGAGCGGGGCGCGCGGCACCTGATCGTCGGGTCGTGGTTCCTCGCGCCGGGACTGCTGCCGGACCGGATCGCGCGACTGGCTCGCGAGGCGGACCCGAAGGCGTTCATCGCGGACCCGCTGGCCGACGACCCGCGCGTCGCGGACGTGGTGGTGAGCCGGTACGCGTCCGCGGTGAGCGGACTGCTCCGCCAGTACGCGTAGTCCCGAGCGACACCGCCAAAAGGCGAGTCTTATTCACATTCGCCGTCACCCCGCGTGCATGGGAACGGTAAATCCTTGACGCGCTAGTTAACTTGCCGGTAACTATCTAAGCGCTGCGCAGCTTTCTCCCTCCCCTCTTGAAACCGCAGGTAGGTGGATACAGATGAAAGCTCTTCACCTTTCCCGGCTCGCCGCTCTGACCGCGGCCGCCGCCCTTCCGATCGCCCTCGCCGCGCCGGCGCAGGCGGCCACCGCCGTCACCTTCGACTGCCAGGCCGATGCTCCGATCGTCGGTCCGCAGAAGGTGTCGCTCAACCAGGACGCGGACGTCACCGCGCCCGCCACGGTCGCTCCGGGCGGTGCCTTCGACGTCGTCATCGACCCGGCGCCCAACACCGTGCCCGGTGATGTGAGCGGGAACAAGGTCAAGAACATCAACACCTTCGCGCTCAAGTTCCCCATCCCGGCCAACTCGGCCTACGTCGGCGCCGACCTCGCCGGCGGCTCCGGCCTGGGCAGCACCGCTCCGGCCATCGCGGTCGCGAACGGCGTCGCGACGCTGAGCTTCCCCGGCCCGATCGCGGGCGGTGCGACCTTCGAGCTGCCCACCATCACCGCGCACCTGACGGCCGGCCAGTCGGGCACCATCGAGACCAAGCTGTCCGGGACCAGCTACAGCGACCCGGGCCTGACGTTCAAGGCCGTGGCGAGCAGCATCATCGGCGACGTCACCGCGCCGACGGCGTGCTTCCCCAACCCCAGCCCCGTTTTCACCACGACGACCATCGGCTGAAATTCCCCGGCCACCCTGCGGGTCGCGCCCGTAGGGTGGCCGCATGGGGAACTTCGAACTCGCTCAGGTCAACATCAGCCGCATGAAGGCGCCGCTCGACGACGAGTCCTTCCGGGACTTCGTCGGCGCGCTCGAGCCGCTGAACGCGATCGCCGACCGCGCACCGGGTTTCGTCTGGCGCCTGCAGACCGAGGACGGCGACGCCACCTCCGTCCGCGCCTTCGAATGGGACGTCCGCGGCACGTCCGGGGTGCTGGTCAACATGTCCGTGTGGACGTCGGTCGAGGCGCTCGCGGCCTTCGCGTTCTCCGCCGACCACGTCGCGGTCATGAAGCGCCGCCGCGAGTGGTTCCACCACGTCCGCGAGGCGATGACCGTGCTCTGGTGGGTCCCCGCCGGGCACCGGCCGACGACCGCGGAGGCCGAGGCGAAGATCCGGCACCTGCGCGTCCACGGCCCGACGCCGGACGCTTTCACGCTGAAGCAGCACTTCTCGCCGGAAGCGGCCGCCCACGAGGGTGACCCCGGCTGGCTGTGCCCCGCGTAACACCGGCCACCCGCGGCGGATGTGCAAGGGTGACGGGCATGGCTGACGAACTGGTGCACTACGACGTGGTGGGCGGCACCGCCACGATCACCCTGGACTCCCCGCACAACCGCAACGCGCTGTCGGCGCAGCTGCGCCGCGAGCTCTCGGACTCGCTGACGAAGGCGGCCGAAGACGACGCCGTCCGGGTGGTCGTGCTGACCCACACGGGCCCGGTGTTCTGCGCGGGGATGGACCTCAAGGAAGCCCGCGGCGGCAGCGCGGGCGACCAGGGCGTCAACGAGTTCCCGAAGATCCTCGAGCAGCTGTGGACCAGCCCGAAGCCGGTCGTCGCCCGCCTGGCCGGCCCCGCCCGCGCCGGCGGCATCGGCATGGTGGCGGCGTGCGACATCGCGGTGGCGGTGCCGGAAGCGACGTTCGCTTTCTCCGAAGTCCGCATCGGCGTGGTCCCGGCGATCATCTCCCTGACGGTCCTCCCCCGCCTCAACCCGCGCGCGGCCCACGAGCTGTTCCTGACGGGCGACACGTTCGACGCCCGCCGCGCGGTCGAGATCGGCCTCCTGAACTCGGCGACCGACGACCTCGACGCCGAGGTCGCCCGCTTCGTCAAGGCACTGGCGGCCGGCGGCCCGAAGGCGCTGGCGGAGACGAAGGCCCTCCTGAGCCGCCCCCGCTTCGCGACGCCGTCCGACGGCTTCGCCGAGATGCTCGGCCTGTCGGCGAAGTTCTTCGCGAGCGAGGAAGGCCAGGAGGGCATCCTGGCCTTCGCCCAGAAGCGCAAGCCGAACTGGGTCCCGCAGGACTAAGCCGCGACGCGGGCCTGCTTCCGCGGGAACAGCGCGAGCAGGCCCGCGGCCGCGCCGCACGCAGCGGCCAGTGCGTACACCGGACGCACACCCCCGGCCTGGTAAGCGATCCCGAGCACCGCGACGCCGAGCGTCTGGCCGAACTGGCGGGTCGTCGTCAGGATCCCCGCGGCCATCCCGGCCCGCCCCGGCGGGGCCGCCGCCGCGATCGCCGCGCCCGTCGCCGGGCCCGCGATGCCGACGCCGATCCCCGTCACCGCGAGGCCCGCCGGCACCGCCACACCCAGCAGGAGCATGCAGCCGAGCGCGCCCAGCAGCACCCCGGCGCCCAGCAGGACCCGCGGCGGGAAGCGGTGCAGGAAACGCCCGAGCAGCGTGGACGTCAGGAACGACGCCACCGCCAGCGGCGCCAGCGCGAGCCCGGCCGCGGAGGGGCTCAGCGAGCGATCCGTCTGCAGCCACAGGGACACGTACACCAGCGCCGCGAACGTGAGCGTCGACGCCGCCGCGCAGGCGACCAGCGTCGTGAACTCGCGGTCGCGGAACAACCGCAGGTCCAGCAGCGGGTCCGCGCGCCGCTCGACGACGCCGAACACCGCGAAGGCGACCGCCGAAACGCCCAGCGCCCCGAGCGTGACCGGTGACGTCCACTGTCCCGAGCCGCCCAGGGTGAGCCCGTGCACCAGGCTCGCCGCCGCCACCGCGAACCACGCCGCGCCGGCGAAGTCGAACCGGCCGCGCCGCGCCGGGGTGTCCGCGGGCAGCGCGAAAGCCGCGAACACGGCGGTCAGCGCGGCGCACGGCACGTTGACGAAGAAGATCGCCGGCCAGCCGAAGTACTCGGTCAGCACTCCGCCCACCAGCGGCCCCGCCGCCGCGCCGAGGCCGCTGACCGCGAAGAAGACGCTGATCGCCGTCGCGCGCGCCCGCCCTTCGTACGTCGCGGCCAGCACCGCGAACCCGGTCACGGCCAGCGCCGCGCCGCCGACCGCCTGCACCCCGCGCGCGGCGATCAGCGTCCCGATGTCCGGCGCCAGCCCGCACGCCAGCGACGCCAGCCCGAACACCGCCAGCCCGCTCACGAACACCCGCCGCACACCCCACCGGTCGGCGAGCGAACCCGCCGCCAGCATCAGCACAGCCAGGACCACCGTGTAGCCGTCCGGCACCCACTGCAACTGCCCCAGCGACGCCGTCAGGTCGGCGCCGATCCGGGGCAGCGCCACCGTCACGACGGTCGTGTCCAGCAGGAACAGGAACGAACCCGCACAGACCGCGAGCAACGGCCACCACTTGCGCATCGAAACTCCCTTCGGGTGGCCCGAAGGATCTGGCCTGGTCCACGCGCTGCAGCTGGACGGCCGCGCCCCGATGCGCACGATCGGCCGGGTGCTCGGCGTCTCGGAGAACACCGCGGCCCGGCGCTACCAGCGGCTGCGGACCGCCGGCGTCCTGCGGGTCACCGGGGCCGTCAGCGGCGGCGAAGCCGGCTACACGACGTGGACGCTGCGGCTGCGCACGACGCCGGACGCGGGCGCCGCCGTCGCGGACGCGCTGGCCGACCGGCCCGACGTGTCGTGGGTGCACCTGCTCTCCGGCGGGACCGAAATCTCCTGCACCGTCCACGCCCCCGACACGACCGGGCGGGACGACCTGCTGCTGCACAAGCTGCCGCGGGCGAGCCGGGTCACCGCCGTCTCCGCGCACGAACTGCTGCACACGTTCGCGCTCCCGGACGGCTGGCGCGGGGTGCGGTGCCTGTCCCCCGGGCAGGTCGAGCAGCTCCGGCCGCCACCACCGCGGGGGAGTCTCTCGCCGACGCCGGAGGACCAGCCGCTCCTGGACGCGCTCGCCCACGACGGCCGGGCGAGCTACACCGCGCTGGCGAGAGCGACCGGCTGGTCGGACTCCGCCGTTCGGCGCCGGATGGACGTGCTGCGGCGGCACGGCACGCTGACCTACCACCTCGACGTCTCCCCGGCCGGGCTCGGGTTCCGGTCGGAGACGCGGCTGTGGCTCACCGTGTCCCCCGCGCACCTGGCCGAAGCGGGCGAGGCGCTGGCGAGCCACCCGGAGACGTCGTTCGCCGTCGCCACCACCGGCACCACGAACCTCACCGCGATGGTGAACTGCCGGGACGGCGGCGACCTCTACCGCTACCTCACCGGCCGCGTCGCGGGGATCCGCGGGGTGCAGACCCTCGAGAGCGCACCGGTGATCCGCACGGTCAAGCGCGCGGGGACGCCGCTCAGGCGTCCGGCAGGACGACCGTGAGCCGCCACGAACCGGCGCTGCGCCCGCTCGGGCCGAGCGCGCGCTGGGCGTCCGAGAGCACGCTGCGGATCGCCAGGTACGTCTTCGGTTCGGCCTTGCGCAGCGCGTCCGAGCCCGGCCAGATCAGCACGTGCTCCCCCGGCGGCAGCCACGACAGGTCGGTCAGGCAGTCGTAGAGCGCGTCGAGGTTCTGCCCGAAGTGGTCCGGAAAGGACAGTGCATCGGCGAACGCGCTCAGCGTGCTCACCTTGTCCACAGTGGGCCGCGAGTTCACGACGTGCGGGTACGCACCTCGGGCGAACGCCGCCTCCGCGGCGGCCTTCGCCTGCTCCGGCGCGCTCATCGGGCCGGGTCCACGACGACGAACGACGAGTAGTGGTCGCCGGTGTAGTACAGCTCGTGCGCCTGCCCGGTGATCAGCCGCCGCGCGCCGCGGTCGGAGCTGCCCGGCGTCTTCACGGTGTACTCGTGGTAGTAGCCGGACTTCTTGCCGGGCAAGCGCTTCTCGCGGTTTTCGAACACGACGTCGTCGTTGCGCGGGTACGGGTACGGCCCGCCCTTTTCGATCAGCTTCCACGTGTCCGCGGCCTGGGCGGGCAACGCGGAAAGCGCCTTCAGCGGGAGCCCGGAGTCGGACCCGGGAACGGTGGCGCCGCCCTTGGCGGGCGTGCTCGAAGACGAGCTGGGAGCGCTGCTCGAAGCGGGCGACGACGAGCCGCCGCCGACGGCGTCCTTGACCAGCCAGCCCCCCAGCACCAGCACGAGGAGCCCGATCAGCGCGGCGGTGATCCGCCTTCGGTTGAACATGGTGCGCGAGCCTATGCCGACCCGTCGGAGCGGTCGTCGTCACGCCCCGGAGTCAGGCGGCTGGCGAACAGCCCGACGAGCTTGTCGAGCACCCACGCGGCGGCCAGGCACAGCGGCACGACGACCACCATGACCAGCACGAACTGGACCGGGAACCACGCCTGGGCGAGCCACAGCTCGACCCCGTCCCACCAGTCGGCAAGCCCGTTGAACACAGTGTGAGCCTACGCGCGCTTCGCTGCCCCCGCGTGCCTGGGGCGGTACGTTGCTGGACATGTTCGCCGTGTACGCGCAGGAACCCAACGCCGACAGCCCGCTGGACTCGCTCGTCGTCGGCGAGCGACCCGAACCCGACGTGCCGGACGGCTGGGTCCGCGTGCACGTCAAGGCGGCCAGCCTGAACATGCACGACCTCTGGACGCTGCGCGGGGTCGGCATCAAGCCGGAGCAGTTCCCGATGATCCTCGGCTGCGACGGCGCCGGCACCCTCGACGACGGCTCCGAGGTCGTCCTCCACTCGGTGATCAACGCGCCGGGCTGGCAGGGCGACGACACCCTCGACCCGAAGCGCACCCTGCTCACCGAGAAGCACCAGGGCACGTTCGCCGACCAGGTGATCGTCCCGGCCCGCAACGTCGTGCCGAAGCCCACCGCGCTGAGCTTCGCCGAGGCCGCCACGATGGGCACGGCCTGGCTGACCGCCTACCGGATGCTCTTCGTGAAGTCCGGGCTGCGGCCGGGCCAGACGATGCTCGTGCAGGGCGCCTCCGGCGGTGTCTCGACGGCGCTGGTGCAGCTCGGCCGCGCGGCCGGGTTCCGGGTCTGGGTGACCGGCCGGACCGAGGAGAAGCGCGCGCTGGCCACGAGTCTCGGCGCGCACCAGACGTTCGAGTCGGGCGCGCGGCTGCCCGAGCGCGTCGACGCCGTGTTCGAGACCGTCGGGAAGGCGACCTGGTCGCACTCGGTCAAGTCGCTGAAGCCGGGCGGCATCATCGTCGTCTCCGGCTCGACCAGCGGCCCGGACGCGGGCGCCGAACTGCAGCGCGTCTTCTTCCTGCAGCTGCGCGTCTCCGGCTCGACCATGGGCACCCGCGACGAGCTCGCGGACCTGCTCGCCTACCTCGACATCACCGGCGTGCGGCCGCAGATCGGGCAGGAACTGCCGTTCGAAGAGGCAGCCAAGGGATTCCAGGCGATGCTCGACGGCGACACCGCCGGCAAGATCGTCTTCACCCGCTGACGCGCTGACCTGGGCGGATCGGCTCCCGGCCCGCCCAGGTCACCGCTTTTACCGCCCACTTGGTGAATTGTCAACGTACTCGGATCGAGATCTGGTCGTTAGCACCCATATTCGACCAAAACCCAAGGGCGGCAAGCTAATCTGTAAACATGACCGCGACGAAGCGGCCCGCTCCGGCTGGACCGGGCGGCCGGCCCAGCAGTGATCCGGATCCCATCCGGGTCTCCTTCCGGCGCTACGCCGGCGTCCGCACCCGCGTCCTCGAGGTCGGCGACACCGGCCCCGAACCGGAGCTCCCCCGCCGCTCGCTGCGGCGCAGATCCGCCGTCCCGCACCTGCGGCCCACCGCGCCGCGCCTGGTGCTGCTGCACGGTTACTGCGACAGCGCCGACACCTGGCGCCCCGCCCTGGAGCAGCTCGCCGCCGCCGGCATCCCGGCGATCGCGGTGGACCTGCCCGGTTTCGGCGACGCGCAGCCGCTGCGGCCCGGCCCGATGCTGCCGCAGCTCGACGCCTTCACCACCGCCGTCGTCCGCGAACAGGCCGTGCTCGGCTCGGTCGTGCTGGCGGGCAACTCCCTCGGCGGCACGATGAGCCTGCGCGCGGCGCAGAACAGCAGGCTGGCGCTCTCCGGCGTCGTCTCGATCGCCGCGCCGGGGTTCGTCGACTCGTGGCTGATCCGGACGATGGCGCGCTACCCGCTGCCCCTGCGGCTGTACTCGTCCCTGCCGGTCCCGGTGCCGGGGTTCCTGGTGCGCAAGGTCGCCGAGCAGCTCGTCCCGCGGCTGCTCTACGCCGACTCGACGGCGGCGGACGCGGCGCAGGTGCAGCGCTTCACCGCGCTGTTCCCGGACTACCGCGCGACCAAGAGCCGCCTCGAGCAGGCGCGGCAGCTCGTCGCGGAGCTCGCCGACGCCTACCGCCTCGACTCGGTCCAGGTCCCGCTGCTGGTCGTCGCGTGCGGCAAGGACAAGCTCGTCACCGCCGCGTCCGGGCGCCAGCTGCACACGCTGGTGCCGCACAGCAAGCTGCTGGTGCGCGAGGACTGGGGGCACTGCCCGCAGCTGGACGACCCGGTCGAGATCGCGGAGCTGCTCACCTACTTCGCCGCGAGCGCGGTCCGCACCACCCAGGCCAAGCGCGCGGCCGCGACGGCGTCGGAAGCGGTGAGCGAGGACACCGCGGCGGGCTGATCCGCTCACGCTGTCTTCACGCGGAGTTGGCGGTAGGTTCCCCCGTTGGGTCCGTGATCCGGGCTCGTACACCGACGTTCGGGAGACGAAGATGTCCGCTCCAAGCCTGGGCTCCAGCTCCGGCATCTTCCGGCGCAAGCCGATCGACCAGATCCAGGACACCAGCGAAGCCGGCGGCCTCAAACGCACCCTGGGGCTGTGGCAACTGACCGCCATCGGCATCGGCGGCATCATCGGCGCGGGGATCTTCGCCCTCGCCGGCAGTGTCGCGCACGGCGACGACTCGGCCGGCATCCCCGGCGTCGGGCCCGCCGTGCTGATCTCGTTCCTCATCGCGGGCGTCGCGAGCGCCGCGGCCGCGTTCTCCTACGCCGAATTCGCCGGCCTGATCCCGAAAGCGGGGTCGGCCTACACCTACGGCTACGCCGTGCTCGGCGAGATCGTCGGCTGGTTCATCGGCTGGGACCTGCTGCTGGAGTACACCGCGATCGTGGCGGTGGTGGCCATCGGCATCTCCGGCTACTTCAGCTTCCTGCTGGGCCAGCTCGGCCTCGACCTGCCCGCCTGGATGCTCGGCGCGCCCGGCACCGGGCCGGGCCACAAGGTCGACCTCTTCGCCGCGCTGCTCTGCCTGCTCATCGCGTACCTGCTCAACCGCGGCATCCGCAGCGCCGCCCGGTTCGAGACGGCGATGGTCGGCATCAAGGTGCTGATCGTGCTGGTGGTCGTGCTCGTCGGCTTCTTCTACGTCAAGACCGGCAACTACACGCCGTTCGCCCCGGCCGGCTTCGGCGGCGCGGTGACCGGCGCGGCGACGGTGTTCTTCGCCGTCTTCGGGTACGACGCCATGAGCACTGCCGCGGAGGAGTCCAAGGACGCGCAACGGCACATGCCGAAGGCGATCCTCTACTCGCTGGGCATTTCGATGGTGCTCTACGTGCTGGCCTGCCTGGTGCTGACCGGCATGCAGAAGTACACCGAAATCGACCCGAAGAGCGGCTTCTCGACGGCGTTCAAGTCAGTCGGTCTCGACGGGCTGGCCACGGTGATCGCGATCGGCGCCATCATCGGCATCCTGACCGTGCTGTTCACGTTCCTGATGGGCGCCACCCGCGTCGGCTACTCGATGAGCCGCGACGGCCTGCTGCCGGCGTGGCTCGGCAAGACCAACGAGAAGCGGCAGGTGCCGAGCCGGATGACGTGGATCCTCGGCGGTGCGTCGGCGGTCATCGCCGGGGTGCTGCCGATCGGCGAGGCCGCGGAGCTGACGAACATCGGCATCCTGCTCGCGTTCGTCGTGGTCTGCGTCGCGGTGATCGTGCTGCGCTACAAGCAGCCCGGCCTGCCCCGGACGTTCAAGACGCCGGGCATGCCGGTGGTGCCCGCGGTCGGCATCGTGTTCTCGCTCTGGCTGATCACGTTCCTGCAGCCGGAAACCTGGATCCGGTTCGCCGTCTGGTTCGTGCTCGGGATGATCGTCTACTTCCTCTACAGCCGGCGGAATTCGGTGCTGAACCGCACCGGCGGCGCTCCCGAGGCCGGGAAGACGGACTAGCGGATGCGGTCGAGGCGGGCGGCGGCGTCGCGCGCCTCGACCTTCAGCCGCTCGAGGATGACGGCGGCCGAGGCGTCGTAGGCGAGCGGGTAGGTCTGGCCGGCCCACAGCGAAATCGCTTCCGGGTCACCCGCCTTGGCCGACGCCTTGCGCACCGGCCCCGCCAGGTGGTTGAGCTGCGGGTAGGCCGCGGGGGCGCCGTCGGACAGCGCGTCCGTGAACTTGTTGACCAGCCCGCGCGCCGGGCGGCCGCTGAAGGCCCGGGTGAACGCCGTCTCGCGTTCGGCGAGCGCCAGCGCCTTCCGGTGGGCCTCCGACGTCCCGGCCTCGTCCGCGCGCAGGAAGACCGTGCCGAGCTGGGCGGCCACCGCCCCGGCGGCGAGCACCGCGGCGACGTCCGCGCCGTGCACCAGGCCGCCGCCCGCGATCAGCGGCAGGTCGACGCGCGCGGCGACGAGCCGCAGCAGCGCGAGCACGCCGTATTCCGCGCCACCGCCGGGCAGCCGGGCGTCGTCGGTGAAGAGACTGCGGTGCCCGCCCGCTTCGAAGCCCTGCAGGACGAGCGCGTCGGCGCCGAGGTCGGCGGCGCGCTGCGCGGCCTCGGGCGTGGTCACGGTGATGACGACCTTCGCGCCGGCGTCCTTGAGCCGCTGGATCTCCGACGGCGACGGCGGGCCGAAGGTGAACGACACGACCGGCACCCGCTTTTCGAGCACGACCTCGAGCTTCGCCGGGTAGTTGTCGTCGTCCCACTTCGGTTCGCCGAGCTCGACGTCATACTCGCGGGCGAAGGCCTCGAGGCGTTCGCGGTGCGCGCCGATGTCGGCACCCGTGTCCGGCTGCGGGACGAAGAGGTTGACGCCGAACCCGCCGCCGGTCAGCTCCCGCGTCCGGTCGATCTGCGCCGCCAGCGCCGCGGGGGTGAGCATGCCGGCCGAGAGGAAGCCGAACCCGCCGGCCTCGGTCACCGCGGCGACCAGCTCCGGGGTGGTGGGCCCGCCCGCCATCGGGGCGGCGATGACCGGGAACGCCAGCTCGTCGAACATGCTCCCGAGCGTAGTACTCAGGCGGGCAGCAGCATCGTGTAGAGCTTCTTGATCACCCCGTCCGCCACGAGGGCGACGTCGATCCCGCGCACGACCGGCGGTCCGCCCGCCGGGCCGAGCGCCCAGGCCAGGTGACCGAGGTCGTGGTTGACCAGCACCGGACCCGCGGCCGTGAACACGAAGCCCGGGGACTGCTCCAGCAGCCCCTTCGCCTTGGCGTTCAGCTCCTCGTGGCCGCTCGCGACCCCTTCCGGATCGGCGAACTCGACGTCGGCCGCGTAGGTCGCGGCGATCGCCTTCGCCCGCCGCTCGTCGTCACGCTCGTTGAAGACGTCGAGCAGGTTCGCCCGCATCAGCTCGGCCACCGTCGCCATCGCACCTCCTGGGTTCGCGGCCATATTACGTGACATGTCACGCAACTGTCAGGGGTGGTCCTCCGGCCGCGGCAGCGTGCCCCGCTCGACGAGCCGGTCGTAGACCCGCTCGAGCAACGTCGTCAGCTGCGCCTGCTCGCCGGGTTCGAGAGCGTCCAGGAACGCCTGCCGCACGAACCCGACGTGGTCCGGCGCGGCCTGGCGCAACGCCTCCCAGCCGGCCTCGGACAGCACCACCTCCGTGACCCGGCGGTCCTCGGCCGCGGTCCCGGTCCCGACCAGCCCGCGATCGCGCATCCGCTTCAGGTGGTGCGAGAGCCTGCTGCGCTCCCAGCCGATGCGGATCGCGAGGTCGGTGACCCCCATCCGGCCGCCGGAGGCGCTCGTCAGGGCGACCAGGACGTGGTAGTCGGCGAGCGAGAGGCCGCTGTCGGCCCGCAGCTGCCGGTTCAGCTCGTAGTCCAGGCGGAGGTGCACCTTCATGTAGGCGTACCAGGCGGCCGTCTCGGCTTCCGAAAGCAGCGCGAACGGCGACCCCGGCGCAAAGTCCCGCGTCACCGCGCGAGCTTAACCACCCAGACTGGTCTAGACCACGACCGCCGAAGGTGCGACGATCCGGGCAGGTGCGACGGCGATGTCGCGCCCATCCCGCCAGGAGGTCCCCCGGTGAAGACGTCCAGAACGCGGCGCCTCGGCCGCGCACTCGCCGTGCTGGCACTGCTCGGTGCCGGCACGACCGCCGCCCAGCTCAGCCCGGCCGCGGCGGCCACGCCGGCGCTGCAGTCGATCGTGCCTGTGCCGGTCTCGGTGACCGCGGCCACCGGGGTCACCTTCCCGCTGGTCTCGACGACGAAGATCGTCACCGAGGCGGGCTCCGCCCCGGCCAAGCAGGTGGGCGATTACCTGGCCGGCGTGCTGCGCCCGTCGACCGGCTTCGCGCTGCCGGTGTCGGACGCGCCGGCATCCGTGCCGTCCGACAGCATCGCGCTGCTGCTGAGCGGCGCGCCCGCCGCCGTCGGCGCGCAGGGCTACCAGCTCGTGTCGACGGCATCCTCGGTCACGGTGCGCGCCCAGACGGCCGACGGGCTCTTCGCCGGCGTTCAGACGCTGCGGCAGATGCTGCCCGGCAGCGTCGAGAGCGCGTCGGCGCAGCCCGGCCCGTGGAACGTCCCGGGCGCGACGGTCCTGGACTACCCCCGGTTCGGCTACCGCGGCGCGATGCTCGACGTCGCCAGGCACTTCCACCCGGTGTCGACGGTCAAGCGCTACCTCGACCAGCTCGCCCAGTACAAGATCAACAACCTGCACCTGCACCTGGCCGACGACCAGGGCTGGCGCATCCAGATCGACAGCTGGCCGAAGCTGGCGACGTACGGCGGCAGCACCCAGGTCGGCGGCGGCGCGGGCGGCTACTACACGAAGGCGCAGTACACGGAGATCGTGAACTACGCGGCTTCCCGCCACATCACGGTCATCCCGGAGATCGACATGCCGGGCCACGTCAACGCGGCGCTGGCGTCGTACGCGGAACTGAACTGCAACGGGGTGGCGCCGGCACTGCGCACGGACACGGCGGTCGGCTACAGCTCGCTGTGCATTTCGAAGGACATCACGTACACGTTCATCGCGGACGTCCTGCGCGAACTGGCGGCCCTGACCCCGGGCCCGTACCTCCACATCGGCGGCGACGAAGCGTCGTCGACCTCGGCGGCCGACTACCTGACGTTCGTGAACAAGGTCCTCCCCCTGGTCGCGGCGACGGGCAAGCAGGTGGTGGGCTGGCACGACATCGCGAAGGCGACCCTGCCGGCCTCGGCCACCCCGCAGTTCTGGGGCACGACGGCGTCGGACGCAGGCGTGTCGGCGGCGGCGTCGCGCGGCAGCAAGGTGATCCTGTCACCGGCGAACAAGGCGTACCTGGACATGAAGTACAACAGCTCGAGCCCGATCGGCCTGTCGTGGGCGGGCTACATCGAGGTCCAGGACGCGTACGGCTGGAACCCGGGCGCATACCTCTCGGGCGTGTCGGAGTCCGCGGTCCGCGGCGTGGAGTCCCCCTTGTGGGCGGAAACGGTGACCAAGCCGGCCGACATCGACTACCTGGCGTTCCCCCGCCTGGCCGCCCACGCGGAACTGGGGTGGTCCCCGTGGTCCACGCACGACTGGACGACGTTCCGCACCCGCCTCGGCGCCCAGGCCCCCCGCTGGGTGGCACAGGACATCGACTTCTACCGGTCTTCACAGGTCGCGTGGGACACCGGCGGCACGACGAACCCGGGCACGTGCGCGGACCCGGCTTGGGCTGCTTCGCAGGTGTACACGGGCGGGAACGTGGTGTCCCACAACGGCCACAAGTGGACGGCGAAGTGGTGGACGCAAGGCGAGGAGCCGGGAACGACGGGCCAGTGGGGAGTGTGGACGGACAACGGCACCTGCTGACCTTCGGTCGGCTCCGGCGTGTGTCGCTACCCTGCGGCCATGCCGGAGCCGTGTCCGATCTGCGCCAAGCATCGCGGTAACGGGCCGCTCACGAGCCTTGAAGTCTGGTCCGACGATCTGGTCGTCGTGAGCCACGGAGCCGAGCCCGGGTTCTTCGGCTACCTCTTCGTCGAGACCCGGCGGCACGTCGCGTGCCTCGACGCCCTCACCGGGCCCGAAGCGCTGGCGGTAGGCAGAGCGGCTTGGCTGGCCGCGCGGGCGTTGCGCGCCGAGCTCGATGCCGAGTCCCTGCACTCGGCCGTCACGGGTCGGACCGTGCCGCACTTCCACCAGCACGTCTTCGTCCGGCACCGCGGTACGCCGCCCGAGGCCGGCTGGATGGACGTCGCGCTGCCCAGCGCACCGCACGACGAGCGCGTGGACCTGTGCGGGCGGTTGAGGCCGCACTTCGACCGGCCATGATGGACGAGTCGCCGGGCGCAGACCGTCAGCGGCGCGCTGCGGGCGGTGAAAGCGGAACACCCGGCCTGCTCCGCGGGTTAGGTTGGGGCATGAGCGCTGATCTGGAGCAGGTTCGGACGCTGTCGTTGCAGGAGCACGGCTTGGCCACCGTGGCCACCACGCGGGCCGATGGGACTGTGCACTCCTCCGTTGTCAACGCCGGGGTCTTCGATGATCCGGTGACCGGGACGCCCGGGATCGCTTATGTCGCTGTCGGGAAGGCGCACAAGCTCGCGCTGCTGCGGCGGGCCGGACATGCCACCGTCACCTTTCGGCGGGGGTGGAACTGGCTCTCCGTCACCGGGGCCACCCACCTCGTCGGGCCGGATGATCCCGATCCCGCGTTCGATCCCGCCGGGCTGCCTCGGCTGCTGCGCGACGTGTTCATCGCCGCGACCGGGACTCATGACGACTGGGACGAGTACGACCGCGTGATGGCCGAAGAGCGGCGGGTCGCGGTGTTCATCCGGGCGGACCGGATAATCGGCAATTCCTGATCCTTCCGTCTCCGGGAGTCGTTCGTTGTCCGAGTCACCGCCTCGCGTCACCACGCCGGTCAAGGTCCTGCTCGGCGTGCTCTTCGTCGCCGACGCCGGGTTCGGCGTGGTGCTCGCCCTCGGGCTGGTTCGCGGTCAGTCGCCGTGGCTGATCGGCGGTGCCTACGCGGCGACCGTGCTCCTCGCCGTGCTGGTCTACCGCGCGTCCCGCGCCCGCGAGCTCAAACGCGGCTTCGCGGGCCTGCAGGACCTCACCGTCGGCGACGAAGGCCTCCGCCTGCCCGCGGGCACCCTCAGCACCCGCGTGATCCCGTGGACGCAGATCGCCGACATCACGCCGCGCCGCTCAGCCCGCTTCGGCGACGGCTTCGTCCGCGATGCCCTGTGGGTCGACCTGGTCACCGGCGGTGGTGTCGAAAGCTCGGTGCAGCGCTACGCGCCCCGCGGCCGGCTCGCTCCGGCGCCGCCGGGCCGGCGGCAGTTCGAGCAGACGGCGATCCTCGACCCGGCCCTGTTCGACGCCGTCGTCGAGCGCCTCCGCAAGGAACTGCGGCACCGGCAGCTGCACGCCCAGCTGCGCGGCTCACCCCGCATCCGCCACCACTGACCGGCCCGGCCGCTAACCGCGGCGGCCCAGCAGCTCCCGCGGCACGATCCGCACCGGGAAGGGCAGCTCGACCTCCAGGACCTCGTCGCCCGCCGCCTTGTCCACCTGCTGGTAGTGGCCCTCTTCGTCCAGCTCGAACACCGTCAGCGCGGGGTCGGCCGGGTCGATCACCCAGTAGCTGCCCGTGCCGAGCCGCTCGTAGACCGCCTTCTTGAGGTTCAGGTCGTAGATCGCCGTGCTCGGCGACAGCACTTCGACGGCGAGCACGGGCGGCGCCGGAAGGTCCTTCTCGGTGAAGTCCTCCGCGCGGCCGACCAGGACGTCCGGCTGCAGTTCGATCCGGTCGCCGTGGTGCACCGCGAACGGCGCGCCGAGCACGTCGAACTCGGCCGGGCACGCCGCTTCCAGCACGCCGTAGAGGCGGTAGGCGATCTTCTGGTGCCGCAGCCCGGGCGCCGGGGTCACGAGCAGCGCCCCGTCGATGAGCTCGTATCTTCGGCCGTCATCCGGCATCCCCTCCAGGTCGCGCACCGTCATGGGGCCCGACCCGGTCGGATACTGGAAGTCCATCATGAGAGTCATCGTGCCCTCCTTTCGCTCTTCGCACCAGAGCACCAGAGAGCACCGACAGAAACCGCATCGAACACGGGTTCGGCGCCGTTATTCACGCGTAAGAGTGAACAACGGCGCCGGTGTCACTTCGAGGCGACACTCACTTCTTGTTCTTACCCGAGTCCTCAGTGGACAGTGCGGCGACGAAGGCTTCCTGCGGGACCTCGACGCGGCCGACGGTCTTCATCCGCTTCTTGCCCTCCTTCTGCTTTTCCAGCAGCTTCCGCTTCCGCGAGATGTCACCGCCGTAGCACTTGGCGAGAACGTCCTTGCGGATCGCGCGGATCGTTTCGCGCGCGATGATCCGCGCGCCGATGGCGGCCTGGATGGGCACTTCGAAGTTCTGCCGCGGGATCAGCTCGCGAAGCCGGTTCACCATGCGGTTGCCGTAGTTGTAGGCGTCGTCCTTGTGCACGATCGCGGAGAACGCGTCGACACCCTCGCCCTGCAGCAGGATGTCCACCTTGACGAGGTCCGCCGACTGCGTGCCGGCCTCTTCGTAGTCCAGCGACGCGTAGCCGCGCGTCCGCGACTTCAGCGTGTCGAAGAAGTCGAAGATGATTTCGCCCAGCGGCAGGTTGTAGCGCAGCTCGACCCGGTCCTCGGACAGGTAGTCCATGCCGAGCAGCTGACCGCGCTTGTTCTGGCACAGCTCCATGATCGTGCCGATGAACTCCGACGGCGCCAGGATGCTGACCTTGCTGACCGGCTCCAGCACCTTGTCGATCTTGTTGCCGGTCGGCCAGTCCGAGGGGTTGGTGACGTGGATTTCCTTGCCGTCGTCCAGTACGACGTCGTAGACCACGTTGGGTGCCGTCGAGATCAGGTCGAGGCCGAACTCTCGCTCGAGGCGGTCGCGCGTGATCTCCAGGTGCAGCAGGCCGAGGAAGCCGCAGCGGAAGCCGAAGCCCAGCGCCACCGACGTCTCCGGCTCGTAGTCGAGCGCGGCGTCGTTGAGCTGGAGCTTGTCCAGCGCCTCGCGCAGCTCCGGGTAGTCCGAGCCGTCCACCGGGTAAAGCCCGGAGTAGACCATCGGCTTCGGCTCGCGGTAGCCCGCCAGCGCCTCCTTGGCGCCGTGGCGCTCGGACGTCACGGTGTCGCCGACCTTCGACTGCCGGACGTCCTTCACACCGGTGATCAGGTAGCCGACCTCGCCGACGCCGAGTCCCTTGCTGGCCTTGGGTTCCGGCGAGATGATGCCGACTTCCAGGAGCTCGTGGGTGGCGCCGGTGGACATCATCTTGATGCGCTCGCGCGGGGTGATCTTGCCGTCGACCACCCGGATGTAGGTGACGACGCCGCGGTAGGTGTCGTAGACCGAGTCGAAGATCATCGCCCGCGCCGGCGCGTCCGCGTCGCCCTGCGGCGCCGGGACCGACTTCACCACCTCGTCGAGCAGCGCGCCGACGCCCATGCCGGTCTTGGCCGACACCCGCAGGACGTCGTCGGGCTCGCAGCCGATGATGTGGGCCAGCTCACCCGCGTACTTGTCGGGGTCGGCCGAGGGCAGGTCGATCTTGTTGAGCACCGGGATGATCTGGAGGTTGTTCTCCAGCGCGAGGTAGAGGTTGGCCAGCGTCTGGGCCTCGATCCCCTGCGCGGCGTCGACCAGCAGGACGGCGCCTTCGCACGCCTCCAGGGCCCGGGAGACTTCGTAGGTGAAGTCGACGTGGCCGGGCGTGTCGATCATGTGCAGGACGTGGTCCTGCCCGTCGACCTGCCAGGGCAGCCGGACGTTCTGCGCCTTGATCGTGATGCCGCGCTCGCGTTCGATGTCCATCCGGTCGAGGTACTGAGCGCGCATGGCCCGCTCTTCCACGACGCCGGTGAGCTGCAGCATGCGGTCGGCCAGGGTGGACTTGCCGTGGTCGATGTGCGCGATGATGCAGAAGTTCCGGATGAGCTCCGGCGGCGTGAAGGTGGTGTCGGCGAACGTCGTCACTCGAATGAGTCCTCGGAAAGTCGGGGATGGCCACCTCTATGGTCCCATGGCCCTCCGGGTGCGGGTGGGGGTCATCCCCGATGCGGGGTTTCGCGATCCGTGGTGCCCTCGAAGTATGAGCACTCCGCACCAGCCGGCACCCCCTCCCCAGCCGGAGACCAGCGGGTTTTCCCGCGTTCTCGACCGTGCGTTCGGTCACCCTTCGGGACCGCTCGGCCGCCTCGGCGGCTGGGTGATGGCGCGGGGCAACGCCGCGACCGAACACCGCGTCGTCGACCTCGCGAAGATCGAACCGGACGAAACCGCCTTGGTCATCGGCCCCGGCCCCGGCGTCGGCCTCGACGCGGCCGCGCGCCTGGCCGGCCGCACCATCGGCGTCGACCCCTCCCCCGAGATGCTCGCGCTGTGCCACGACCGCTGCGGCGACCGCGCCGAGCTGCGAGAGGGTTCGGCCGCGCGCACCGGCGAGCCCGGCGAGTCGGTGGACGTGGTCCTGACCGTGAACAACGTCATGCTCTGGGACGACCGCGCGGCGGGCTTCGCCGAGCTGTTCCGGGTCCTGCGCCCCGGCGGACGGCTGCTGCTGTCCGCGCACGAGAAGTGGCTGCCCGTGAGCAGGCACGTGCTGGCCGACGAGGCCACGGCGGCGGGCTTCGCCGACCTGCAGACGTGGACCTGGGAGCCGCCCGGTTTCGCCGCGCTCGCCGCCCAGCTGCGCGCCGTCAAGCCCGCCTAGCGGGTGTCCGTCCGGATCGGGTGGCCTTCGGGGACCTCGACCAGGACGATCCGCGTGCCGTCCGGGTCGGCGATCCAGGCCTCGTCCAGGCCCCAGGGCTCGCGCTGGGCGTCCCGGACCGGTTCCAGGCCCTTGGCCTCGAGGTCGGCGAGGGTGCCGGCCAGGTCGCGGACCTGCAGCCAGAGCACCAGATCGGGCGACGAGCCCGTCTCGCCCTCGCCGGAGACCTCCAGGGAGCCGTGCCCGAGGAAGAACACGGTGCCGCCGGGGAATTCGCGCTCGACGGCCAGGCCGAGGGTGTCGCGGTAGAACGCGGTGGTCGCGGCGGCGTCGCGCGGGCGGATGATCAGCCTGCTCTTCAGGACTTCCATCGCACCATCCCTACCGGACGGGCTCAGGCGGCCGCAATCGCGGCGATGCCGGACAGCACGAGCACCGAGCCGGCGAGCCGCCGCACGGCGTCGCGTTCGCCCAGCACCAGCCACGCGGCGAGGCCGCCGAGCACGATGCTCAGCTCGCGGGCGGGTGCGACCAGGCTGACCGGCGCCATCGTGAGGGCGAACAGGACGAGGATGTAGGCGACCGGCGAGAGCAGCCCGACCACGAACACCTCGCGGCGCTGCTCGCGCCAGATCCGCGTCACTTCGGCGCGGCCGGCCAGCGCACCGGGCACGAGCAGCACGCTCTGCAGGATCGAGCCGAGGCCGAAGTAGACGACCGGCGGCACGCCGAGACCGGTCACCGAGTGCGCGTCCCAGAGCGTGTACCCGGCGATGACGGCCCCGGTCAGCAGCCCGTAGCCGATCCCGGCCCGGCGGGCCCGCGGGTCACCGCCGCCACGGCCGGTGCTGATCACCAGTACCCCGGCGATGACCAGGAACGCGCCGACGAGACCGAGCCACCCGGGGCGTTCACCCAGCACCAGGACGGCGGCCAGCACCGACAGCAGCGGTCCGGTGCCCCGGGCGACCGGGTAGACGACGGACAGGTCACCGACGCGGTAGCCGCGTTGCAGCACGATCCCGTAGGCGATGTGCAGCACCGAGGTGACGAACCCGGCGAGCAGCCAGCTCCACTGTGGACGGTCCGCTTCGACGACGAGCTGCACCACCGTGATCGGCAAGAGCACGACCGCGCCGACGGTGTAGTAGAGCCAGACGAACTGGGTGCCGCCGGAGGAGATCCGCTTGGCGGCGAGGTTCCACGCGGCGTGCACCACGGCGGCGACGAGGACGAGGGACAGGGCGGTGGCGTTCACGGGACCCCTCACGGGTTTTCGCGGGCGCGAAAACCGGGTCCTCCAGGCTTTTGCCCCGTCAGATGAACGACCGGCCGTCCGGGCCCGCCGATGGTGCCGCTCGGACCAGACCCGCCCGGCCCTGGTTGTGTGTACGGCGTGCGGACCGGCGACGGAACCCTAGGCACTGACCGCCGTCCACCGTACCCCCGGTGATCAGGTGCCGCCGGAAGCCGCCGCGAGCTGGGCTGTTAAAGTGGACGCTCGTTGCCGTGCGGCATTCCGTCATGGAGGAAACCCGCTTTTCAGCGGGGCCGAACGAGCGCGGCGGCGGATCTCACCGAGTGAAAGCAGGAGTTGCCTCATGGCCAACATCAAGTCGCAGATCAAGCGCATCACCACGAACGAGAAGGCGCGTCAGCGCAACCAGGCGATCCGGTCCTCGGTGAAGACCGCGATCCGCAAGGTCCGCGAAGCGGCCGACGCCGGCGACAAGGCCAAGGCCACGGAGCTGCAGCGCGACGCCGCCCAGAAGCTGGACAAGGCCGTCTCGAAGGGCGTCATCCACGCCAACCAGGCCGCCAACAAGAAGTCGGCGCTGGCCAAGCGCGTCAACGCGCTCTGAGCTGGTTGATTTCTGGGAAGGCCCCGGCTCCGGCCGGGGCCTTCTCCGTGTCCGGGGTCAGCGGTCGCCCTTGGCCGCCGCGACCTCGAGGACAGCGCGCTCCAGCGCGTAGCCCGGGTCCGCCGCCACGCCCTTGACCTCGGCGTTCAGCCGTGCGACCACCCGCATGGCCGTGGCCAGGCCGTCCTGGTTCCACCCGCGGGACTGGCCCTGCGCCTTGCGGATCTTCCACGGCGGCATGCCCAGCTCACCCGCCAGCTGGTTCGGGTTGCCGCGCCCGGCCCCCGAGACGCGCGCGATCGTGCGGACCGCGTCGGCCAGCGCGTCCGCCACCAGGACGTGCGGGACCCCCAGCTGCATCGCCCAGCGCAACGACTCCAGCGCCGCCGAGCGGTCGCCGCTGACGGCCTTCTCCGCGACCGCGAACCCGGTCACGTCGGCGCGGCCGCGGTGGTACCGGTGGACCGCGTCGGTGTCGATCGTCCCGCCCGTGTCGGCCACCAGCTGATTGGCCGCCGAGGAGAGTTCGCGCAGGTCGGAGCCCACGGCGTCGATCAGCGCGGCGACCCCGGCCGGGTCGATCTTGCCGCCCGCCCGGCGCACCTCGTGCCGCACGAACTGCTCGCGCTCGGCCGGCTTCGTCAGCTTCGGACACTCCGTGATCTCGGCCCCGGCCTTCTTCAGCGACGCCGGGAGCGTCTTGCCCGCCTTGCTGCGGCCGCCCCCGGTGTGGACGACGACGAGCACGACCCCCTCCGCCGGGTCCTTCAGGTAGGACGCCACGGCGTCGGCCAGCTCCTGCGAGATGTCCTGCGCCGATTCGAGGACGATCACGCGGCCCTCGCTGAACAGCGACGGGCTCACCAGTTCGGCCAGCTCGGGGGCTGTGAGATCGGACACCCGGACCCGGGTCAGCTCGGCCGTGGCGTCCATCGCGCGGGCGGCGGCCAGCGTCTCGCGGACGGCCCGCTCGATCAGCAGTTCTTCGTCACCCAGCACCAGGTGCAGCGGGGCCGGGGCGGTGGCTTGCGCGGTCACCCCCGAATCCTCTCACCCGCGCCGCGGTGCGCCCGCTCCGGTGATGTCGAGCGGACACCATGGCACGGCTCGAGCACCATGTCGTACGGTGTAGGCGAGGCAGCCCGCCCCGGGGAATCCCGGCGTGCGCGCACCGACAACTGAATACCGCTCATCCAGAGGGGCAGAGGGAACGGCCCGACGAAGCCCCGGCAACCGGCGTACAGCCCGTCATCCCGCGATCGCGGGGTAGCTGACGACCACGGTGCCAATTCCGGCCCGCTTCGGCGGGGCAGATGAGGAAGGAACCTCGCGATGACCGCAACCCTCGGCACGACCTCCACCACCAAGACCCCGGACCTCGGTCCCGCCGTCGAGCTGGTGTCGAAGGAAGAGGGCCACCGGCAGCCGCTCGCCCCCGAATTCGTCTCCGCCGAAGACTTCTCGCCGCTCGAGGTCGCCTACGACTTCGGCCGCGTCCGCCGCGAAGACATCGAGGCCGGCCCCAAGAACATCTGGCGCTACAAGAAACTCCTCCCGGTTCCGTCCAACGTCGAAGAGATCCCCAACACCGAGCCGGGCGCGACCCGCCTGGTCCGCGCCGACCGCCTCGCCAAGGAACTCGGCCTCAAGCGCCTGTGGGTCAAGGACGACACCGGCAACCCGACGCACTCGTTCAAGGACCGCGTCGTCGCCGTCGCGCTGGCCGCGGCCCGCGAGTTCGGCTTCGAGGTGCTCGCGTGTCCGTCGACCGGCAACCTGGCCAACGCGACGGCCGCCGCCGCGGCCCGCGCCGGCTGGCGGTCGGTCGTGCTGATCCCGAAGTCCCTCGAGCGCGCCAAGATCCTCACCACCGCCGTGTACGACGGCGACCTCGTCGCGGTCGACGGCAACTACGACGACGTCAACCGCCTCGCCACCGAGCTGGCCGGCGAGCACCCGAAGTGGGCGTTCGTGAACGTGAACGTCCGGCCGTACTACTCGGAAGGCTCGAAGACGCTGGCCTTCGAGGTCGCCGAGCAGCTCGGCTGGCGCATCCCCTCGCAGATCGTCGTGCCGATCGCCTCCGGTTCGCAGTTGACCAAGGTGGACAAGGGTTTCCGTGAGCTGGGCCAGCTCGGCCTCGTGGACGCCAGCCCGTACAAGGTGTTCGGCGCCCAGGCCACCGGCTGCTCGCCGGTGTCGGCCGCGTTCCGCGCCGGCCATGACGTCGTCCAGCCGGTGAAGCCGGACACCATCGCCCGCTCGCTGGCGATCGGCAACCCGGCCGACGGCCCCTACGTGCTCGACGTCGTCAACCGCACCGGTGGCGCGATCGAGGACGTCACCGACGAAGAGGTCGTCGAAGGCATCCGCCTGCTGGCCCGCACCGAAGGCATCTTCACCGAGACGGCCGGCGGCGTCACCGTCGCCACGGCGAAGAAGCTGATCGAGACGGGCAAGCTGGACCCGGACGCGGAGACCGTCCTGCTGATCACCGGCGACGGCCTCAAGACCCTCGACGCGATCGAGAACCACGTGGGTCCCAAGGCGATCGTGCCCCCGTCGGCCGCCGCCGTGAACAAGGCGCTCGGCTACTGACGTCCGCCGGCCCGGGGCGCGCCGCGAGGCGTGCCCCGGGTTTCAGCGGCGCGGCGGGCCACGAGGCTCGCCCCGGCGCGCGACCGCCGGCCCCGCCGTGTCCGTCACGACCGCCGTGTCGCCGTCGACGTCGGTCCGCGTGACGAGCGCACCGAGCGCCGTCAAGGTGTCCATTGTGGACTTGTTCGGGTGGCCGTAGGTGTTGCCGGCGCCCACGCTGACCAAGGCCACCCGCGGCGCCACCGCCGTGAGGAAAGACGGCAGCGAGTAACGCGAACCGTGGTGGGGGACTTTCAGCACCTCCGCTTTCAGGTCACCGATGTCGGCGAGCAGGTCGGCTTGCGCGGCCAGCTCGACGTCGCCGGTCAGCAGAACCCGGCCCGCCGCCGTGTCCGCCCGCAGCACGACCGAGCTGTTGTTGATGGTCGTTCCGTCCTGCCCCGCCGAGCGCGCCGGTACGTACCGCGGCCCCAAGAAGTCGAGCGACAATCCCGGCCAGGCCAGCCGCTCCCCCGGGTTCAGCTCCACCAGCGGCACCGCCTGCCGGGCCGCTTCCGCGGCCACCTGCCGCCACGCCCACTCCGGCGCCCGCCCCGCCCCGACGGCGATCCCGCCGACCGCCCGGCCGTCGAAGACCGACGCCAGCCCGCCGATGTGGTCGGCGTGCAGGTGGCTCAGCACCAGCAGCGGGATCCGGTCGACGGCCAGCCGGTGCAGGCATTCGTCGACCGGCCCCGGTTCGGGCCCGGTGTCCACGACGACGGCCCGCCCGGGTTCGGCGGTCGCCAGCACCACCGCGTCGCCCTGGCCGACGTCGCACTCGACCACTGCCCAGTTCCGCGGCGGCCACGCCGGCGCCAGCACCCGGACCGGCACGAGCACGAGCAACGCGCCGGCGGCCAGCACCGCCATGAGCAACCGCACCCGCCGTCGCCGGGCGGCCAGCACCAGCACCGCGAGGACGGCGGCGGCGAGGAGCCCGCCCCACCAGCCTCCCGGCCAGGCGATGACCGCACCCGGCGCACGCGCGCCGTGCCGGGCCACCGTGATCAGCCACCGGGCTTCGGGATCGGCGAGGTGCACCAGGAACTCCCCGGCACCCGGCCACCACGGGCCGGTGACCGTCGCCAGCACGCCGAGCACCGTCGCCGGGGCCACCACCGGCGCGGCGAGGACGTTGGTCAGCACCGAGACCAGGCTCACCGAGCCCGCCATGCCCGCGAGCACCGGCGACGTCACCAGAAAGGCGGCCAGCGGGATCGCCAGTCCTTCGGCGACGCCCGGCGGAACCCCGCGGCGGACCAGCCCGCCGGCCCAGCGCGGCGCGAGCAGCACCAGCCCGGCGGTGGCGCACACCGACAGCGCGAACCCGAAGTCCGTGGCCATCGCCGGATCCACCACCACGAGCAGGCACACCGCGAACGCCAGCGCGGGCAACGCCGAACCCCGCCGGCCCAGCGCCAGCGCCAGCAACGCCACCGCCGCCATGACCCCGGCCCGCAGCACGCTCGGCTCCGGCCCGACCAGGACGAGGAACCCCGCCAGGCAGGCTCCCGCCGCCACCGCCGACAGCCGCGGCCCGAGCCGCAGCAACCGAAGCAGCAGCAGGACCGCACCACAGGCGACGGCGAGGTTTCCGCCGCTGACCGCGGTGAGGTGGGCGAGGCCGGCGGTGACGAACTCCTGCTCGACGCGCGGTGACAACGCGCTCGTGTCGCCCAGGACCAGCCCCGGCAGCAGCCCGGCGGGTTCGTCCGGCAGTGCCTGGCACAGGTCGTGGAGACCGGCCCGCAGACCGGCCGCCACCCGCTGCCACCACGGCGCCGGACCCGGCTCCCCCGGCGGGCCGCGTACCGAAAGCACCGCCACGGTCAGGTCCGAGCCGCGCGGCGGCATCAGCAGGCCGGGCACGGTCACTTCCTGGCCCGGGAGAAGCGAAGCCCATTGGGCGACCGGAGCCAGCAGCAGGACGCGTCCGGACGACGACACCGGCCGCCCGTCGACCGACGCCGTGCGCACGTCGGCCGCCAGCACCACCGACCGGGCACCGGCCTGGCGATCGGCGTAACCCGCGCCGCGCACGGGTTTCGGGCGTTCGGCGACGACGACCCGCAGCACCGCGGGCAGTCCTTGGGCCGCTTCGGCGCGCAGGGCGTCCTGCTGCGCGTCGCGGATCCGCCAGGCGACCGGCCCGGCGGCGACGAGCCCCAGGACCAGCAGCGCCGCCGCCGCACTGAGCGCGCGAGGACGGTCGCGGGCCCGCCAGAGCACGAGCCCGGCGAGCACCGCCGAGGCGAGCCCGGCGGCCACGGCCGTCCACCAGCCGAGGAGCAGACCGCCGAGCGCGGCCAGCCAGCACGCCAGCGCCGCCGGCACCAGCCGCATGTCCTGCCGGGTGTCGGTCGCGGGGAAGGCGCTCATCCGACCGTCACCTTCTCCCGGAGCTTCTCGAATTTGCTTTCGCCGAGCCCGTCGACATCGCGCAGTTGCTCGATCTTGGTGAAGCCGCCGTGGTCGGTCCGCCACTGGACGATCCGCTTCGCCATCACCTCGCCGATGCCCGGCAACGTGTCCAGCTGGTCCGCGGTCGACGCGTTGAGGTCGACCTTCCCGCCCTCCGCCGGCGCACCGGGGACGGCGGCGGGTGCCGGGACGCCGACCGCGAGCTGCTCGCCGTCGGTCACCTTGCGGGCGAGGTTCAGCCCGGAGACGTCCGCGCCGGGATCGGCCCCGCCCACCGCGCGCAGCACGTCCGCGACGCGGGCGCCGGCGGGCACGGTGACCAGCCCCGGCGACCGGACGCGGCCGATCACGCTGACGACCAGGCCGGTCGGGGGCGCGGCCCGCGCCTCCGCCGCCGGTTTCGCACCGGGCAGCGCGGGCAGGGGCTCGGGTGCCGGACGGCCGCCGAAGAGCGTGACCGCGCCGAGGACGATCACCACGACCGCGGCGAAGACGCCGGCGAGCGCCCACCGGCGGCGGCCGGGACCGGCCGATCCGCCCGGCAGCCAGCGCCGGACCAGCCGGCCACCCGGCCCGACCGTGCTCGCATCGGGCGAGAGCTGGTCGGCCAGCCAGGAGAGCCGGTCGTTGACGGGGAGGCCCGGATCCCGGGCGGGCTGCTCGAACACACGATCGACGTTAGGGCGCGCGGGGAGGGGGCCGACAGGGGTGGTGGTGCTTCCTGTGGACAACCGGGGTGTTGTGGACGGATTCACCCGGCCCGGCCCGGGAACGGCCGTTTCCGTCGTACCCGGGTGGCATGCTGGCGGGTTCGGCTAGCTCCGGGACGGGACCGTGCGCTGGACGACCACGCCCAGCACCCCCGGCCCGGTGTGCGCGCCGATCACCGCGCCCAGCTCGGAGACCACGCAGCCCGCCGAGCGCGGGACGGCTTCCTCGAGCCGGTTCGCCAGTTCGACCGCCCGTTCCGGCGAGGCGAGGTGGTGGACGGCGAGCTCGACGTCGTCGCCGGCCGCGGCTTCGGCGGCGAGCTCGACCAGCCGCGCGATCGCCCGGTTCATGGTGCGGACCTTTTCCAGCGGCAGGATCCGGCCGTCGGCCATGTGCAGCACCGGTTTCACCGCGAGCGCCGTGCCGAGCAGCGCCGCCGCCGGGCCGATCCGGCCGCCGCGGCGCAGGTGGTCGAGGGTTTCCACGACGAACAACGTCGACGAGCACGCGGCCGCCGTCATCGCGGCGGCCTCGACGGCGGCGGGTTCGGCGCCCGTGGCCGCGGCACCGGCGGCGTGCAGCGCGGCGAACCCGAGCCCCATCGCCGTGGTCCGCGAATCGACCACGCGGACCCGGTCGGGCCCCACTTCCTGGGCCGCCAGCACCGCCGCTTCCCACGTGCCCGAGAGCTCGCGCGACAGGTGGACCGAGACGATCGAGTCCGCGCCCTCGGCGAACGCCGCGCGGTACACCGCGGCGAATTCGGTCGGGGTCGGCCGGGAAGTCGTGACGATCTTGCGCTGCTTCATCGCTTCGGCGACCGCCGCCGGGCCGGTCTCGACGCCGTCGAGCGAGACGACGCCGTCGACGAGGACGTGCAGCGGCACCACCCGGACCGCGTGCCGTTCGGCGAAGCCCTCCGGCAGGTGGGCGGTGGAATCCGTGACTACGGCGACCGACACGCCGTCAGCCTACGTGGCCGGGGGCCAGCACCGGCGCCATCAACACGGACATCGCGTCGCCCACCGAGGCGTGTCCCTGCCAGCCCCAGTGCATGCCGTCCGGGTTGCCCTCACCGCTCAGGACGTGCTCTCCGACAACGGCTTCGAGGTCGAGCAGCGGGACGTTCGCCCGCGCGCTCCACGCCGCCATCGCGGCCGCCGCGGCGGGACGCGCGGTGTGCACGCCGCCGTAGGCCGCCGCGCGGTGCACCGACGGCAGCATCCCGAAGACCGGCAGCTCGGGCCGCAGGGCGCGCAGCGCACCCACGGCGGTGTCGAGGTACTGGACGGTGAGTCTGGCCGGCAGCACCGTAGGCCGGCCGCGGAACGCGATCGAAAGCCGGGGCTGCGCGGCGAGGTAGGCCTTGCGCACGACCCGCCGGACGGGGTCGGGCCGCAGGTAGCGCAGCCCGGTGCGCAGGTAAGTGGGCAGCGGCGACGGCAGCGTGTCCATGCTGCCGACCGCGAACACGACGGCGTCGACGTGGTGCAGGTCGGCCCACACGCGCGGGTCGCCGGTCAGCGACCACCAGGCGTCGCGGGCGTTCCAGCCGATCCCGGCGACCAGGTCGGCGGTGCCGCCGAGCGCGGCGGCCGCGATGTTGGGCCACAGCCGCGGTTCGTCCGCGGCGCAGGGTCCTTCCGGACCGTGAAAGCTCAGCGAATCGCCGAACACCAGCAGGCGTGGCCCCATCGGCTAGCCGTGCATCCCCGCGTTGAAGGCGTGCAGCCGCCACTTGCCGTCGCGCAGGCCCAGCTCGACCCAGTGGCAGTTCGAGATCCCGCCCAGCGACGGCCAGATCGTGACCGGCAGGTTCAGCAACCGGGCGGTGAGCGCGATGATCAGCCCGCCGTGCGCGGCCAGCAGCACGGTGTCGCCGACGTCGGAGTTGGCCTGCTGCAGGTCGGCGACCACTTCACCGGCGCGGTCGGCGACGTCGACGCGGTTCTCGCCGCCCGGCGGGGCCCAGGTCGCGTCGGTGCGCCAGCGATCGCGTTCACCGGGGTAGGCCGCGTCGACCTCCGCGCCGGTGAGCCCCTGCCACTCGCCGAGGTGCGTCTCGCGCAGGCGCTTGTCGATGCGCAGCGGGACGCCGATGGCGTCGGTGAGCACGGTGGCCGTGTCGGTGGCGCGGCGCAGGTCGGACGCGATGACGAGGTCGGGCGAGAACCGGGCCAACGCGGGCACCGCGAAGCGGGCCTGGTTCCAGCCGCGCGGGGTCAGCGCCGAATCCAGGTGACCCTGCATCCGCCCGGCGGCGTTGTAGTCCGTCTCGCCGTGGCGCCAGAGCACGAGCCGCCGCGGGCTCACGGGACGTCCGGGTCCTCGTCGGCGGGTGGCTCCTCGAGACCGGCCACCTCGATGCGCGGGCAGTCCTTCCACAGCCGCTCGAGGCCGTAGAACGTGCGCTCCTCGACGTGCTGGACGTGCACGACGACGTCGACGTAGTCGAGCAGGACCCAGCGGCCTTCGCGGGCGCCTTCGCGGCGGACCGGCTTGTGGCCGCTCTCCCGCAGTTTCTCTTCGACGTTGTCGACGATCGCGCCGACCAGCCGCTCGTTGGACGCGGAGGCGATGACGAAGGCGTCGGTGATGACGAGCTGCTCGGACACGTCCAGCACGACTACGTCGCTGGCCTTCTTGTCCGCCGCCGCGTGTGCGGCCGCTACGGCCAGCTCTCGTGCCTCGGACGTGGCTGTCACAGTGCTCCTTCACAGATCGGGTTCGCCCGAGAAGGGTACCCGCCGGGACCAGCGGGCCTTCAGTCGCTCTTCCGGTAAAGGTCCTTCTTGGTGATGTAGCGGACGACGCCGTCGGGCACGAGGTACCAGACCGGCTCCCCGCGTTCGACCCGGTCGCGGCAGCCGGTCGACGAGATCGCCATCGCGGTGACCTCGACGAGGCTCACCTTCCCGCTGGGCAGGTGGTGCGAGTTGAGCCGGTAGCCGGGCCGGGTGACGCCGATGAAGTGCGCGAAGTCGAACAGCTCGTCGGCCTTGTGCCAGGTCAGGATCTGCTCGAGCGCGTCCGCGCCGGTGATGAAGAAGAGCTCGTCGTCGGGGTATTCGGCGTGCAGGTCGCGGAGGGTGTCGACGGTGTAGGTCTGGCCGCTGCGGTCGATGTCGACGCGGCTGACCGAGAAGACCGGGTTCGACGCGGTCGCGATGACCGTCATCAGGTAGCGGTCCTCGGCCTTGGTCACCCGGCGGCTGGTCTTCTGCCACGGCTGGCCGGTGGGGACGAAGATCACTTCGTCGAGCCCGAACCGGGACTGGACCTCGCTGGCCGCGACGAGGTGGCCGTGGTGCACGGGGTCGAAGGTGCCGCCCATGACCCCGATCCGCCGTGGTGACATGACTCGGGAGCCTATACATCGCGCGCGCGGGACGCCGGGTGCTGTCCGCCACCCCCCTCGACCGGGCAGTGGATGTGATTCAGGTCACATAACCACCTGTATTCGTCGCGAACGGTCCGTTCGCGACGCCGCCGATTCCCGGTTCGTCGGTGCCATGGGGTAGACGTGGGGACGTGGACACCACCGGCACCACCTCAGCACTCCGCGACCGCGCCGAGACCCTCCTCCGGGCATTGGCCGGCGACTCGGCGAAGCTGCGCGAAGACCAATGGACGGCCATCGAGGCCCTCGTCGCGCACCGGCGCCGGGCGCTGGTCGTGCAGCGCACCGGGTGGGGCAAGTCGGCGGTCTACTTCCTGGCCACGGCGTTGCTGCGGGAACAGGGAAGCGGGCCGACGGTCATCGTCTCGCCGCTGCTCGCCCTGATGCGCAACCAAATCTCGGCGGCGGCGCGCGCCGGGATCCACGCGGCGACGATGAACTCCGCGAACGCCCAGGAGTGGGACCAGGTCCAGGCGGCGGTCGCGGCGGGCGAGGTGGACGTCCTGCTGGTCAGTCCCGAACGGCTGAACAACCCGGACTTCCGCGACAACGTGCTGCCGAAGCTGACCGCGAGCACCGGCCTGCTGGTGGTCGACGAGGCGCACTGCATTTCCGACTGGGGCCACGACTTCCGGCCGGACTACCGGCGCCTGCGCACCCTGCTGGGCGACCTGCCCGACGGCGTGCCGGTGCTGGCGACGACGGCGACCGCGAACGACCGCGTGGTCACCGACGTCGCCGAGCAGCTGGGCCTCGGCACCGGCGCGGACACGCTGGTGCTGCGCGGCAGCCTCGACCGGGAAAGCCTGCGGTTGTCGGTGTGCCGGCTGCCGACGTCGCAGGCACGGCTGGCGTGGCTCGCCGAGCACCTGGCCGAGCTGCCCGGGTCCGGGATCATCTACACGCTCACCGTCGCGGCGGCGCACGACGTCGCGTCGCTGCTGAAGGACCGCGGTTACCCGGTGGCGGCCTACACCGGCAAGACGGACCCGGCCGACCGGCAAGCGGCCGAGGACGACCTGCTCGGCAACCGCGTCAAGGCGCTCGTCGCGACTTCCGCGCTGGGCATGGGGTTCGACAAGCCGGACCTCGGGTTCGTCGTGCACCTCGGCGCACCGTCGTCGCCGATCGCCTACTACCAGCAGGTCGGCCGCGCCGGGCGTGGCGTCGAACGCGCCGAGGTCGTGCTGCTGCCCGGCGAGGAGGACAAGGCGATCTGGGCGTACTTCGGGTCGCTCGCCTTCCCCGACGAGCTGCGGGTGACGCAGGTGCTGAACACGCTCGCGTACGCCGACCGTCCACTCTCGACAGCGGCGCTCGAGCCTTCGGTCGAACTCTCCCGGTCGCGGCTGGAAATGGTGCTCAAGGTGCTGGACGTCGACGGCGCGGTCCGGCGCGTCAAGGGCGGCTGGACGAGCACGGGTCAGGACTGGCAGTACGACCGCGAGCGCTACAAGCGGGTCGCGGAGGCGCGCGACCGCGAGCAGAACGCGATGCTCGGCTACCTGGCGACCGACGGCTGCCGGATGGAATACCTGCGGCGCCAGCTCGACGACCCCGAGGCGGTGCCGTGCGGGCGGTGCGACAACTGCACCGGGAACCGCTGGGACACCACGGTGGCCGACGACGTCGCCGAAGCGACCCGGGAACGGTTGCAACGACCAGGCGTCGAGGTGGCGCCGCGGAAGCAGTGGCCCACCGGGATGTCCTCTTTGGACGTCCCGGTGTCCGGCCGGATCTCGGCCGACGACCAGGCCGAGCCGGGCCAGGTCCTCGGGCGGCTCACCGACGTCGGCTGGGGCAACCGGCTGCGGGAGCTCGTCGGCCCCGGAGCGCAGGACACCGAGGTGCCCGATTCGGTGTTCAAGGCCTGCGTCCAGGTGCTCGCCGGGTGGCAGTGGACGGAACGGCCGGTGGCGGTGGTCGCCGTCCCGTCGGAGACGCGGCCGCAGCTCGTGTACAGCCTCGCGACGCGGCTGGCCGAGATCGGCAAGCTGGACTTCCTCGGCGCGCTCGACGCGGAAGGGCCACCGCCGAGGCAGGCCAACAGCGCGCAGCGGCTGGCCGACCTGTGGCGGCGGATGAGCATGCCGGCCGACCTCGCCGCCACGCTGCCGGCCGGGCCGGTGCTGCTGGTGGACGACGTCATCGACACCGGCTGGACGATGACGCTGGCCGCGCGGCTGCTGCGGCGGGCCGGAGCACCCGCCGTGTTGCCGTTCGCGCTGGCGAGCACGGCCTGAGCGAGAGGAGAACCGAGAAACCGGGCAGTCAGGATCTTTCGCACCGCGAACGAATGTGGCAAAGTCCCGTTCCACTTTCGGGTGACGGGAGGCCGCCATGACCGAGTCCACCGTGCAGGTGCAGCGCCACCGGCTGCCGGTGCGCAAGCTGTTCGCGGCGAGCGCCGGGAACGCACTGGAGTGGTTCGACTGGACGATCTACGCGACGTTCAGCATCTACTTCGCCGGCGCGTTCTTCCCCTCCGGGAACGACACCCTGGCCCTGATCAACACCTTCGCCACCTACGCGCTGGCGTTCTTCTTCCGGCCGCTCGGCGGCGTCCTGCTCGGACGCTTCGCCGACACCCGGGGGCGGAAACCCGCCATGATCCTCACCATCCTGCTCATGGCGGGCGGCTCGGTGGCGATCGGTCTGCTGCCGACGTTCTCGCAGGTGGGCTGGCTCGCGCCGATCCTGCTGCTGCTCGCGCGCATCGCGCAGGGCCTGTCGCTGGGCGGCGAGGTGTCCAACGCGTCGGCGTACTTGGGCGAGATCGCGCCGGCGGCACGCCGTGGCCGCTACTCGGCGTTCTTCTACATCTCGACCGGCTCGGCCGTGCTCGTGGCGACCGTCCTCGGGTTCGTGCTCGCGCGGACCTTGGACAAAGCGCAGCTGACGTCGTGGGGCTGGCGGCTGCCGTTCCTGCTGGGCGGTGTCTTCGGCCTGGTCGGGTTGTGGCTGCGGCGCAGCCTCGCCGAAACCGAGCTGTTCGAGCAGACGAAGACCAAGGCCCGGAAGATCGAACGGCCGCTGCTGACGACGTTGACGCACCACCCGAAGGCCGTCGTCCGGCTCGTCGGCTTCACGATGCTCTCGACCCTTTGCTACTACACGTTCTTCAGCGCGCTGACGTCGTTCGCGGTGAAGACCCGGCACGCGAGCGCCGACGCCGTCTTCCTCGCCCTTTCGGTCGGCACAGCGTTGTTCATCGCGTTGCAGTACCCGCTCGGGGCGTTGTCGGACCGGTTCGGGCGGAAGCCGCAGCTGCTCGTGTGGTCCGGCGCGACCGCGATCGTCGTCGTCCCGCTGTCCGCGCTGATCGGCCCGGGCGTCGGCGGCCTGTTCGTGGTGTTCTGCGTCGGGCTCGGGCTGTACACCGCGATGACGTCGATCGCGCCGGCGATCATGAGCGAACTGTTCCCCACCGAGCTGCGCGCGCTGGGGATCGGCGCCTGGTACAACCTGACCGTCGCGGTCTTCGGGGGTACCGCTCCGCTGCTCATCACCCTGTTCGGCACGGTGTCGCAGACGCTCTACTTCTGGTACGTCGCCGCCGGCGCCGCGATCGCGTTCGCGGTGATCCTGACGCTGCCGGAGACGAAGGGCCGCGAGCTGGACTAAACCCTTCGTCGCCGGCCGGTCACGCTCGCTACGCTGCGGGCTTCCACGACCGAGCCGAAGGAGGGACACCGTGCAGACCGCCGACGTTACCGAGGAGCTGGCGCGCCGCGTGGTGGCCGCCGCCGGCCGGGCGCTGGACGTCGAACTGACGCCGGAGCAGGCGCTGATCCAGGCGTCGCCACGCGAAGGCGTCGACTACCAGGCGAACCTCGCGATGGGCCTCGGCAAGCGGCTCGGTCGCGCGCCACGTGAGGTCGCGGGGCTGATCGCCGGGGCGCTGGAGCTCGACGGCATCGCGGACGCACCCGAAATCGCCGGGCCCGGTTTCCTCAACTTCGCGCTGCGCAAGGAATGGCTCGAGACGCGCGTCGGCGCGGTGCTCGGCGATCCGCGGCTGGGTGTGCCGGAAACCGCGGCGCCGCGGCGGATCGCGCTCGACTACAGCAGCCCGAACGTGGCGAAGGAGATGCACGTCGGGCACCTGCGGACGTCGGTGATCGGCGACGCCCTCGCGCGCCTGCTGCGGTTCGCCGGCCACGAAGTGCTACCGCACAACCACCTCGGCGACTGGGGTACGCCGTTCGGGATGCTCATCGAGCACCTGCTCGACGTCTCGGCCGGCCGGAGCGGCATCGCCGACCTCGATGCCTTCTACCGCGAAGCGCGCCGGAAGTTCGACGACGACGAGGCGTTCGCGACCCGGGCGCGCGAGCGGGTCGTGCAGCTGCAAAGCGGTGACGAAGCGACGCTCGCCGTCTGGCGGGAGCTGATCGCGGAGTCGACCCGGCATTTCGACGACGTTTACGCGCTGCTCGGGATTTCACTGACGGACAACGACATCTACGGCGAGAGCTTCTACAACCCGCTCCTCGCCGCGGTGGTCGACGACCTCGAACGGGCCGGGCTGACCGAGATCAGCGACGGCGCCGTCTGTGTGTTCCCCGAAAGGTTCCGCAACCGCGAAGGCGACCGGCTGCCGCTGATCGTCCGCAAGCGCGACGGCGGTTACGGGTACGCCGCCACGGACCTGGCGACCGTCCGGTACTGGACGGCCGACCGCGGGGCGACCGATCTGCTCTACGTCGTCGGGGCGCCGCAGGCCCAGCACTTCGCGATGGTGTTCGCCGTCTGCCGCGCGGCGGGCTGGCTGACCGGGCACGCCGAGCACATCGGGTTCGGCACGGTGCTCGGCGCGGACGGCAAGACGATGCGGACCCGGGCCGGTGACACCGTCAAGCTGGCCGACCTGCTCACCGAAGCCGTGACGCAGGCCGCCGCGGTCGTCGCCGAACGCAGCGAGCTCGACGCGGCGGGCCAGGCCGGGGTCGCCCGGGCGGTGGGCATCGGCGCGGTCAAGTACGCCGACCTGTCCGGCGACCGCGAGCGCGACTACGTCTTCGCCTGGGACCGGATGCTCGCCAAGGAGGGCAACACCTCGGTGTACCTGCAGTACGCGCACGCGCGGACGCGGTCGATCCTCCGAAAGGCGGGCGAGCAGCCCGAGGGCACGGAAATCACGCTGGAGGCGCCGGCGGAACGCGCGTTGGCGGTGAAGCTGCTTCGGTTCGGCGAAGCGCTGAAGGCCGCGACGAACGGCTACGCGCCGCACAAGCTGTGCACGTACCTGTACGAGACGGCCGTCGTGTTCTCCCGGTTCTTCGAGAAATGTCCGGTCCTGAAAGCGTCTTCACCGTCGCTGCGCGCGTCTCGGCTGAGGTTGACTACGCTGACGTCGCACACGCTCGCGCTCGGGCTCTCCTTGCTCGGCATCGAAGCGCCCGACCGGCTTTAGCGGAGACCACCTTGGAACTGCCCGCCGACCTCCTCGCGTTGCTGCGCGAACCCAGCCTCTGCTTCCTGGCGACGTCGATGCCGGACGGCTCGCCGCAGCTCACCCAGACCTGGGTGGACACCGACGGGACGCACATCCTGGTCAACACGGTGCTGGGGCACCAGAAGCAGCGCAACATCGAGCGCGACCCGCGGGTGGCGCTCAACGTGGCCGACCGCGACCGGCCGTCGCGGTACTACGCGATCCGCGGACGGGTCGTCTACATGACCGAGGAAGGCGCCGTCGAGCACATCGACGAGCTCTCGCAGCGCTACCTCGGCGGCCCGTACCCGTGGTGGGGCGGCCGGGACCAGACCCGGTTGCTGCTGACCATCAAGGCGGATCGGATCAACCCGACGTGATCATCATCGCCGGCTGGCTCGCGGTCGCACCCGAAGCGCGGGACGCCTACCTGAGGGACTGCGCCGAAGCGGTGCGGCTGGCGCGGGAAGCGCCCGGCTGCCTCGAGTACTCGCTGGGCGCGGACCTGCTCGACGCCGGGCGGATCACCGTGTACGAGCGCTGGGAGTCCGATGCGGACCTCGAGCGCTTCCGCGGGTCCGGGCCGTCGGACGAGCAGTCGGCCCAGATCCTCGACGCCTCGGTGGCCCGCTACCGCATCTCGGCGGTCGAGGCCCCTTGATCGGCTAGCGGTGGGGCTGGTTCACCGGCTCGGCAGGTTTGGTCGGCGACCAGGCAAACTCGCTCGGTGGCTCGGTGGCTCGGTGGCTCGGTGGCTCGGTGGCTCGGTGGGCAGGTGGCTCGGTGGGCAGGTGGTTCGACGGCCCGGCGGGCGGCAGCCCCGCGGGGATCCGGTGGGCGGCGCTGGGGCATGAAAGCGAGACCTGCCGCATGGGCCAGCTGCGTTGAAGCAGCTCAGCGGCCAGGCGACTTGATCGGCCGGCGGCCCCGCCCCGACGGGCGGGCAGGCCAGGCAAGCTCGGTCGGCAGGGCCGATGGGCGGGCAGGCCAGGCAAGCTCAGTCGGCAGGGCCGATGGGCGGGCAGGCGAGGCAAGCTCGGTCGGCGGCGCAGGCGGACGGGGCAGGTGCTGGAGCGCCCAGCGGCGGGACCGGCCGACCGCGGCGCGAGCGAGCTGGCTAGCGGCGCAGCGGGACCAGGTCGTCCGCGTGGACTACCTCGCGGCGCTGTTCCTCCGGCAGTTCCGGGGTGGAGCGGCCGATCAGGTCCGGGAGTTCCGTTGCGTCGAACGCCACCACGCCGCGGGCGATGGCTCGGTCCTTTGCGTCCACCAGGTCCACCACGTCGCCGGCCTGGAAGTCGCCGTCCACGCCTGTTATGCCTGCTGCCAGCAGGGAGCGGCGGCGGCGGACCACCGCTGTCACCGCGCCGTCGTCGAGGCGGAGTTTGCCCGTTGTGTCCGCTGCGTAGCCCAGCCAAAAGCGGCGGGCCGACAGGCGGGTGTCCGCCGGGGCGAAGGCCGTGCCGGGGGAAGCCGTTGTCAGGGCTGCGGAAGCTTCCGAGGCTGCCGCCAAGAGGACGGGGATGCCCGCGCCCGCCGCGGTGCGGGCCGCGGCGAGTTTTGAGACCATGCCGCCCGTTCCCAGGCCGGAGCTGGACATGCCGACCGAGATTCCGTCCACATCGGACTCCGACAGGACCTCGGTCAGCTTGCGGGTCGCGCCGTCGCGGGGGTCGCCGTCGTAGAGGCCGTCCACATCGGACAGGAGGAGAAGCGCGTCCGCGCCGATCAGGTGGGCCACCAGTGCGGCCAGGCGGTCGTTGTCGCCGAAGCGGATTTCTTCGGTGGCCACCGTGTCGTTCTCGTTGACCACCGGGACCGCGCCCAGGGCCAGCAGCCGGGAGAACGTGCGCTGCGCGTTGCGGTAGTGGGAGCGGCGGACGACGTCGTCGGACGTCAGCAGCACCTGGCCGACCGTCAGCGAATACCGACCGAACGATTCGGCGTACGCGTGCGCCAGCGCCAGCTGGCCGACGCTCGCCGCCGCTTGCTGGGTCGCCAGGTCGCGGGGGCGCTTGCCGAGCGAGAGCGGGGCCAGGCCGGCGCCGATCGCGCCCGAGGAGACCAGGACGATCTGGGTGTCGCGGGCGACGCGCTCGGCGATCGCGTCGACCAGCGCGTCCAGGCGGACGACGTCGAGGCCGCTGCCCGCGGTGGTCAGCGCCGACGAACCGACCTTGACCACCAGGCGGCGTGCCGCCGCGATGGCCTGCCGTGTGCCACTCACTCGTCGGCGTCCAGGTCGTCGAACTCGCCCGTGCCCTCGCGCCGGATGCGGCGGGCTTCCTTGCGCTCGGAAGCGCCGATGCGGTCGGTGCGCTCCAGCCGGACGTCGGTGCCGCGCCCGGACAGGTGGACCGCGACGCTCGGCGTCGACGGCTCCCACTCGAACTGGACGTCGCCGATCGTGACCGGGCTGCCGGGCTTCGCGCCGAGCTTCGCCAGCTGGTCCTCGACGCCGAGGCGGTCCAGCCGGTCGGCGAGGTAGCCGACGGCCTCGTCGTTGGCGAAGTCGGTTTGGCGGATCCAGCGCTCCGGCCGGGAGCCGCGCACGATGAACGCGCCCTCTTCCTCCGGGTCGACCTCGACGGTGAACCCGGAGTCGTCGACGGCGAGCGGCCGCAGGACGATCTTCTCCGGCTCCAGCACCGGCTGCGCCTCGCGGTACTCCTCGACGACCGCCGCGAGCGCGAAGGTCAGCTCCCGCAGGCCCTTGCGGGACGCCGTCGAGACCTCGAACACCCGCAGGCCGCGGGCTTCCAGCTCCGGCCGGACGAACTCGGCGAGCTCGGCGGCTTCGGGGACATCGATCTTGTTGAGGACGACGACGCGCGGGCGCTCCTCGAGCTTCCCGCCCAGGCTCGGCGTGTACTTCGCGAGCTCCGCCTCCAGCGCGTCCACATCGGACAGCGGGTCGCGGCCGGGTTCGAGCGTGGCGCAGTCGACGACGTGCACCAGCACCGCGCAGCGCTCGATGTGGCGGAGGAAGTCGAGGCCGAGGCCCTTGCCCTCGGACGCGCCGGGGATCAGGCCGGGCACGTCGGCCATCGTGAAGACCGTGTCGCCGCCGGTGATGACACCGAGGTTCGGCACCAGCGTGGTGAACGGGTAGTCGGCGATCTTCGGCTTGGCCGCGGACAGCACCGAGATCAGCGACGACTTGCCGGCGGACGGGAAGCCGAGCAGGCCGACGTCGGCGACCGAGCGCAGCTCCAGCGTGAGGTCACGGCTCTCGCCCGGCTCGCCGAGCAGCGCGAACCCGGGTGCCTTGCGGGCCTTCGACGACAGCGACGCGTTGCCGAGGCCGCCGCGGCCGCCCTGGGCGGCGACGAACGTGGTGCCCGGGCCGATCAGGTCGGCGACCAGCTCGCCGTCGTCGGTGAACACGACGGTGCCGGACGGCACCTTCATCACCAGCGACTCCCCCGCCGCGCCCGCGCGGTTGCCGCCCTGGCCCATCTTGCCGCTGCCCGCCTTGGCGTGCGGGCGGAAGTGGAAGTCGAGCAGCGTGTGCACGTTCGGGTCGACGACCAGCAGGACGTCGCCGCCGTTGCCGCCGTTGCCGCCGTCCGGGCCGCCGAGGGGCTTGAACTTCTCGCGGTGCACCGAGGCGCAGCCGTTCCCACCGTCACCGGCGGTCAGGTGGATCACCGCGCGGTCCACGAACCGGGACGCCATGACTTGCCTCTTTCACTCGCGAGAAGGGGATATACAAAACAAACGAGGGGTGGCACCGGATATTCCGGTCCCACCCCTCGTCAGAGGTCCAACGACGACCGAAGGCTCAGGCCTCGGCCGGCACCACGATGTTGACCGTCTTGCGGCCACGCTTCTCGCCGAACTGGACCGCACCGGCGGCCAGGGCGAACAGCGTGTCGTCGCCGCCACGGCCGACGTTCACGCCGGGGTGGAACTTGGTGCCGCGCTGGCGGATGAGGATCTCGCCCGCGTTGACTTCCTGGCCGCCGAAGCGCTTGACGCCGAGGCGCTGCGCGTTCGAGTCACGACCGTTGCGGGAGCTGGACGCACCCTTCTTGTGAGCCATGGCTCAGCCCTCTTTCTGAAAAAAGCAGATCCGGAAAGTTCTTACAGGGAGATGGCGGTGACCTCGACGCGGGTCAGCTTCTGCCGGTGACCCTGACGCTTGTGGTAGCCCGTCTTGTTCTTGAACTTGTGGATCCGGATCTTCGGACCCTTGGTCTGCTCGACGACCTTGCCGGTGACCGAGACCTTCGCCAGCGCGTCGGCGTCCGTGGTGACATCGCCACCGTCGACGTACAAAACGGCGGGGAGGATGTGCTCGGTGCCCGGCTCGCCCTCGAGCTTCTCGACCTCGACGACGTCGCCGACGGCCACCTTGTACTGCTTGCCGCCGGTCTTGACGATCGCGTACGCCGACACGGAAGTCTCCTGCATTACTCGACAATGGGTGGGGGCCCGCGCGATCGGCCCACCCGAAACTGAAGGCGGTCCGGCACTCGCGCAGCGACCTGCTCTGGTGGCAGGCCGTACTACAGGTTACGTGGGGTGCCCCGGTGCGTTACCACCGGGGTCCCCTAGTTGTTCAACTGCTCTGGTCCGAGGCGTGCACCGGCGGGCCCGCGGGCCGCGACGCCGCCCGGCGCGGACGGCGCCGGGTGGAACGCACGGCCGGCTCGGGCACGCTGACCTCGGGTTCGGCGACCGGCTCGGCGGCCTCCGAAGAATCGTTGACCGGCTCTTCGGCCGGTTCCGGGGCCGAAGAGCGCTCGACCACCGGCTCATCGTCCTGCGGCACCGGGACCTCGTCCGCCTCGGTGGTCACCGGGGTGCCGGCGACCTCCTGGGCGGGCTCGACCGGCCGCTCGGCCGCCACCGGCGCCTCGTCCGCCTCCGTGGTGGCCGGGACGTCCGCGACCTCCTTGGCGGGCTCCGGGACGTGCCCGTTCTCGGCGCCGTGGTCGTGCTCCTTGACGACCTTCGAGGCGTTCGCCATCGCCGCCACCGCGGACGCGATCGACTCGCGCTGCTCCGGCGACGGGACGGCGTGGACCTCGGCCTTGGCGGCTTCGGCCTGCTCCTTGGCGGCCTCCTCGCCCTTGCCGCGGCCACGCGACCGGCGGGAGCTCTTCTCCCCGCCGCCACCGCCGCCGTTGCCACCGTTCCCGCCGTTGCCGTTGCCACCGTGGGAGTGGCCGGCCCCGCCGCCGGTGCGCTGCACCTCGGTCGAGACGAGCACGCCCCGGCCCTTGCAGTGCTCGCACGGCGTGGAGAACGCCTCCAGCAGGCCGGTGCCGATCTTCTTGCGGGTCATCTGGACCAGGCCGAGCGAGGTGACCTCGGCGACCTGGTGGCGCGTGCGGTCGCGGCCGAGGCACTCGGTGAGGCGGCGCAGCACCAGCTCGCGGTTCGACTCGAGCACCATGTCGATGAAGTCGATGACGATGATGCCGCCGATGTCCCGCAGCCGGAGCTGGCGGACGATCTCCTCCGCCGACTCCAGGTTGTTGCGGGTCACCGTCTCCTCGAGGTTTCCACCCGATCCGGTGAACTTGCCGGTGTTGACGTCGATGACCGTCATCGCCTCGGTGCGGTCGATGACCAGGTAACCGCCGCTCGGCAGCCAGACCTTGCGGTCGAGCGCCTTGGTGATCTGCTCGTCGATCCGGTGGTCGGCGAACACGTCACCGGTGCCGGTGTAGCGCTTGACCCGCTCGGTCAGCTCCGGCGCGACGTGCCGGACGTAGTCGTTGATGGTCTCCCACGACCGGTTGCCCTGGATCTCCAGCTTGGCGAAGTCCTCGGTGAAGAGGTCACGCACGACCTTGACCAGCAGGTCGGGCTCTTCGTAGAGCATGGTCGGCGCGCCGCCCTTCTTGCCGGAACCGGCGGCGGCCTTCTCCTTGATGACGTCCCACTGCGCCTTCAGGCGGTCGACGTCGCGGCCCAGCTCCTCCTCGCCGATGCCCTCGGAGGCGGTGCGGATGATGACGCCCGCGTCCTCCGGGACGATCCGCTTGAGGATGTCCTTGAGCCGGCGGCGCTCGTTCTCCGGCAGCTTGCGGGAGATGCCGGTGGCGCCGCCCGCGGGCACGTAGACGAGGAAGCGGCCGGGCAGCGAGATCTGCGTGGTCAGCCGGGCGCCCTTGTGCCCGACCGGGTCCTTGGTGACCTGGACCAGCACGGAGTCGCCGGTGGACAGCGCCTGCTCGATCTTGCGGGCCTTGCCCTCCAGGCCGGCGGCGTCCCAGTCGACCTCGCCGGCGTAGAGCACGGCGTTGCGGCCGCGGCCGATGTCGATGAACGCGGCTTCCATGCTCGGCAGCACGTTCTGGACGCGGCCGAGGTAGACGTTGCCGACGATCGAGCCGGAGCCCGACTGCGTCACGAAGTGCTCGACCAGCACGCCGTCTTCGAGCACGCCGATCTGCGTCGAGTCGCCCTTCTCGGCGACGACCATCGTGCGCTCGACGGCCTCGCGGCGGGCGAGGAACTCGGCCTCGGACAGGATCGGGGCGCGGCGGCGGCCCGCCTCGCGGCCGTCGCGGCGGCGCTGGCGCTTGGCCTCCAGGCGGGTCGACCCGCGGACGCTGCGCACCTCGTCGCGCGCCGGGCGCTCGCGCTCGGCCTGCTCGGCCTTGGCCTGGCGGACGTGGGTGACCGTGTTGGGCGGGTCGTCGGTGGTCTCGGCGTCGTCGCCGTCCGAGCCCTTGCGGCGACGGCGGCGGCGACGGCGCTTGCTGCCGCCCTCGCCATCGTCGTCGCTGTCGGACTCCGCGGCCGGGCCGGCGGCTTCCTCGGCCTCTTCGGTGTCCGCTTCGGGCTTTTCGTCCGCGTTGCGGTTCCGGCGGCGCGGCTGCTCGTCGGCCTGGTCGTCGTCGTTTTCGGTGCCCTCGTCGCTGCCGTCGGCGCCCTTGCCGCGGCCCCGGCCACGACGGCCGCGGCGACGGCGACGGCGGCTGCCGGCGTCCTCGTCGTCATCCGCGTTCGCGTCGGTGGCGGGGGTGGTGTCCTCGGTCTCTTCCTCGACGGCCTCGGCCTCGTGGCGAGCTTCGCGGCGCGGCTCCGGGCGGGGCTCGGGCTCCGCGAACGGGTCGGCCGGCTTGCGCGCGGGCTTGACCGCGCGCTCGGACGGCTCCGGCGGCAGGAACACCGGCGACGGCGCGGCGAAGACCGGCAGGTGGGCGCGGGTCTTCTGGCGCGGGCGCGGCTTCTCGGCCTCGGCCGCGGGGACCTCGGGGGCCGGCGGGACCGCGGGAGCGGCCTCGCGGGTGCTGCCGGTGGCCTGGTCGGCGGGCTGAGCCTGGCTGGTCGCGGCCTGGGTGGCCTCGCCGCGGCCACGGCTCACGCGGCGGCCTCGGGCGGTGGTGCCCTGGGTGGCGGGCTGGGCCTGGTCGGCGTCGCCCTGGCCCCGGTCGGCGCCGTCGCGGGCGGGGCCCTGGTCGGCGGGCGGGGCCTGGTCGGCGTCGTCCCGGGCGGGCTGGCCTTCGGCGGCCGCGGCTTCCACGGGCGCCTCGGCTGCCTGCTCACCTTCGGCCGAGGTGAAGGCCCCGGCCACCTTGAGCGCGACTTCCCTCGTCACGCTCGACTGCGCGCTGCGCACGCTTTCGCCCAGCTCGGTGAGCTTGACGAGGATGTCCCGGCTGTGCGACTCGAGCAGCTTGGCCAGCGCGTGCACCCGGATGCGGGGCGGCAGGTCGGCCAGTGGCCCGGTCGTGGGTGTGGCGGGATTCCCGCCGGTGTGCTCGGCGGGTGTTTCCGCGTTCGACATGTGTCTCCTCCGCCCCCGGGCGCGTCTGCCGATTCGCACCGGCAGGGACGCGGCCGCGCAGGGGCCCCTTTCTGTTCGTTCCGCCGTGGTGGTCACCAGCGGCGGGAATCCTGGCCCGACGACCGGGTGCCGCACCACCGCTTCCGGTGGGGCGCAACCCGGTCAAAGGTCTGCTCGGCGACGTGCGTGACGCACTCGCGGCCCCCGGGCCGCCCCGCCACGTCGTCCAGCCGCCCGGTTCACGGGCGGCGACGCGTCGCGGGAGTTCATGCGCATCACCGGGCCACAGCACCGCAGGCAGCACCTCTCACGTGCGCCCCGCGGCCCAGCGGCCTCCCCGAGTATCCCACACCGGGTGACCACTCCGGTGTACTCGGTACCTCCCGCAGGCGTCCGGGCGCGCCGCGGGGCCACCGGGCGGGCGAACTTGGCCGCAGCGCTTGTCCGCCGGGCACGGGGTGGCTACCGTGCGGCTCGGGGTGGCCGGATCGATCGCGCACCGGCACCCGCGGTACCTGCATCCGGTGGGAGGTCCGGTGTCCCTGCTGGCGCGGCCGCTGCGGGCGGCCGTGTGCACCGTCCTGGTGCTTTCGGGATGCGTCACCGCCGGTCCGGCGGTGGCCGACGAGCCCGGCTGCGCCCACGGACGGTCCCTGCGCTACGTCGTCGCCTTCGACCGCGGCACCGCCGAATCCTCGGCCCGCGGGCAGATCACCGGCGCGTGCGGCGCCACCACCGTCTACTACCCGCAGATCGCGGTGGCGATCGCCACCTCCGGCGACCCGGGCTTCGGCGAGCGGATCGGGCTCGACCGGGCGTTCAGCGCCCAGGCCGAGCGGCTGGCCGCGCAGCGCGCCACGGACCCGGTGAAACCCCAGCCGGCGCGGGCGGCGCTCCCCCGGACCGACCCCGCGAAGGTGCCCACCGCGGACCTGAGCGACCGGCAGTGGGACATGCGGATGATCAACGCGGGCCGGGCGCGCGGCTTCTCCGACGGCAGCCGCGACGTCGTCGTCGGCGTGCTCGACTCGGGCGTCGACCCGGACCACCCGGACCTCGCCGACGCGCTCGACCCGGCCGACTCGGCCGGCTGCCTGACCGGCGCCCCCGACCGCTCGCCCGCGGCGTGGGCGCCGACGACGTCGGTGCACGGGACGCACGTGGCGGGCATCATCGCCGCGGCCGATGACGGCAGAGGTGTGACGGGTGTGGCGCCCGGGGTGCGAGTGGCATCGGTGAAGGTGATCGACGACCGCGGGTACGCCGACCCCGAAGCCGCCGTGTGCGGGCTGATGTGGGCAGCCTCACGCCACATGCGCCTGACCAACAGCAGCTTCTTCGTGAACCCGTGGACGCTCTCGTGCATCCGCGGCAACGACCGCGGCGTCGTGCACGAGGCCCTGGCGCGCGCCGTGGAGTACAGCACTTCGGCGGGCACGTTGAACGTCGCGGCGGCGACGAACGAAGCCGTCGACCTCACGCCGTCGGCCCGGTCCGGCTCGCCCGGCGCGGGCAGCGGCTGCGAGGCCCTGCCGGCCGGGCTCCGGGACGTCGTCGCGGTGTCGGCCGTGGGTTCGGACCGGGTGAAGGCGGGCTACAGCTCGTACGGGCTCGGCGTGATCGATGTCACGGCGCCGGGTGGCGAGACGGGCGAGTGCGTCCTTTCGACCGTGCCGGGCGGGTACGCGCCGCTGTGCGGGACGTCGATGGCCGCGCCGCACGTCACCGGGGTGCTGGCGCTGCTGGCGTCGCGCGACCCCGGTGCCCGGCCGCGGCAGCTGCGGCGGACGCTCGACGCGCAGGCGACGCCGATGGCGTGCCCGGCCGACTACGACCTGACCGGAGATGGCACGCAGGACGCCTACTGCGCCGGGTACGAGGGGTTCAACGGGTTCTACGGGCACGGGATGGTGGACGCGCTGGCGGCCGCCGCACCGCGGGGACGGCCGGACCCGGCTCGCTGAGCGCCGCCGGCTTGCGGCCCTCAGGTCAGGAGCAGCTTCGCGATGCGGCGCGTCGACGCCCAGAGGCCCACTCCCCCCAGGACCAGCAGGTACGCCAGGTTGATCAGCATCGAGCCCGACAGCAGGCCCGTCGCCAGGCCGCGCATCAGCTCGATCGCGTGGTAGAGCGGGAGGCAGCGGACCACCCACTGCAGCGGCTCCGGGTACACCGAGAGCGGGAAGAACGTCGTCGCGAACAGGAACATCGGGGTCAGGCCGAGCTGGATGTAGTCGAACTGGGCCGTCGAGCGCAGGAACGTCACCAGTGCCATGCCGATCGCCGAGAACGCCAGGCCGACCAGCAGGGCCGCCGGGATCATCAGCAGGGCCCACCACGACGCGAGCAGGCCCATCGCCGCCGCGATCGCCAGGAAGGCCATCGCGTAGAGGCCGCCGCGGGTGATCGCCCAGCCGATTTCGCCCAGTGCCACGTCCAGGGGGCCGATCGGGGTGGCCAGCAACGCGTCGTACAGCTTCGCGTAGCGCAGCTTGAAGAACAGGTTGTACGTCGATTCGAAGACGGCGCCGTTCATCGCCGACGTCGCCAGCAGCGCCGGGGCGACGAACGCGACGTAGCTCATCGGGTGCCCGTCCGGGCCGGGCACCTCGGTGACCAGCCTGCCGAAGCCGAGCTGGAACGCCAGCAGGTACAGGAACGGCTCGGCCGCACCGGACAGGAAGATCAGCCAGCTGCCGCGGTACACCATGACCGAGCGCTCGACGAGCATGCGCGCGCGGCCGGCGTACAGCCCGGGTGGCAGTACCCGCAGCAGCAGCCCGGCGCGGCGCGGTGGGGCCTGGACGCTCACCATCAGACCACCAGCCTCCGGTAGAAGGCCCGGTGCGCGAGCGCCCACCCGGCCGCGAACAACGCCGCCAGCACGGCGAAGTGGCCGAGCATCGCCCAGCCGCCGACCCCGCCGATGCTCAGGCCGCGGGCCAGCTGCGTGCCGTGCCACAGCGGGGAAAGCCAAGCCAGCCAGCGGATCGCGGCCGGCAGCTGGGTGATCGGGAAGAACGTGCCGCTGAACAGGGTCATCGGCATCACGACGAAGCGGAAGATCAGGCCGAACCGCTGGCCCTCGTCGAACGTCCGGGCCGCCAGCGCGGCCATCGGCGTGGTGCAGGCGAGCCCGGTGACGGTGCCCGCCAGGACCACCAGCAGCACCCCCGGGCCGGTCCAGGCGCCGAAGAACAGCGCGACGAACGCGTAGATCGCGCCCGCCAGCATCAACCGCAGGGCCGACCAGATCAGGTGGCCGCCGAACACCTGGCCCGGGGACACCGGGGTGGCCGTGACGGCCAGGTATTCCTTCTGCCACTTGAACCCCGACAGCACGGGGTAGCTCGATTCGCCGACGGCCTGCTGAGCGGCACCCGCGGCGAGCAGGGCCGGCGCGATGTACTGGAGGTAGGACAGGCCGCCGGTGACCGTGCCCGGCCGCACCTGCGAGCCGAAGCCGAGGCCCATGGCGGCGAGGAACAACACCGGTTGGAGCCCGGTGGAGTACAAAGTGGACACCCAGTGGCGGCGGTACCAGGTCCAGCGCCCTTCGACCTGCAGCCAGGCGCCGCGCCACTTGCCGACGACGCGGCCGGTGGATTCGATGGTGGTCACGGGCGCCACCCAGGAGCTGCGGGGCGGGGAGCCGGGTGAACCGCCGAGCTGCGCACTCCGGTGCGGCTCGCGGCGCGGGTCGGCGCACCGGAGAAGACGAGGCCGGCGGCCGAGCGGCGCACACCGGCACGGCTCACGGCTCGGGCCGAGCGGGCCGGCGAACCAGGAGTGACCGGGACGGGCGCCGGCCGCTCCGAGCGGCGCACACCAGCACGGCTCGCGGCCGGGTGAGCCGGCGAAGGGGTTCCCATCAGTCCACCAGCGTCCGGCCGGTCAGCCTCAGGAACACGTCCTCCAGCGAACTCCGGCGCACCAGGCTCGACAGCGGGCGCACCCCGCGGGCGTGCGCGTGTTCCAGCGCCGCCTCGCCGTCGTCGCTGTACAGCAGCACCCGGTCCGGCAGGATCTCCACGCGCTCCGCCAGCCCGTCGACCTGCTGGGCCGCCGACGTCTGCTCCCCCGACGCGAACCGCAGCTCGACGACTTCGCGCGTCGAATAGCGCTTGATCAGGTCCGCCGGTGAGCCCTCCGCCGCGATGCGGCCGTGGTCCATCACCACCAGCCTGTCGCAGAGCTGCTCGGCTTCGTCCATGTAGTGGGTCGTCACGATCAGCGTCGTGCCTTGCGCCTTGAGGCGGAACAGCCTGTCCCACAGCAGGTGCCTGGCCTGCGGGTCGAGGCCCGTCGTCGGCTCGTCGAGCAGCAGCAGCTCCGGGTCGTTGACCAGCGAGCGCGCGATCGTGAGCCGCCGCTTCATGCCGCCGGAGAGGGGGTCGACCTTGTCGTCGGCGCGGTCCGTCAGCTGCGCGAACTCCAGCAGTTCGTCGGCCTTGCGCCGGGCCGCCGCCCGTGACAGGCCGAAGTAGCGGCCGTAGATCAGCAGGTTCTCCCGGACCGTCAGCTCCACGTCCAGGTTGTCCTGCTGCGGCACCACGCCCAGGCGCGCGCGGATCCGCGGCCCGGCCACCTCCGGGTCGGCGCCCAGCACCCGCAGATCGCCGTCGGTGCGCGGGGACACGCACGCGATCATCCGCATGGTCGACGACTTCCCGGCGCCGTTGGGCCCGAGGAAGCCGAACGCCTCCCCGCGCCGCACCTCGACGTCGATCCCGCGCACGGCCTCGAACCCGCCGAAGCGCTTCACGAGCGCTTTGGCCTGCACCAGTGCCGGTTCCCGGTCCTCCGATTCGTCCACCCCCCGACCATACGAGCGGGCACCGACAAAAACCGAACGGATTAGCCGCGCACGGTCACGACCAGGGATTCGGTCACCCCGTTGACCGTCACCGACAGCCGCGCGACACCCGGCCGCAACGCCGTCAGCACGCCCGAAGCCGGGTCGAACGCGACGACGCCCCAGCCGACCGCCCAGTCCGCGCTCACCGGGTACGACACCGGCACGTCCCGCGTGCCCTGCCGGACCGAAGCGCGCACGACCGCGCGCTCACCGCGTGCCAGCGAGGAGGGCCCGGACAGCGTCAGCGAGTCGACGTTCGGCCGCGTCTCGAAGCGCACCGGCTGGGCGCGGTCGGCCGGGTCGACGCGCAGCAGCGTCCAGCCGACGAACCCGCCGTCGCCCGGTGCCGCCGCGGGTGCCTTGCCCGAGTTGCCGTTGACCAGGTACGGCACGCCGTCCACCCGGGACAGCGAGAACACCCCGGCGTGCGAAGCCACCGAAGCGGCGGGCTTGCCGGACGTCCGCTCGAACCCGGTCAGCCACCGGGTCAGCAGGGTGGCTTCCTTCCGGTCGCCGAGCTGCGAGTTCCCGGTCGGGCTGGGGTCCTTCACCGGGTGGTGCATGGCGACGACGACGCCGCGCACGGACCGGTCCGCGGCCGCCGAATCGAGTGCCGAGCGCAGCATCCGGACCTGGTCGAACCCGCCGGCGCGCAACGAACCCCGCGAGGAGTCCAGCAGCACCAGCCGGACGCCGTGCACGTCGACGACGCGGTGGGTCTCGCCGAAGACCGCCTGGAAGTTCGCGAGCCCGTTGCCCGCCTCGGCTTCGTGGTTGCCCGGCACGTAGTACCAGGGCACCTTGCCGTCCAGCTCGTCGGTGAGCACCTGGCGGGCCAGCGCGAAGTCGGGCGGTGTGCCCCGGTCCACGAAGTCGCCGTTGATCAGCACCAGGTCCGGCTTCGCGGCGACGGCTTCGCGCAGCGCGCGCCGGGCCTGGGCGACGAGCGGGCCCGCCGGGTCGTCGGCGGTGAACTGGGCGTCGCTGACCACCGCGACGCGCAGGCCGCCGGTCAGCACGCCGTCGGTGACCAGCGCGGGGTCGCGCGGGGCCGGGTCGGCGGGCACCGGAGTCGTCGGGGCCACCTCGAAGGTCAGGTCGTCGAACACCAGCCGGCCCTCGTACTGCTGGTCCGGCACGTTTTCGACGGCGTAGAAGCGCGCGAGGCGCTGGCCGTCGGGCAGCCCGGCCGGGACCGCGGCGGTGACGTACCGCCAGCCCGTCCAGTCCACGCTCAGCGAAAGGTCGACGACGGACGCCACGTTCGCGGCGTCGCGCAGCTCGGCCCGCAGCCACGCGCCCTTGCCGTCGCCGTGCACCCACAGCCCGATCTTCTGGGTGCCCGCCGGGACGGCCAGGGCGGCGGACGGCGTCACGTAGGCCGCGCGCGTGGCGTTCGTGCCGGTCAGCCGGTAGTCCAGGGCGAGACCGGCGCCGCCGTCACGCCCGGGCGCCGCCGACAGCGCCGCTCCGACGACCGCCGGGAACACCGTCGCCGTCCAGCCCGCCGGGCCGTCCAGCGGGGCGGCGATCCGGGGCACGGTGCCCACCGAAGCGGCCAGGTGCGTGGTGAAACCCGCGGCCGACGCGGTGATCGAGGTCGCCCCGGACGCGGTCAGCGCGGTCACCGCGTACCCGTCGCCCGAGGGCTCGACCCGCACGACCGAGTGGTCGTAATCGAGCTTGACGTCGTCGGGTTCCAGCCAGGTGCCGTAGCCGTCGGCGTCGTAGCCGTAGACCTTGAAGGTGCTCCGGGCGCCGGCGGCCGACAGCGCGACCTGCTCGGTGCTCGTGCCCAGCCGGACCGCCTTGCCCAGCACGGAAAGCGTCGTCTTCCCGGACGCGCGGCCGGACTTAGCGACGATGTCGACCGTGCCCGGGCCGTGGCCGGTGACGACCCCGCGCGTCACGGTCGCCCGCCGCGGGTCCGACGTGCTCCAGCGTGGCTCGGCGGCCACCGCGGCGCCGGTCTCGTCGTGGCCGTCGGCGACCAGGTGCCGGCTCAGGCCGGACAGCACGCGGTCCGCGCCGTCCGCCGTCACGGCGGGAGCGGGCGCGAAGCCGATGAGCCTGCCGCTGCCCGGCACGGTCGTGAAGCCGATCCCGTTGGGCACCAGGCGTTCCCCGCCGTCGGACGGCGAGTTCCGGACGCTCGGCGCGGCTTCGCCCTCGTTGCGCGCCAGGAGCGTCGACGAGCCGCCGCCGTCGAGGTTGATCGCGTCGTCGGCGCCGAGGCTCTTCATGTGCCGGGCCAGTTCCAGCTCGGTGAGGCCGCGGCTGTCGGCCTGCCGTCCGTCCACAGTGGCCAGCCACAGCCGCCTGCCGTCGGCGGAGAACCCGACCGCGGTCCGCGGGTGCATGGCCACGTCGTCGACCGGCTGCACGACGCCGTCGCGGAGCAGGACTTCGTTGCCGCCCACGGCGACCGCGATCTTCCCGGCGTCCGACCTGGGTGCGTACGTGACGCCGACCGGGTCACCCGGCTTGAGCGCGGCGAGCGCGTCCGCCCCGGCTTCGCGGGCCAGCAGCAGCGTCGTGCCCGCCGCGATCGGGCCGCTCGCGGGTTGTTCGCGCACGGCGGTGACGACGCCGTCGCGCAGCTCGACCTCGCGCACGCGCGACGCCCCGGCCACCGAGGTCGCGCGCCCGGAAGTGCCCCACAGCGGCGTGTAGACGCCGATCGCGTCGGTGCCGAGGACCGGGCTGTTGAAGTTCGTGGCCTTCGCCGCGCCACCCGGCAGCGTCACGGTGGCTTCGAGGAAGACCGAAGCCAGCCGCGCCTTGCCTTCGCCGGTGATCGACGCGGTGAGGTTGTGACCGGCGGCGGGCGCGGTCTGCAGCTGCCCGCGGTCGATGCCGACGCCGATCGGCGCGCCGGTGGCGTTGATGTCGAAGAAGTCGCCGTTGACGCCGGCGACCGCGCCCGTGCGCGCGATCTGCTGCGAAAGCGGCGTGCGCGCGGAAACCGCGCCGGGGCTGAGGTACGTGGGCCGCACGACCTTGCTGCCCAGGTCGACGGCGAGGGTGTCGCCGCGGATCCAGCCCGCCGGGTCGAACCGGTCGAACTGGGTGAGGTTCAGCCCGGGCGCGACCTCGGTGGTCGCGCTGCCGGTGACGAGCCCGTCGTCCGGGACCGCGGCGGCGAAGGCGGCCGGGCCCTGGCGGTCCGACGACGCGGCGGGCGCGGCCTCGACCGGCGGCGTGCCGAGCGGCGCCCGGAGCGGGTCGGCGTGGGCGGGAGCGGCGAACGCCGTCGCGACCAGGGCGACGAACGGCAACGCGACACGTGACTTCTTCACCGGGTACCCCAGTATCGAGTGAGAGTGGGCCGATTCAGCACAGCGCAGTGGCACGGCCGGGGGAAGGCTTCCCGGTGAACGCCGCCTGAATGGTCTAGAACACCATCAGGGCGTGAGGGCCGCGGCGAGCAGCGCGGCCGCGGCGTCGCCTTCGACGCGCGGGTCCGGGCCGGTGCGCTTCCACAGCCGCAGCAGGAGATCGCGGGCGGGCGCTTCGACGGACGCGCCGTCGGTGGCCGGGCCCAGCGCGGGCGGCTCGCCGGGGTGCACGGTCCAGAGGTCACCGGTGTCGGTGGCGCGCAGGGAAACCGGGCCCGGCAGCTCGGGCACGGCGTGCCAGCGCGTCACGCGGGGCAGCATCGCGCCGAGGACTTCGTCGACGCCGTCCGCGGCCACGGCCGGGTCGAGGACGTACGCACTCCCGGCGTCGACCAGGTGGACGGCGGTTTCGTGCACCTGGCGGCGGAACCAGAACGCCTTCGTCTTTTCGGTGCCGCCGAAGTGCCAGCAGCGATCGCCCGGCTCGGCGGCGGAAAGCTCGTCGAGCAGCAGCCGCGCGCTTTCGGCGTACCACGACACGAGATCGGGCCCGGCTTCGAAGTCGTCGGGCTGCGGCTCACCCGTCCGGAGGACCGCGGCGACCCAGCGGTGCACGCTCCCGAGGTGCGCGCCGAGGTCGGCGAGGGTCCAGTCGCCGCAATCGGGCACCTTCGCGGCCGGGTCACCGGTGCGCAGGGCGTCGGCGAACGCGCCCGTCAGCTCCCGCAGCACGGGCAGGTAGTCGCGGGCGGGGAAGGGCATCGTGGTCATCGGCGCTCCGGGCGGGAACCGGGGCCACGCTCGCGCGCGGCCCCGGTGTCGATCACAGGTCGGGGAACCAGAGCTTCAGCTCGCGCTCGGCCGACTCCGGCGAGTCCGAGCCGTGCACCAGGTTGTACTGGGTCTCCAGCGCGAAGTCGCCGCGGATGGTGCCCGGGGTGGCCTTCTCGACCGGGTCGGTGCCGCCGGCCAGCTGGCGGAACGCGGCGATCGCGCGCGGGCCCTCGACGGCGAGCGCGACCAGCGGGCCCGACGTGATGAACTCCAGCAGCTCGCCGAAGAACGAACGCTCCTTGTGCTCGGCGTAGTGCTCCTCGGCCAGCGCCTGCGGCACGGTCCGCAGTTCGACGGCGACGAGGTTGAGGCCCTTGCGCTCGATCCGCGAGATGACCTCGCCGACGAGGCCGCGCGCGACGCCATCGGGCTTGACCAGGACCAGCGTGCGTTCAGTCACGACGGTGTTTCTCCTTGTTGCGGTTGCGTATCGGTGCGCGTGAGCGTAGCCGACCCTCTCAGCGGCCCTGCGCGTGCAGCTTCTTCGACCACAGCGAAGCCCCCGTGGCGTCGCGGAGGTCCACTGTGAGGTCGCCGCTCGCGCCGTCGACGTTCAGCTCGCCGAAGTGCTGGAAGCCGTCGATCGGGGCGGTGTTCGCGACCGGCGGGGCGTGCACGAAGACCGCTTCCGGGCCGAACGTCGGGTCGAGCTGGTTCGGGCCGAACGCGCCCGCGTTCAGCGGTCCGGACACGAACTCCCAGAAGGGGTCGAAGTCCGGGAAGGCCGCGCGGTCGGGCGAATAGTGGTGCGCCGCGGTGTAGTGGACGTCGGCGGTCAGCCAGACGACGTTGCGGACCCGGCGGCGCTGGATCTCCCGCAGCACCCAGGCCAGCTCGGTCTCGCGGCCGCCCGGCGCACCCGGCAGGTTGTTCGCCACCGCTTCGATGTCCTTGCCGTCGGGGACGACCAGGCCGAGCGGCATGTCCGCCTGGACGATCTTCCACGTCGCCGTGCTGCGCCCGAGCGCGTCGGCCAGCCAGCGGGCCTGCCGGTCGCCGAGGATGTAACCGGGCTTGGTCTGGTCCGCGGTGTTGGCGTTGCGGTAGGTCCGCATGTCCAGCACGAAGATCTCCACGCGCGAGCCGTAGCGGAAGCTGCGGTAGACGCGGCCGTCGACCGCCTGGCGGGCGTCGATCGGGTGCCACTCGTGAAACGCCTGGTACGCCCGCGGCGCGAGGACGTCGGTGCGCTTCTCGGTGTAGGCCGGATTGTCGAGGACTTCGCCCGGGTACCAGTTGTTGGAGACTTCGTGGTCGTCCCACTGGACGTAGGCGGGCACCTGCGCGGCGAAGCGGCGGAAGTTCTCGTCGAGCCGGTTGTACGCGTGCTGGCCGCGGAACTCGTCGAGCGTCTCGGCGACCTTCGACTTCTCCGCCGTGACGACGTTGCGCCACGTCCGGCCGCCGGGCAGGGCCACGGTTTCGGTCAGCGGGCCGTCCGCGTACACCGTGTCGCCGCTGTGCAGGAAGAGGTCCGGGTGGCGGGCGGCCATCGCCGAGAAGATCGTCATCCCGCCCAGGTCCGGGTTGATGCCCCAGTTCTGGCCGACGACGTCGCCGGACCAGACGATGCGGGTGTCGCGGCGGCCCACCGGCGCCGTGGCGAACCGGCCGGTCAGCGGCTCGCTCGTGGCGCGCCCGTCGAGGGACTCCGCCGTCACGCGGTAGTGGTACTCCGTGCCGGGCCGCAGGGCGGCGACGCGGACCTGCCCGGTGCCCCCGGTGGCCGGGCCGGCGAGGGGGCCGGGCACCCGCCGGGCGTGCCGGAAGGACGGGTCGCGCGCGATCTCGACGGCGAGCCGCGACGGGCGGTCCGCGCGCGACCAGACGATCGCCGAGCCGGGGGTGACGTCGCCGGAGGAGACGCCGTGGGTCAGCACGGGCCGGTCGCGGCGGACGAGCGGGACCGCGGCGAAGGCCGTCGACGGCAGCACGAGCGTGGCGGCGGCGCCGGTGAGACCGGCCTTGAGCAGGGTGCGGCGGGAGTGGTGGGTCGGTTCGGTCATGCGCGGTTTCTATCCCGCCCCGGCCAACGCGGGTTTGCGCGCGGGTGAACGGATATCGGGGGTTTCCCCCATCCCCGGCGGTGCTCGCCGTCGGTAGCGTGGCGATCACGACAAGGGGGTCAGATGAGACCATTCAGGAAAACCCTGGCGGTTCTGACAGCGGCACTCACCGTCACCACACTGGGGACCGGCATCGCGGAAGCGGGCCAGGAAAGCGGCGGCAAGGCCGTCCTCCGCTACACCGAACACGGCATCCCGCACATCGTCGCGAAGGACTTCGCCGGCCTGGGCTACGGGTACGGCTTCGCGGCGGCGACCGACAACGTCTGCGAGCTCGCGAACATCTACCTGACGGTGAGCGCGCAGCGGTCGAAGTACCTGGGCCCGGGCGGCGACGGCTACCCGTCGTTGTCCGAGGCGGCGAACAACCTGCACAGCGACCTGTTCTTCCAGCGGATCAACGACTCGGGGATCGTCGACAGGCTGGCCGCGCAGCCCGCGCCGCAGGGGCCGCGGCCCGAGGTCCGGCAGATCGTTTCCGGCTACGTGAAGGGCTTCAACGCCTTCCTGGCGCGCACCGGCAAATCCGGGATCTCGGACCCGGCGTGCCGCGGCGCGGACTGGGTCCGGCCCATCACCGAGCAGGACTTCTACCGGCACTTCTACGCCATCGCGATCACCGGCGGGCAGGGCGTGGTCACCGAAAGCCTGTTCACCGCACCGCCGTCCGGCACCACACCGGCGCCGGCCCCGGGCACCGCCGGGCAGCTCTCCGACCAGGTGCGCAAGGCGCTCGGCGGGAGCGGGCTGGGCAGCAACGGCCTCGCGATCGGCGCGGACTCGACCGCGTCCGGCCGGGGCAGCGTGCTGCTCGGCAACCCGCACTACCCGTGGCACGACGGGCGGCGGTTCTGGCAGAGCCAGCTGACCATCCCGGGCCGGTTCGACGTCGCCGGCGCGAGCCTGCTCGGCATGCCGTTCGTCCAGATCGGGCACACCGCGGACGCGGCCTGGACGCACACGGTGTCCACGCCGGTCACGTTCGGCCTCTTCGAGGTGCCGCTGCAGGCGGGCGACCCGACGACCTACCTCGTCGACGGCAAGCCCGAGAAGATGACGTCGGCCGGCGTCACGGTCCAGGTGCGCCAGGCCGACGGCTCGGTGCAGCCGGTCCGGCAGACGTTCTGGTCGACGCGCTACGGCCCGGTGATGGCCGACTTCCAGGGCATCCCGCTGCCGTGGACGACGAAGTCGGCGTACGCGGTGCGCGATGCCAACGCGACGAACCTGCGCGGGCTCAACACGTGGTTCGAGCTCGACCAGTCCCGCAGCACGGCCGACGTCGTCCGCGCGCTGAGCCGCGCCCAGGGCGTCCCGTGGGTCAACACCATCGCCACCGACCGGGCGGGCAACGCGCTCTACGCCGACATCCAGGTGGTCCCGCACGTCACCGACGAGCAGGCGAAGGCGTGCGGCACCCCGTTGGGGCAGGGGACGTTCGAGCAGGTCGGACTGGCCATTTTGGACGGTTCGAAGTCCTCGTGCCAGTGGGGTTCCGATCCCGGCGCGCTCGAACCGGGCATCTTCGCGCCGTCGCGGCTGCCGCAGCAGCAAAGCCGTGACTACGAGCTGAACGCCAACGACAGCGCCTGGCTCGCGAACGCGAAAGCGCCGATCACCGGGTACCCGCACATCGTCGGGGACATCGGCACCGAACGCTCGCCGCGCACGCGGGAAGCGTTGCTCACGGCCGAAAAGGGCGGCTTCACGACCGAGTCGACGAAGAAGATGCTCTTCGCCGACCACAGCCTGTTCGCCGACCTGACGGCGGCGGAACTGGCGAAGCTGTGCGCGTCCTTCCCGGCCGGGCAGGCGCCGTCGTCGTCCGGTCCGGTGGCGGTCGGTCCGGCGTGCACCGCGCTGGCGAACTGGGACCACACGTACACCCTGGACACCCGCGGCTCGTTGATGTTCCAGCGGTTCGCCGCCCGGCTCGGCAGCGTGGACCGGTTCGTCGTGCCCTTCGACCCGAAGGCGCCGCTGACCACGCCGAACACGCTCAACACGGCGAACGCCGCCGTGCAGAAGGCGTTCGGCGACGCGCTGGTGGACCTGCGCACGGCCGGTCTCCCGCCGGACGCGAAGCTGCGGGACGGCCAAGCCGTCACCCGCAACGGCGAGCGCATCCCGATCCACGGCGGGCAGGGCTTCCTCGGCGTGCTGAACGTGATGACGCCGGTGTGGGACCCGGCGCGCGGCAACGTCGAGGTGGCGCACGGCTCGAGCTACATCCAGGTGGTCGGGTTCAGCGGGCACGCGTGCCCGGACTCGTCGACGCTGCTGACGTACTCGCAGTCGGCGAACCCGAAGTCGCCGTACTTCAGCGACCAGACGAAGCTCTACAGCCGCGGCGAGTGGGTGAAGGGACGCTTCTGCGAAGCCGACATCCTGCGCTCCCCCGCGCTGCGGATCGTCGTGCTGCGCTGAGCTGCCGGCGGAGGCGGGCGCTCAGCCGTCCGCCTCCGCCGCCAACGCGCGCAGATCGGCGAAGGCCTCGTCGAGGTGCTCGTCGAGACCGCGCGCGGATTCCCCGATCCACGCTGCGGCCGCGTGGTGGAAGGTGATCCAGCCGATGTGCGCGGCGAGCGCGGCCGGCCGGTCGGCGACTCCCCGCGCCCGCAGCGCCGCCGCCAGGGCGTCGCCCATCGCCGCGGCCTTGGCCAGATCGCGCTCCCGCAGCGCCGGGGTCGCCGCGATGACCGCGAGCCGCGGTTCGGCGAACGGCCGGTTGCCCTCGAGGATCCGCCCGGACTTCCGGAACGCGCGGATCAGGACTTCGAGGGGCGGCAGCCCGTCAGGCGCCTCGGCGACCGACTCGACCAGCTCCGCCCGCAGCGTGGCTTCGCCGTCGAAGAGCACTTCGCGCTTGTCCGGGAAGTGCCGGAAGAACGTGCGCTCGGTGACGCCGGCCCGGGCGGCGATCTCGGCCGTGGTGGTCTGGTCGAACCCGCGTTCGCGGTACAGCTCCAGCGCCGCCTGCTGAAGGCGGCGGCGCGCTTCTTCTCCGCTGCGTGGCACGACGTCAGCCTACCGGTAGCGACAGCGACTGACACTACGCGGTACAGTTCGTAGCGTCAGTCACTGTCGCTACCCGGGAGTTGTCCCCATGCACGTCTTCGTCACCGGCGGTTCCGGCCTCACCGGCCCCGCCGTCGTCACCGAGCTGATCGCCGCCGGCCACACCGTCACCGGCCTCGCGCGCTCGGACGCTGCCGCCGCGCGGCTCGAGTCGCTGGGCGCCACCCCGCACCGGGGCTCGCTGGAGGACCTCGACAGCCTGCGCGCCGGCGCCGAAGCCGCGGACGCCGTGCTGCACATGGCCTTCGGCGGCGACTTCAGCGACCTGGCCGACATGACCCGCCGCGACCGCACCGCGATCGAGGCGCTCGGTGCGGTCCTGGTGAGTTCGGGCAAGCCGTTCGTGAGCACGTCCGGCACGCTGGTCATGCCCGCCGGGCGGGAGAGCACCGAGCGGGACGAGCCCGACGCGGCCGGGCTCGCCGCCTTCCGGATCGCGGGCGAGCGGGCCTGCCTGGACTTCGCCGGGCAGGGCGTGCGCGCGAGCGTGGTCCGGCTCGCGCCGACCGTCCACGGCCCCGGTGACCACGGGTTCATCGCCTGGCTCGTGGACACCGCGCGCAAGAGCGGGCAGTCGGCCTACGTCGGCGACGGCACCAACCGGTGGCCCGCGGTGCACCGGCTCGACGCGGCGGTCGTCTTCCGGCTGGCCCTGGAGGGCGCTCCGGCGGGCAGCGTGCTGCACGCGACCGCCGAGAACGTGCCGTTCCGGAGCATCGCGGAGACGGTCGGGCACGGGCTCGGCCTGCCCGTGGTCTCGCTGACCCCGGACGAGGCCGCCGGCCACTTCGTCAGCCCGTTCATCGCCCGGGCCTACGGGCTCGACGCGCCCGTCTCCAGCGCACTCACGCGCGAGCTGCTCGGCTGGTCACCCCGCCACGCGTCGCTGCTCGACGACGTCGCGAACGGCGACTACCTGTAGACGATCAGGCCTGGGGCTGCTGCTGGCTCGCCAGGGTGCCGGCCGCCATCCGGCGGGCGACGTCCTTGCGCAGCCACAGCAGCCACAGCCAGATCGCCAGGAAGACGACGCCGAGCACGGTGATCGCCGGCAGCCAGAACACCAGCGCGATCAGCACCACCTGCAGCGCGAGGATCAGCGGCACCGCCCACGGGCGCTTGACGAACCCGCAGGTCACGACCAGCAGCACGGCCACCGCGATGACCGTCCAGCCGACGCCGGTGCTGATCCCGCCGCCGAGCTTGTTGACCACCGGGAGCGCGAGGGCGACCGTGATGCCCTCCATGATCAGGGTCCCCGACATCACGCCGCGGAAGCCCTTCATCGGGTCCTTCGGCTTGGGGGCTTCGGTCGGCTCGCTCACGCCGGCTCCTTCCCGAACAGGGTGCGCGTTTCGCCGGCGGTGACCACCGACCCGGTGACCAGCACGCCGCCGCCCGCGAGCGGCTCCTCGGGGTCGTCGCTGGTCTCCACCAGCGCGATCGCCGTCTCGATCGCCGTTTCCAGGTCGGTCTCGGCGACCACCCGGTCCTCGCCGAACACCGAGATCGCGAGCTCGTTGAGCTCCTCCAGCGGCATCGAGCGCGGCGACGAGTTGCGCGTGACGACGACGTCCGACACCACCGGCTCGAGCGCGTCGAGGATGCCGCGGGCGTCCTTTTCGGCCATCACGCCGACCACCGCGACCAGGCGGCGGAAGGCGAACTCCTCGGCCACGGTCGTCGCGAGCGCGCGGGCGCCGTGCGGGTTGTGGGCGGCGTCGATCATCACGGCGGGGGCCGCGCGGACCCGCTCCAGCCGTCCCGGCGTCTCGACCTCGGCGAACGCCTCGCGCACGGCCTCCACGACCAGCTGCCGGTCCTTGCCCGCGCCGAAGAACGCCTCGACCGCGGCCAGCGCCAGTGCGGCGTTCGCGGCCTGGTGAGCGCCGTGCAGTGGCAGGAAGACGTCGTCGTAGACCCCGCCGAGGCCCTGCAGCTTCAGCAGCTGCCCGCCGACGGCGACCTCGCGCTCCAGCACGCCGAACTCGCTGCCGGCGCGCGCGACCGCGGCGTCGACCTCGACGGCGCGTTCGAGCAGCACCTTCTGCACCTCGGGGTCCTGCTCGGCGATGACCGCGACCGAGCCGGCCTTGATGATGCCCGCCTTTTCGCGCGCCGCGCTCACCGCGTCGGGCCCCAGGTACTCGACGTGGTCGAGGCCGATCGGGGTGATCACGGCGACTTCGGCGTCGGCGACGTTCGTGGCGTCCCAGGCCCCGCCCATGCCCGCTTCGAGCACGGCGGCCTCGACCGGCGCGTCGGCGAACGCGGCGAACGCCATCCCGGTGAGGATCTCGAACTTGCTCATCGCGACGCCGTCCGCGCTCGCGCCGTCCACCATGGACACGTAGGGCGCGATGTCGTGCCACAGCTCGGCGTAGCGGGCGGCGGAGATCGGGTGGCCGTCGAGCGCGATCCGCTCGGTGACCAGCTGCAGGTGCGGGCTCGTGTAGCGGCCGACGCGCAGGCCCATCCGGGTCAGCAGCGCGTCGATCATCCGGGCCGTGGAGCCCTTGCCGTTCGTGCCGGCGATGTGCAGCACCGGGTAGCCGCGGTTCGGCTCGCCCAGCAGCTGCGTCAGCGCGGAGATCCGGGTCAGCGACGGCTCGATCTTCGTCTCCGGCCAGCGCTGGTTCAGCTCGGCCTCGACGACCATCAGCTCGCGGCGGGCCTCGGGGCCGTCCGGGCTGCCGTGGACCTCGGGCTCGCCCTGGTCGTCGAGCTCGTGCAGCTCGGTGTCCTCGGGCACGGTGAGGTCGGGCACCGGGCCGGTGGCGAGGTTGTCGCCCAGCTGGCCGACGCCGCCGATGCCGCCGCGCGAGCCGCCGCCGACGTCGAACGCGGTGTCGCGCGCGTCCAGCTCCGGGTCGTGGTCGTCGGAGTCCTCGTACCCTTCGGCACCCAGCTCGTCGACGCCCGCGAAGCTGTCGAGATCCGACAGGTCCGGCTTGCGACCTGTCTCATCCTGCGGCACTGAATCTCCTCCGGCCTGGGGTTTTCGCACTTGCCTTCCGAGTCTACGTGCGCGATCGGTGGCACTCTCGACGCATGCCGTTCAACCACAACGACCACTACCACCCGCTGCTGCTCGACCAGCTGCCACCGGGCCCGGGGATCGCGCTGGACGTCGGGTGCGGCACCGGGCGGTTCGCGCGGCGGCTGGCCGCGACCGGCATGGCGGTGGAGGCGGTCGACGTGTCGGCGGCGATGGTCGAAGCGGCGGCCGGGCTGGGTTCGCCGGGGCCGGGCGAGATCGTCTACCGGCAGGCCGATGTCACGACAGACGCCCTGCCCGAGGCCCACTACGACTTCATCTCCTGCCTGGCGTCGCTGCACCACATGCCGTTCGAGACGCTGGCCAAGCTGCGCCGCGCGCTGGTGCCCGGCGGGGTGCTCGTGGTGCTCGGCCTGGCGCGGCCCAGCACGCCGCTGGACTGGGCACGCGCGGTCGCGGCGGTGCCGGTCAACGCCCTCGCCCGGCTGGTCGTCTACGCCGGCGAGCGGCTGAACGGCGGCCCCGAGGACGGCCCGAGGGCCCCCGTCGCCGACGACTTCCCGACGATGGCCGAGGTCCGTCGCGAAGCGGCCCGGCTGCTGCCGGGCAGCACCGTCCGGTCGCTGTTCTTCTGGCGCACGCTGATCACTTACCGTGAGCACGGCGACGGTGACCCGACTGGCGGGTGAAGTCCCCACCTCGGCCGCCCGGCGCTCGCTAGATGTGGAAGGAGCGTTTCCGCCAGCGAGAACGAGGTCTTCATGCGCATCCCCCGGCTGCTCACCGCCGTCCTCTCGGCAGCCGTCCTGCTGACGGCGTCGGCCACCGCCGCGTCCGCGGCGACCGTCGGCAGCTACGTCGCCCTCGGCGACTCCTACACGTCCGGGCCGTTCATCCCGGTCCAGCGGTTCGACCCGCTCGGCTGCGGACGGTCGACCGCGAACTACCCGTCGGTGCTGGCCGCGGCCCTGCACGCCGGGCGGTTCACCGACGTCAGCTGCGCCGGCGCGGACACCACGAACATGACCCGGCCGCAGGGCGTGCCGTTCAACGGCACCAACCCGCCGCAGCTGGACGCGCTGCGGATCGACACCGACCTGGTCACGCTCGGCATCGGCGGCAACGACCAAGGCGTGTTCGGCAGCCTGATCGGAACGTGCCCCGGCCTGCGGGCGAGCGACCCGACCGGCAACCCCTGCGAGAAGCACTTCGACGGCTCCGTGACCTCGGCGATCGACAACACCGGGCCGCGGGTGGCGGCGGTGCTCGCCGCGATCCACGAGCGGTCGCCGCGCGCGCGGATCCTGGTGGTCGGCTACCCGCGGATCGCGCCGGAGAAGGGCTACTGCCCGGACGTGCTGCCGTTCGCGGACGGCGACTACGCGTGGCTGAGCAGCGTCGAGGAGGCGCTGAACCGGACCCTGGCCGAGGCCGCGGACTCGGAGGGAGCGGAGTTCGTCGACACCTTCGGCCCGTCGCGCGGCCACGACGCCTGCGCGCGCGGCGGTTCGGCGTGGATCAACGGCAAGGACCAGAACATCTTCGAGGCCGCCGCCTACCACCCGCTCAAGGCCGGGATGGCGGGCGTGGCCGCGGTGGTGCTCAAGACGCTGCGCTGACGAACTCTTTCGGGGGCTCCGGGTCGCGGAGCCCCCGGCCCCGGGGCGAAGCCCCGGATGTCACGTACTCCAGCACGATCCGGGCGAACTCGTCCGGCAGCTCGGCCGGGGCACCGTGCCCCGCGTCGATCTCGGCGGCGCGCGCGTCCGGGATCGCGGCGACCAGCTCGCGCTGCTGGTCCGCCGTGATCAGCCGGTCGTGCGTGCTGCCGAGCACCAGCACCGGCGCGGTGATCTTCCCGAGCACCGGGCGGAGGTCGACGGTGCGGTCGGTCTCGATCTGCCGGTCCGCGCCGGGCTGGATCACCGTGTCGAGCGTCTTGACGAGCTGTTCGTTGCTCTCGGTGGTGGCCTGGTCCCAGTAGCGCGGGCCGAAGGCCATCAGCGGCAGCAGGCGGGCGAAGGACCCGGTTTCGAGCAGGTCCAGCCAGAGCCGGAACTCGGCGTCCTGCCGGGTGTCCGTCGCGGGCCAGGCGGCGTGCAGCACCGCTGTCCGGACGCGCTCCGGGCGGGTGCCGGCCAGGTGGGCCGCCACGACCGCGCCGAGGGAGTGCCCGACGACGTGGGCCCGCTCGGCACCCGCGTGGTCCAGCACGGCTTCGGCCTGGGCGGCGAGAGCTTCGACGGTGATCGCTCCGCCGTCGTCGGTGGTCAGCCCCGAGCCGGGGAAGTCGGGGGCGAGGACGGTGAAGGCGGTCGCCCGCGCCGTCAGGGGTCCCCACTGCTCGCGGGAGGCGGCGGTGCCGTGCAGCAGGAGCAGCGCGGGGCCCTCACCCGTCCGGTCGTAGTGGACGACGGTGGTCCCGAGAGTCACTTTCGGCATTCGACGTGCTCCTTCAGGCGATTTCGCGGAGGGCGGCGGTGAACGCGCGCGGGTTCTCCTGGTGCGGGAGGTGGCCGCAGCCGGCGAGGACGTGCACCCGGGCACCGGTCTCGGCGGCGCAAGCGCGCGGGACCTCCAGGGGGATCTCGGCGTCCAGCTCGCCGTGCAGGTAGGTGATCGGGACCTTCAGGTCCTTCAGGCGCGGCCGCGGGTCGTAGGTGGTGACCTCGGTGAACAGCGCGTCGATGTAGACGCCGGAGTCGAGCAGCTGGCGGATCGTCCACGCGACGAGCCCCGGCGCCGGGCGCGCGACCCAGTTGGGCACCCAGTCCTCGAGGGTGCCGACCCGGTCGTCGACGAGACGTTTCCGCAGGTCGTGCACCTTGTCGAGCATGCCGGTGCTGGGCCAGTAGCCCGGGCTGTCGACGGCGACGACCTGCTCGACGAGCTCGGGGCGGGCCAGCGCGAGTTCGGTGGCGAAGACCCCGCCGATGCTGGAGCCGACGACAGTGGGCTTGATCCCGAGCGTCTCGATCACGGCGGCGAGGTCCGCGGCGATCCCGTCGATGGTGTTGCCCTCGGCGGGGTGGTCCGAGCGGCCGCACCCGCGCCAGTCCAGGGTGACGACGCGGTGGTCGCGCACGAGATCGGGCAGGCACGACTGCCAGACGCGGCCGCTGGTCCCCCAGCCGTGCAGGAACAGCAGGGCCGGGCCGCTGCCGGCGTCTTCGTAGTGGAGCCGGGTGTGGTCGACGGTGGTGTGAGGCATGGCTCGAGCCTGGTTGTCCGGCCGGCGCTTTTCGATGGGCAGTCCGCTCTTACACTCATCACGAAGGCTGATGAATGGGGTCTGACGTGGAGCTTCGCCAGCTGAGGTACTTCGTGACGGTCGCGGAGGAACTGCACTTCGGCCGCGCGGCGGAGCGCCTGCACATCGTCCAGCCGGCGGTGAGCCAGCAGATCCGGCGGCTGGAGCGCGGTTTGGGGGTGTCGTTGTTCTCACGAACGACACGGGCGGTGGCGTTGACGGAGGCGGGCCGGCGGTTCCTGCCGCACGCACGAGCGGTCCTGGCGGCGGCCGACCGGGCGACGGACTCGGTTACGGAGTTCCGGGAATCTTCCGCGCTGCTGCGCCTGGGCACGAGCGAAGGCCTCGGGGATCGGCTGGACGCGCTGTTGGGCGCCTTCGCGCGGCTCGCTCCCGCGGTTTCCCTGGAGCTGGTCCACGCCCCGACCGCCCAGCGGCTTCAGCGCGTCCGGGACGGGTCCCTGTCCGCGACCATCGTCCGCGGCTCGTGGCCTTCCTCCGGACTCGACTTCACTCCCTTGTGGACGGATGAGGTCTTGGTGGCGCTGCCTGCTTCGCACGCGCTGGCGGCTGAATCCGAAGTCGCTTTCGCTTCGCTGGCTTCGCTTCCGGTGCGGTTGAGCTCCCGTGCCCGGAACCCGCCGCTGCACGATCTGGTCGTTTCGTGCTGCCGGGAGGCCGGGTTCGAGCCGGTGCTGGGTGCCGATTTCACGACGGCCCAGGACACGCTGGGGGCGTTGGGTTTCGGGCGTCCGCAGTGGACGGTGTTCTACCGGGCGCACGCCAACTTGCTGCCGGTGCCGGGGGTGGTGTTCCGGCCGTTGCGCGACCCTTCGCCGCGGATGCCGACGTACTTGGCGACCCCGTCGGACCGCCGGGTGACACCGGAGGTGGTGGCGTTGATCGAGGCAGCGCGAACGACCGAGTGACGGCCGAGACGGCACTTTCCCTATGAAAGTGAGGTCCGAGGCGGCACTTTCATAGGGAAAGTGCCGCCTCGGACCTCAGGAATCAGGAAGCTGGCAGAGCCGCCAGGCGGGCCGTGATGCGGTCGATGTCCGCCGCCGCCGTCTGCTTGCGGACCTTGATCTTGTCCACCACCTGCTCCGGGGCCTTCGCGATGAAAGCCTCGTTGCCCAGCTTCGCTTCCGTCTGCGTCAGCTCCTTCCGGGCCGCCGCCAGGTCCTTCTCCAAGCGCTTGCGCTCCGCCGCGACGTCGACCGTGCCCGACAGGTCCAGCTCCACCGTCACCACGCCGTCGGACAGAGCGACCTCCAGGGACGCGCTGGCCGCGAACTCCTCCGTCGGCGCCGTCAGGCGGACCAGCGATCGGACCGCCTCCTCGTGGCCGCCCGTGTAGCCCGCCAAGCGGGACGCCACCTTCTGGCCGGGCTTCAGGCCCTGGTCCGCTCGGAAGCGGCGGATCTCCGTCACCAGCTTCTGGACGTCCGCGATCCGGGCGTCGGCCACGGAGTCCGTGTAACCCGCGGGCGCGGAAGGCCAGGCGGCGATCACCAGGGACTCGCCGCCGGTCAGGGCCGTCCAGAGCTTCTCCGTGATGAACGGGATGAACGGGTGCAGCAGCCGCAGCACCGTGTCCAGCACGTGGCCCAGCACCGACCGCGTCGCGGACACCCGCGAGGGATCCCCTTGGTACAGCTGGACCTTCGCCAGCTCCAGGTACCAGTCGCACAGCTCGTTCCACGTGAACTGGTAGAGCGCGCCCGCCACCTTCGCGAACTGGAAGTCCTCGAACAGGCCGTCCACTTCGGACACCAAAGCACCGAGCCGGCCCAGGATCCAGCGGTCGGCTTCGGTCAGCGAAGACGCCGCAGGCAACGGCGAAGCGACCGAAGCGCCGTTCATCATCGCGAACTTCGTGGCGTTCCACAGCTTCGTGCAGAAGTTGCGGGAGCCCGCCGCCCACTCGTCGGCCAGTGCCATGTCCGCGCCCGGGTTCGCGCCGCGGGCCAAGGTGAACCTCGTGGCGTCCGCGCCGTACGCGTCCATCCACTCCAGCGGGTCGATCACGTTGCCGCGCGACTTCGACATCTTCTTGCCCTGCGCGTCGCGGATCAGCCCGTGCAGGTAGACGTGGTCGAAGGGCTGCGCACCCTGCATCTGGTGCACGCCGAACATCATCATCCGGACGACCCAGAAGAACAGGATGTCGTAGCCCGTCGACAACACACTGGTCGGGTAGAACTTCGCCAAGTCCTCGGAAGAAGACGGCCAGCCCAGCGTCGACATCGGCCACAAGCCCGACGAGAACCACGTGTCCAGCACGTCCGGGTCCTGCGTCCAGCCCTCACCCGTCGGCGGCTGCTCGTCCGGGCCGACGCACACGACTTCGCCGTCCGGGCCGTAGTACACCGGGATGCGGTGGCCCCACCACAGCTGGCGCGAAATCGTCCAGTCGTGCATGTTGTCGACCCAGTCGAAGTACCGCTTGCCCAGCTCCGGCGGGTGGATCTTGGTGCGGCCGTCGCGGACCGCGTCGCCGGCCAGCTTGGCCAGCTCCTCGACCTTGACCCACCACTGCAGCGACAGCCGCGGCTCGACGACCGTGTCGCAGCGGGAGCAGTGGCCGACCGCGTGCACGTACGGGCGCTTCTCGGCGACGATCCGGCCGAGCTCGCGCAGCGCCGCGACCACCGCGGGCCGCGCCTCGAAGCGGTCGAGGCCCTGGAACGGGCCGGCAACCGTGATCTCGGCGCGCTCGTTCATCACCGTGAGCATCGGCAGGTCGTGGCGGCGGCCGATCTCGAAGTCGTTCGGGTCGTGCGCCGGGGTCACCTTGACCGCGCCCGTGCCGAACTCCGGGTCGACGTGCTTGTCGGCCACGATCGGGATGCGGCGGCCGGTCAGCGGGAGCTCGACCTCGGTGCCGACCAGGTGCGCGTACCGCTCGTCGTCCGGGTGGACGGCGACCGCGGTGTCGCCCAGCATCGTCTCCGCGCGGGTCGTGGCCACGACGATGGCGTCGTCACCGTCGCCGTAGCGGATCGAGACGAGTTCGCCGTCGTCGTCGTTGTGGTCGACCTCGATGTCCGACAGCGCCGTCTGGCAGCGCGGGCACCAGTTGATGATCCGCTCGGCGCGGTAGATCAGGCCCTCGTCGAAGAAGTTCTTGAACACCGTCTGGACGGCCTTGGACAGGTTCTCGTCCATGGTGAAGCGCTCACGCGACCAGTCGACGCCGTCGCCGAGGCGCTTCATCTGGCCCAGGATCTTGCCGCCGTACTCGGCCTTCCACTCCCAGACGCGCTCGACGAACTTCTCGCGGCCCAGGTCGTGGCGGGAAAGGCCCTCGCCGGCCAGCTGGCGCTCGACGACGTTCTGCGTCGCGATGCCCGCGTGGTCCATGCCCGGCAGCCACAGCACCTCGTAGCCCTGCATGCGACGGCGACGGCTCATCGCGTCCATCAGGGTGTGGTTGAGCGCGTGGCCCATGTGCAGCGAACCGGTCACGTTCGGCGGCGGCAGTACGATCGAGAACGGCGGCTTCTCCGACGAGGCGTCGGCCGTGAAGTACCCGGCCGCTACCCAGCGGTCGTACATCGGTGCTTCCTCGGCGGCCGGGTCCCAGGCACCCGGAAGGTCGGTGGTCTGCTGCGGAGCGTTCTCGGTCACAATGGACAAGTCTACGAACCCGTCACGGCGGGTCACCCAGGGGGAAGGCACTCGGGATGGCACAGCCTCACCAGCCGCAGGATCCGGACGACCGGCGCCTCGAGACGCACCCGGACCTGATGAACCCGGATTGGCAGAAGTTCGCCGAGCGCGACGCCTGGCTGGGCGCCAAGAAGGACCTCAGGAAACGCCGCAAGCGCGAGCAGCGCGCGGGCGGTCACCAGCGGCCGGGTGAGAGCCGCTGGCCGGGCGTGCTGGCCCTGCTCATCGTGGTCGGCCTGGTCGCCGCGGCGATCATCGTGCACCAGATCCAGGGCATCGGCGTCAACGAAGACCCGTTCGCCTTCTTCGGCGTCAGCGCCTAGCTCGTGTCCGACAAAGCCCTGGCCCAGGTGCTCACGGCAGGCAGGACGACCGCCGATCCGTAAACGATGGCCAACTTGTCGTAGCGAGTTGCCAAGCCACGCCACTGTTTGAGCAGGTTGAAGCGTCGTTCGACCACGTTGCGGCCGCGGTGGTCGACCGGGTCGAAGGCGGGCGGGTGCCCGCCGCCGGGAACCGCGGCGTTTGCGGTACCCGGCCTGATCGGCAGGTTCAGGGATCACCACGGTGATGCCGCGGTCACGCAGATGCCCGCGGATCGCCCGCGGTGAATAGGCCTTGTCGCCGCGAACACGGTCGGGCCGGGTGCGGGCTCGCCCGCGTCCAAGCCGAGCGACGCGCAGATACCGCATGAGATGCGGGAACATCGGTGCGTCCCCCTGCCTGGCCGCCGCGGGAGCGGCCGATCGCGTGGTCAGGCGGCTCGGTGCGCAGATCCGTGTAGTTCGACCCAGCCCCCGGTGAGGTGCGTGGTGTTCGTGGCGCGCTGCTGCGCCACCCCGGAAGCGGGGTGCGTCACACCCGGATACACAGTCTGGACTGAACAGTTAAACTGTGTGCATGGGCGAAGTACCTCCGCACGTGGCCGAGAGCGCCGGCTGGATCCGCGGGGTCGTCGGGCAGCTGCACCGGCGGCTGCGCCAGGTCGACAACGCCGGGATCCTCACGCCGTCGCAGTCCGCCGTGCTCAACCGGCTGCACCGCGAAGGACCCGCGACGCAGGGTGAGCTGGCCGCCGCCGAGCACGTGCGGCAGCAGTCCATGGCCGCCACCCTCGGCGTGCTCGACGAGCTCGGTTACCTCGCCCGCACGCCCGATCCCGCCGACCGGCGGCGCGTGGTGATCAGCCTCTCCGCGGCCGGCAGCGACACCGTGCGCGGCATCCTCCAGCACCGCGAAGAGTGGCTGGCCCAGGCGCTGCTGGACGAGCTGTCCCCCGCCGAGCTCGACGCCGTCACGCGCGCGCTGCCGCTGCTCCAGCGCGTCGCCCAGCACTGAATCCAGCCGGCCTGCGAAAACCAAGGAGTTCCTCACGACCACCGTCACCGCACCCGCCAAGTTCGGCGCCCGCCTGGTCACCCCGCTGGTGGCCGGCGCGGTGCTCAACCCGATCAACTCCACCCTCATCGCCGTCGCGCTCGTGCCGATCGGGCAGAGCTTCGGCGCCGGTCCCGGCCAGACCGCCTGGCTGATCTCGGCGCTCTACCTCGCCACCGCGGTCGGGCAGCCGGTGGTCGGGCTGCTGGTGGACCGCTACGGCGCCCGCCGCGTCCTGCTGGGCGGCGCGACGCTGGTGATCATCGCCGGGATCGCGGGCATGGTCCCGCTGTCGGTGGGCTGGCTGACGGGCGTACGGGTCGTGCTCGGCCTCGGTACGTGCGCCGGGTTCCCGGCCGCGATGGCCGTGCTGCGCCATCACGCCGAAGCGAGCGGCCAAGGCGTGCCCGCCCGCGTCCTTTCGGTGCTCTCGATGTCCGCGCAGACGGTGATGGTGATCGGCCCGACGCTCGGCGGCGTGCTGATCGGCCTCTTCGGCTGGCCCACGATCTTCGCCGTCAACATCCCGCTCGCCGGGCTGTCGCTGGTGCTGGCATGGGCGTGGGTGCCGAAGGACGACCGCGGCGCGCGCAGCGCCACCCGCATCGACGTGCTCGGCATCGCGCTGTTCTCCGCGACGCTGCTGGCGCTGCTGTTCTTCCTGATGGACCCGGGTGCCGACGCCTGGCTGCTCGCCGTCGTCGCCGCGTTCGGGATCGCGTTCACCCTCGTCGAACTGCGGCGCGACACGCCCTTCCTCGACCTCCGGATGCTCGCCGCGAACACCGCGATCCTGCGCACCTACCTGCGGCAGGCACTGAGCTTCATGGCGATCTACGCGATCATGTTCGGCTACGTCCAATGGCTCGAGACCGCGCGGCACCTGTCCGAGGAGGCCGCCGGGCTGATGCTGCTGCCGATGTCGGGCACGGCGGTGTGCGCGGCGGCGTTCTCGGGGCGCGCGTCCGGGCTCAAGACACGGCTGGTCACCGTCGCGGTCGCCCTGGCCGGCGGCTCGGCGCTGCTGCTGTTCGTCCAGGACGGCACGTGGATCGGTGCGCTGCTCGCGCTGGCCGCGTTGTTCGGCCTGGCGCAGGGCCTGACCAGCGTCGCGAACCAGACGACGCTCTACCGCGAGGCACCCGCCGAGCAGATGGGCACCGCGAGCGGCCTGTTCCGCACGGCCCAGTACCTGGGCGCGATCGTCGCTTCGACGCTCATCGCGCTCTGCTACGGCCCGCACGCCGACTCGGCCGGCCTGCACCGGCTCGCGATCGCCCTCGTCGTCATCAGCGTGCTGCTGCTCGCCGTCACCGTCGCCGACAAGGGACTCCGCGCCGCAAAAACATGACCACACCCCCATCGCGCACCCGGCACCACGGCCCGCACGCCGACTCGGCCGGCCTGCACCGGCTCGCGATCGCCCTCGTCGTCATCAGCGTGCTGCTGCTCGCCGTCACCGTCGCCGACAAGGGACTCCGGCGCGACCCCCGTTAGCGCGCACCGTCATCGAAGCGCACGATGAACACATGACCCGTGAAGCGCCGGCGCAGGACGTGGACGAAACCCGCCTCGAGGTGGGCAAGCCGAAGGGCTGGGCGGCCGGGATACCCGGGGTCGCCGTGTCGCTCGCGCGCAGCGTCGAGCAGATGGGCACCGGCCGGACGATCAAGGCGCTGCGGCTGCTGAACCAGCGCGAGGGCTTCGACTGCCCCGGCTGCGCGTGGCCGGAACCGCGTGAGGTCGACGGTGAGAAGCGCAAGCTCGCCGAGTTCTGCGAAAACGGCGCCAAGGCCGTCGCCGAGGAAGCCACGAAACGGCGGGTGGACCGCGACTTCTTCGCGGCGCACCCGATCGAAGACCTGCGGGGCAAGACCGACTACTGGCTCGGCCAGCAGGGCCGGATCACCGAGCCGTTCGTGCTGCGCGAAGGCGCCACGCACTACGAACCGATCTCCTGGGACGACGCGTTCGAGCTCGTCGCCGGCGAGCTGAAGGCGCTGACCGACCCGAACGAGGCGTTCTTCTACACCTCGGGCCGCACCAGCAACGAGGCCGCGTTCCTCTACCAGCTGATGGTGCGCTCCTTCGGCACCAACAACCTGCCGGACTGCTCCAACATGTGCCACGAGTCCTCGGGCGCGGCGCTGTCGGCCACCACCGGCGTCGGCAAGGGCTCCGTGAGCCTGGCCGACATCCACAAGGCGGACCTGATCGTCGTCGTCGGGCAGAACCCGGGCACCAACCACCCGCGGATGCTCTCGGCGCTCGAAGAGGCCAAGGGCAACGGCGCGCGGATCATCGCCGTGAACCCGCTGCCCGAAGCCGGGCTGATGCGGTTCAAGAACCCGCAGAACGTCCGTGGCGTCGTCGGCAAGGGCACGCCGCTGGCCGACGAGTTCGCCCAGATCCGCCTCGGCGGCGACCTGGCGCTGTTCCAGGCCGTCGGGCACCTGCTGCTCAAGTGGGACGGGGAAGCGCCCGGCGCGATCGTCGACCGCGAGTTCGTCGATCGCGTCACCGAAGGGTTCGACGACTACGCGAAGCACCTGCGGGAGATCGACTGGCCCGAGGTCGAGCGCGCCACCGGGCTGCCGCGCGAGCAGATCGAGCGCGTCGCGCGGATGATCGCCTCCTCCGAGCGCACGATCTACTGCTGGGCGATGGGCCTGACGCAGCACAAGCACGCCGTGCCGACGATCTCCGAGATCGCGAACCTGGCGCTGATGCGCGGGATGATCGGCAAGCCCGGCGCGGGCCTGTGCCCGGTGCGCGGGCACTCGAACGTCCAGGGCGACCGGACCATGGGCATCTGGGAGAAGATGCCGCAGTCCTTCATGGACGCCCTCGCCGCGGAATTCGGCATCGACGTCCCGCGCGAGCACGGCCTGGACACCGTCGACGCGATCCGCGCGATGCGCGACGGCCGCGGCAAGGTCTTCTTCGCCGTCGGCGGCAACTTCGCCTCGGCGACGCCGGACACGGACGCCACCGAGAAGGCGCTCGAGTCGTGCTCGCTGACCGTGCACGTCTCGACGAAGCTGAACCGGTCGCACGTCGTCCACGGCCGCACGGCCCTGGTCCTGCCGACGCTCGGGCGCACCGAGCGCGACGTCCAGGCGAGCGGCGAGCAGTTCGTCACGGTCGAGGACTCGATGTCGCAGGTGCACACCTCACGCGGGCGTCTCAAGCCGGCGAGCGAGCACCTCCTGTCCGAGGTCGCCATCGTCGCCCGGCTGGCCGAGCGGCTGTTCGGCGCGGGCCACGCGGTGCGGTGGCGGACGTTCGAGACCGACTACGACCTGATCCGCGACCGCATCTCGCGGGTCGTGCCCGGCTGCCACGACTACAACCGCCGCGTCCGCGAGCCGGACGGGTTCGTCCTCCCGCACGCGCCGCGCGACTCCCGCGAGTTCACCGGCACGGCCAACGGCAAGGGCAACTTCACGGTGTCGGAGCTGGAGTACCCGCAGGTACCCGAGGGCCGGCTGCTGCTGCAGACGATGCGCAGCCACGACCAGTACAACACCACGATCTACGGCCTGTCCGACCGCTACCGCGGCATCGAGAACGCCCGCCGGGTGGTGCTGGTCAACCCCGACGACCTGGCCGAGCTGGGCCTGGCCGACGGGGCGATGGTCGACCTGGTCTCCGAATGGCGCGACGGCGACCGCCGCGCCCCGGCGTTCCGCACCGTGGCGTACCCGACGGCCCGCGGCTGCGCGGCGGCGTACTTCCCCGAGGCGAACGCGCTGGTCCCGCTGGACTCGGTGGCGGACAAGTCGAACACCCCGGTCTCGAAGGCGATCGTGGTGCGCCTCGAACCTCAGCCCTGAGTCACCCGCGGCTGGGCCGTCGGGGCCGGGAAACCCCCGGTCCCGACCAGGTACCGCAGATAGCGGGTGATCAGCTCTTCGTCGACCGGCGGGCAGCCGGGCGACGGCAGGGCCCGCTCGACGTTGCGCTGGTCGAAGACCGGGTCGCTGGTGTCCAGGACGCTCGGCACCAGGGCGTTGACCAGGGCGACGCGCTGCACGCCGGGGTCGGCGGACGCCCGCACCAGGTCGGTGAACGCGCTCTTGGACACCACCCGCAGGGCATAGCCGTCGCTCCGCAAGGCCGCCAGCACCGTGCCGAACGGGATCCGGGCGGAGTTCGCCAGGTGGTAGGTCCGGCCCAGTGCCGACGGCTGCCGGACCAGCCGGACCAGCGCCTCGGCGACGTGGTCGGCCGGGACGAGGTCGATCAGGACGTCGCCCGTGGTGTCCGGGACGGCGCCGACGAGGACCAAGGCCCGCAGGAGCTGCCAGAACGCGTCGTCGGCCGTGCCGGCGCCGGTCCGGGAGTGGCCGGCGATCCGGCCCGGGCGGTAGACCGAAGCCGGAACCCCTCGCGACGCCGCGGTGCGCACCAGGCGCTCGGCCACCCATTTCGTGCGCAGATAACCGATCGGGGCGACGTCTTCCAGCGCCACCGCCCGGTCTTCGCGGATCGACGGCACCGGCCGGGGAGGAATCGCGACGCCCGCCGAGGACACGTAGTGCACGGGCGTGACGCGATATCGCGCGGCGAGCCGGAGGATCTCGTGGGTCCCGTCGACGTTCGCGGCCTTCAGCGGCGCGTACCCCTCCGCGAGGTTGACGCGGGATCCGTTGTGGACGATCGCGTCCATGCTTTCGGCGAGCAGCCCCGCCGTCAGCGGGTCCAAGCCCAGCGAGGGCCGGTCGAGGGCGCCGCCGACCACCGCCACGCGGTCCTCATCACCTTCGCGCGCGAGCCCGTACCGCGCCAGGTTCCGGTGCGCGCGCTCGGCTCCGCCGCGGACCAGGCAGAACACCGTGGCGCCGGTGCGGTCCAGGAGCTCGCGCAGCAGGAACGCGCCCAGGAACCCGGTCGCGCCGGTGAGCAGGATCCGCTCCGGCGGACCGGACCGCGCGGGTGCGCTGCGGGCCCCCGTCACCGACTCGTCGGGCACGGCGTCGTCCTGCGGCGTCACGGCGTGCCCAGGTCGGCGCGGACGAGGTCGGCCAGCGCCCGGGTGTGCTGGTCGACGAAGAAGTGGTCACCGGGCAACACCCTCGTCCGGACGTCTTCGGCGTGCTCCCGCCAGGCCAGCAGGCCCGCCAGCGGCACATCCGGGTCGCTGGTGCCACCGAAGGCACTGATCGGCGCCGCCACCCGGGCGGTCGAGGGACGGTAGGTGTCGGCGACCTGCCAGTCGGCGCGCAGCCGCGGCAGCAGCAGGTCCAGCAGGTCTTCGTCGTCCAGCACCGCCGCGGGGGTGCCGTTGAGCCGCCGCAGTTCGCCGACCACCTCGTGCCGGGGCAACCGGTACGTCGTCCCGTCGCCGGTGAGCGTGCCCGGCGCGACGGCCCCGGAGACGAACAGCCGCTCGGGCCCGGTCCGGTGGGCGAGCTCGTACGCGATGAGCGCGCCCATGCTGTGCCCGAAGAGAGCGAATGGCCCGTACCCCGAAACAACCTCCACCAAGCTGTCGACGAGGTGGTGCAGGTCCGTCGCCGGGGCTTCGCCCACGCGGTTCTCGCGGCCCGGCAGCTGGACCGGCACGATGTCCACGTCGCGGTCGCGGAGCTGCCACCACGGGTGGTACGAGCTCGCCGCGCCACCGGCGTAGGGCAGGCAGAACAGCCGGACGCGGGCCTGTGCGTCCGGTTCGCCGTAGGGGAACCAGGGCTGCATCAAAAGCTCTCCTCGACGCACAGGCCGGCCGCGTCGGCCAGGACTCCCTCGAACTCCGCCAGCAGGTCGTCCGCGTCGGCCGCGGCCACCAGGACCAGGCCACCGGAAGCATCGGCGGTGAGGTGGTGGCGGTAACGGGTGAAGTGCTCCGCGGGCTCCAGCGGGACGAAGTCGACGGCCGCCGGTTCGTGCCCGGCGTCGTGGTCGAACGCGCAGTCCTCGCCGGCCACCTGCTCGTACAGGGAGCGCAGGAGCTCGACGAGGGTGCACCCCCGGTGCTCGGCCAGCGTGCGCAGGCCCTCGAGCACCTCGGCCGGGATCCGGTGGCGAGTCACCGTCGCCGGGCGCAGGCTCCCCCGCACGGCGGCCGGGCGCCGGAGCAACGAGGACGGCAGGCCCTCGGCGAAGTCGGCGTAAACGGTCCTGAGCGCGTTCAGCAGCAGCGCTTTCGACCGCTCGTCCGGCACCGGCAGGGTCAGCGTGTGCCGGCCGGGGCCGAGGCGGACCAGGCTGGGCTCACCCCGGGCCGGACCGTCGCCACCGAGTGTCAACGCGGTGGCCGCCCCGAGATCGGCGAGCGCCCGCACCAGGGCGTCCACGTCGAGTGGCCCGGTCAGCTCGACGGCCATCACGGCAGGCACCCCCGGAACACCGCCATCCCGTCGTCGGCCGCGCCACCGGCGACGAACTCGCCGGTCCCCGGCAACCGGACCAGGTCGCCCAGCAGCAACGACCTCGGCGCCGCGAGCTCCGTCCACCGGTCCCCCGTCCAGCGCAGCAGGCGGCCCGGGTCGCCGTCGCCCCCGCCGGCCGCGTACCACGCGTCGCCGGTGCGCACAATGCTGTTGATCCGGCCCGACAGCCCGGAACCTTCGGTGGTGTCCGTCCACTTGCCGCCGTCCCAGCGCAGCGCCAGGCTCGCCGACGCCCTCGCGCCGAGAACCCAGACGTCGTCCGCCGCCAGTGCGGCCACGCGGATCACCTCGGCGTCCGCCGGTAGGTCCACAGTGGACCAATCGCCGTCCCAGCGCAGCACCACCGACTCGGTGGTGCCGTCGCCGAGCGAGCGCATGGTGGAGACCCAGAACTCGTCGGGGCCGGCGGCGCTGAGGCAGCCGTGCAGGGTCTCCGCGGGCAGGGTCAGCGGCACCGCGCGGTGCTGCCACTCCGTACCGTCCCAGCTCGCGACCGACAGCGGCTCGTCGGCCGTCGCCGGTCGGAGCAACGTCCGGACCATGCCGCCGGTGGCGATCACCGAAGCGCAGTCGAAGTCCGCCGCCCGCTTCCACCGGGAGCCGTCCCAGTGCAGCAGGCCCGCCCGTCCCGAAAGCCAGACGTCGTCCGCCGCGGCCGCGGCGATCCCGACCACCCGGCGCAGTTCGGGGTGGTCCACGGCCGTCCACGAGTGCCCGTCCCGGTGCAGGACCACCGAGCCGGCGTCGGACTGGCCGGCCGCCCACACGTCGTCGGCGCCGAGCGCGGCGACGTTCCAGAGGTGCCCGGGCCCGCCGGCCGGCAGCTCCTCCCGCCGCCAGCCCGAACCGCTGCCGCCGCCCGACGCCGCCCTGACGAGCGCGGCGAGCCCGCTCACCGTCGGGTTCTCGAACACTTCCGTCATCGGGATCTCGACGCCGAGGAGCTTGCGCAGCTCCCAGTTGACCTGCATTGCCGCCATCGAACTGCCACCCAGGGCGAAGAAGTCGTCCGACGGCGACGGGTCGTCGACCCCGAGCACGTTCGCCCAGACCTGCGTGACGATCTGCTCGACGTCGTCGCCGAGTGCCGCGGGGGCCTCGTGCACCGGCTGTGCCCGGACACCGTGCACCTCGTAGCCGCCGCCGTCGAGCAGGTCGAGGCGGCCGTCCGCGCGCCAGCGGGCCCGGCGGCCGAGCGGCCGAGGCCCGTGCTCGTCGACGACGACCAGGTCCCCGGGCACGCCGACGGCGACGGACTCGCCGCGGGAGTCGGTGATGTCGATCCGCTGGGCGCCGCGGAACAGCGCCAGGTCGGCGCGTTCGACGGCGTCGGTCATCGGCAGCCGGGACAGCGGACGGCCCGGGTCGGCCACGATCGCCGAGCAGAGCTCGGCGAAGTGCACGGCGAGCCGCCGTGCCGTGGCGGGCTCGAAGATGTCGCCGTTGTACTCCAGCCGCACGGCCAGCCCGCCGGGGACGTCGTCGATCAGCACGGTCAGGTCGTGCTTGGCCGTCGGCGGGTCGAACGGGAGCTCCTCGACCTTGCACCCGGGCAGCTCGATCCGGCCGGGATCGCCGGTCTGCAGGCCGAACATCACCTGGTACACGGGGAGCCGGCTCGAGCTGCCCGAGCCCTGCACCGCCCGCACGACGTGCTCGAACGGCACGTCGCCGTGCGCGAACGCCGCCAGTGCCGCGTCCCGCACCCGGCGCAGGAACTCCTCGAACGACGGGTCCCCGGTCACGTCCGTCCGGATGGCGAGCGTGGTGACGAAGAAGCCGATGGCGTCGCGGAAGCTCCGGTGCTGCCGGTTGGCCATCGGGATGCCGACCACGACGTCGCGCTGGCCGCTGTGCCGTGCCAGCAACGTCTTCAGCACCGCGAGCAGGGCCATGAACAGGGTGGCGCCGTAGCGGCCGGCGAGCTGCTTCAGGCCCGCGGCCACGTCGGCGGGCACGGTGAACCGGATGGTGCCGCCGGCGAAGGAGCGTTCCGCGGGCCGGGGCCGGTCCGCCGGCAGGTCGATCTCGACCGGGGCGCCGCGCAGGTACTCCCGCCAGAACTCCAGCTCGGCCGGGTCGGTCCGGGCGAACCGGTCCTGCTGCCAGCGCGCGAAGTCCCGGTATTGGACGCCGGGCTCCGGCAGCGGCGACGGCTCGCCGGCGGCGAACGCGGAGTACAGCTCGGCGAGCTCGCCGAACAGCAGGCCCATCGACAGCGCGTCGCCCGCGATGTGGTGCATCGTGATCACGAGGTCGTGCTCGTCCTCGTCGTGCCGCACCAGGGTCAGCCGGACGAGGACGTCCCGGGTCAGGTCGAAGCGCCGCAGGGCGGACTCGGTGGCCACCTCGCGCACGTCCCGGGCGCCGACCACCCGCACGGGCACCGCGAAGTCCTCGATCACCCGCTGCACCGGAACGCCTTCGTGTTCGGTGAAGCAGGTCCGGAGGACCTCGTTGCGCCGCACCAGTTCGGTGAAAGCGCGTTCCAGCGCGGCCGGTTCGAGGGCACCGGTCACGTGGAGCACGGCCGTGACGTTGTACGCCACGCCGCCGCCCGGGAGCTGGTCGAGCAGCCACAGCTGCTGCTGCCCGAACGACAGCGGCGCGTCCTGGCCCGCCGGCGCCGCGAGCTCGTCGAGCAGCTCGGACTTGTGCTCCCGGAGCAGGGCGCGGATCTCGTCGGTCAGGGTTCCCGGCTGGGACCGCACCACGAGCCGGTCGCCGGTGACCTTCAGCGAAATGCCCTTCTCGGTGAGCCACCGCACGAGTTCGCCGGTCGTCACAGCTCCTCCTCCACCCAGTCGTCTTCGGCGGGTCGCCGGTCGATCAGCGCCGCCAGGCCGCCGACCGTCGGCGTTTCGAAGACCTCCCGCACGCCGACCCGGACGCCGAACTCCTCCTCCACCCTGGCCAGCAGCCGGATGGCGATCAGCGAGTCACCGCCCAGCACGAAGAAGCTCTCGTCGGTGCCGACCTCGGACAGGCCCAGCGCTTCGGCCCAGAGCCCGGCGAGCTTGTGCTCGGTCGCCGACGCGGGCTTGGTGCCCGAGCCGGCCGCCGGGGCGTCGGGCACCGGTAGCCGGCCGCGGTCGACCTTGCCGTTGGCGCTCAACGGAAGGCTGTCCAGGTGCACGACCGTCGCGGGCACCATGTAGGGCGGGAGTTGCTCGCGGAGGTGCCGGCGGACGTCTTCGGCGTCCACTTCGGACACGACGTACGCCACCAGCCGCCGGTCGCCCTTGATCACCGGCGCGGTCACGACCGCGTCCTCGACGCTCGCGTGGCGCAGCAGGACCGACTCGATCTCGCCGAGCTCGATCCGGTTGCCGTTCACCTTCACCTGCAGGTCGTCGCGGCCGAGGAACTGCAGGATGCCACCCGGCCGGTACCGCCCCCAGTCGCCGGTGCGGTAGAGCCGCTCACCGGTCACCGGATGGGTGATGAACTTCTTCGCGGTCAGCTCCGGGTCGTCGAGGTACCCCACCGCCAGGCCGGCGCCGCCGATGAACAGCTCACCCGGCACCCAGGCCGGCCGGGGCTGCAGGGCCTCGTCGAGCACGGCGAACGTCTGGTTGGCCAGGGGTTTGCCGTAGGGCACGCTCGGCCACCCGGGCAGCGGCTCGCCGACGCGGTGGAAGTTCGACCAGATGGCCGCCTCGGTGGCGCCGCCCATGCCGATCACCTCCGCGTCCGGCGCGCACGCGCGGATCTCGCCGGGCAGCGTGAGCGGGATCCAGTCCCCGCTGAGCAGCACGACCCGCAGCGACGCGAGGGAAGCGGGGTCGCCCAGCTCGGCCCACTGGACCGCCAGCCGCATCAGCGCGGGCACCGAGTTCCACACCGTCACCTGGTACTTGGCCACGAGCTGCAGCCAGTGCGCGGGATCCAGCTCGGCTTCGTGGTCGGGCACCACGAGCGTCCCGCCGACGCCGAGGACGCCGAAGATGTCGTACACCGAGAGGTCGAAGCTCAAGCTGGACAAGGCGAGCGCCGTGTCGTCGCCGGTGATCCCGTACCGCCGGTTGACGTCGAGGAGGGTGTTGACGGCACTGCGGTGGTCGATCACCACCCCCTTCGGCTTGCCGGTCGAGCCCGACGTGTAGATCACGTACGCCAGGTCTTCCCCGGACCGCGTCGTCGACGGCGGCGCCGCCGCCGGCACCCGGTCGGCGAGCACGACCCGCAGGTCCGCGGGGACGTCGTCGAGGCTTTCGACCAGCTCCGCATTGGCGGACCGGGTCACCACCGCCCGGACACCGGCCTCGCGCAGCAGCAGCGCGCGCCGGGCGGCGGGCAGCCGGACGTTCACCGGCAGGTAGGCCGCGCCCGCCCGCAGCACGCCCAGCACCGCCGCCACCTGCTCCCAGCTCTTGTCGAGCATGACCGCGACGAGCTCGCCCTCGGCCACGCCGCCGGACCGCAGTGCCGCGGCGACGGCCCCGGCGCGTTCGGCGAGTTCGCCGTAGGACAGCGTCCGCCCCGCCGCGTACACCGCGATCCGGTCCGGCTCCCGCTCGGCCACCTCGAAGAACGGTTCGTGCAGCAGCGGCACCCGCTCCCAGTCGTGCGCGGTCGCGTTGGCGGCCCGCTGGTCCCGGACATCGGCCGGCGAGCGGAAGTCGGTGCGGCGGTCCGCCCAGGTGCCCTCGTCCGCGGCGAGCCGGCCCAGGAACGCCTGGTAGGCGGCGAACATGTCGTCGAGCACGCCCTCCGGGAAGAGCGCCGGCACGACGTTCCAGACGAGGTCCACACCGCCGTCGCGTTCGACCACGACGTGGTCCAGCCACACCTGCGGGGTCTGACTGGTGCTCTCGGCCAGTTCACCGAACCGTTCGAAGCCCCAGCCGCCGTTGCCGTCGTCCAGCACGCTGGTGAAGACCACGGGCATGGTCGCGCCCGTGCGGCCCTCGCCGCCGGCCCGCACCCAGTCCCGCTGCACCCGGATGCCGCTGTAGTGGCGGTGGTCCAGGTCCGCCCACAGCCGCGACTGCAGGGCCCGCGCCTTGTCCGGGAAGGTCCCCGGCGCGCGGAAGTCGACTTCGAGCAGGGTCAACGACGTGAAGTCGCCGACGACGTCCGGGACCCGCTCGTGCAGCGGCAGCCGGTTGAACAACGTGAGGTTCACGCAGAAGTGCCGGCTGCGGCTCCAGGCCGCCAGCACCTCGGCGTACGCGGCCAGCAGCACGTTCGACGGGCTCAGCCCTTCGGCGGCGGCCCGGCGGCGCAACGCCGTCCAGGTGGCGGGGTCGAGCCGCGCGGCCAGCCGCTCGAACGCCGGCGTGCCGGTCTCCTCGCGCACCGGCAGGTCCGGCCCGGCGGGCAGCTCCGGGATCCGCGCCTGCCAGTAATCGCGGGAGCGGCGGTAGCGCTCGGTTCCCTCGATGCGCTGTTCCGCCAGTACGTAGTCGCGGAAGTCGAGGCCGACCGGCGCCCACTCCGCGGCCGGGTCGTCGTACGCCCGCGCCCACTCCCGCAGGACCTGACGCAGGCTGGCGCCGTCGGCCACCAGGCCGTCGAAGCTCAGGTGCAGGCGCGAACGCCCGGGCAGCCGGGTCAGCCGGATGTCGAACAGCGGCCACCGGTCGGCGGGCAGGACCTGGTGCGACATTTCGGCGCGGACCGCGGCCAGCTGCTCCGGGGCGCAGACGGCGATTTCGTAGCGGGGTACTTCGGGCAGGACGCGCTGGCTGGTGCCGTCGAAGACCGCGCGCAGCATCGGGTGGCGCCGGACGACGGTGTTCCAGGCGTCGGTGAGCCGGTCCGCGTCGAGTTCTTCCCCTTCGAGCTCGAAGTAGCCGTGCGCCGACACGCCCCCGAGCGTGAAGTCCGTGCGCCGGCCGAGCAGGTACGCCTGCTGGACGTCGGTCAGCGGGAACGGCTCGCCGGCCGCCGCCGGATCGGGGACGACCTGGGGGTAACCGGCTTCTTCGGCCGGCCGGTCGATCAGCGCGGCCATCGCGGCCACGGTCGGGTGGTGCAGGATCTGCGAGAGCGACAGCTCGGCGCCGAGGCGCTCCCGCACCCGGAACGCCAGCCGCGCGGCGAGCAGGGAATGCCCGCCCAGCGCGAAGAAGTCGTCGTGCACCCCGACCTCGGACAGCTCCAGCTCAGCGCACAGGATGGCCGCCAGCTCCCGCTCCGCCGCGGTCCGGGGTGCGGCCGGCTCCGCGACCGATGCCGTGCTCAGGGCCTGCCGGTCGATCTTCCCGTTGGGGGTCAACGGGAACTCGGTGACGAAGTGGATCGCCGACGGCCGCAGGTGACCGGGCAGGCCCTCGTCCACTCCGGACGGCGGATCGGCCGGGTCCCGCGGCAGGACGTGGGCGATGATCCGCCGTCCGGACACGGTCGCCACCGCGTGCCGCACGTCCGGGTGCGCGGACAGCAGGGCCTCGACCTCGCCCAGCTCGATCCGGAACCCGCGGATCTTGACCTGCCGGTCACGCCGGCCCAGGAACTCCAGGCTCCCGTCCGGCCGCCACCGGGCGAGGTCCCCCGTCCGGTAGGCCCGCCCGGGCCCGAACGGGTCGTCGACGAACTTCTCGGCGGTCAGCTCCGGCCGGCCGAGGTATCCGCCGGCCACGCCGGCACCGCCCACGACCAGTTCGCCGACGGCACCGTACGGCACGAGCCGGAGCGCGTCGTCGGTCACGTAGACCCGCGTGTTGCGCAACGGCCGGCCGATCGCGGGCCGGCGGCCGTCGGGGCGGCAGCGGTGGGCGGTCGCGCACACCGTGGTCTCCGTCGGGCCGTAACCGTTGTAGAAGGCGACGTGCTCGCTCCACGTGCGGGCCAGCTCGGCCGGGCACTCCTCGCCCGCGGCGACGACGTGGGTCAGCGTCGGCACGTCGCCGGGGGCGATCGTGGCCAGCACCGACGGCGGCGCGGTCAGGTGCGTGACCCCGCCGCCGGCGACGACGGCGGCGAGCTCCGCCCCGGCGAGCGTCAGCTCGGGCGGCGGGAAGTGCAGGGTCGCGCCCGAGCCGAGCGCCATCACGAGCTCCCAGACCGACGCGTCGAAGCCGATCGGGGCGAACTGCAGGACGACGCTGCCCGGACCGGCGCGCAGCTCTTCGCGTTGCCACTCGGCCAGGTTGACCAGCCCGCGGTGGCCGACGCGGACGCCCTTGGGGGTGCCGGTCGAGCCGGACGTGTAGATCAGGTAAGCGGTCTCCGGGACCGTCGGCGGCGGCAGCGGCGTGATCTTGATCCCCGGCGACAGCCCGAGGACCGGCGCCGGCGCGGAGCGTTCCCAGGCGAACACCGCGTCCTTCGCGACCGGGCCGGGCTCAGGCACACCTGAGCTCCCGTGCAGCACGGTCTGGCCGACTTCCAGCACTGTCACGCCGGAAAGCCGTTCGGCGAGACCGGGTTCGCTGAGGACGACCGCGGCCTCGGTGTCGGCCAGCATGAACGCGATCCGGTCGGCGGGCAGGCCGGGGTCCATGGGCAGGTAGGTCGCGCCCGCCTTCAAGGTGGCGAGCACGGCGACGGCGAGCCGCGGGCCCTTGCGCAGGTGCACGCCGACCCGGTCGCCGGCCCGCACGCCGTTGGCCAGCAGCAGCTGCGCGGTCTCGCCCGCGAGGTGGTCCAGCTCGGCGTAGGAGAGTTCCACGCCGTCCGCCGTCACCGCCGCCGCCCGCGGTGACTCGGCCACCCGGGCCGCGATCAGCTCGTGCGCCGACCCGGCGGAAAGCTTCGCGGACCGGCCGGTGCCCAGCTCGACGAGCTCGTCGTGGGCGGCGGCGTCGAGAACGTCCAAAGTGGACAGAGCGCGGCCGGGGCCGGCGAGCGCCGACTCCAGCAGACACGCGAAGCTGCGGCCCAGCCGCGCGATCGTCGCCGCGTCGAACAGCTCGGTGCGGTACTTGAAGACCGCCCGCAGCGACGAGCTCGTCTCGACCACTTCCAGCGACAGGTCGAACTGCCCTTCCTGCTGTGGCAAGGGATACGCGGACAGCTCGAGCCCCCGGTACTCGCGCACGACGCCGGGGTCGCCTTCGGCGTGCATGTCGAGCAGCGCGCCCGAGCTGCCCGCCGCCTGCATGCTGAACGCGATCTGGGCCAGCGGGGCCCGGCTGGGGTCCCGGGGCACGTCGAGCAGGCCGACGAGCTTCGGGAACGGGTAGTCGCGGTGGGTCATCGCCCCGATCACGCGGTGGTGTGTCGCCCGCAGCAGGTCCCGGAACGTGCTGTCCGGCTCGCACCGCGCCCGGACCGGGACCGGGTTGACGAAGTAGCCGGTGACACCCTTCAGCGCCCCGACCAGGTCCGGCATCGTCGGGCAGGCGAGCAGGAAGTCGGGTTGCCCGGTGCACCGGTGCAGCAGCGCCTGGAAAGCGGTCAGCAGGACCGTGAAGGGGCTGACCGCCTCCTCCCGCGCGAGGGCGCGCAGCTTCGCCCCGACGTCCAGTGGGACGACGTGGGTGGCGCCGGCGAAACTCTGGCGCAGCGGCCGCGGCCGGTCGGCCGGGAGTTCGAAGATCGTGGGCGCGCCGGCGCATTCCCCGGTCCAGTACCGTTCGAGCCCGGCCACGCGATCCGAGGACAGTGTTCGCCGCTCGTCGTCGACGAAGTCGGCGTAGGTCGCCTTCAGCTCCGGCAGGTCATGGCCGGTGTAGCGGTCCAGCAGGTCGCGCAGCAGCACGCCCTGGGAGACGAAGTCCGTGGCGATGTGGTGCGTGACCAGCAGCAGGACGGACTCCTCCTGGCACACGACCGCCCGGAACGGGCCGCGCCGGCCGAGGTCGAACGGTTCGGCCGCCGCCGCCGCGAGGTCGGACCGGACTTCGAGACGCACCAGGCTCGCCGGGCGCACCACCCGCCCCGGCCGGCCTTCGTGCTCGACGAAGACGGACCGGAGCAGGTCGTGGCGCTCCGCCAGGCCGGTGACGGCGTCGGCCAGCCGCGGGATTTCGAGGCCGGACCGGAACCGGACGGCCAGCACGACGTTGTAGGACGCGCTGTCCGGCGCGTAGCGGTGCAGGAACCACAGCGCCTCCTGCCCGGCGGACAACGGCAGCATCGACGAAGGCGTCGAATCGGGCATTACTCCCCCGCCCAGGAATCGGGACCGCTCAGCGGTCGAGTTGCGCGGAAAGGGCGTCGATCGTCGGGTACTCCCAGAGCAGCGCCGACGGCACGGTCAGGCCGTGCTCGTCGTGCAGGGCCCCGACGAGCTCGGTGACCGCGACGGAATCGAGCCCGTACCGCGGGAACGGCGTGTCCCCGGCGACTTCGGAAGCGGCGATGCCGAGCTTCGCGGCCACCCAGCGGACCAGCCAGTCGCGCAGCCCGTTCTCGGCCGGGTGGTCCGGGGCGGCGGCCGCGGCAGTTTCGGCGTAGTCCTCGCGCAGGTACGGGTCCAGCTCGTCGTCCAGCCCGGCCGGTGTCTGCTCCACGACACCGATCGCGGCCTCGTACCCCTCGACCGCGGCGGAGACCGCGTCCGCGCCGGCGCACGCCGGAACGCCCAGCGCCTTCGCGACGGCGTCGTCGAACTTCCGCCGCGCCCACGGTTCCGAGTGGTCGTCCGCCGCGTGCCGCCGGACCGCCGTCAGCAGGATCGCCGTCGCCGCGACCTCGCCGAGCAGGTCGTGGGCGCGGCGCACGCGGTCGGCCGCGGGGAGGACGGCGAAGGTCCGCTCGCAGTGGCCGAGCACCCGTGCCACCAGGTCGGCGTCGACGAGGCCGGCACCGCCGCCCGCCGCCACGAGCGAACCGAGGTGCATCCGCAGGCTCTCGGTCGGCCCCTCGAAGATCCGGAGCACCCGGGCGTCCCGCAGCAGCCGCGGCAGCACGTTCGTCTCGACGTAGCCGCGGCCGCCGGTGGCCTGCACGGCGCCGTCCACGACCTCCCACAGCAGCTCCGGGGCGAGCACCTTCACCGCGAGGAACGCCGTGTCCGGGGGCCGGCACCCCCCGTCCAGCTCTTCGGCGATGTCGTGGACCAAGGCTTGCACGGCGGTCACCGCCGCGATCGAGTCCGTCATCCTGGCGAGCGTGACCGGGTTGTCCAGCAGCCTCCCGGTGCCGACTTCGCGGCGCCGGGCGTAGCGGTGCTGCAGCTGCAGGGCACGGCGCATCGCCCCGAGGCAGAGCGCGCCGATCATCAGGCGAGTGCGCATCATGGTCTCGTTCGCGACGGTTTCCCCGTCACCGAGGCGTTCGGTGGCGGGGACTTCGTCGAAGCGCAGCGCGTTCTGCACCATCGCGCGCAGGCCCATGGTCGGCGCTTCCTTGCCGATGCGCAGCCCGGGCGCGTCCACCGGCACCACGAAGGCCGCCAGGCCCCGCGGCCGGTCTTCGGCATCGCGCGACTGGGCGAAAGTGACGAGCACGTCCGCCCAGGAAGCGTTTCCGCTCCACGACTTGTCCCCGGTGATCGTCCAGTGCCCCGGCGCGCCTTCGCGAGCCGTGGCCCGGATGGCCTGCATCGCCGAGCCCGCGCCCGGCTCCGTCACGGCGAACGCCGCGAGCGAGCGGCCCGACGCGAGCTCGGGCAGCAGCGCGGCCTTCAGCTCCGCGCTGCCGTACCGCGCGATCGGGTACACGCCCAGCGCGTTGTTGTCGCAGACGAAGGTGGCCAGCGTCAGGTCGATCGCGGCGAGCTGCTCGAGCACCCGCAGCGTCGCGCCGGTGTCCAGGCCGAGCCCGCCGTACGCCGACGGGATCTGCATGCCGAGCAAACCCTTGCGCCCCAGCGCGAGGACGATGTGCGGTGGGATGGTGCGGCGCTCGTCCATCAGCCGCGAGTCGACCCGCCGGGCCCCGAACTCGCGCAGCCACGCCAGCAGGCCCTCGACCCGGGCCGGTTCCCGGGAGCCGGTGGCGAGCTTCAACCGGCCCTGCTCGTACCCGAGGCGGCACGCGGTGCGCTGGATCTTGCCGCTGGTGGTCCGGGGCAGGGAGTTGCGCCGGACGGGCACCACCCGGTGCACCGCCAGCTCGTGCTCCCGCCAGACCGCCGACTCGATCCCGGCGGCCAGCTCGTCCGCACCCGCCGACGCGAGCAAAGCTTCGTCGACCTCGACGACCACCACGAGCTTCTCCGCGCCGGCGTGGTCGACGCCGATCGCGCACGCCGACGACACCCGGAGGCCGGGGTGGCTCTCCTCGGCGGTGTACTCGATGTCCTGCGGGTAGTGGTTCTCGCCGTTGAAGATCAGCAGGTCCTTGTGCCTGCCGGTGACGTACAGCTCGCCGTCGTGCAGGAAACCGAGGTCTCCGGTGCGCAGGTAGCGCTGCGGGCCCTCGCCGCGGATGGTGGCGTGGAACGTCGCCTCGGTCTGCTCGGGCCGGTTCCAGTACCCCTTGGTGACCGAGGAACCCCGGATCCAGATCTCCCCGACCCGGCCTTCGGGCCGGGCCTCGCCGCTGTCGGGGGCGACGATCCGCACGACCGTGTCGCCCTGGGTGCGTCCGCTGGTGACAGCCGGCAACCCGCCCTCGGCCTCACCGACCGGCACGGCCCGGCCTTCCTGCAGGGCCTTCGCCGACAGCCACAGGATGCCGGCCATCCGCCCGGGCGTGCTGCCGGCGACCTTGAGGGTGGCTTCGGCCAGGCCGTAGCCGGTGCCCAGCGCGTTCGGGTCCAGACCGGTCTCGGCGAAGGTGCGCGCGAACCTCGCGAGGGTCGCCGACCGGACCGGCTCGGCGCCACTGAGCGCCAGCTTCCAGCCGGACAGGTCGAGCGTGCGGCGTTCCTCGGCGGAAATGTGGCTGACGCAGCGTTCGTAGGCGAAGTTCGGGGCGATGGCGTGCGTCGCCCGGAACCGGGAAATGGCTCGCAGCCACCGCACGGGTTTGCGGACGAACGCCTCCGGCGAAAGCAGGTACGCCGGCATCCCGGTGAACACCGGGAAAACCAAGCCGAACAGCAGGCCCATGTCGTGGAACATCGGCAGCCAGGAAACGACCGCGCCGTCTTCGACACGGGTCCACAATTCGTCCATCTCGGCGGCCTGGTGCCAAAGATTGGCGTGCGTGACCATCACGCCTTTGGGGTCCCCCGTCGAGCCCGAGGTGTATTGCAGCAGTGCGACGTCGTCCGGGTCGATCTCGCGGTAGTGCCAGTCGGCCGCCGGTTCCGTCCATTCGTCGGTGACCAGCCAATCGAGGTCTTCGGTCGCCGCTTCACCCAGTCCTTCGGCGACGCGTTCACGAGTCGACATGTCGGTGAGGACGGTGGTGGTCATGGCGTCCCGCGCGATGTGGGTGGTGCGGCGCAGCGCGCCGGTACGCACCGGGACCGGCGTCGGCACGGCGATGACACCGGCGTAGACGCAAGCCAGGAAGGCGATCTGGAACTCCTCGCCGCCGTCGTAGGCGAGAAGCACCGTCCGCCCGCGCAGACCACGCTCCACCAGGGCTGCCGCACGTGCCCGGGCCGCCGCGTCGAGACCGGCGTAGTCGATGGCGGGCAACGGTTCTTCACCGTTGACGAGGAACGTGAAAGCCGGCGCCCGCGGCGCCGAGCGCACCCGGGCCAGCAAAAGCGATTGGATGTCACGTTTCCGGACATCGACGCGCGAAAACCCCGACACGAAAATCCCCCTCATTCGCGTTTCATGATCAACAGCAAACGTAGCAAGGCCTTTGCCGGCCCCACAGGACCCAACCGGGTGATCATTTATCGGAAGCGCATGCCCCCTTTCCTTCCGCCACGGGGATTTCGACACTCGCGCGGAACCCCCGCCCGAGCAGGTGGTTCCGCAGAAATTCCCGGACTTCGGGTGACTCCAAGGTGCCCTGCTCGGGCGTGAAGCGACGGACTCGCGCCCGATCCGGGTCGGCCAGGAGGTTTTCCAGTGCGGGCAAGCGCTTTCCGGCTATCACGGTCACCTCACCGGCCGGCGCCGCGGGCTCGGCCGCGGCCGCCGCGGCGAGGAAGCGCAGCCAGGCCCGGTAGCGGCCGAACAGTTCGTCGACCATCTCGAAAGCCTGGTCATCGGCGCCGTGCACGGCGGCCAGTTCGTCGCGCACCGCCGCGAACGCGATCTCGACGTCGTCGGCGGGCGGGGCGCCGAGTGACGCGCAGACGGCCGTGACGTCCCGGCGGACGGCTTCGGGCGTGACGGCGTCGGCGTCGATCAGCACGAGATCGGCGCCGGACAGCTCGGCGATGTGGGCGCCGAGCGCGGCGCACGAACAGTACGCGAGCACGGTGCCGGGTTTCCCGGCCGCCAGTTCCGCGGCTTGCCGCCGCACCGTCAGCGGTCCGGCGACGTGGCGGCCGATCGGATCGAGCCGGTTCAGCGGGAACTCGGTCGCGAGGAAGCCGAAGTCCGCGGTTTCCCGCACCGCGCGGAACTCCAGGGCGAGCACGGTCACCGGCCCACCCGCCGCCACAATTCGCCCGGCGAGCCACACACGTCCGGCAGACCGTAGGCGGCCCGGTAGAGCCGCGTCACGACCGGTTCGCTGGTGCCCGCCGCACCGAAGATCTGGACGAGTTCGTGCGCACAACCGACCGCCGCGGTCACGCAGACGGCGGTCGCCACGTACACCCGGTCCGCCGGCGGCTTTCCGCGATCGCGCGACCACGCCGTCCGCCAGAGGCCCACCCGGGCGCAGGCCAGCTCGACCGCCGCGTTCGCCAGGCGGTGGGCCACTCCCTGGTGCTCGATCAGCGGTCGTCCCGCGACCGTCCGGTCTCCCGCCCGGCGCTGTGCCAGCTCCAGGCACTTCCGGCCCACGCCGACGGCGTACGCCGCACCGCGGAGGAGGTCCTCCCGTGGGAGGTCGAACCCGGCGACGAGCGCGCCCAGTTCCTCGAACGCCAGGCACCACTCGAAAGCACCCGCCGGGCGCGCGCCGGCCGCCTCGACGGTTTCGCTCGCCGGTCGCCCGCCCGGCGACTCGCGCAGTGCGGTCACCAGGTCGCGCTGCGCCGGATCCAGGTCGAGGTTCACCGCAAGGCACCCCCGATCGGGTACTCGTTCGCGATCAGGTCCAGCTGGAGTTCCTGCGCTCCACCGGAGATCGTGAACTCCGGCGCCTCCGCGACCGCGGCGGCGACCCCGCCGGACCCGGCGCCCAGCTCCAGTCCCGCCCACCGGGCCACCGACTGCGCGGCCCGGCCGCAGACCAGCTTGGCGTACGCGACGGCGAATTCGTCCATCGCGAACCGCGTGGCGCTGTTGACCGCGTGGTAGGCGACGGCTCGGGCGTTGCCCACCTCGAACCGCAGCCGGGCGAGGTCGGCCGCCATCGCCCGCCGGCGGATCTCCGGCAAGCCGCGCACCTCGCGCTCGGCCGCGGCGAGCCACCGGGTGGCGCAGCTCAGGTAGTCGAAGCCGGCGCGTTCGAAGCCGATCGCGCGTGGCAGCAGCCGCCAGCCCAGGTGCGGCCGCCCGAGCAGGGCGTCCGGGCCGACACCGACGTCGTCGAAGGTCACCGTGTGGTACGGCTCCCCCGCAGCACGGGGCACCGGGGTGATCGTCACGCCGGGCGCCGCGGGATCCACGAGGAACAAGCTGATCCCGTCGTAGGGACTCGCACCCTCACGGGTGCGTGCGGACACCAGTGCCAGCCGCGACCACGGGGTGAACAGGCTCCACGTCTTGCCACCGCGGATCCGCCAGCCGTCACCGTCGGGAGTGGCTGCCGTCGTGATGGCGGCGAGATCGGTGCCCGCGTCCGGTTCCGACAGGAGCAGGCTCGCGTACAGCCGTCCCGAAGCGATCTTCGGCAGCCACCGCGCACGTTGTCCGCCGGTGCCGCTTTCGAGGATCGAGCACCCCACGGCCTGCACCGTGACCAGGTGCGCGACGTCGGGCAGCGCCAGTGCCCCGATCCGCTCGCACACCGCCGCGTGGTCGGCGAGCCGCAGCCCCCGGCCGCCGTACCCCTCCGGGAAGTGCACGGCGAGCAGCCGCTCGTCACCCAGCCTCGCCATGACTTCCCGCGGCTCGCCGCCGGCCGCCGCCACCCGGTCGACGGCGGCGGCCAGTCCCGCCTGCCGCTCGTCCAGCTCATCGCGCACGAGGGTCCTCCTCGGGCCGGATCGCCGCGGCGAAATCGGCCAGCACCGGGTTCTCCAGCAGGAGCGAAACCCGCAGCCGTTGCCCGGTCGCGCGCGCGAGCCGGCCGACCAGGTGCATGGCGAGCAGGCTGTCGCCGCCCGCGGAGAAGAAGTCGTCCTCGAGCGAAAGGTCCTCGGACTCCAGCAGCTCGGACGCCGTCCGCAAGGTCAGCGCCGTCAAGTCGTGTCCGGGCATCACGGTCCTCCCCACAGTCCTCGGTGCACTCATCGCGGCAACGCGCTGCCCGTGCCGATCGCCGAACCCGCCAGGACGCGGCGGTCGACTTTGCCGGCGGTGGTCAAGGGCAACGCCTCGAGCCGGCGCCAGACGGCCGGCACCATGTGGCGGGGCAGCCGGTCGCCGACGAAGCCGGCCAGCTCCGCCGAGCTCGCCGACCGGCCGGGGACGAAAGCCACCACGGCGACCAGCCGGGTGCCGGTCGGGCTCGCGTGCGGCACCACCACCGCCGCGGCGACGCCGGGGTGTTCGAGCACCCGGGCCTCGACCTCGCCGAGCTCGACCCGGAAGCCACGCACCTTGACCATGTGGTCGCTTCGGCCGTGGAACACGATTTCGCCGTTCGCGTCGAGGGCGCCGAGGTCACCCGTGCGGTACATGCGCTCGCCGGGCACGGCCGGATCGGCGACGAACCGCTCGGCGGTCTGCGCGGGCCGGCCGAGGTAACCCCGGGCCAGGCCCGGGCCTCCGACGTAGATTTCCCCGACCGTGCCCACCGGTGCTGGTGTGAGGTCGCCGGTGAGCACGGTCGCGCGCATGCCCGGCACCGCCGTCCCGATCGGCACCCGCGGTTCCCGGTCGCGGCCGGTGCAGTGGTGGACCGTGCACCACACCGTCGCTTCGGTCGGGCCGAATTCGTTGAACAGCGGGACATCGGGCAGCTCGTCGAGGTGCCGCCGGAGCAGCCGGTACGGCAACGACTCCCCGCCGAGCACGACGCAGCACAGGCCCCGCAGGTCGCTCGCGTGGAACTCGAGCAGCATCGCGTACTGCGAAGGCAATCCGTCGAAGTGGGTGACCCGTTCCCGCGCCACGAGCTCGGCGAGCAGGCCGGGGTCCGCCTGTTCCGCCGGCGACGGCAGCACGACCCGGCCGCCCGCGAAGAGCGTGAAGTAAAGGCCCGCCACCGCGGCGTCGATCGTCAGCGGCGCGGTGACGAGGTAGACCATCCGCTCGTGCGGGTAGACGGTGAACCGCGCGCCGGTCGACCGCACCGCCGCGGCGTGCGTCACCACCACCCCCTTGGGCCGGCCCGTGGAGCCCGACGTGTGGATCACGTAGGCCACCTGCCCGGGGTTCGCCGGCGCGGGCGGCTCGTCGCGCTCCGGGCCGTCGACCGGCACGAACGGCGCCGGGATCGCCGCGGCCGGTTCCCGGGCTCCCGTCACCGCGGTCAGGGCCGCGTCCGCCGCGATCTCCCGCAGCCGCTCGACGGGCAGGCTCGCCGCCAGCGGCACGTACCCGCCGCCGGCGATCAGCACGCCGAGGAACGCCACCAGCGCGTCCACCGGCCGGTCGACGACCACGCCGACGAGGCGCTCCGGACCCACGCCGGCCGCCCGCAGCCGCGTCCCGAGCCCGCGCGCCCGCCCCGCCAGCTCGCGGTAGGAAAGCGTCACCGGCCCTGCGGTCACCGCGACGGCGTCCGGCGTCTCGGCCGCGCGGGCGAGGACGACCTCGTGCAGCGTCGTCACCGGTCGGCCAGCCCCTCGAGCAGCCAGCGCTGGAACTGCCAGATCGGCTTTTCCAGCGGGGCGAACGAGCCGGACGCCGCGAAGGTGCTTCGCAGTCCGGCCTGCACTCCCCGGCAGGCCGCGGAATCTTCGCTCTGGAGCACGTCGATCGCCTGCATGCTGGCGGCCGCGAAGTCCTCGATCCCCGGCTGCGCGGCCTGGTCGGGCCGGACCAGGACGTGCCAGGTGATCCGGTGCTTCCCGGCCGTCTCCGGGGTGAGCTCGAGCCAGAACGCCGAGCCGCCCTGCGCTCCGGCGCACAGGAACGGGAACACCGTGAAGATCTGGTTCACCCCGGCCCGCTCACCGTCCACACCGGACATCGGTGACCCCTGCAGTGCGAGGTACTCCGGGGCGCACCGGCTGATGCTCGAGTTCCACGGCTCTCCGCCGTTGTCCAGGCACCGGCTGTCGCGGGACGGGAGGAACGGCTCGAGGCTTTCGCGGTGCAGCCCGAGGTGGTGGTAGCACTCGCAGAAGTTCTCCACCGTGATCTTCCAGTTCCAGTCCGCCTCGTAGGTGCGGCTCGCCACCACCGTGAGGTCGGTGAAGTCCCATCCCGCCAGCGATGCCGAAAGCGCGGGGATCCGGGCGGCCAGCGACGGCGCCGAGCCGTCGAGGTTGACCATGATCCAGCCCTGCCAGACTTCGTGCCGGATCTCGGGCAGCCGCACGGCGTCCCGGTCGAACGAGCCCTTCAGCATCATCGGCGCGCCGCCGAGCGAACCGTCGAGCCGGTAGCTCCAGAGGTGGTACGGGCACTTCAAGGTCTGGCAGCTGCCACGGCCTTCGGCGATGGGCATGGCCCGGTGCCGGCACACGTTCGACAGCACGCGCAACACCCCCGCCTTGTCCCGCACCGCCACCAGCGGCTCGCCGAGCAGCTCGGCCGCCAGGTAGTCACCGGGCCGCGCCACCTGCGCCACCCGGGCGAGCGGCAGCCACTGGGCGCGCATGACCCGCTGCTCCTCGAGCTGGTACAGCTGCTCGTCGAGGTAGAACGCGGGCGGCAACGTGGTCGCGGCGTCGAACTCCGCGGCCGTGCCGCCTGCCTCGTAGATGCGGTCGCGAATCGTCACCGCGGTCATCACGCCACCTCCTCGCTGATGTCTACATAGGACGAAACTACGCCGGAGGTCACCGCTCCGGACCGCATTCGACGATCGCGTCCAGGTTGACCAGGATCCACTCCTCGAGGCTGCGCCGGCTCCGCGCCGCCGCCCGCTTCCACTGGCTCATCCGTTCGCCGCTCAGCTCGATGCGCAGGCTGACGCTCGGCGTCACCCTTTTCCGTTCGCCGGGGTCGTAACTGTCCTTGACCTGTTTCCGGAGGTCGTTCCTCGACCACTCGAACTTTTCCGCCAGCCGCAGCCAGTGGTCCTGGTCGGCCGCCGGCAGGGCGGCCACCTCCACGTGGTGCTGGAAACTCAGCGAACGGCGACGCCGGTCGGGATCGAACTTCCGCGCGATCCAGGCGTAGTTCCGGAGCGTCTGGTAGTCGAGCCGGGTTTGCGCGATCGCGTACCGGTACCGATCCGGGTATTTGCTTTGACCGTACACCAGCCAGTCGCCGATCCACCACGCCGAAGCGTCGAAGATTTCCGTCAGCCGGTGCCCGATCCCGATCCATTCGTCCAGGGGCAGTTGTTCCGGTAAGCGCAGCCGGTCGGCGCCGACGACGATGCCCGGGTGGGTCGTGGGATTCGTCCAGCCGGCCAAGCCGGTGTTGTCGGTGCTGTTGTGGGAAATGACGAAATCACCTACCACGGCAAGGTCACTTTCGAGCGTGACTCCGATATCGGGAACGACCCGCGCTCACGCGGGCAAGGTGACGCGCCACGAACGGAGTGCGCATTTCGCGGACCGCGCGTGCGCGTGACGGAAAACCCCGGTGCCGGCACCCGTGAACCAGGAGCCGAAGCGGAAGACCGAGTCAGGGAACGGCGGTGATCAGCACACCGGCGCGGCGGAAAAGTGGCACGAGACCGCGCGGTCACTCGTCTGCCACTTCCGGCGCCGCCGGCTGGACAGCTGCGGACGTCCGGACCGGACCGGGCCACCGGCCGGACGCGGCCCCACGAGCGGCCGGGTCACGTTCGCCTTGGCCGGCAAGCTGAAACCGGTCCGGCGGTCGCGACGCCCTTCGGCGGCGACTCGCTCGACGACCGGTCCACGACGATCAGGCTCTCGCCCCTCCACTTTGCTCTCCCCCTCCGGAAAACGATTTCTGCGCGCGCCGCAAGAACCCGGGACAGCAGATCTCGATCGATCCTCGGCTGGACCACCGGCGCGCGTTTCCCGCACCCGGTCCAGTCCGGCCTGTCAGCCAGCGGGAGGAGTGGCAGCACTCCATCGCCGTCCGGCGACAGGGGCCCTCCCCGTCTGACGCCGCGATCAGCTCGGCCTGCCCGAGCTTAGCCACGTTGATCACGCCGCGGCAACCCGACCGGACGACAGTTCGCCTGATTCGCCCAGCATGATCAGCTCAGGGGTGGGCCCGGCCGACCGGAATCGCCACGTCGTTGGTCCGATCGAGTTAAGCGGCCGGAAAACGGCGGATTTTCGCTACACAACGAAAGCAATCCGGACGTTTTCGGGAACGGCCCGGAAAACGCTGTCAAGATGCCGGACGCACTTGCGGCTGTGCCGCCGCGGCCGGCAGGTTCCGGTTCGTCCTGATCGGACTGACGACGATGATGAGCGTCGCGGCGAGCAGCACGGCCATCAGCGCCCACACCGCGCCCCGCGGCCCGGCCAGCGCCCCCAGCGCACCGGCGAGCAGCGCGCCCGCCGCACTGGAACCGTTGGCCAGCAGGCTGCTGAACGCGACGACGCGCCCCTGCACGGGCCGTGGCGGGTAGGTTTGGCGGAAGCTCGCGGCGAGCACGTTCGCGGCCACCACGGCCGCGCCGATGGCGATCCCGCCCACGGCGGGCAGGATCAGGCCCGGGCCGCCCGTGGCCATCGGGATGAGGAAACCGAGCGGAGCCATGGTCAGCAGTGAGATCAGCATGCTCCGCGCCGTGCCCCAGCGGCGCGCGAGCCAGGTCGCGACGGCCGCGCCCAGCACCCCGCCGACGCCCGAGGCCGCCACCAGGAACCCCACCGCCGCCGGGGAAACACCCACCACCTGCACGAAGAACACGACCTGGATCGCCTGGTAGCCCGTCAGTGCGACGTTGGCGACCGCGCTGAACAGGGCCAGCGGGCGCAGGTACCGGTCACGGACGACCCATCGGAGCCCGGTGGCGATCTCCTGCCGCAACGTCGTGCCCCGCGGGGCGACCGGCCGAGGCGGCTCTTGCGTGCGGATCGCCCGCAAGCACACCGCGGACACCAGGAAGGTGGCCGCGTCGACGAGCAAAGCGGACACCGGTCCGACGCCTTGCGCGATCAGGCCGGCCAGACCACGTCCGGCGATCTGCGCGACGGATTCGCTGCCCTGCAGCTTCGCGTTCCCCTCCGGCAGGTCGGCGGCGGGCACGAGCACCGGCAGGTACACCCGGTAGGCCGTGGTGAACAGGACGCTGCACGTCCCGGTGAGCAGGGCCACCGCCACCAGGTGGCCGACGGTCAGCCGGCCGAGCCAGGCCGCGGCCGGGACGCTGAGGAACGCCGCCGCGGAGACGAGGTCGCAGAGGAGCATCACCGGCCGGTGTGGCAGGCGGTCGACCCACGCCCCGGCGGGCAGGCCGAACACCAGCCACGGCACCCAGACGGCGGCGGCGATCAGGCCCACGGTGAACGGGCCCGCGTGCAACGCGAGCACGGCGACCAGGGGCAGTGCCACCGTCGTCACGTTGCTGCCCAGCTTGCTGGTCGTCTCGCCCGCCCACAGCAGGCGGAAGTCGCGGTGGCGCCACAGCCCACCCCGTTCGCGGCGCGTGCGTCCCGGCAAAGCTTCCCTCCCGACAGCGGCCCGCCGTGCTCTCGCCGGACCGCAACGGCCGCTCCGGCAGTATGCCGGGGCCGATCAGCGGCGGCGGCCCGGTTCGCCGTCAGCGGAACCGTCCCGCCGGGACAGGAGTTCGCCGAGCCGGTCGCCGACACCCGCCGCGAACGCGTCCGCGTCGAACGATCCCCGCCGGCCGCACCGCCCTCTGAGCCGCCCTCGCAGCTCGCCCTCCGGCGTGCCGAGCTGCACGACCAAGGCCGGCTCGGCGTGCCCGCCGAACTCCAGCTCCCACCGGGATTCCAGCGCGGCGAACCGGGCGATCGGACCGGGTGACCACCAGCCGAACGAGATGTCGAAGGCACGGCCGACGAAACCCGGTTCGACCGCGCGGAGATCCCGCCAGATCGCTTCGGGATCGGCTGACCGCCTGCTCAGCACCTCGATCATCCGCTGCCGGACGTCCAGCAGGGACTCGACCGGGGAGCCGGGCCGCCGCAGCGTGAACCGGACCGGCACGTCGCCGGCGAACACCCCCAGCGCGTCGGGCCGGATGCCGCCGGAACCCCGGTCCGACACGGGCACCCCCAGCACGACGTCCGCCGTGCCGGCGCTCAGCGCCACCTGCCTGACGACGCACGAAAGCACGATGGCCTGCGGGGTGGCCCGGGTCCGGGCGGCCAGCTCCCGCAGGCGGCCGGCGGTCACCGCCGGGTAGCGCACTTCGCGCGCCCAGCCACGGAAGTCGTCTTCCCCGGCTTCGCTCGTCATGCCGGGCAGCACCGTGGCGCCGGGGAAGCCGCGGAACATTTCCCGCCAGGACACCGACGGTCGCGACGGCCGCGCGGCGAGGACCGTGCGATCGGCCACCGGCCCGGCTCGCGCCCCTTCCGTGTAGAGCCGGGCGAGCAGGTCGACCAGGAGGTGCACCGACAGGCCGTCGACGGTGATGTTGTGGAAGACCAGGAGCAGCACGTGCCGCTCCGCGGAAACGCGCAACAGCGTGTACCGCCACGGGGATCCGGCGCCGATGTCGAGGGGAGCACCGCCGAAGTCCAGCGCGGCGGCCCGGATCACCGCGGGGACGGGAGCTCCGGCGGGTACTTGCCGCACTTCCAGCGGGCGGCAACGCGCTTCGGCGGTGAAAGCCAGCACGTCTCCGCCGGAGAACTCGAAGCCGGTCCGCAGCACCCGCTGGCTCCGCTCGAGCGTGTGCAACGCCCGCTCCAGCGTCGCGATGTCGAGTTCGCCGTCGAGCCGGACCGAGGCCACGATGTGGTAGATGGCCGAGTCCGGCGCCAGTTGCTGCTGGAGCCACACCTGCCGCTGCAGGCCGCTCGCCCGCCCGGTGTCCCGTGCCGGCACGTCCGGCCGGCCCTACGAGCTCGTCCGTGCGGACTCCGCGCGGCGCTCGACCGCTTCGGCGAGGGACGCGAAATCCGGGCTGTCCCAAGCCAGGTCCAGCGGCACCGGCACCCCGAGGGACTGCTCGACACCGTCGCAGAACCGCACGATCGTCATCGAATCGCCGCCGCGCTCGAAGAAGTTCTCGCTCCCCCGGACCGATTCGCATTCGAGCGCCTCCGCGGCGATCTCGAACACCCGGCGGCGGAATCCGGCCTCGGCGTCGCTCACGGGCAGTCCCCTTTCAGCTGTCGGCCACCAGGTGCTGGATGCTGGTCGCCGGGACGTGGTGGCGCGGGTAGGTGCTCGGCGCGGTCGTGGTCCGGAGCCCGGCACTCCGGACCACGCGCTGGTAGCCGGGCCAGTCGAGGGGCGACTGCCCGGACAGGCTGTGGTAGAGCTCGAAGGCCAGCGCGTGCACGCTTCCCCGGCGGCGCAGGATTTCCGCGGGCGGCAGAACGTGCCCCTCGACGACGACCATGCCGTGGCGGGCGGAAGCGGCGCGCCAGCCGGCGTAGTGCTCCCGCCAGCTTTCCTCGAGTGCTTCGGGCGCCACCAGCCGTCCCGCGTCATCGGTGCACACCGGCGCCGACACGGCCGCCGGAGCGGGCCGAATTCCGGGAACGCTTTCGGCGAGGATGCGCCGGTTGTGGTCGACGAACGCCCGGACGTGCAGCACCTCTTCGGGGTCGTAGCCGGTCGCGGCCGCGACGTCCGAGCAGATCCGCCGCGGTGCCCCGACATCCCCTTCGACGAAGATGGCGGGCCACCCGGCCGACTCGGTCCGTGCGACGTCGAGCGCACGGCGGTCGACGTCGACACCGACCAGGCCGAGCGGGAAGCGCTCCAGGTTCTTTCCCCGCGTGGTCGTCCGGACGATCGTCTCGTACGTCCGCCGCAGCCACGAGCCGTCCCCGCAGCCGACGTCCACGATGGCGCGGGGCTGCGCGGCCGGCGGCGCCTCGTCGAACAACCGGCGGACGAGCTGGTCGGCCGTCGCGAAGTAGGACTTGTGCGCCGCACCGCTGGCGAGCACGTTGAGGCGCCGGTCCACCAGGTCGTTGACCCGGGCCGGGGTGATCGGGGCGGTGGCCCGCAGCCAGTCCGGGAAGGCCAGCAGCGACCGCGCGTAGGAGCCGATGAGCCCGTAGACGGGCCGGAAGAAGGTCCCGGCTTCACCGAGCCGGGTCGGTCCGTTCCTGCCGTCTTCGAAACCCAGGAACCGGAGCACACTCGAATACGCCGGTCCGGGCGGGTCTTCCCCGGTCCGCGCCGCGAGCCTGGGCAGCACCACCGCCGCCACGAGACCTTCCAGGTGGAAGCCGGCGATCGTCCGCTCCGCTTCGGTCAGCGCCCCGCTCCGGTGCACCCGGGTGCGAGCCGCCTCGAGACCGGCCAGGGTTTCCGCGGCCGCGGAAACCACGCTGTCGTCGTCGGCCCAGTCGGCGTCCCGGAGCCGGTCCGCGACCTGACGGTGGCTCGCGACGTAGAGTTCGGTCAGCGGCGCCCCGCCCGCCATCGCCGCGGCCAGCGAAACCGGCGTGCCCGGGCCCGGCCACCCGGGCCCCACCCGCAGCCATCCCGCGGACTCGCCGGCCCGGACGAACGCCAGCACGGCCGGGTACGACGCCGTGCCGGCTGCCATGTCACCCAGGGACACGACCCGGCCCGCCAGCACCGGCTCGAGCGCACCGGCGGCGTCGAGCCCGCTGAAGGCGGTGGCGATCGCGAAGCCGTCCTGGTGCAGGAACAACCGGCGCATGGCCTCGGTCGCAGGCGTCGCCGACGCGGCGCTTCGCGGTGCCCGGGTCACCATCAGGGAGCCTCTTCCACCGCGACGCCGGACGAGTGGTTCGTCCGGGTGGAAACGAGTTCGACGAACTCGCCGAGCACGGGCGCCCGGAGGATGTCGGCGAGCCCGACCCGGCCGCCGATCTCGTTGCGAACACGCACGATCACCGTCATCGCCTGCAGGGAATGCCCGCCCAGCTTGAAGAAGTGGTCCCCGGTTCCGACCGACGGCACGTCGAGGACGTCCTGCCAGATGCGCGCGACGGTGGCTTCGAGCTCGTGTCTTGGGTCCTGCGGCACGGTTCCCCCCGATGGCTCGGCTGGCTGCGTGGTCTCACCGGAGAAGCGATCGGCAGCGCTCGCGCCGGGAACTGCTCCGTGGACGCGGGCAGCGACGTCTTCCGGGTTTTCTTTCCTGCGCGGCGATCGCGCCGCGGGCGACGCTACCACCGGGAGACCGGCTCCCGGGCGGATCGCGGCCGTTGCCCGGACTCGCCGGCCCACGGTAGAGATTTCCCATGGGCACCAACAGATCCGATTCCCGGGTTCCCGCCTCGGAACTGCAAACCCAGTTGTGGCTCGGCGAAGCCGTCGGCGGCGAAGCGGCGGCGTACACCATGCCGGAGGTGCTCCGGATCGACGGCGACCTCGGCACGGCCGAGCTGCGCTCGACGCTGCGGGTGCTCGTCGAGCGGCACGAAGCCCTGCGCACGACGTTCGAACTCGACGAAGCCGGTCTGTGGCAGCGGATCCACCCGGAGTGCGTGGCCGAGCCGCAGTGGGTCGGCTTGACCCCCGGCGGCGACCACGAGGGGGAGTTCCGCGATCGGGTCGCCGAGGCGGTCGCGGTCCCGTTCGCCCTCGACCGCCCGCCGCTGTGGCGCTGCCTGGTGGGCGGGACCGGCCGGGTGACCTACCTGGCTCTCCTGTGCCACCACCTGATCGCCGACGGCTGGTCGTCAAGGGTGCTCTTCGACGAGTGGGACCGCTTGCTGCGCGGCGGATCCCTGGACCCCGCGGGCCCGGGCTACCGCGTGTTCGCGGCCGCCGAACGCCGGTGGTCGGCCGGCGCGCGGGGTCACCGCGAATTCTGGAAGCGAACCTTGGCGGACGCACCCGCGCGGAGCGCGTTGCCCGCCGTCCGCGGCCGTGCGCCGGAGGCCCAGCGGCCGGCGAACCGGCTGGTGCTCCCCGTGTCACCGGCTCTCGTCGGCGAACTGGCCGCGGTCGCCCGCGACCTCGGCGTCACCCCCTTCGCCGCCCACCTGGGCGCGTTCGCCGTGACCCTGGCGCGCCACCTCGGCACGTCCGACGTCGTGCTCGGCGTTCCGGCGGCGAACCGGGGCGAACCGGGCTCGGAGCGGTCGGTCGGCCTGTTCACGAACCCGCTGCCCGTGCGCGTCCGGATCGCACCCGGCGCCACTCTGGCGTCGGTGCTCACGGAAGCGGTGGAAGCGCTGTTCGGTGCGATCGAGCACGAACGCCTGCCGTTCAGCGAGGTGGTCCGGCTCGCCGGTGTCCCCCGAAGCGGCGCCGAAACCCCGCTGTTCCAGGTGATCGTCGATCCGCGCGGTGCGGACCACCCCAGGCCGCGGTTCGGCGGCCACCCGGCCGCGAAGCTCGCCGTCCCGCACCCCGTCGCCAAGTACGCCTTGAGGGTCAACGTCCCGGACGGTCCCGATGATCCGGACCTGATCATCGACTACGACGAGTCCGAGTACGACGAGCGGTACATCCGGATGATCGGTGAAGACCACATCGCCCTGCTGACGGCCGTGACCACGGCACCGGACACCGCCGCGCTCCCGGCCGCGGGCGCCCCGGAGCGCCGCCCGGCGACGATCCACGAACGGTTCCGGCTCCGGGCCGCGGCCGGTCCGCACCGCCTCGCGGTGGTCGAGGCCGATCGGTGGTGCACCTACGGCGAGCTCGACCTCCGGTCCGACCGGATCGCCGCGGCCCTGGGCCGTCGTGGCGTTCGCCGGGGTGACGTCGTGGGTCTTTCCCTGCCGCGCGGGATCGGCTTCGCCGAGGCGGCCCTCGGCGTGCTCAAAGCCGGTGCCTGCTACCTGCCGCTCGACGGCGAATGGCCGCTCGCCCGCACCTCGGCTCTCCTCCGTGACTCCGGCGCCGCGACCGTCGTCGTCGACGCCCCGGGCGACGACGGCCGGTTCGGCGCGCTCGCCTTGGACATCGGGACGGCCCGGACCGCCGAGCCGGTCGAGCCGCTCCCGGCGGCCGGCGGCGAAGACCTCGCCTACGTCATCTACACCTCCGGATCGACGGGCCGGCCGAAGGGCGTGCTGATCGAGCACGCGTCGGTGTGCCGGCTGACCGACCCCGATCAGCCCTTCGCGGTGGCACCGGGCGATCGGGTCGCCCACCACGCGTCGACCGCGTTCGACGCCGCCGTGCTCGAACTGTGGTGTCCCTTGCTGTCCGGCGCTTCCGTGGTCGTCCCGTCCGGCCGGTCCCCCGGTCCGGACCAGTACGCGGACCTGTTCGAACGGGCCACCGTCGCGTTGGTCGTCAGCGGCACCTTCGCCGAGCTGACGCGGCACCCGCGCAGCCGCGAGGCGCTGCGCCGGCTGCGTCAGCTCATGATCGGCGGGGACGTGCTGGACCCCGCCGCCGTGGACCGCCTCGGCGATCCCGCCGGACAGGTCCGGTGGCACCTCTACGGCCCGACCGAGACGACGGTGGTCGCCGCGTGCGGGCCGCTCGCCGCCCGGAGCTCACGGGGCTCGGTGCCCATCGGCCACGCGACGGCCGGCGGCTCGCTGGCCGTGCTCGACGCGGACGGGACACCCGCGAAACCCGGCCACGTCGGCGAAATCTTCGTCGGCGGCAGCGGCGTGGCTCGCGGGTACCTCGGCGATCCCGCGCGGACCGCGGAGCGCTTCGTGGCCGACCCCGCGCGTCCCGGGCGGCGGAGGTACGCGACCGGCGACTTCGGCCGCCTCCTCCCCGACGGCGCCGTCGACTTCGTGGAACGCCGTGATCAGCAGGTCAAAATCCGGGGTGTCCGGATCGAGACGGGGGAGCTCGAGGCCGCGTTGCGGGCGCACGCCGGTGTCTCGTCCGCCCGGGTGCTCGTCGAGGACGCCGGGCCCGGCGACCGGCGGCTCGTCGCGGTGGTGCGCCCGGCGCGGGACGACCGCGCGGAGCTGGAAGAGGAGCTGCGCCGATGGATCCGCGACACGCTGCCGGCGGCCCTGCGGCCGCACCGGCTGGTCTTGGCGGACGCCATGCCGCTGACCCCCAACGGGAAGGTGGACGTGGCCGCGCTGACCGGCGGGCGGGTGGCGCCCGGTCCGCGGGACGAGCGGCTAACCGCGCACGTCCGGCGGATGGCCGGCCTCTGGGAGCGCGTGCTCCACCGGCCCGCCGGAACCGGCGACGACTTCTTCCGGCTCGGCGGGGACTCCCTGACCGCGTTGCGGCTGCTGGTCCTCGTCGGCGCCGAATTCGGGGTGAGCGCCCAGCCGGAAAGCCTTTTCCGCAACTCGGAGCTCGAGGCCTTCTCCGCCCACGTGGCCGCCTTGTCCCCCGCCGTCTCGCCGGCGAGACAGGCTGCTCGCACGCCGCCTCCACGGCCGGCAGAGCTTCCGCTGTCCCCGGGGCAGCGGCGGCTGTGGTTCCTCCAGCGCCTTTCCGGTGCCGGCGCCGATTACAACCTCCCGTTCGCCTTGCGTTTCCGGGGCGCACTCGATCCGGACGCGCTGCGTGCCGCCGTCGGTGACGTGGTCGCCCGGCACGAGAGCCTCCGGACCAGGTTCCCCGACCGCGGCGGTGCGCCGGTCCAGGAAATCGTCGCCCCGGCCGCGGCGACGTGGCCGTTCACCGTCGTGGCGGCCGGCGAGCACGAGCTCGCCGGTCTGGTGACGGACGCGGCGCGGTCACCGTTCGACCTGGCCGCGGACCTCCCGCTGCGCGTCTGGCTGTTCCGGCTCGGCGACCTCGACCACGTGCTGTTGCTGCTGCTGCACCACATCGCCGGCGACGGGTGGTCCATCGCCCCGCTGGTGCGGGATCTGGCCGCCGCCTATGCCGCGCGTGGTCGCGGCCGGGCGCCCGGGTTCACCCCGTTGCCCGTCCAGTACGCCGACTACGCCCTCCGGCAGCAGGAGGTCCTCCGCCCGCAAGGCCCGGGCGAGGCGCAGCTGGCCTTCTGGGAGAAGCGGTTGCGGGAGCTGCCGACGCAGATCCCGCTCCCGGTCGATCACGCCGGCGGGCCCGGCCGCGAAGACCGCGACCACGGGGGCACGGTCCGGTTCCGGCTGGACGAACGCGAGTACCGGCACTTGCGCGAGCTGGCGGAAGCGTGGGGGACCACGCTCTTCACGCTCCTCCACGCCGCGCTGGCGGCCTTGCTCACCCGGCTCGGCGCCGGCACCGACATCCCCGTCGGCACCCCGGTCGCCGCGCGGACCGACCCCGCCTTCGACGACGTCGTCGGCTTTTTCGTGAACACCGTGGTGCTGCGGGCGAGCACCGCGGACGACCCGCGGTTCACCGACCTGGTCGCCCGCGTGCACTCGGCGAACCTCGACGCCTACGCCCACCAGGACGTGCCGTTCGAACGCGTCGTGGAACACCTCAACCCACCGCGCTCGCCCGGGGTCCACCCGCTCTTCCGGGTGCTGCTGGTCTCCCGGGACGTCCCGCCGCCCCGGCTCGGGTTCCCCGGCCTGACGGTGACCGAAGAGCCCGTCGAGACCCGGGCCGTCAAGTTCGACCTCACGTTCACCGCCGGGGTGGACGGACACGAGCTGAGCGGCTCGGTCCAGTACCGCAGCGCCCTTTTCGAGCGGGCGACGATCGAGCGGATCGTCGCTCAGTACCGGGGCGTGCTCACGGGGTTCGCCGCGAACCCGGGGCTTCGCGTGTCCGAAGTTCCCCTGCCCCGCAACGAAGATCCGGCTCCGAGCGCGCTCGGGGCCGCGGCACCGGACCAGTGCCTGCACACCCTGTTCGCCGAGCAGGCCGGGCGCACCCCGGACCGGACCGCCGTGTCCCTCGGCGCCCGGAGCTGGACCTACCGGGAGCTCGAACGGTGGGCCACGTCGATCGCCGGGGCCGTGCACTCCCGTTGTGGTGCACCGGAATTCCGGGTGGCGATCCTGCTGCCGCGCTCACCCGCGCAGATCGCCGCGACGCTCGGCGTTCTCCTCGCCGGCGGGACCTGCGTCCCCCTGGACCCCGGTTTCCCGGCCGAGCGGCTGTCCACCATGGTCCGCACCAGCGAAGCCACCCTTCTCCTGACCGAGCCCGGGATCGCCTTGCCTGCCGTGGAACCGGGCATCGAGATCGTCCACATCGGACAGTGCGCGGCCGATCCCCGCCGCCCGCCGCTGGTACCGTGCCTGCCGTCGAACCTGGCGGCGATCTACTTCACGTCCGGGTCCACCGGCCGGCCGAAGGCGATCGCGGCCACGCACCGCGGCGCGCTGAACTACCTGGCTTTCCTGCACCGGGAATTCGAGCTGGGCGAGGACGACGTCGTCCTCGGGACGGCCTCGCCCGCTTTCGACGCGTCGGTGAAGGACCTGTTCGGACCGCTGCTCACCGGCGCTCACCTCGTGCTCCTGCCCGACGAGGACGGCAAGGACCCCGACGCGATCCTGACCCTCGCCGCCGCCGCGCAGGCGACGGCGCTGCTGTCCGTCGTGCCGTCGTTGCTGACCGCGCTCGCCCGCGCGGCCCACCACACCTGCCCGGACGGCCTGCCCCGCCTCCGGCGGATCTCGGTGAGCGGCGAACTCCTCACCGGGGAACTCGCCGAAGCGGCCCGGGCACTGGGCCCGCAGGTGGCGTTCGTCCACCAGTACGGCCCGACCGAAGGCACCGTCACGGCCACGTTCCACCGGGTGGCCGACCCGCCCCCGGCCGGACCGGTCCCGATCGGACGGCCGATCCCGGACATGCGGTGCCACGTCCTCGACCACCGCCTGAACCCGGTGCCCACGGGTGTCGTCGGTGAGCTCTACCTGGCGGGCCCGGGGCTGGCCCGGGGCTACTTCGGCGACGCCGCCGCGACCGCGGCGGCGTTCCTGCCCGATCCCTGGGGGCCGCCCGGCGAGCGGATGTACCGGACCGGCGACCTCGCACGCCGGCGCAACGACGGCTCGCTGGAGTTCCACGGCCGCACCGACGACCAGGTGAAGGTGCGCGGGGTCCGGGTCGAACTCGGGGAAGTGGCCGTGACGCTGGGACGTCACCCCGCCGTCGCGGTCGCGGCCGCCGACGTCCGGGACACCGGTACCGGCCCCGAGCTGGTCGGCTACCTGGTGCTCGAAGACGCCGCCTGCCCGATCTCCGACGTGCGCTCCTTCGCCGCCGGCTTGCTGCCCGCCCAGCTGGTGCCCAGCCGCTACGTCGTCTTGGACCGGCTGCCCCTGACCCGGAACGGGAAGATCGACCGGAAGCGCCTGCCCGATCCCGCGTCGAACGGTCTTCCCGGCCCGCGCGCGACCCCCCGCACCGGCGAAGAACTCCACCTGGCGCGCGTGTGGCAACAGGTGCTCGGCGTTCAGGTGGACGCGCGGGACGATTTCTTCGACCTCGGCGGTCACTCCCTCAAGGCCGCGGAACTGATCGACCTGGTGAACCGGGAGTTCGACGTCCGGCTCCCCTTGAGCTCGATCTTCCACGCCCCGACGGTGGAGCGGATGGCCGCGTTGATGCCGGCCGCCCACCGCGGTTCCCCCACGCTGGCCGTGCCGCTCACCACGGGGCCGGGCACCGCCCCACCGCTGTTCCTCGTCCATCCCCAGTCCGGCGAGGTGGCCTGCTACCTCCCGCTGGCCCGGGAGCTCGGCCGGCCGGGTCCCGTCTTCGGGCTGGAAGCGGTCGGCTCCGGCACGGACGGCGAGCCGTTGCGGACGATCGGGGAAATGGCCGGCCATTACCTCACCGACATCCGGAAGATCCAGCCGGCCGGGCCCTACTTCATCGCCGGCTGGTCGTTCGGCGGGAACGTCGCCTTCGAGATCGCGCTCCGCCTGGAGCGGGAAGGCGAGGAGATCGGGTTCGTCGCCGCGATCGACTCCCAGGCGTACGGCGGAGGGCACAGTGCATCCGAGTCGCCCCCGGTCCCGGAACCGGACGAGGTCACGTTCGCGCGCTACCTCGGCTTGGACGCCGAAGCCCTCCTGCTGCTCGGCGAAAGCCGCCGCCTGCCGATCCTGGCCGAAGCGGCCACCTCGCTGGGCCTGCTGCCCCAGCGCGACTCGGCCGGCGCGCTGCGCCGGATGATCTCCGTGTTCACGGCCAACGCGCGGGCCGCGGCCGAGTACCGGCCGGCGGACCGGCTGCGGTCCGGCGTCCACCTGTTCCTCGCCGACGATCCGGGCGCGGCACCCCGCCGTCCGGTGGACGTGGCCGCCTGGCGGCAGCGCACCCACGGCGAGCTGGTCCTCGGCCGCGTGCCGGGTGATCACATGACGATGGTCCGGCCACCCCACGTCCGGGCGCTGGCGGCGGAAATCCGGACCCGGCTCTCCCCTTCCCGGCCTCGGAGGTGACACAGGTGTCTTCCGTCACGCAGGGCGGCTTTCCGCCGCCGGAGCGGTCCGCCGCGGCGCCCGGTGTGCTGTCCGGGCAGCGGCTCCGGGACCTCGTCCTCGACCGGACGAAGGATCCCGAGCTGGCCGAGGCGGTGACGGTCGTCTCGCAGGTGCTGCCCTTCAAGGTCAGCTCGTACGTCCTCGACGAGCTGATCGATTGGACCGACCCGGCCGGGGACCCGATCTACCGGATGACCCTGCCGCACCGGGACATGCTCGGCCCCGGGGACTTCGCCGCGGTGGCCGACGTGCTCCGCGCCGGGGACCGCGCACAGCTGAGGAAGGTCGTCGACGACGTCCGGGACCGCCTCAACCCCCACCCCGGCGACCAGCTGACCCGCAACTTGCCCGGCCTCGACGGCCCGGGCGGCACCGGGATCCAGCACAAGTACCGGGACACCGTGCTGGTCTTCCCCCGCCAGGGCCAGACGTGCCACAGCTACTGCGGTTACTGCTTCCGCTGGGCGCAGTTCGTCGGACGGCCGGATCTGCGGTTCGCCCTCGGCGACCCCGGCGAGATGACCGCGTACCTGGACCGGCACCCCGAAGTCACCGACGTGCTCATCACCGGTGGCGACCCGCTGGTCATGCGGACCGAACTGCTGGCCCGCTACCTCGAGCCGCTGCTGGCGCCGGACTACGCACACGTGCGCACCATCCGCATCGGCACCAAGGCCCTGTCGTTCTGGCCGTACCGGTTCCTCGACGCGCCGGACGGCGACCACCTGCTCCGCCTCTTCGAGCGGGTGGTGCGGTCCGGTCGCCACCTGGCGCTGATGCTGCACTTGTCCCACCCGCGCGAACTCGCCACGAAGCCGGCCCGGCAGGCCGTCGAACGGCTGCTGGCGACCGGCGCGGTCCTGCGCTCACAGGCGCCGCTGATCCGGCACGTGAACGACGACGCCGCCACCTGGGCGACGCTGTGGCAGGACGAGGTGAGCCTCTCGATCGTGCCCTACTACCTGTTCGTGGAGCGGGACACCGGGGCGCGGGAGTACTACCAGGTGCCGCTGGCCCGCGCCGTCGACATCCACCACGCGGCCGTCCGGCGGGTGAGCGGCCTGGGCCGCACCGCCCGCGGGCCGGTCATGTCCACCTCGCTCGGGAAGGTCCTCGTCTCGGGCGTGGCCGACCTCGGCGCCGAGCGGGTCTTCGTCCTCCAGCTGCTTCGCGCCCGCGACGAGAACTTGGTCGGCCGCCCGTTCTTCGCGCGGTTCGACCCGGCCGCGACCTGGTGGGACCAGCTGGTTCCCCGTTCGGAGAGCGACGGGGAGTTCTTCCGCGGCCTGCCACCGATCTGAAGGAGTGCCGATGAGCAATCCGTTCGACGACCCCGAAGGCCGGTTCCTGGTCCTGGTCAACGACGAGGGCCAGCACTCGCTGTGGCCGTCGGCCAAGGCGGTCCCGGCCGGGTGGACGACCGCGTACCCGGCCGCGTCGCGGAACGACTGCCTCGCCTACGTGGCGGAGCACTGGACCGATCTGCGCCCGAAGAGCCTCGTCCGGGCCATGGAAGGCCCGCTTTCGTAGCTTCTCAGCCGCGGTAGTCGCGCTGCAGGGTGCCGGTCATCTCGGTGACCACGGCCTGGACGTCGTCGAGGGCCGCCGGGCGGATCAGCGCCGCCTCCGTGCCGCCGTCGGCGATGGCGATGCCCAGTACGACGTTGCCGGAGCGGACGGCGGCCCACTGCTCGGAGAAGCCGGCCTCGTCGCCGACGCCGGTCGCGAGCCGGACGCCCGAGTGGTCGCCCAGCGCGTCGGTCATCAGCTGGGTGGCCTGGGACGCGGCGTTGGCCGTGTCGGCGTCGGTGAACCGCACGACGGCGATCGTGACGACCCGGTAGTCCTGCATGTTGGGCTTCCCGCCGCCGAGGTCGCGGGCGAACAGGCGCTTGCAGCCGGTGAGTTCGTTGCCCTCGGTCGAGCGGTCCTGCGGCACGACCTTGGCGTCGGCCGTCTTGACCGAGTCCGGCGGGACTTCGACGGTGCCCGGGGCCAGCCGGTCGCGGGTGTCCGGGCCGGGCAGCTTGCAGGCGTCGATCGACTCGGGGTAGTGCGCCGCGGCGGACGCCGACTGGCACCCGGCGCACAGAACGGCGGAAGCGAGCACCGGAAGGAGCCACCCTCCGCGGGCAACGCTGGAGCGCATAAGTTCCGGACTTTCCTTATTTCCTGAAATCGACTTTCCGGTTCGCCACCGGTCCGGTGATCTTTTCCGGTCCGCCGCGCGGTGCTGCCGCTGACGGTCACCGCACACTGCCTCACCAGGCAGGCAGCGTCAAGACCACTCACCCGCGTGGTCCGCCGTGGTCCGGTCGGCGGAAAACAACATTGCGTGGCTTCAGGGAAAAACTTCGCGCGATTTCACGAATCGTGCGCCGTGCTCCGTCAATTCACGCAGACGACCCCGTCCGACGTGATCGGGTCGGCGGCGGCGGCCGGGGCACCCCCGCCGCCGGCCGCGCCGGGGCCCGCGTACACCGTGCCGAGCACGACCTCGATGTGCCCGGCGGGCACCGACGCGGACTCCTGCGTCGTCAGCCCGCCCAGCAGCTTCGCCACCTCGGCGCCGCGGTCCGCGAGATCGGCGCCGAACCGGACCACCGACGTCCGGCGCGAGGCCGTGTTGCCGGTCGCGCCGGGGGTGAACCCCTTGTCGCGCAGCACACCGGACACGCGCGCCGCGAGCCCTTCCCGCGGGCCCGCGTTGGTGACGTCGACGGTCGGCCCCGGCCCCTGGCCCGGCGACGGCGGTGGCGCGACCGGGCCGATCAGGTTCGCCGCGAACGCCTTGACCGCGGCCGGGTCGACCTGCACGGCCGTCAGCCGGCGGTCGGCCGGGTCGTAGCGGTAGTCCGGGTTGACGACGGGGATCGTCTCGAACTGGATGCCGCCGCCGCTGACCCCGCGCATCTGGGACACGAAGTCGAGCAGGTTCCACGACGAGTCGAGCACCACCGAACGCTTCACCGCGTCGATGAGGCCCGAGAGCTTCCCCGGGTCGCCCAGCGTGCCCGCGGAAAGCACCTGCCTCGCCAGCCCGGCGAGGAAGACCTGCTGGCGCCGGACGCGGTCGAAGTCCCCGCCGCGCAGGTTGTCGCGCTGCCGGACGAAGGCGAGCGCGTCCGCGCCCGAGATCCGCTGCCGCCCGGCCGGGAAGTCCGCGCCCGAGTTCCGGTCCTGGGTGGCCGCGTTGAGGCAGACGTCGACGCCGCCGATCGCCTTGCTGATCTCGGAGAAGCTGAGCAGGTTGACTTCGGCGAAGTGGTCGATCTTGACGCCGGTGAGGTCCTCGACGGCCTGCCGCGTCGCGCGGCGCGCGGCCGTGAGGGCGCCCTGGTCGATCTTCGCCTTGTCGGTCTCGCCCGCCGTACGCAGCCGCCGCGCCTCGGCGGCCTTCGCGCGCCCGAAGGCGGCGTTGATCTTGCCCTTGCCGCCGGGCATCGACACGAAGCTGTCGCGCGGGATGGAAAACGCTTTCACCTGCTTCGTCCCGTTCGGGATCCGCAGCACGATCAGGGTGTCGGTGAGGTCGTCGCCGTTGGGGCCGACCCGCAGTTCCCGCAGCACGTCCGGCGAGAGCGGCTTGCCCTGCGGGTCGGTGCGGGCGTCCCGGCCGACGAGCAGGACGTCGAGCGAGCCGTCGGCGGGCTGCTCCCCGGGGGCGGTCCCGCCGTCGGCGTCGATCACGCTGTCGCGCGTGACCTCGTCGAGGGCCTGGAGGTTCACGTAGCCGTACGCGGTGCCGCAGAAGACGACCAGCGCCAGCCCGGAGACGACGATCTTGCCCAGTGGGTGCACGCCCCTACCGACGTGTCCCGCGCGCCGGCTGCTGCACGCGTGAGGCAGGTCACATGCGCAGGTGGGAGGCGCCGTTGAGGTCGAGGATCGCGCCGGACGCCCAGGTCGCCTCGGCGGAGGCCAGGTAGACGACGGCCGCGGCGACCTCTTCGGGCGTGCCGACCCGGCCGAACGGGCTCTGCGCGCGCAGGGCGTCGTCGATCCGGTCCGCCACCCGCTCGGTGGCGGTGAAGCCGGGCGCGACCGAGGTCACGGAGATGCCGTGCGGCGCCAGGGAGACCGCGAGCGACTGGCCCAGCGAGTGCAGCGCAGCCTTGCTCGCGCCGTACGCCGGGTGGTCGGGCTCGCCCTTGAACGCCCCGCGCGACCCGATGTTGACGATCCGGCCGGGCGCGCCGCGCCCGATGAGGTGCCGGGCGACGCAGTAGCTCAGGTTGGCGGCGCCCACGAGGTTGACGTCGAGGGTGCGCCGCCAGATCCGCTGCCAGTCCACGTAGGACACTTCGCCGACCGGGTGCGCGGTTTCCGCCGACGTCGCGACGGCGGCGTTGTTGACCAGCACGTCGACGCCGCCGAGCCCGGCCTCGGCGGCGTCGGCGATCCGCCGCGCCGCCTCCGGGTCGGCGAGATCGCCGCTGACCAGCAGGTGCCCCGAGCCGGACAGGCGCGAAAGCGTTTCTTCGGCATCCGCGGCGCGGTGTCCGTAGTGGACGGCCACCCGGTCACCCCGCGCCGCGAACGCCGTGGCCACCGCGCGCCCGATGCCGCGGGAAGCGCCGGTGACGAGAACTCCGTTGCTCATCCGAAGAGCTGTACCAGCTTCAGGAACAGCTGGTACACGCCGTACCCGAACGGCAGCACGACCCACGCCCAGGTCAGCACGATCAGCGGCACCCGGTTGGGCTTCGACGTCGAAGGCTCGCTCATCACGCCTCACTCCTCGCGGCCGCGGCGACCGGCTCGTGGTACTTCTCCTTGACCGGCCGGACCAGCTCGTTCGCCACGAAGCCGACCACCAGCAGGCCGATCATGATGTAGAAGGACAGCTCGTACAGCGCCGGGCCGGACTTGCCCGCCGCCTTCTGGCTGTCGGCGATCCGGTTGACGATCAGCGGGCCGAGCACGCCGGCCACCGACCACGCGGTGAGCAGCCTGCCGTGGATCGCGCCGACCTGGTAGGTGCCGAAGAGGTCCTTCAGGTACGCCGGGACCGTCGCGAACCCGCCGCCGTAGAAGGACAGGATCACCATCGCGCACAGGATGAACACGAGCTTCGACGAGTTCTCCGTGAGCGCGATCACCAGGTACAGCACCGCGCCGGCGCCGAGGTAGGTGCGGTAGATGTTCTTGCGCCCGACCAGGTCCGAAGTGGACGACCAGACGAACCGGCCGAGCATGTTGAACAGTGACAGCAGCGCGACGAACCCGGTCGCCGAAGCCAGGGCGGCTGGTGTCGAGGTGTTCTCGGAAAAGAAGAAGTCCCTGAGCATCGGCGACGCCTTCTCCAGGATCCCGATGCCCGCGGTGACGTTGAAGCACAGGATGACCCACAGGCACCAGAACTGCGGCGTCTTGATCGCGTTGGCGGCCGAGACGTTCGCGGTGCTGATCATCGCCTTGCCGTGATCGGTCTTCGGCTCCCAGCCGTCCGGCTTCCAGTCGTCGGCCGGGACGCGCACGAGGAGCCACCCCATCGACATGAACACCGCGTAGACGACGCCGTGGATCAGGAAAGCCGTCGCGATGGTGCCGGTGGTCGGCGAAGTGCCGAGCATCGACGACGACCATGGTGTCGCGATCAGCGCACCGCCGCCGAAGCCCATGATCGCGATGCCGGTGGCCATGCCCGGCCGGTCCGGGAACCACTTGATCAGCGTGGACACCGGCGAGATGTAGCCGATGCCGAGCCCGACGCCGCCGATCCCGCCGTAGCCGAGGACGACCAGCCAGAACTGCCCGGTCGCCACGCCGAGGGCGGAGACGAGGAACCCGGTGGCGAAGCAGCACATCGAGACGAACATGGCCCAGCGCGGGCCGTTCTTCTCCACGAGCGTGCCGCCGAAGGCCGCGGACAGCCCGAGCATGACGATGCCGAGCTGGAACGGCAGCGAGCTCTGCGTACCGTTCAGGTGCATCGTCTTCTCGAGCGGAGACTTGAACACGCTCCACGCGTAGGCCTGCCCGATCGACAGGTGCACCGAGAGGGCCGCCGGCGGCACCAGCCAGCGCGTCCACGTCGGCGGTGCCACGATCCGGGATCGGTCCAGGAAGCCGAGAGCCATCGGTTCCCTCCGTACTCTGGGGATGATGGAGGGAATGTATTACTAAATACCCGGTGTTGCACCATACGGGTGTCGAACTTTCGGGCGGCGAAAGGTGTGCAGATGGGCAGGGTGACCGTGCGCAGGCCGGTGCGGCGGATTTCCGCGACCGGGGACCGGCGCCGCCCCGACGCGCTCGCCGCCGAAGAGCCCCTGGAGCTGCGGGTCGGCGGCAAGGCGCTGGCCGTCACCATGCGCACCCCGGGCAACGACGTCGAGCTGGCCCACGGCTTCCTGCTGTCGGAAGGCGTGATCGGTGGCCGTGAAGACATCGCGGTGGCGCGCTACTGCGACGGCGTCGACGACCAGGGCCGCAACACCTACAACGTCCTCGACATCGCGCTGGCCGCCGGGGTGGCCCCGCCGGACACCGGCGTCGAGCGCAACTTCTACACCACCTCTTCGTGTGGTGTCTGCGGCAAGGCCGCGCTCGACGCGGTCAAGCTCAAGACCCGCTTCTCCCCCGCCGAAGCGGCCTTCGCCGTGAAGACCGGGACGCTGGCCGCCCTGCCGGACGCGCTGCGCGCCCGGCAGAAGGTGTTCGCCAGCACCGGCGGCCTGCACGCGGCGGCGCTGTTCACCCCGGACGGCGACCTCGCGGTCGTCCGCGAAGACGTCGGCCGGCACAACGCGGTCGACAAGGTGCTCGGCTGGGCCGTCCTCGAAGACCGCATCCCCGCGCCGGGCCACGGCCTCCTGGTGTCCGGGCGCGCGTCGTTCGAGCTGGTGCAGAAGGCCGCGATGGCGGGCATCGGACTGCTGGCCGCGGTGTCCGCGCCGTCGTCACTGGCGGTCGAGCTGGCCGAGGAGAACGGCATGACGCTCATCGGCTTCCTGCGCGGCGACTCGATGAACCTCTACACCGGCGACCACCGCGTTCTGGTCTGACGCCGCCTGGTCTAGGAGGCGACCCAGTTGCCGTGGAAGCCGTTGGGCACGCGGTCGGGCAGGTGGATCGCCGCCACCGTCTCCAGGGTTCCCGCGTCGAGCACCGTCAGGTCGCTGCGCTGGGACGCCGGGTCGTAGACGAAACCCATCAGCACGCCGTCGTCCTCGGCCGCGTCTTCGTGGCAGGGCACGAACACGAACTCACCCGGCTGACGGCCGTCGCCGAACGCCCGCTCCTGGCGGGAACCGGTGCGGAAGTCGTGCTTGAACAGGGAGTTGCCCGGGTTCGCTTCGCCGTCGGTCGAGACCGCGTAGCCGTAGCGGTGGGGGCGGCCGACGAGCCGCTCGTCGACGCGCGGGAACTCCTGGCCGCGGTCGTCGAGGCGTTCCTCCAGGACCTTGCCCGCGTTGAGGTCCACGGTCCAGCGGTCGAGCGTCGGGCCGCCTTCGCCGGGGCCGTGCAGCTCTTGGTCGAACATCTTCGGGTGGCGCACGACGTCCAGCACGACGCTGTCGCCGTCGTCGTAGGCGTTGAGCGGGTGGAAGACGTAGCACGGCTCGACGTCGAACCAGCGGACGTCGCGGCTCTGGCCGTCCCGCGGCATGACGCCGATCCGCGCCGGGTACTTCTCGTTCCAGCGGTAGGGCAGGCCGCCGTTCGCGCCGATCTTGCTCGCCATCATCGCCGACACCGGGTCCGGCACGCGGACCTTGCCGACCACCGCCGAAAGCACCAGCTTCGCCGGGGTGCGCAGCGCGCTCGGCACGTTGGCGGCCACCGCCATCCGGGCGTTGAACGTCACCGGCAGGTCGTAGAACACGACGTACTTCTCGGTCAGCGAGAAGTCGTGCATCATCGGTGACCCGGTGACCTCGACGTCGACCACGCGGCGCGTGCGGCCGGCCGCGTCGATCACCGAGTACTGGACCTTGTTGCCCATGCCGAAGAAGTACGAGACGGCGTGCAGCTCGCCGGTGCGCGGGTCGCGCTTGGGGTGGGCGGTGTAGCCGCCGGGGAGCGTGCCGTCGAAGTCGCAGCGGCCGACGGTGTCGAGCTCGTCGGTCAGCTCGTAGATCGGCGCGCCCGCCTCGACCAGCGCGAGCGTCTTGCCGGCGTGGCCGATCACGTTCGTGTTGGCGCCGAGCGCGTCCAGGCCGCAGTACCGGCTCGCGTCTTCGCCGTTCAGCGTCGCCGTCACCGACTCGTTGCGCACCCAGCGGTTGCGGTACCACTCGGCCCTGCCGTCGCGCAGGCGCACGCCGTGGACCATCCCGTCGCCCATGAACCAGTGGTAGGCCACCGGATCCACTTCGGACAGCGGGTTGGGGCCGTTGCGCAGGTAGCGGCCGTCGAGGAAGTCGGGGATCCGCCCGGTGACGGCGAGCTCGGTGATCGTGTGCTCCCGGCTGACCGGGGCGAAGTTTCCTTCGAGGAACTTGTTGCCCATTGCGTGACCCCTCCGCGCCTTCCATAACTCGGTTATGAGTACAGGTATAACAGGGTTATGGAATACTGGCAAGCATGAGCCCCAAACCGCGTGCGTCCGACGTCAAGGCCAAGCTCGTCGAGGCGGCCATCCGGCTGCTCGACGACGGCGGCCCGGAGACCCTGCAGGCCCGCAAGCTGGCGGCGGAAGTCGGCGTCTCCACGATGGCGGTGTACACGCACTTCGGCGGCATGGCCGCGCTGGTCGACGAGGTCGCGCGCGCCGGCTTCCTGCGGCTTTCGGAGTGGCTGGCCGGGGTCGGCGAGACCGACGACCCGGTGGCGGACATCTTCAGCCTCGCCCGCACCTACCGGCAGGCGGTCGCCGAGCAGCCCCAGCTGTTCGCGGTCACGTTCGGCCAGTCCGCCCCGGGCGGCAAGCGGGCGACGCTGTCCGACCTCACCACCGAAGAAGGCCGGGAAGCCGCTCCGGAGGGCCTGGAGGCCTTCGAGCACATCGTCCGGGCCACCGAACGAGCCATCGAGGCCGGGCGCTTCCGGCCCGCGGACAAGTACCAGGCGGCCGCCCAGCTGTGGAGCGCGCTGCACGGCTTCGTCACCCTGGAGGCGTCCGGGCACTTCGGGCCCGGCGAACAGGGCATAGACCACATTTTGATACCCCTCGGCATCACCCTCGCGGTGGGTCTCGGGGACACTGTGGACCGGGCCGGGCGCTCGACCGATGCCGCGAAGGCGGCTTGGCGCGCGAGGACCGGAAACGCCGGGCAGGGTGGGAACGACTAACCCGGCGAGCGGGACGCGAGGGGAACGCGGAGCGGGTGCGCGGCGTCCTATGAGCAGCAGGCGGGGGACGGAGACAGGTGAACGAGGAAAACGGGGACGCGGAGCGCGCGGGCGGTGGGGACCAGCCGCAGCCCGCGAAGGCTGTCGCGGAGGCGGCGGTCCAGGGCGCGCGGCGCTGGCTGAGCCGCCGCTCGGTGCTGATCGCGGGTGCGTCGGGGCTGGCCGTGACCGGGCTGGCCGTGGGCACGGCGACCGGCAAGCTGCCGTTCAGCCAGGCCCTGCAGCGCACGCTGGGCGTGACGTCGTCGAACCCGACGACCCAGCTGGGCAGCACCCGCGTGGAGCGCGTCTACTCCGCCGCGCGCGGCCGGATGGTCGACCTGGTGTTCATCCTGCCGTCGAAGACCCCGCCGAAGGGGCTGCCGATGTCGCTCGTGCTGCACGGCCTGCACGGCAACGCCCGCAGCGCGGCCCCGACCGGCACGCTCAAGCAGCTCGCCAGCGACGTCGCCCGCAAGGCGGTCCCGTCGTTCGGCTTCGTGGCCGTCGACGGCGGCGACAACTACTGGCACCAGGTCCACCCGGGCGACGACCCGATGGCGATGCTGCTGGAGGAGGTCCCGCAGTGGCTGCGGGCCCGCGGCTTCGCCGGCCCGGCCGGCCTGCCGTTCGCGTGTACGGGCATCTCGATGGGCGGCTTCGGCGCCCTGGTCTACACCCGTCGCCGCGTCGAACGGCGCCAGCCACCGGCCGCGGTGGCGACGCTGGCCCCGGCGCTGATCACGTCGTGGCCGGAGATGGCCAAGCGCCACATCTTCCCCGACGTGCAGGACTGGACGGCGCTGGACCCGCTGCGCCACATCGACGAGACCAAGGGCGTCGCCAACGGAATCTGGTGCGGCACGGAGGACTCGTTCATCACCGGCGTCCGCCGCTACATCGACGCGGCCCGCCCGGCGGTCGCCCACACCGCGCACGGCAAGCACGGCGACCCGTTCAACCGGACGGTGGTCCCGAGCCTGATCAGCTTTCTCGGCAAGCACGTCCCCCGCGCGGACTGACGCAGGCCGCCCCGGCAGGGTCCGGTGTCAGCCGCAGCGGAAGTGGACCCGGGTCGTCGTGCGGCCCGGGACCCAGTACGTGCGGACCAGGTCGGCCAGCCGGTTCACCAGCAGCAGCCCGCGGCCGCCCAGGGTCGACGCCGGGGGCGGGATGCGGCCGGCCAGCGGGTCGGTGATCGTGCCCGCGTCGGTCACCTCGCCGACCACCTCGTCCCCCGCCGCCCAGAGCCGCAGGACACCGGTGCCGCCGCCGTAGAGGACGCTGTTCGTCGTCAGCTCCGCGATCGCCAGCGTGAAGTCGTCGCGGCGCGGGCGGCGCAGGCCGTGACGGGCCGCCCAGAGCTCCGCGTAGCCCCGCAGTGCGGCCAGCTGGGCGATGTCGAACGTGCGCTCCGCCGCGCCGGGTGGCGGCTCCAGCGGGCGGCTCAGCTCCGCCCGGACGGCGTCGGGGTCGAAGCGCGGGCTCACGAACGGGCCGGCCAGGCCCCACAGCTCGGAGTGGGTGCGCTCGGCGTCGGCCAGCATCGACGGGGTCAGCGCCTCGACGTCGTACGGGCACAGCACCGCCGTGTCACGGCCGGCGAAAGCGTGGTTCATCAGGGCCTCGTGCTCCACGCACGCCGGGTATTCGGCGTCCGTGCGGCCGGCCCAGACCGGCTCGCCGACGATCCGCACCGGGCCCTCGTGCTCGGCGGCGAGGGCGCGCAGCATGGAAGGCAGGATGGCGCCGGGGTTGCGGCCCGCGCGGCTCAAGTCGATCAGCCGGACTTCGCCCGCCCGGCGATCCAAAGCCTTCTCGACCAGCAGGAGGTTGCGTGAGGGAACCGCGACGACCACGGGCTCGCCGCGGTCGAGACCTTCGAGCAGGAACGGAATGACACCATCGAGGTACTCAGCGTCACCACGGTAGAGAAGTGCCGGATGCCGGAACGGTCTGAGGGCATCTACCACGGGGGCTGCATACCCACGCGGTCACGGCGTCAAACGATCCGGTCGGCGGGTTTTCACTCCACCCAGCGGCCGACGACCGAAATCAGCCAGAAGCCGACCATGGTCGCGAGCGCGAACAGGACCACCCAGTTGACCAGCTGACGTCGTTCGGTCGCGCCGCGGGCCTGCCACAGCCCGTAACCGCCCACGAGGAACAACGGCACCGGGAGCAGCGGCAACGGCGACAGCCGGGACACCACAGCCACGACGCAGGTGCCGGTGCACACGGCCAGCACGCCCATCAGCACGCGGTTGAGCCACGGGTACCGCTCGAACACGGACGCGATCACGCGCTCGCTCAGCTCGCGGAAGCCGAGGACCGGCCCGGCGGCCACCGGTTCGGTGGCCGGGGCCGGTGGCGGCGGCGCTTGCACGCCACCGGCCGGGGCAGTGCCCCCGGTACCCGGGAAAGAATCAGCAGTCATTCAGCTTTTCCTGTCGGTCTCCGGGCCCGTGCGGGCCCGGAGACGGCCGGCGTCAGGCCGACTTTTCGCCGCGCTCGCTGCGCGCGCGCCGAGTCGGCTGCCGGGCGACGATCGTCGGGTTCACGTTTTCCCGGACGGTCTGCTCGGTGATGACGACCTTCGCCACGTCGTCGCGGCTCGGGATGTCGTACATGACCGGCTGCAGCACCTCTTCCATGATGGCGCGCAGCCCGCGGGCACCCGTGCCACGGAGGACCGCCTGGTCGGCGATGGCGTCGAGCGCGGTGTTGGTGAACTCGAGCTCGACGTTGTCCATCTCGAAGAGCTTCTTGTACTGCTTCACCAGGGCGTTGCGCGGCTGGGTCAGGATGTTGACCAGCGAGTCCTTGTCCAGGTGGTTCACCGTCGCCACGACCGGGAGCCGGCCGATGAACTCCGGGATCAGCCCGAACTTGATCAGGTCCTCGGGCATGGTGTCGGAAAAGACGTCGCTCTCCTCGATCTCGGACTTGGTGCGGATCTCCGCGCCGAACCCGAGGCCGCGCTTGCCGACCCGCTCGTTGATGATCTTTTCCAGCCCGGCGAACGCGCCGGCCACGATGAACAGCACGTTCGTCGTGTCGATCTGGATGAACTCCTGGTGCGGGTGCTTGCGGCCGCCCTGCGGCGGGACCGAAGCGGTGGTGCCCTCGAGGATCTTCAGCAGCGCCTGCTGGACACCCTCGCCGGACACGTCACGGGTGATCGACGGGTTCTCGCTCTTGCGGGCGATCTTGTCGACCTCGTCGATGTAGATGATCCCGGTCTCGGCCCGCTTGACGTCGTAGTCCGCCGCCTGGATGAGCTTGAGCAGGATGTTTTCGACGTCTTCGCCGACGTACCCCGCCTCGGTCAGCGCCGTGGCGTCCGCGATCGCGAACGGGACGTTCAGCAGCTTCGCCAACGTCTGCGCGAGGTAGGTCTTGCCGCACCCGGTGGGGCCGAGCATCAGGATGTTCGACTTCGCGAGCTCGACCGACTCCTCCTTGGAGTCCTTCGGGCCGGCCTTGTCGTCCGCCTGGATCCGCTTGTAGTGGTTGTAGACCGCTACCGCGAGAGTCCGCTTGGCGTCTTCCTGACCGATGATGTACTGCTCGAGGAACTCGTGGATGTCGGCGGGCTTGGGCAGCTCGTCGAGCTTGACGTCGCCGGCCTCGGCCAGCTCCTCCTCGATGATCTCATTGCAGAGGTCGATGCACTCATCGCAGATGTAGACCCCGGGGCCGGCAATGAGCTTCTTCACCTGCTTTTGGCTCTTCCCGCAGAAAGAACACTTCAGCAGGTCTCCGCCGTCACCGATCCGTGCCATGGCCTGTGACCTCGTCCCCTCCGGCGCGGGTTTCCGCGCCTGACTGTGTTGCGACGGTGCGGCCCCGGCCACCCGTGACCGAGCGGAGCCGCACGCATTGCCACTGACGGTACCCGTCCGATGCCGTGGGCGGGAACACCCACGAGCTCCGGGAGCACATCAGAGGACGACCCTAAACCAGGATGCCGGTGTGTGTCGTCTTCTCGACACACACCGGCCCGGCGGATCTACAGCGCCGACGCCTTCCGGTACGGCAGCACCTCGTCGATGATGCCGTACGCCTTGGCCTCCTCGGCCGTGAGGATCTTGTCGCGCTCGATGTCGGCCCGGATCTGGTCCGGGTCCTTGTTCGTGTGCTTGGCCAGGATGACCTCCATCTGGCGGCGCATCCGCTGGATCTCGTTCGCCTGGATCTCGAGGTCGGAGACCTGGCCGTACGTGCCCTCGGTGGCGGGCTGGTGGATCAGCACGCGCGCGTTCGGCAGGGCGAAGCGCTTGCCCGGGTTGCCGGCGGCGAGCAGCACCGCGGCGGCCGAAGCGGCCTGGCCGAGGCAGACCGTCTGGATGTCCGGCCGGATGTACTGCGCGGTGTCGTAGATCGCCATCAGCGAGGTGAACGAGCCACCCGGCGAGTTGATGTAGATCGTGATGTCGCGGTCCGGGTCCTCGTGCTCGAGGTGCAGCATCTGCGCCATCACGTCGTTGGCCGACGCGTCGTCCACCTGCACGCCGAGGAAGATGATCCGCTCTTCGTACAGCTTGTTGTACGGGTTCGACTCCTTGACGCCGTAGCTGGTGCGCTCCACGTACGACGGCAGGATGTACCGCGACTGGGGCGTGCTCGGGGCCCGGAAGTCACCCGGGAGCCTGAAGTTGCTCATGTGAGTCTCCTTGGTGCTTCGGCTCAGTTCGAGGCCGGACGGGCGATGTCGCGGGTGAGGACGTGGTCCACGAACCCGTAGTCCTTCGCCTCCTGCGCCGTGAACCAGCGGTCGCGGTCGCCGTCCGCGATGATCTGCTCGACCGTCTGCCCGGTCTGGTCCGCGGTGATCTGGGCCAGCTCGCGCTTCCACTTGTTGAACAGGTCCGCCTGGATCGCGATGTCCGACGCGGTGCCGCCGACACCGGCCGAGGGCTGGTGCATCAGGATCCGCGCGTGCGGCAGCGAGTAGCGCTTGCCGGGCGTGCCCGAGGACAGCAGGAACTGCCCCATCGAGGCCGCCATGCCCATCGCGTACGTCGCGACGTCCGGGCGGATCAGCTGCATGGTGTCGTAGATGGCGAACCCGGCCGTGACCGAGCCACCCGGCGAGTTGATGTAGAAGCGGATGTCGGATTCGGCGTCGTCGGCGTCGAGCAGCAACAGCTGCGCGGTGATCCGGTTGGCGACTTCGTCGTTCACCTCGGAACCGAGGACGACGATGCGCTCCTGGAGCAACCGCTCGAACACCGAGTCGGTGAGGGTGAGCCCTGCGGTGCCGGACCGCGCCTCGGGCGTGTGCTGCGTCACGTCTGCCTGCCTTTTCGCCGGCGGCGGCCCGGTGCTGACGGCCACCGCTGTCGTTTCAGATGCTTGAGATCTTGTATCCGACCCTAACGAACTTGGGCGGTGCAGAATGCCTGACACCGCCCAAGTTCGCTCACAGCTTCACTCCGCCGGAGTCTTCGCCGTTTCGTCGGTGACCTGCGTCTCCTGGGTTGCCTCGTCAGCGGCCGGCTCGTCCGAGCCGAACAGCTCGGTGAGGTCGACCTCGGCGCCGGAGCCGTCGGTCACGGCGGCCTTGCGGACCACCGAGGCGAGGGCCTTGCCGCGCCGGACGTCGGCGTAGATCGCGGTCAGCTGGCCCGACTGCTGGGCGCGCTGGACGTACTCGTCCGGGCTGATCCCGAAGCGCTGGGCCTGGTAGATGATCCGCTCGGTGAGCTCGCCGTCGTTGACCGAGACCTCTTCCTTGTCGGCGATGGTGTCCAGCAGCAGCTGCGTGCGGACGGCCTTTTCCGACTCGGTGCGGGTCTCCGCGTCGAACTCTTCGAGGGTGCGGCCTTCGGCCTCGAGGGCCTGGGCGAACTGCGCCTCGTCGTGGTCGAACGGGTGGATCGCGTCGTGCTTGCGGTTCTCGATCTCGGCGTCGAGGACCTTCTCCGGGATCGGCACCTCGGTGCGCTCCAGGAGCTCGTCGAGCACCTTGTCGCGGGCCTGGACACCCTGCTGCATCTTCTTGACGCGGCCGAGGCGCTCGCGGAGGTCGCCCTTGAGCTCCTCGATGGTGTCGAACTCGCTCGCCATCTGGGCGAACTCGTCGTCGGCCTCGGGCAGCTCGCGCTGCTTGACCGACTGGACCGTCACGGTCACCTCGGCGTCCTTGCCGGCGTGCTCACCGGCGACGAGCTGGGTGGTGAACGTCTTGGTCTCGCCGGCGTTCGCGCCCACGATGGCCTCGTCGATGCCGTCGACGAGCTGGCCGGAGCCGATCTCGTAGGACAGCCCGGTGGTGCTCGCCTCCTCGACGGCCTCGCCGTCGACGGTCGCGGCCAGATCGATCGAAACGAAGTCGCCGGTCTCGGCCGGGCGCTCGACGCCGGTCAGCGTGCCGAAGCGGGCGCGCAGCTCGTCGAGCTGCTCGTCGACCTCGGCGTCGGTCAGCTCGACGTCGTCGACGGTGACCGCGAAGCCTTCGAGGTCGGGGAGCTCGATCTCCGGGCGCACGTCGACCTCGGCGGTGAACTCGAGGACGTCGCGGTCTTCGAGCTTGGTCACGTCGAACTCGGGGTTCCCGAGCGTGCGGACCTCGTTCTCGCGAACGGCCTCGATGTACTTGGCCGGGATGGCCTCGTTGACGACCTCGTCGAGCACCGGGCCGCGCCCGATCCGGCTTTCCAGGACGCGAGCGGGCGCCTTGCCGGGCCGGAAGCCCGGGATGCGCACCTGCTGGGCGATCTTGCGGTAGGCGCGGTCGAAGTTCGGCTTCAGCTCGTCGAACGGCACCTCGACATTGATCTTGACTCGCGTCGGGCTCAGCTGCTCGACGGTGCTCTTCAAGGTCTTCTCCTCGAGCGGTAACGATTGTGTAGGACAATCCTGCGGAAATGGCCCCGGTCACCTGCAGACCGGGAGGTCCGAGTCTAGGCCAGTGGCCCGCGCCGCCGGGGCGGGGGCCACCTGCGGCGTCACGACCCGAGCATCCGGCCGATCACCCAGCGCATCTGGCCGCTCGCGTGCTCGGCCGAGCCGCTGGGCTGCACCAGGTGGGAGAGCAGCAGCCGGACGAAGGCTTCGACCGCGACCGCCCACTCCGACGGGGTCAGCCGCACCTGGGGGTAGGCGCCCGCGAACACCGCGGCGACGGCGTCGACGGCCCGGCCCAGCACCGCCTCGGGCTGGGACGTGAGCAGCGGGAGGAAGTCGTCGCGGCCGCCCTGCGCGCCGCCGAGCGCGATCTCGATCAGCGGGTTGGCGCGGGCGGCTTCGAGGGTGTGCCGGAAGGCCTCGGTGACGCCGTCGACCGGGTCGTCCGGGTGCGCGGCGACGTCGGCGTGCACCCGCTCGACGAAGCGGTCGGTCTCGTCGAGCATCAGCGCCTCGGCGAGCTCGGCCTTCGAGCCGAGTTCGTTGTAGACGGTCTGCCTGCTCACCCCGACCCGCGCGGCCAGTTTCCCCATCGTCACGGCGGCCCAGCCGTCCGCGGCGATGACGTCCGCGGCCGCGGCCAGCAGCCGCTCGCGGGTGCGCGCCGGGGCGACGGGGGTGACGGCCTTCATAGGGCGAGCTTACCCACCGCTAACGTTCCGCTGGCGAGCCCCTTTTTTCGGAGCCTGCCAGAACGTTTACAAACCGGTCAGGGTTGTCTACGGTGACTCCCGCCTCGCCAGGAGCTTCTCGACCGAGGAGACCATTCGATGCCCGTCGCCCTCACCCAGCAGCACGGCCGGGTCGCCGTGGCGCCGACAGGGGAGCGGACGGCCCGCGCCGTCGTGCCCGCGCCCCGCGTCTGCCTGCCCGCCGTCTCGGTGCCGGCGCTGCTGCTGTTCACCGGCGGCGCGGCGGTGTGGGCCACCGCGACGTGGCTGCTGCTGGCGGGACTCGTGCCGGCGGTGGTGACCGTGCTGCTGAACACCGTGGTCACCTTCGCGATGTACACCGTGGTCCACGAATCGGCCCACCACTCGGCGGGGAAGCTGACCTGGGTCAACGAGGTGCTCGGGCGGCTGGCGGTCCCGTTCGTCGCGGCCTACGCCTCCTTCCCCTCGCTGCGGTTCGTCCACGGGCTGCACCACCGCCACACCAACGCTTCGGCGCACGCCGACCCGGACGCGTGGACCTCGCGGGGCCCGCGCTGGCAGCTGCCGCTGCGCTGGCTGACCCTCGACGTCTCCTACGCGCGCTGCTACTTCGCCCGGCTGCGGTCGCGGCCACCGCACGAGCTGGCCGAGACGCTGGTGGTGCTGGCCACGGCGCTGACGGCCGCGGCGGCGCTGGTCACGAGCGGCCACGGCGTCGAACTGGTGCTGGTGTACCTGCTGCCGCAGCGGCTCGGGCTGGGCCTGCTCGCGTGGTCGTTCGGCTGGCTGCCGCACCACGGCCTGCCCGCCGCGGGACCGGAGGGCCGCTTCGGCACCACCCGGGTGCGCGTCGGGCTCGACCGGCTGCTGACCCCGGTGCTGCTGGCCCAGAACCTGCACCTGGTGCACCACCTGCACCCCGCCGTCCCGTTCCACCGGTACCGGCGGGTCTGGCTGGAGAACCGCGAGGCCTACTTGACCAGGGACGTCCCGCTGAGCACCGCGTGGGGCCGCGAACTGACCGCGGCGGAGTACCTGGCGGCGGCCGGGCTCGAAACCGAACCCGAGGTCGTGGTGCCCGCACCGGCCTCGCCCCCGCTCGGCCCGAGCCGCTTCCACCGGCTGCGGGTGCGCGAAGTCCGGCAGCTGACCGCGGACGCCGTCGCGCTCACGTTCTACGTCCCGCCGCAGCTCAAGGACGAGTTCCGGTTCACACCCGGCCAGCACGTGGCGGTCCGCGCGGTGCTCGACGGGCTGCCGGTGCGGCGGACGTACTCGATCTGCGCGCCCGCGGCGTCCGGCGAGCTGCGGATCGCGGTGAAGCGGCGTCCGGGCGGCGCGTTCTCGAGCCACGCGACCACGGCGCTGGCCGAGGGCGACTTCCTCGACGTCCTGCCGCCGTCGGGCGGGTTCACGCACACCCCGGACCCTGCGCGGACCGCGCACTACGTGGCGCTGGCCGCGGGCAGCGGCATCACGCCGGTGCTGTCCATCCTGGTCAGCACGCTGTCGGCGGAGCCGCACAGCAAGGCGACGCTGCTGTACGTCAACACCTCCGGCGCGACCACGATGTTCGCGCGGGAGCTGAGCGCACTGGCCGACGGCTTCGGCGGCCGCCTGCACGTCGTGCACTACCGCACCGACGAGCGCGACCCGGACCTGCACGCGCACCGGCCCCGCCAGTTCGACGTCGTCGGCGAAGCACTGGCCATCTCTCACGAGCGCTACCAGCGCGGCCGCCTCGACGGCACGCGGCTGCGCGCGCTCCTGCAGAACCGCCTGCACCCGGCGAAGGTCGACGAGTGGTTCCTGTGCGGCCCGCGGGGCCTCACGGACCTGGCCCGCCGCACGCTGGCGGACGCGGACGTCCCGGAGGAGAACGTCCACTTCGAACTGTTCCGCGGCGCGGCCCCGCTGCGCGACCCGGCGGGCGCCCCGGCCGCGGTGGCGGTGACCCTGGGCGGCCGGACGACGTCGATCCCGGCCGCCGCCGGGGAAACGGTCCTGGACGCGGCCCTGCGCGCGGGCTTCGAGGTCCCGTATTCGTGCACCGGCGGCGCGTGCGGGACGTGCCAGGCGACGCTGCTGCACGGCCAGGTCGAGATGGACGTCCGTTACGCCCTGACGGAGGACGACGCGGCGGCGAACCGGATCCTGACGTGCCGGTCGAGGGCGACGACCCCGGAGGTCGCGGTCGACTACGACCGCCGCTGACCCCCGGCGCCGCCACGCCGTCAGCCGGTCCGGGTGGGCGGGGTTCCCTGACCACCGCCGGGCTGGGCGCCCGTCTGGCCCTCCGTCACCGACGTCGCCGTCGCCGTGGTGCCCGACTCCGTCGCCACCACCGTGATCGTGTCGCCGGTCGCCAGGCCCGTCGCCTGCGCCGACGTGATCGTGTACGTCTTCGAGAAGCCGTCGTCGCTCTTCGCCGTCAGCGACGTCGCGCTCAGCTCCGTCACCTCGCCCGTCTGCATGATCTTCGTGACGTAGCCGCCGTTCCCGTCCGAGGACACGTACTCGCCGTGCAGGGCCGAACCCAGGCCGCCGCTGCCTCCCGGGCCGCCCGGGCCGCCGTTCATGCCGCCCGGCCCCGCGGCCGTGCCGGTGGCCGTCGAGGACGACGAAGCGGCCCAGACCGCCGCTCCCCCGCCGGCCACGATCACGGCCGCGACGGCGCCCGCCGCGATCTTCTTTCCCGGGGACCAGCCCGCCCGCGGCGGCGTGCCCGGTGCGGGCGCGGCGCCCCACGTCCGGTCCGGTGTGGACGGTGCCTGCGGTGTGGTCATCGTGGTGCTCCTTAAAGAGATCCTTCGGTGCGGTCCACGGTGCGGCCCCACGCTGTGCGCGGACTGTGCCCGCCGTCAGCCGTTCCTGTGACCGGCGGAATCGCCGCAGCCGCCACCGCACAGCCGCCTCACAGGCAGCACACAAGCCGCACACACGGCCCGGCCGGAGGCTGAACCCATGGCCGCGCGAACCGTCTCGTCACGCCCCCGCCGGGGGCGGCTTTCGCTGCGCGCGAAGCTGACCGGGTCGATGGTCGTGCTGCTCACCGTGGTGTGCCTGATCGTCGGCGTCGTCAGCGAACTCGCGCTCGACGTCTTCCTCACCCGCCAGGTCGACCAGCAGCTGTCCGCCGCCGCGACCCGCTCCCTCGTCTTCGCGAGCAACGCCCGCCCGCAGGACGCCGGGCCGCCCGAGGACCAGGGCCAGCACCCCCTCGGGCAGAACGTGGGCACGGTGAGCGGCACCTTCGACGCGCAGCGGCGGCTCGTCCACGACGACAGCATCTCCGAGCACGGCGACCGCCTGCGGCTTTCGGCGGCCCAGCAGGCCGTCATGCTCTCGGTCCCCGCCGACGGCAGGCCGCACACGGTGTCGTTCGACGACCTCGGCGAGTACCGGCTGATGGCGCTGCCGGTCACCGGGACCGGCGAAGTCGTGGTCACCGGCCTGCCGATGGCACCGGTCACCGCCACGCTCGTCACCGTCGGGCTGATCCTGTTCGGCGTCGCCGCCGCGGGCGTCCTCGGCGCGGCCTTCCTCGGCGCGTTCGCGGTCCGCCGCACGCTGCGCCCGCTCGACCGCGTCGCGGCCACCGCGGGGCGCGTGACCGAGCTGCCGCTCGACCGCGGTCAGGTCGCGCTGTCCATCCGCGTCCCGGAGGCCGACACCGACCCGCGCACCGAGGTCGGGCAGGTCGGCTCGGCGCTCAACCTGATGCTCGGCCACGTCGCCCAGGCCCTCGAAGCCCGCCAGGACAGCGAGATCCGCGTCCGCCAGTTCGTCGCCGACGCCAGCCACGAGCTGCGGACGCCGCTGGCCGCCATCCGCGGGTACGCCGAGCTGGCCGCCCGCGGCAGCGCGCTGGTGCCGCCCGATGTCGCGCACTCGATGGGCCGGATCCAGTCCGAGGCCGTCCGGATGTCGGCGCTCGTCGAGGACCTCCTCCTGCTCGCGCGGCTCGACGCGGGCCGCCCGCTCGACGTCCGCGAAGTCGACCTCACCCGGCTGGTCGCCGACGCGGTCGGCGACGCCCAGGTCGCCGGCCGCGGCCACCACTGGCTCCTGGAGCTGCCCCCGGACCCGGTCCTCGTGCACGGCGACGTCCAGCGCCTGCACCAGGTCCTGGCGAACCTGCTGGCCAACGCCCGCACGCACACGCCGCCCGGCACCACGGTGGTGACGGCCCTGGCCCGCTCGGTCGACGGCAGCGCGGTGCTCACGGTGACCGACAACGGCCCCGGCATCGACCCGGACCTGCTCCCCGAAGTCTTCGAACGGTTCGCACGCGGCGATTCGTCGCGCTCCCGCAACGCCGGCAGCACCGGCCTCGGCATGGCGATCGCGTCCGCGGTCGTGCTCGCCCACCACGGCAGCATCGAGGTGCACAGCCGTCCCGGGCGGACGGAGTTCGCGGTGCGCCTCCCCGTGGCCGTGCCCGCACAGCGAGTGCACAGCATCGGCACAACCCGGCCCCAGCTCGGCACCGGAAGCTGACCTCATGACCGCTGTGACATCCGGGGCTTCGCCCCGGGCCGGGGGCTCCGCCACCCGGAACCCCCGAAAAGCCGGTGTAGCGTCACGCGAAACCGCTGTGACCCCTTCTGTAACCGCCCGCTCGACCTGGCACCGGCCCGCGCTGGCCGTCCTCCTGCTCGGCACGGCGGTGCTGTACCTCTGGGGCCTCGGCGCGTCCGGCTGGGCGAACGCCTTCTACTCGGCTGCCGCCCAGGCGGGTTCGGAGAGCTGGAAGGCGCTGTTCTTCGGCTCCAGCGACGCGGCGAACGCGATCACGGTCGACAAGACCCCGGCGGCGCTGTGGGTCATGGGGCTCTCGGCGCGGGTGTTCGGCGTCAACGCGTGGAGCATCCTGGTGCCGCAGGCGCTGATGGGCGTGGGCTCGGTGTGGCTGCTGCACGCGGCGGTCCGCCGCACGTCCGGCCCGGCCGCGGGCCTGCTCGCCGGGCTCGTGCTGGCGCTGACCCCGGCCGCCGCGCTGATGTTCCGCTTCGACAACCCCGACGCGCTGCTGGTGCTGCTCCTGGTCGCCGCCGCGTACTGCGTGGTCCGCGCCGCCGAGAAGGCGAGCCCGCGCTGGCTCGCGCTGGCCGGCGTCGCGGTGGGGTTCGGCTTCCTGGCGAAGATGCTGCAGGCGTTCCTGGTGCTCCCGGCGTTCGCGCTCGCTTACCTGATCGCGGCGCCGGTGTCGCTGGGCAAGCGGCTGCTGCACCTGCTGGGCGCGTTGCTTTCCACGGTCGTGGCGGCCGGCTGGTACCTCGTGGTGGTCGCGCTCTGGCCGCCCGCCGACCGCCCGTTCATCGGCGGCTCCCAGACGAACTCCCTGTGGGAACTGGTCTTCGGCTACAACGGCTTCGGCCGCATCACGGGCGACGAGGTCGGCAGCGTAGGCGGCGGCGCCGGCCGCGGCTGGGGTTCGACCGGCCTGACCAGGCTGTTCGGCAGCGAAATGGCGGGCGGCATCGCGTGGCTGCTGCCGGCGGCCGTGCTGGCGCTGGGCGCGGGCCTGTGGTTCACCCGCCACGCCCCGCGCACGGACCGCTCCCGTACGGCCCTGGTCCTGTGGGGCGGCTGGCTCCTGGTGACGGCGCTGGTGTTCAGCTACATGGGCGGCATCATCCACCCGTACTACACGGTCGCACTGGCCCCGCCGATCGCGGCACTGGTCGGCACGGCGGCGGTCCAGCTGTGGCGCCTGCGTTCCCGCCCATCGGCATCGGGCCTGCTCAGCGGCGGCGTGGCCCTGACAGCGCTCACGGCGTACCTGGTGCTGTCGAGCTCGACGTGGCAGCCATGGCTGGCCCCGACGATCCTGGTGGGCGGCCTGCTGGCGGCGGTGGCCCTGTTCTTCGCAGCCCACCTGACCCGCTGGGCGGCGTCCGCAGTCGCCGTCCTGGCCCTGGTCGCGACTTTGACCGGAACGGGCGCGTACACGCTGGCGACAGCGGCAACCACGCACAGCGGCGCAATCCCGTCGGCAGGCCCCTCATCGGGCTTCGGCGGCCGCGGCCCGGGCGGCTTCCGCGGCGGCGGCCCGGGCTCACTGCTGAGCACGACGATGCCGGGCGCTTCCCTGACGGCGTTGCTGGAGAAGGACGCCTCCCAGTACACGTGGACGGCGGCAACGGTGTTGTCGAACGCGGCGGCGGGTTACCAGCTGGCGAGCGGAGCGCCGGTGATGGCGGTGGGCGGCTTCAACGGGACCGATCCTTATCCGACGCTGGCGCAGTTCCAGCAGTACGTGGCTGCCGGCCGGATCCACTACTTCCTGGGTGAGGGCATGACGATGCAGGGCAGCACGGGTTCGGACGCGGCCCAGCAGATCGCGGAGTGGGTGGCCGAGCACCACCGGGCGTCCACTGTGGACGGTGTAGCGGTCTACGACCTCACCGTGACCGCGTAGAGTTCCCGGGTAGCGGGTTTAGCGCCCGGGCGGACGGGAGGAGCCATGACCGAACCCCATGTCCGACCGGCGCGTTCCGCGGACTTGGAATCGTTCGTCGCGGCCTTCGGCACCGGCTGGTACTTCACCGATCGGCTGAGGCGCCAGTGGCGAAGGTGCGGTGTGCTTCTCCTCGCGTGGCTGGACAGCCACCCGGCAGGCCACGTGTACGTGTGGCTGGAAACCGCCGAAGAACCGCCGATCCGCCGGTACCTCTCCGGGGTCGCCCTGCTCACCCACCTCGAGGTCCGGCCGGAGCTGCGCAACCGCGGCATCGGCCGGGCCCTGGTCGCCGCGACCGAGGAGTACCTTCTCGACAGCGGCCACCACCGGGTCGCCTTGGCTGTCCGCACCGACAACACGGCCGCGGCCCACCTCTACCGCCGCTTGGATTACCGGGATTGGGGCCACGACGAAGTGACCTGTTACGCGCTCACGGTGTTGCCGGACGGCAGTTTCCGCGACGAGCCGGAACGGTGTCACGTGCTGGTCAAGAACCTCGTGCCGGTCACACCCGCGCCACCGGTGCCGCCGATCGGCGCCGCCCGGTACTGACCCGGACGTCGACACCGGCATGGGCGAACGAAGGAAGGCCGAGCACCCCGACGGCTTGCTCGACGCCCGAACCCCCGTGGTCCCGACGGAGCTCGGTGATCCGCCGCCGCCAGCGCACGCAGTCGGCTTGCCAGGCACGGAGGTACCGCGTGCACAGCTCCGGCGTGATCAACTCGCTGCGCCCGATCGCCGCTCTGAGCGAGTCGACCATCCGCGCGCGCAGGCCCGCTTCGATCTTCGACCGCTGGACCAGTGCGATCGTCTCGCGGATGATCCGGCGGCGGTCGGCGAAGAACTCCCGCCAGTACCGCTCGTCGGCGTGCATGAGGCCGAGGTGGCTGTCGAACAGCCCGAACACGCCCTCGGCCAGGGTGTCCCCCAGTTCTTCACCACGGGCGCGACGGGCGTCCCGGTAGGGGTCGTAGCGCTTCTGGACCGCCAGCCCTGTGACCGCCGACGGCCGCAGATCCCTGCCGTCGAGCAGGAAGAACCAGTCTTCGTTGTAGATGTTGGGGAAGAACGAGCCGAACGCGGCTTCCCCGACCGCGAGCGCGCCACCACCGATGAAGGTGTCTTGCGCTTGCCCGACGTCGCGGATCGCGTGGCACACTACGGAGTTGTCCGGCATTCCCGCATTGGCGAGCCCGACGACCGGGAACTCGCCGAGCAGGCCGGCCGCGACGCCGAGATCCGCGGTGTCCGGCAGGTCGATGTCGTCGTCGAGGAAGAGGATCCGCTGCCAGCCGGCCAGCGCCGCGATGAGCAGGCCGAGGTTCCGCTTGAAGCTGGTGTCGGTCGGCCTCCGGAACCGGGTCTCCCGCAGGAGCTGATCCGTGGCGAACGGCGGCACGAGCCCGGGGTCCACCTGGTCGATGTCGATGGCGAGCGCGCGGACGCCCGCCCCCTTCGCCTCCAGCACGGCGCTGGATATGGTGGACCGCCTGCTGCACAACAGGAGCAGGAAGACGTCGTGTTCCCTGGCCGCGGCGATCGCCTGACGCAGGTAGGGGGCCGGGCGGCCGGTGGGCACGATGATCGCGTCGAACGCCGCACGCGGCGCGTCGAAGGTGTCGAAAGCGGCCAGCAGACCCCGGTGCGACCGGTACTGCCGGGCGGTCATCCGGCGTCCTCGGGCCACTCGTGCAGGCGGTTCTCTTCGAGGGTCCAATCCGGGGTGAGGCCCTGCCCGCCGACGACCGGCACCCGGCTGATGATGCTGAACGACTCCGCGTCGCCGAAACGCTCGCGCGCGTACGCCTCGTTCCGGTCGCCGAACCGCACGTCCGTCAGCGCCCGAACCGCTCCGAGTGTGCCGCGCCCGTACATGCCGTTGCACATGGTCACGGTCCGCTTCCGGTTGAAGGGGCTGATCCCGCGGTAGAACAGGGCAACGTCCTCCACCAGGCGACCACCGTCGAACTGCGGTTCCACCAGGATCGACCGGCCGTTCTGCCACACCCGGAAGCCGCCTTGTTCGGCGTCGTCGTCTCTGCTGACTTGCTCTACCGGGAGATCGACCCGTTCGATCACGTCCCGGGTCACCGAGTTCCAATCGACGCCGCCGAGCAGGACGAGGTGGGCGGTGTAGTGGTGGGAACTCAACTCATCGGCCGTGTGGAAAGTGACCAAGGCTTCGGGATTGCGGGCCCGGATATGGCCGAACAGCTCGATCAGCGCATCAGGGTCGGCATAGGTGTACAACGAAACGAAATCGGCGCTCTCCGGGTCGGCGTAGGCGAGATGCCGCCGGTATTCCTCCGGCAGCGGTGGGCACACGATGGTGATGTCCTGGTCCCGCTCGAAGGTCCAGAAATCCCTGGCCGGCGTCATGCCTCGAGCCGCTCGATCGACGGGCCCCTGCCGAAAGCCCGGGCGAGCGCGGGCCGAGGCGTTCGCGGTGGCATCACTCCGCCGTCCTCCAGTGGTCCGCAGTGGCGCGAGCAAGAAGCTCGATTGTACCCACCGCGACACCGTTCAACGGCTCATCGCCTGCCCAGCACGGCCTCCACGAGCGTCGCGGGCTCACCGCCGTGCCAGGAGCTCGGTGAGAACCGCTCCTGTGCGATGCCTTCCCACCGCGCGGCTCCCAGCGTCAGCTCCGGCCCTGCCGTCAACGTCCCGATTTCCTGTGCCGGCACGCCTTCTTCGTCCAGTGTCTTGATGGCCAGCTCGACGTCTTCCGCCCTGGTGACGACGACAAGTCCCCAGTCGCCCCACGTCTGGGCGAGCTCGAAGGGCCGGAGGTCGCACTGAGCCGCGACCTGGGCCACGCCGTCGGCCAAGTCGAATTCCTCGCTGATCTCCGCGCCGAGGGCGTTCGCCTCACACAGCGTGCGGACGGTCGCGAACAAGCCGTCGGAGACGTCCATCGCCGCTCGGGCGAAGCTGCGGGCTGCCAGGACCTGGCCGGCCTTGAGCTGGGCCTTCGGGCGGCAGGCGCGGTCCCAGAGTTCGTCTTCCACCCGCCGCGGCACCGAAGCCCGGCCCGTCTTCACCAGAGCCGCCGCCCAGAGGTACCCCGGCGAGCCGACCAGCAGCAGGCGGTCGCCTTCCTTCGCGCCGGAGCGCCGGAGCCTGCTGCCCGGCACGCACCGGCCGATCGCCGTGGCCGTCAGCTGCATCGTCGCGCCGTCTCGGATGTCGCCGCCGGCGACTTTCGTGCGGTGCTCGCGACAACAGGCGTCGACGCCGTCGAGGAGCCGCTCGAACTGCGCGACCGTGGTCGTCTTGGGAAGCGTGTAGTTCACGACGAGCCCCAACGGCGTGGCACCGGCCGCGGCCAGGTCCGACAGGTTGATCGTGGCCAGCAGCCATCCCGCGTGGAACAGGTCCGGCTCGGCCAGGATGTTCACCACCGGCGTCGGGCAGCTGTCGGTCGTCGCGACGAGCTCGCTCCGCGCGGCCACCTCGCCGAGCAGGGCGCTGTCGTCGCCGAAGCCTTCCGTGCGGCCGTAGCGCGGCCGCAACACGTGTTCCTGGATGCCCCGCTCGCCCAGATCGCCGAGGAGGAGCTCAGAGGTGCCGGACATGGTCCGCCAATCGGGACGCGACGACCGCGTGGTCGCTCGAATAGTTGTGCGGCATTTCGCCGTAGGGGAGCTCGCTCCCGGTCGAAGCGAACAGCATCAAGTTGCAGATCCGCGCCCCTGGATACAACAGGACCGGGTGCCGGAGGTGGTTGACGATCTCCAGCGTCAGCACGGCGCCCGTTCCCCGGCCGAAGCCGGGGCTGACCTGACCGCACAGCACGACACCGATCCCCAGCCGCGCGTAATCACTGGTCCCGTCGACGAGGCCGGCCAGGTGTTCCGGGAGGCCGATCTTCTCCAAGGTCGGCGCGAGCACCACTTCGCCGGGGTCCACGGTCAGCCGCCCGTGGGCGTCGAGCTCCTTGGGGACCAGTTGCGGGTGGGTCGAGCGGTCCGCGACGTCGACCGGACCGGTCGTCACCAGCGTGAACGCCTCCCGCCCGAGCCGCAGGCTGAGCGCCGCCGGGCGCACGAGCGCGGCGTCGAACGGCTCGACCCGCAGTTCGCCGGCGGCCTGGGCTCGCCGGATGGCCCGGTCGGTCAGCACCCCGCGCCGGCGCCGCGCCGGCATGCGGCGCTTTTTCACCTGGGCTTTCCACTCCACGAGCGTCATGGTGCGACCTCGTTCTCGAGGGTCGAAAGGACTTCGCTCACGAGCCGGACGAAGTCCTCACCGGAGAGTTCGACATTGGGCTGGTCGTCGCTTTCGCCGGGTTCGCAGTAGACGACCGTCGTCGGCGTCCGGCGCGGCCCCTGGACCACGACGGTCGCCGTGAGCCCGGCGTCGATCGGGCGCACCGTGTGCACCACCGCGGTGTCGCACGTGTAGACGTCACCGCCGTGGACGTGCGGTGCCCCGCGGCGTTTCAACCGGACCTCGCCGTCGGCGACGAGCGCCGCCGGGTTCGCCGGATCGGTGCCGTAGCGGTACCGCCGGTAGGGCTTCCCGCCCTCGGTGGTCTCCGCGAAGTCCACCATGTGCATGCCGGTTCCGGTGAGCACGTAGGAGGCGAATTCCCACCGGTGGCTGTGCGGGTTGGATTCGCCGCGCGACGGCGTCTTGCCGCGGGGCCAGACGTGCAGGCGCACGCGGAACTCCGGTTCGAGTCCCGTATGGAGGACGATCTTCGCGAAACCGTTGGGGTGCCAGTACGAACGCTTCGCCACATCGGCGACCGCCGCTTCGTCGGCGACCAGATCCCTTAGCCAGGCGGCGAAACCGCGCCGGTCGGTGCGGATGTGCTTGGCGGCCTTTTCGAGCTGGACCAGGCCGGCGTGGAGATCGTCGTCGCCCAGCGCGTCCGCGATGCGGCGCGGGAAAGCGTGGCCGGCCAAGGGGTCGGCGGCAACGACGAAAGGAGTCGTGCTCATGGTGCGGGGATTCTCTATTCTACGGCTGCGGGTGGGAGAAAAGGTGGTGCGGTGAACGCCAGCGCGGCCGCCCGCAGGGCGGTGACGGCGTCGAGGGTCATCCAGATCGGGAGGTCGCCGCTGCCCCAGGCCCAGAGGCCGATACCGGGTTCGTAGCGCTCCCAGAGCGAATCGAGCGCTTGGTTCAACCGGACGGCCGGGACCCGGGGCGCCTCGGCCAGCGCTTGCACGACCCACGCGGACGTGAAGTGCTTGATGTTGACCCGGACGGATTCCCGGCCGGGTTGCGGCAACGCCAGGTCTTCCATGATGCCGTCGTCCGGGTGCGTCCGGTCGACGAGCCACTGCGTCGCCACTTCGACCGCGTCCCGGACGTCGGCGCGGTCTGCCCCCGTACGCAGCAGGTCACGCAACGCCACGACGGCGCGCGCGGTGTGCGCTGTGGACGGTTCCGGGGCCACCAGCCCGGGTTCTTTCTTCTCGCCCCACAGGAGGACGCCGTCGAAGTCCAGCCGGGCGGTGAGGAGGTCGTCCGTCAGCCGGCGGGTCAGCGGAGCGCCGGGGCCGATCCGGGCCGACGTGCGCAACGCGGTGGCGAGCAGGAAGGGCCGGGTGCGGCTGTAATCGTCGAGCGAGTTCTCGAGGTGCTGCAAACCCTCTTCGGCGGACAGGACGGTACTGGCCCGGCACAGCGCGTCCACCACCGCCGCGGTGACCTCGGGGCGCCGTCCGGCGGACCGACCTTGCCACCCGAAGTCGGACCGCTTGGCGTAGAGGCGCTCGACGACCGGACGTAGGTCGATGTAGGCGGAACCCAACACGGCCAACGCGCTGATCCCGTACGCGGTGGCGAGCGTGGTCTGCTCGTTGTCCTGCTGGAGGTTGTGCCGCCAGCCGACCGCACGGCCGTTCTCGTCGCGGATCAAGTGCCCGACGAGGCTCTGTCCCGCCCGCCGGAAGACCTCGAGCAGCGAGCCGCGCGTCGACAGGGGCGCGCCGCCCGCCGGAGCGGGTGACCGAGCCGCTTCGACCATCTGGACCAAGGCATTCGCCGCCCGGAAGTGATCGTCGAGCAGCCTGGCGTTCTCCACCGAAGGGAGGTAACGCCCGGTTTCCCACTGCGTCAGGTTCGCCCGGCTCACGCCGATGATCCGGGCGACGTCGGCCTGGGTCAGGCCGGCTGCCTTGCGCAACCGGCGCAGCTCCGTGCCCACCGCTTCGACGGTCAGCGTTACCACATCAGTACCTATCGGCGGCCCCGCCGCCGACATAGAATGTAGGTAGGCACCGGCCACTGGGCTTACCTACCCAGGTAGGCAAACGTAGGGAGGTGACAGTTCGTGGACACAGAGCGCACCTTATCCCATCCACGGGCCAATGACGCCGCCGACTCGATCGGACTCCGCCGAAAGGGTTGTGCGCGCAGCTCAAACGCCACCTTTTCGCCGTACACCTCGACGACCGGCCGCTCCCGGGCTTTCACGGAGAGTGCCCGGAGACGCCGCCGAGGCATCTGATCGGACTGCCCGTCCGCAGCCGGACGTGGCCACGGGGGTATCAAAAGCCGAGTCACCCCCCTCCTACATCCGGCCAACGCCGCACCACCCGCCTGGCCGAACTTCGACGAATCGCGAGCTGAATCCCGCCTTCTGAGTCACCTGACACACAAGGCGCGGCGTTCCGGAGGTTTTCTGGATCCACCGAGGAGGAGGGCAACTCATGGACCCCTACACCACCGCCGCACCGCGCGGCAGCCGCTGGCGTCGTGGCGTCTACGCCGCCGGGCTCGTCATCCCCTTCACCGCGTCCCAGCTGTGGGCGCTGCTGGTGCTGCTCCGGCTCGCGCCGCTCGAGGGCCTCGTGGGGCAGGCCGTCGTGCTCGTCCTGCTGGGATCCGTCGCCGCGGTCTGGGCCGGGTGGCGGTGGACCTGGCGGCTCGGCAAGGACAAGGACCTCCAGCCCGCCCCCAAGACCCGGATCCCGACATGACCTCCGCGCCGGCGATCGTCGCGGCCATCGTGGCCGCCACCGGAGCCGGACGCCTGCTGCGCCACCTCGGCGGCTTCTTCCGCCGCCACCCGACCGAAAGGAGCACGGACATGACCACCAGGCAGCCGTCCTTCCCGCTGCGGATCTACCACTGGCGGTGGGAGATCCTGAGCCTGACGCTGCTCCCCTACGCCGTCGTGACGTTCGCGCTGTGGGCGGGCCCGCTGTGGGCCTCGGTCATCCTCGCCGCCGCGCTCGGCTGGGCGGTGCTGCGCCGTCACCAGGTCCGCGCCCGGATCCGCGCGGTCGCGCTGCAACACCGCTTGCGGGCGGCGTTCCCGCAGCTGCGCCTCCCCGGCGGCCGGCCGACGATCCTGTGGAGCCGCCCCCGCGGCGGTGACGTCGTCGTGTCGCTGTACGGGCGCGAAGCCTTCGACCACCTGCACCGCCACCGCTCGGTACTGGCGGCGGCGTGCGCGGTGCCGGAGGTGTACGTCGACCGCCACCCGCGCTACGCGAGCCTGGTGACGCTGACGATCAGCTTCACGGCACCGAAGCACGAGCCCGGCCGGGCGTCCCTGCCGAGCAACGTGGTGCCGCTGCGCGTCCACAGCTGACCCTCACGGCCCGGTGTCCACCCTTCGGACACCGGGCGCGGCGCACAGCAACCGCACAGAGAGATCACACGGTCGCCAAAGCGGCGGCCGCGACCGTAGGGGCATGACAGCCACCGCCCCCGCACCGCGGCCCGGGACCGTGCCGGTCGATCTGGCCGGTCCGCAGCCCGTTCTCGACGTCGTCATCCCGGTCTACAACGAAGAGGCCGACCTCGAACCGTGCATCCGACGGCTGCACGCGCACCTGGCCGAACACGTCTCCTACCCGTACCGGATCACCGTCGCCGACAACGCGAGCACCGACGCGACGCTGCAGGTGGCCGAACGACTGGCCCGCGAGTTCCCCGAGGTGGCCGTCCACCACCTCGACGAGAAGGGCCGCGGCCGCGCGCTCAACGCCGTCTGGCGGGCTTCCGACGCCGCTGTCCTCGCCTACATGGACGTCGACCTCTCCACCGATCTCGCCGCGCTCGGACCGCTCGTCGCGCCCCTGCTCTCCGGGCACTCGGACCTCGCCATCGGCAGCAGGCTCGCCCGGGGGGCGCGAGTGGTGCGCGGGCCGAGGCGCGAGTTCATTTCCCGCTGCTACAACCTGATCCTCCGCTCGACGCTGGCCGCGAAGTTCAGCGACGCGCAGTGCGGGTTCAAGGCGATCCGCGCCGACGTCGCCCGCGAGCTGCTGCCGCACGTCGTCGACACCGGCTGGTTCTTCGACACCGAGCTGCTCGTCCTGGCGCAGCGCGCCGGGCTGCGGATCCACGAGGTGCCGGTCGACTGGGTCGACGACCCGGACTCGTCGGTCAACATCGTCAAGACCGCCACCGAGGACCTCAAGGGCATCGCCCGCGTCACGAAGGCCACCTTCACCGGCGAGATCCCGATCAGCAAGCTGCGCGAGCAACTCGGCCGCCAGCCGATCGGCGTCGACGCGCCCGGCGTGCCGCCACGACTGGTGACGCAGCTCGTGCGGTTCGCCGCGATCGGCGTCAGCAGCACGCTCGCCTACCTCGTGCTGTTCCTGGTGCTGCGGACCGTCGTCGGCGCGCAGGCCGCGAACTTCGCCTCGCTGCTGGTGACGGCGATCGGCAACACCGCGCTGAACCGGCGCCTCACGTTCGGCATCCGCGGCCGCACCGGTGCCGGGCGCCACCAGTTCGAAGGGCTGATCGTGTTCGGCCTCGGCCTGGCGCTGACGAGCGGAGCGCTGGCCCTGCTCAACGGCTCCACCACACCCGGCCTCGTCCTGGAGATCACCGTGCTCGTGCTGGCGAACCTCGCCGCCACGGTGCTCCGCTTCCTGCTCCTGCGCGGCTGGGTCTTCAACCCGCGCCGCCAGGCCGCCACCCAGAAGGAGTTCTGATGACCGCCGTCCTGTCCGACCCCGTGACGCGGGAACCGCGCCACCGCAAGGACTCCGTGGCGCAGGCGCCACCGCGCTGGGTCCGCCCGGCGGTGTTCGGGCTGCTGGCCGCGAGCGCGGTGCTGTACTTCTGGAACCTGACCGCGTCCGGCTACGGCAACTCCTTCTACGCGGCGGCCGTGCAGTCCGGGACGCAGAGCTGGAAGGCGTGGCTGTTCGGGTCGCTCGACTCGGGCAACGTGCTGACCGTCGACAAGCCGCCGGCCGCGTTGTGGGTCGGCACGGCGTTCGCGCGGATCTTCGGGTTCTCGAGCTTCACCGTGCTGGCGCCGCAGGCCCTGATGGGCGTCGCGTCCGTCGGGATCCTGTACCTCGCGGTGAAGCGGACCGCGGGCCCGGTCGCCGGGCTGCTGGCGGGCGCGATGCTCGCGGTGACGCCGGTGGCGGCGCTGATGTTCCGGTTCAACAACCCGGACGCGCTGCTCGTCCTGCTCATGGTCGCGGGAGCCTACTTCGTCGTGCGCGCAACGGAAAAGGCGAGCCCGGTGTGGCTCGCGCTGGCCGGTGCCGCGATCGGGTTCGGCTTCCTGACGAAGATGATGCAGGCGTTCCTGGTGCTGCCGGCGTTCGGGCTGGCGTACCTGCTCGCGGCGCCGACGTCGCTCGGCAAGCGGCTGCTGCACCTGGGCGGCGCGGTCGTCGCGCTGGTCGTCTCGGCGGGCTGGTTCATCGCGCTGGTCGAGCTGTGGCCGGCGTCGTCGCGGCCGTACATCGGCGGGTCCGAAGGGGACAGCCTGCTCGAACTCGCGTTGGGCTACAACGGGTTGGGCCGCATCTTCGGCGGCGAGGGCAACGGTGGCACGGGCGGCGGCGGGATGGGCGGCAACACCGGGTTCGGCGGGTCGACGGGCCTGTTCCGGATGTTCGGCGCCAGCTTCGGCACGGAGATCTCGTGGCTGCTGCCCGCGGCGCTGATCGGGCTGGTCGCCGGGTTGTGGTTCACGCGGCGAGCGCCGCGCACCGACCGGACGCGGCTGGCGCTGGTCCTGTGGGGCGGCTGGCTGGTCGTGACGGCGCTGGTGTTCAGCTTCATGAGCGGCACGGTCCACCCGTACTACTCGGTGGCGCTCGCGCCGGCGATCGCCGGGCTGGTCGCGATCTCGGGCCGCGCGCTGTGGCGGGGCCGGGCCAACCCGGGCCCGCGGGCGACGCTCGCCGGCATGGTCGTCGCGACGGCGGTGTGGTCGTTCATCCTGCTCGACCGGACGCCGGACTGGTTCCCGGCGCTGAAGTGGGCCGTCGCGGTGCTGGGTGTGGTGGTCGGCACGGTGCTGGTGATGGGCGCGCCCGCGTCGCGCCGGCTGGTCACCGTCGTGGCGGCGGCGCTGGTCCTGACCATCGGGGTGTCGTCGGCGGCGTACGGAGTCGAGACGGCGTCGGTGGCCCACACCGGTTCGATCCCGACGTCCGGCCCGACGTCGAGCGGCTTCGGCCGCGGCGAGGACTCTTCGTCGAGCACGATCGGTTCCCTGCTTTCCCAGACGACGACGAAGTGGGCGGCGGCGACGACCGGCTCGCAGAGCGCGGCGTCGCTTGAACTGGCCAGCGGCAAGGCGGTGATCGGCATCGGCGGCTGGAGCGGCTCGGACCCGGCCCCGACGCTGGCCGAGTTCAAGGCGTACGTGGCGGCGGGCGAGGTCAAGTACTACATCGAGGGTGGTCGGGGCGGCGGACCCGGCGGGGGCTCGTCGGAGATCACGGACTGGGTGACGGCGAACTTCACCGCCACCACGGTCGACGGCCAGACGGTGTACGACCTGCAGAGCTGACAGTGCTGACGGGTGCGAGGCCCTGGTCCTTTACAGGGGCCCGGGCCTCAGTCCGCCGGGGTGATTTCCCGGGTGTCGCGGACCTTGGCGTTGTAGTGCGCACGGCGCACCACGGTCGTCTCCACCAGCGCCTCGAAGTGCCTCGACTTGCGCTGCTTGCGGAGGAACTTCCGGTCGCGCAGCTTCTCCGCCGCGGCCGCCGTGCCGTAACCCCAGCACCCGGCGAGGATGACGATTTCCGCCGTCTCCGGCGCGAGCGGGTTCACCGTCCGGATGATCAGGCCGAAGTCGCTGGCCGGATCGCCGGCCTTGTCGTACCGCGGGACCGCTGCGGCGGTCCCGGACAGCCGGTCGTGCACCGCCGGGCCGACCCCCGGTTCCCACTTGAACTCGTAGGAGATCGCTCCGCCGAGGTTCCCCATCATCGTGGCGGTCACGGAATTCCCGTCGGGCCCGCCGATCAGGACGAGGTCGGAGCGCATGTCCTGGGAATTCAGCTCCTTGGATTCGACGATCCGCCCCTTGAAACCCAGTTCGCGCAGCTGGGATTCGATTTCGACGAGGGCGAGGATGTCCCCCTTGCCCACCATTCCGGTCGGCTCGTAGCGGGTGATCGGCTCGAAATCGGGCGCGCCGAGGACGAGGAGCGGCTTCCGGCTGCCCATCGCTTTCCAGAACCGGCGGGCCCGCAGCAACCTGAGCCGTCGGCCCGCTTTCGTGGCCAGCCACACCGCCGTGCCACCGATCGCCGCGGCGATCAGGTTGAGCGAGACGTCGGGGAAGGCGCCGAGGACCACGCCGCCGAAACTCGCTGGCGTCAGCACCATTCCGCGACCACCCCTCACCCGGCCGTCGACGCCGTGAGCGACCACCCTACCCGGCGGTGCGGGACTTATCCGGCAGCTCACGACCGGTCGACGATCCGTTACCCGCGCCCGGTCGAATCCCGCCACGAACGGCGGATTGACGAATCCGCGATCAAAGAATCGGCCGCAGGTGGTGGCTGATGTCGCCGACCAGGTCCACCGTCGCGCGGCGCTCGGTGAAGTGCCAGCCGGTCTCCGCCTTCGTGAACCGGTCTGCGTAACGCCCGGCCGCGATTGTCTGCAGCGGCAGCCCCGGAACCGCCTGCAGCACCGTGAAGTACGCGCTCGACGAAGCCGTCGAGCCGGTCACTTCCCAAGCCACGTTCGTGGTCACGTGCTTGGTCCGCGGAGTCCCATCGTCGTACACGATCACCGTCTCGCGCAGCATTCGCTCCACCGCCGCCGCGCCTCGCAACGTGCCGCCGCTGCCCGTGAACTCCCCTGAGGAGAACAGTTCGCCCACCGCGGTGAAATCGCCTGCGTCGACCAGGGCCGCGTACGAAAAGATCAAGTTCGCAAGCGCCCGGTAGTCGTCCACGGAAACGATCTTACAGAGAAAATATGGAAACCTTCCGTAGCTTGGCCGGTGAACGGCGGCAGGGGGCCGCCGGGCAGGGGGTGCACCACATGGACCGACGAAGGCTGCTCAAGATCGGCGTTGCCACCGTTGCCGGGGCCACGCTGCTGCAAGGAACCGCGGCCGCGGACACCGGGCTTCCGCCGGTGCCGGGTATGCTCGGGGACCGGCGGGCCAACGAACTCTGGTACCAGCTCGACGAAATCGCGCTGTACCACCCGGCGCAGGACGTCCAGGACGCCTACGCTGTGCTCTTCCCGTTCATCCAGCAGAACGCGCCCGAAGGCCTGTACGAAAAGTGGCGGGCGCTGAGCCAGGAACCCGGCTACCCCGGCAACTACGCCGAGTTCGTCAAGCCCGTCGAACAGCCGCTGCGGACGCTCTCGAACCTCCAGCTCGGCAACTTCGACCGCTTCTACCGCGGCGACGGCGAGGGCCTCACCCGCGCCTTCGCCGCCTTCGGGCAGGGGGTGCTCTTCGACCCGCGGCGGGCGCCCGTCGAGTCGGAGGTGCACACCATGGACGGCGATCCGCCGAACGGGTACCACTTCTGGCACGCCGTGCAGCGCGCGCAGATGGTCCTCGACATCGACCGGCGGCGGTGGGCCGCACTCGATCCGCTGCTCGGGTTCGCCTGGGCGCTGCAGTCGATCGCGAAACCCGACCACCGGCACGTCAACCCCGGGCTGCCCCGTGACCAGGTCCGCGCACTGGCGCGCTACTGGCTGCCGCGCTCGCCGCGGCAGCTCGACCTGGACTTCCGGTCGGCGCCCTACCCCGCCTGAACGTCGAGCACCCGCTGGTAGGCCGCCCGCAGCGCCGGGCCCGGCTCGATGCCGAGGCGCTCGGCCAGCAGCCGGCGGCCGCGGTGGTAGACCTCGATCGCGTCCGCCTGGCGGCCGCTCGCGCAGAGCCCGGCCATGAGCAGGGCCCTGGCGCGTTCGCGCAGCGGGTGCTCGACGACGAGCGCGGTGGCGTCGGGGACCGCCCGCAGGTGCTCGCCCGACGCCACTTCCGCGGCGATCCGGCCCTCCAGGACCGCCAGGCGCAGCTCTTCGAAACGCGCCGACTCCCCCGCGCGCAACGGTTCGGCGACGCCACATGCTTGCGGGGGTTCCGGGTGGCGGAGCCCCCGGCCCGGGGCGAAGCCCCGGATGGCGCGGCGAGCACCGGGCCGCGCCAGAGCTCCAGCGCGGCGCGAAACGCCTTCGCCGCGCGGACCGGCCGGCCCGCCCGCAGGTCGCCGTGGCCGGCGTCGGCCAGCCGTGCGAACTCCTCGGCGTCGATCGTGCCGCCCGGGGTCAGCAGGTAGCCGCCGCCCGTGCGGACGAGCCGGCCGAGCGCGTTCCGCAGCCGGGAGACGTACGTGCACACCTGCGCGTCCACCGTCGAGGGCCGCTCGGCCTCCCACAGCAGCGAAATCAGCCGTTCGTCGGGCACCACCCGGCCGCGCGCCAGCGGCCCGAGTATCCGGAACTCCATGCCCCCCACCCCGTTCCCACGGTACGCGGACCTACACCGCGAGCACAGGAAAGTCTCAGACGGCCCACAGGTTCGGCGCGGATCATGGTGGTCAGAGGGGATGAGGAGGCCGCGATGATCACCACACGTCCGGGGTACCCGCGCTGGCACACCGCGAGCGCGCAGGGCCCCCGCTCGCTCAACGCCGACGCCGTCGGGGCGTACGCCGCCGCCGGCGGGCCCGGCGTCGCCTTCGCGCTCGCCGACGGGGTCGGTGACGATCCCGCCGCCGCACGCGCGGCCCGCGCCGCCGCCGCGGCCGCCGCGCGGACTCCCGTCCACAAAGGACCGGTCGAGGCCGTGCTCGCCGCGCAGCGCGCCGTGCGCGAGCAGACCGGCGGGGACGCCGTGCTCGTCGTCGCGATGCCCGCCGCGCACGGCGGCTACCGCATCGCCTGGGTCGGCGACACCCGCGCGTACGCCTGGGACGGCACCACGCTCTCGCGGCTGACCACCGACCACACGCTCGCCGAGTACTTCCGCGCCCGCCACCAGCCGGTGACCCCGCGGATGGAGCACGTGGTCACGACCAGCGTCCGCACCGCCGAACCGCACGAAATCGGCACGGCCGAGACCCCGAGCGCGGGCCTGCTGCTGACCAGCGACGGCATCCACAAGCCGCTCGCCGGCGCCGGCATCCGCGCCGTGCTGGCCCGGCCGGGCACGGGCGCCACCGAACTCGTCGAGGCGGCGCTGGCCCACGGCGGCTCGGACAACGCGACCGCCATCTACGTCGAACCCCTGGAGGCCGACAGCACGACGGTGCGATTTCCCGTCGCCGCGTGACGCTACTCAGCCCGCTTCAACTGCCGGTACTCGCGCAGCACCAGGACGATGATCACGACGTCGAGCGCGGCGAAGAACGGGAGCGCGATCGAGTGGGTGTGCACGGCCCGGAAGATCTCGTAGACCACGAAGGCGGCGAGGATGACCGCGGCCACCGGGTACGCGCGGACGATCTTCCGGGCCAGCGCCCACACGAGGCCGAGCTTGATGAGCCCGTGGGCGAGCAGGTAGGCGACGGCGAACGTCTTGGTGTCGCCGTTGAGGAAGTTCTCCGTCGCCGACTCGAGGTGCCGCGCGAGCGTGCCCGACGGGTCGCCGAGCAGGTCCCGCGTGATCACGGCGTGGGTGAACCCGCTCACGGCCGACGCCGGGATGAAGGCGAGGACCAGGGCCCCGACGACCTGCAGAGCGCCGTCGAGGCCCTTGATCGCGATGGCGACCCGGAAGAACTTCTCGGTCGCCGTGGTCTTCGCTTCCGTCATGCTCCCAGCTCAGCACAAACCGCAGGTCACCGCACCTGGGACGAGCCTCACAAGGCGGGCGGAACGGACGCCGTGCCCCAGGTGGTCGGGGTGTCGCTCAGCGAGAACCGGATCTTGCCCGCGCGGAGCAGGTCAGCGTGGGAGATCCAGGCGCGGTCGTAACCGCGCGACCCGATCCGGACGTCCTTTGTGTACTGCAGCTTAGCCGCGCTCGCGCCGGGCGCCTCGATCTCGATCTTGCGGCCGCCGGCCGGGCGGATCTCGACCTTCTCGAACATCGGCGTGCTGAGCAGGTACGTCCCGGAGCCGGGCTGGGCTTCGAAGACACCGGTCATGCCGAAGACGAGCCACGACGATATGGTGCCGAGGTCGTCGTTGCCGGGCATGCCGTACGGCGTGTCGGTGAAGAGCGTCCGCGCCGCGCGCAGCACGGCCGACGTCTTCCACGGCGCACCCGTCCAGCTGTACATCCAGGGGGCGTGCAGGTCGGGCTCGTTGTTCGGGTTGAAGGCGAAGTTGTTGTGGTAGTCGTACGCGCCGTGGACCCAGGAGTCCTTGGCGGCCTTCGCCGGGTCGGCCAGCAGCAGCGGGATGTCGAAGAAGGTGTCGAGCCGCTTCTCCGCCTGCGCCGGGCCGCCCATCAGGCCGAACAGCTTCGCCGGGTCCTGCTGCGCGAGCCACTGGTACTGCCACGGCGTGCCCTCGTGGAAGCCGGTCGACTGCGCCGGGTCGGGGTTGCCGACGCCGGTGCCGTCCGCGGCCTTGGTGCGCGGGAAGCCGGTGAAGCCGTGGGATTCGACGCCGGTGTCCCAGAGCTTGGCGAAGTTGCCGCAGCGGTTCTTGAGCGTCTCGGCCTTGTCCCCGTACCCGAGTCCTTGCGCCATTGTGGACAGTGCGCAGTCGGCGAGGGCGTATTCGAGGGTCGCCGAGCCGGCCTGGCGGGTGTCGCCGTAGGTGTAGCCGGGGAGGTCCTGGTACCCGATCCAGCCGTTCTTCACGTAGGACGGATTGCCGTCGCGACCGCGGAAGACCGACTGGTCCTCCGGCACTTCGTTGGCGTTGCGCCACAAGGCGTCGAAGAGCTGTCGCGCGGTCTTGTCGTCGAGGATGCCGCGGCGGTAGTTGTCGACCACCCACGGCGTGACGGGGTCGCCGCTCATCACGTTCGTCTCGCCGCCGCCCAGCGCCCAGCGCGGGACCCAGCCGCCGTCCTGGTAGACCTTGAGGACGGACTTGGTCATGTCCGCGGCCTTGTCCGGGTGCAGGAGCGCGACGAGCTGGTTCTGCGAGCGGTAGGTGTCCCAGAGCGAGAACATCTGGTAGTACGTGTCGCGGCTGCGGTGCACGGCGTCGTCGAAGCCGCGGTAGGAACCGTCCACATCGGACCCGACGGACGGGTGCAGCAGCGACCGGTACAGCGCGCTGTAGTAGGTGCGCTGGTCGGCGGTCGTCCCGCCGGCGACGCGCATCCGGTTCAGCTCGCCGGCCCAGGTGTCGTGAGCTTGCTTTTCGGCTTTGTCGAACGACTTGGGCTGCTCGGTCTTGCGGTTCAGCCGGGCGCCGTCGATCGAGGTGTACGACAGCCCGACGGAGGCGCCGACCTGGTTCTTTTCGGTGCCGAAGGTGAGCCAGGCGCCGGTCCGCTGGCTCCCCAGCTTCGCGTCGCGCTGGTTCGGCGTCAGCTTGCCGTCGGTCCAGGTGCCGAAGCTCGTGAACTTTCGGTCGAACTTGGCGCTGAAGAAGACCTTGTAGCGCTCTTTCTGGGTCTCCCAGCAGAAGTTGCCGCCCTGCAGCCAGCCTTCGACGGTGTCGTCGCCGACGACGTGGACGTCACCGGCGTAGGTGTAGCCGTTGCTCTCGCCGACCTCGACGAGGACGTTCTGGCTCGCGCCGGAAGGGAAGGTGTAGCGGTGCTGACCGGTGCGCTGGGTGGCGGTGAGCTCGGCTTCGACGCCGTTGCCGAGCTTGACGCCGTAGTACCCGGGGCTGCGGGTTTCGTCCGCGTGGCTGAACTTGGCGCCGTACTGCGCGGGATCGCTGCTGGTCACGGCCCCGGTGGTGGGCATGAAGCGGAAGTTGCCCATGGTCTGGCAGCCGACGCCGGAGAGGTGGGTGTGGCTGAAGCCGAGGGTGGTGTCCTGGGCGTAGTCGTAGGACGCGTACTTCTTGAGCTGGGTGTCCGGGCTGAGCTGCACCATCCCGAAGGGGGTGGTGGCGCCCGGGAAGGTGGTGCCGTCCCCGTTGTTGCCGATCGAGGTGTCGACGAGCGTGGTGGGATCGTCGGCGAACCTGGGCCCGCTTTGGGCACCGGCGGGGGTCGCGAGGGCCACCGTGGTGGCGCCGGCGAGCAGGGTGGCGAGGACGCGCGTCCCCCGCTTTGGGATGCCACGTCTCATCCGTTTCCTCCTGACAACGTTGTCACATACACCGTGTGATCTTTTCCGTTGTCCGGTGGACAAATCAACCCCCGAAGGTGAACTTCGTCTTGTCCGTCCGTTCGGAGGTCCCCGCGGCGGTTTCGGCCACGACGTCGACGAGTCCGGGGTACCCGGCCGGCCGGTCCGGCACGGCCACGACGGCCTGCGTCGTGCTCGGCGGACCGATCCGGGTCGCGGGCAAGGTCCCGAAGAGGATGGTCGCGTCCATGAGCCCGGTTCCGGTCACCGTCACCGCACCGCTCGCCGAGGTACCGGGGTCGATGCCGCTCACGACCGGTGCCGCCGGGGCGCCGGGACCACCACCCGGCCCGGTGCCCGGCAGGTTCTGCGCATCGATCGCGGTTTGCGCGGTGCGGGACCCGAAGTAGAACCCGATGACCAGGCTCAGCACGGTCAGTACCGAGGCGACGATCGTCTTGCGCAGGTCCGGCGCGTCGTCGGCGGCCGAGAAGACGGTGACGCCGAGCGCGGCGGCGACCAGCGCGACTATGAGGTAGGCGATCGTCGTACGGGCGGAGTTCACGGTGCCCCGCGGGCGGGCGATCAACCGCAGGACGGCGATCAGGTCTTCGCGGCGGATTTTGCCGCTCTTCAGCCAGTCGGTGAGCTCCTTCCGCCATTTGACGGCCTTGACGAGGTCGTAGCACAGGGGAACGAAAGCCGCGACGAGGATGATGACGACGAGTACCCCCACCAGCCACACCGCGGTCGTACCCGAGACGGAGATCAAGCCGGTGGCAGGCTTCGAAACGGAAGCCGGCGGCGTGGTCTGCGCCGGCACGAGGTGCAGACTCTCCCTGAAATGCGCCATCATCCCACCACCTGTTCTCGGAACGAGACACAAATGGTGCGACCGAAAAAGGGCTGCGCGCGGACGGACTGCCGAATCGGATCGATTTCTTCACCCGACCGGAATTTCGGCCGGGATTTGCCTGCGCCGCGCTACGCCGGTCCGGGAAATTCCCGCCGTGTTCCCTATTCGTTCCCCGCTCAGATCTGGTGCGTCACGTGGCCGCCGAGGATGGTGGCCGTCACCGGGAGGTTTCTCAAGTCGGACGGCGACAGCGTCGACGGGTCCGTCGCCGTCACCATCAGGTCCGCGAGGTCGCCCACCGCCACGCCGCGCCGGCCGCCGGACGAGGAAGCCAGGGCCTCGGCGAACGGGATCGACTGTTCCGGGTGCCACGGTGGCCTGTCGTCGTCCGTGCGGGCGACCGCCGAAGCGATTCCGTCCCACGGGTCGAGGGGCGCCACCGGGGCGTCCGAGCCGAACTCCAGGCGGGCGCCCGATTCCAGTAGCGAACGGTACGGGTACGCGCGCGAAGTCCGGCCGTGCCAGTGGCGGTCCGCCACGTCCCGGTCGTCCGGCTGGTGGGCGGGCTGGATCGACGCCACCAGGCCCAAAGCCGCGAACCGGGGGATGTCGGCCGGCGAGAGCAGCTGGGCGTGCTCGATGCGGCCCGGGCAGCCGACCTCCTCGAACGCGTCCAACGCGATCGTGTTCGCGTGGTCGCCGATCGCGTGGACCGCCGGGAGCAAACCGTGGTCGAAAGCGCGCTGCATCAACGGGACCAGCGAATCCGGCGGCAGTTCCAGCGAGCCCGGGGAATCGCTGCCCGGGTACGGTTCGTGGCAGTAGGCCGTGCGCGTGTTGAGGGAACCGTCCACGAAGAGCTTGAACGGGCCGACCGTGAGGAGCCCGCCGGAATCCGGGAGGACGTCGCCCGTGCGGTGGCCGCGCTCGATGGTCTGGTCCAGCAGGTGCTTCGCGATCACGCACGAGATCCGCGTCGACGGCTTGGCCCGGCGGGTCCAGTCCGCCACCGTGTCCGCGAACTCGTAGTCGACGATCTGCGTCACCCCGCGGGCGGCCGCCGCGGCGAGGGCTTCCGCCACCCACTCGTCCTGGGTGTCGATCGCCGCCGTCGGGAGCTGGGCCGTCGCGCTCATGCAGTCGGCTTCCAGCAGGACGCCCGTCGGGTGGTCGCGGCCGATCAGCTTCAGCGCCGCCGGGCTCAGCCACAGCGTGTGCAGGTCCGCGCTGAACAACGCGACCGCGCGGCCGGGCAGCGCGCGCTGCAGCATGTCCTTGTGCGGCAGGTCCGGCCACAGCCCGTCGCGGAAGCCCGCGCCCACCACCAGTTCCGACTGCGCGGCCGGCGTCGCCAGCAGGTGCGCCAGCAGCAGCTCGATCGCCTCCGCCGCCGACCGGGCCGCGCCCAAGGGGATGCGACGGCGGGACGTCGCCCACTGCACGACGTGGACGTGCGCGTCCACCAGACCCGGCAGCAGTGTGCCGCCGTGGCCGTCGACCACCCGCGCGGCGAACCCGGGCGCCCCCGGCTCGGTGATCGCCGTGACGCGGCCGTCGTTCACCCGGACGTCCGCGAGCTCGCCGCCGAGTCCGGGGCGCACGCGGCGCAGCAGGAGATCATCCATGCCGCTTACCTTGCCAGCCGGACCCGTCCGGGTGAAGCACGGCTTGAGATGGGAAATATCCGGGTACTAGCTACCGTTGACACAGATGGCAGCCGTCGCCCGCCGAAGGGTCAGGGCCGGTCCATGGGCGCCGCCTTCACAAGCCGCGCAGGGTTCGACTCCCTCGGTTGCCGCCGAGCTCACCCCACCGGGATGTCCCGGCGTCGCAAGGCGATCAGCCCGAGCGCGCCGGCCGCCGCCGCGATCAGGACCAGCCACAGGACCGGGGCCGCGGCGAACGTCCCACCCGGCAACCGGGCCAGGTGCTGGAACGGCGAAATCCCCAGCACGACGTCGTTCCACCGCAACGCCGTCCCCACCAGCGACAGCAGCAGGAACGCGCCCAGCAGCCCCCACGCCGCCGCCGCGAAGCGCGGGACGAACCCGATCAACGCCGCCGCCAGACCCGCGAGCATCCACACCGCCGGCAGCTGCGCCAGCGCCGCCGGAACCAGTGACGCGCCCGTTCCGTACGCCAACCCGGTCGCGAGTCCCGTGACCGCCAGCAGGACCGCCGAGCCGGCCAGGGCGATCAGCCAGTGCGCCGACGCCCAGCCGAGCCGTCCGACCGCCGTCGCCAGCACCGGTTCCGCGCGGCCCGCCGCCTCCTCGGCACGCGGCTTCAGCGTCGCCTGCACCGCGTAACCCGCCGCCGCGAGGCCGAACAGCGTCATCGTGCCCGCCAGGTACGCGTCGGTCACCGCGCCCCCGCCACCCATGCGGGAGAGCACGTCCGCGACGGCCCGGTTGTCGCGCATCATGTCCGCGACGTTCTGCGCGACCCCGCCCATCAGCAGCCCGATCAGCGCGAGGCAGCCGGTCCAGACCACGAGCGTCCCCCGCTGCAGCCGCCAGGCCAGCGCCCACGGCGAGCGCAGGGACGCCTTCGCCGTCGCCCGCCCGGGCCGTGCTGGAAGCAGCGCCGCGCCGAGATCACGGCGTGCCGACAGCAGAACCGCGGTCCCGAAGAACACGGCGGTCGCGAGGACGCCCACCGCGAGCACCCACCACTGTTCCCCCGCGAAGGGCCGCAGCCGGTGCGCCCAGCCGATCGGCGACAGCCACGCGAGCCAGGACGCCGAGCCGCTGCTGTCGCCCGCCGCGCGCAGCAGGAACGCCAGGACCAGCCCGCCGATCCCGATGCCCCGCGCGCCGCTCGCACCCCAGGTGAGCTGCGCCGCGACCGCCCCGACGCCGGCGAACACCCAGCCGGACGAGGTGAACCCGAGTCCCAGCGCCAGCGCGCCGGCGACGGGAACCCCCTGCGCGGCCAGACCGGCCGCCACGACCAAGCCGTACACCAGGCACGCGCCGCAGGCCGCGAGCACCGCCGCCGCCAGCCCGGCGTGCCGCCCGACGGCGGTCGCGCCGGTCAGCTCGCGGCGTCCGGCCTCCTCTTCGGCCCGGGTGTGCCGGACGACGGTGAGCAACGCGACCAGCCCGACCACGACCGGGACGAACCCGCACTGCCAGGCCAGCAGGTTCCCGGCCGACGAGCCGTAGAGCGGGCCGTTGCGGACCACGAACGTCGCGCTGGACGCGTTGAGGTCGTAGAAGTGCTGCCGCGACGCCGCGTCCGGGTACGCCGCCTCGATCGAGGACAGGTAGCCCAGCGGCGCGGCCGCGAGGCAGACGATCCACAACGGCATGAGCAGCCGGTCGCGGCGCAGCACCACCCGCAGCAGCGCCCAGGTCCCGGTCATCGCGCCGCTCCGACCGGCTCGTAGTGGCGCAGGAACAGCTCCTCGAGCGTCGGCGGGCGGCTGACGAGGTTCCGCAGCCCGGCCTCGGCCAGGTGCCGCATGACGTCGTCCAGCGCCGCCTGGTCGACCGAGAGGTGGACGTGCGAGCCGTACGAGCTCAGGTCGTGCACGCCCGGCAGCGACCCCAGGTCCGCCGGCACGCGCACGAGCGACGCGTCGATCGTGATCCGGCCGAGGTGCCGCAGGTCGTCCAGGGTCCCCGACTCGACGGTGCGGCCGGCGCGGATGATCGTGACGCGGTCGCACAGCGCCTCGACCTCGGACAGGATGTGCGACGAGAGCAGCACCGTCCGGTCGCCGCGTCCGCGCTCCTCCTCGACGACCTGCCGGAAGACCTCTTCCATCAGCGGGTCGAGCCCGGACGTCGGCTCGTCGAACACCAGCAGCTCCACATCGGACGCCAGCGCCGCGACGAGCGCGACCTTCTGCCGGTTGCCCTTCGAGTACGTCCGGCCCTTCTTGCGCGGGTCGAGGTCGAACCGCTCGACGAGTTCCGCGCGCCGCTTGACGTCGAGCCCGCCGCGCAGCCGGCCGAGCAGGTCGATGACCTCGCCGCCGGTGAGGTTGGGCCACAGCGTGACGTCACCGGGGACGTACGCGAGCCGCCGGTGCAGCCGCGTCGCGTCCGTCCAGGGGTCGCCGCCGAGCAGGGTGGCGCGGCCGCCGTCGGCCCGCATCAGCCCCAGCAGGACGCGGATCGTGGTGGTCTTGCCCGCGCCGTTGGGCCCGAGGAAGCCGTGCACCTCGCCGGTGTGCACGGTCAGGTCGAGCCCGTCGAGGGCTTTCGCCGTGCCGAACGCCTTGGTGAGGCCATCGGCGGTGATCGCTTCGGCCATCGTCATTCCTTCCTCCGGTACGCGGCCAGCGCTTCGCGGGCCTTTTCGAGGACTTCGGTGGTGGCGAGCGGGTTCAGGAACAGGTGGCCGGCGGCGGCCGACATCCGCAGCATCGCCTCGTTCGTGCCCGGTTCCTCGCCGAGCGCGCGGGCGACGTGGTCCTGCAGGATCATCAGGCCGCCGGTCATCGCGGCGAGGGCGGCGGCGACACCCCGCGGGTCGGGCATGTCCATGCCCTGCTCGCGGAAGTAGCTCTCGGTGCCGTCGACGATCTCGACGAACTGCGCGGCCGCGGCTTCGGAGCCGTCGATCATCGCGCGGCCCATGTACCGCCGGAACAGCAGCTGGCGGGCGTCGAACGTCGGGAGGAACCCCGGGTTCGCGGCCCCCTTCGCCAGCACCTCCTCCTTGAACTTCACCAGCTCGTCGAAGACGTGCGCGTCGCACGCCTCGCGCAGGCCGTCCTTCGAGCCGAAGTGGTGGCGGATGAGCCCGCCCGACACCCCGGCTTCCTCGGCGATGTCCAGGATCGACGTCTTCTCCATGCCGCGTTCGGTGAACAGCCGGATGGCGGCGTCGCGGATCCGGGCCCGCGCGGTGAGGTCTTCGGTGCTCATGCTCGTCCTATACGTACGTGTAGTCGACTACACGCCAACGTAGCCCCCTATACGCACATATAGCAAGAGCGTTCCTTTCACCGGAAAGCACAGCTTCGGGTTGCCGCCTAACCGGTCAGCCCATTAGGCCATTCGGCTCGCAACCAATTGCGGTCTTTGGGCTAACTGTCTTATTGCTGACGAAGATCCCACGCTGTGTACTGCACGGACGCACATCTTCACGAAGGGTCGTTTCAGTGACACAGCACAGATCGCGCTGGAGACGGCGGGCCGGGATCACCGTCCTCGCCACCGCTCTCGGCGCCTCCGTCCTCGGCGTCGCCGTTCCCGTGGCGTCCGCCCAGCAGGCCCCGCCCTCGACCGGCGCGACCGACGGCAAGACCCTCGACGAGCACGACCGCGCGCTCGTCGCCGAAGCCGAAAAGGCCGGGAAACCGGACGTCACGCTGCTGATCGCGGCGGAAAAGGGCCAGACCGGCACCGCCGTGAACGAGCTCAAGGCGCTCGGCGGCGTCGTCCAGTCCACCGACACCAAGCTCGACTACGTCAAGGTCAGCATCCCGACGGACAAGGCCGAGAAGGCCGCCAAGCTCAAGTCCGTCAACGCCGTCGACGTCGACGGCCTCATCCAGCGCGACGACCCCAAGCCCGACGGCGCGACCACCCCGCTGCCGCAGCCGGCCCCGGGCAAGAACACCCCGCGCGTCAACCCGTACCTGCCGACCGGGGACACCTACGCGGCGCAGTTCGGCCAGGTCCTGCCCAACTGGGACGGCAAGGACACCACGGTCGCGGTGCTCGACTCCGGCGTCGACCTCGACTCCCCCGCGCTGGCCACCACCAGCCACGGCGAACGCAAGATCGTCGACTGGTACAACGCCAACGCCACCAACTCCGGCGACGGCACCTGGGTCAAGCAGTCGACCCAGACCTACACCGGCACGTTCACCGCGAACGCCAAGACCTGGACGGCGCCCGCCACCGGCGGCCCGTACACCTTCGGCGTCTTCAGCGAGACCGCCGGCGACCTGGGCGGCGCGGACAGCGAGACCGGCGGTGACGTCAACCGCGACGGCGACCGCGCCGACTCGTGGGGCGTGCTGCTCGACCCGGCGACCAAGGAGGTCCGGGTCGACCTCAACGGCAACGGCGACTTCACCGACGAGAAGCCGATGACCGACTACGCCAAGAAGTACGACTACGGCTTCTTCGGCACGGACAACCCGGCGACCGACGTCGCCGAGCGGATGGCCTTCGTGGTCCAGACCGACAAGCCGGGCTACGTCGGCATCGGCATCGCCGGCGCCGAGCACGGCTCGCACGTCGCGGGCATCGCCGCCGGCAACGACCTCTTCGGCGGCAAGATGGACGGCGCCGCCCCGGGCGCGAAGCTCCTGGCCGTCAAGGTCTGCCTCACCGGCACCGCCTGCACGTCGTCGGGCCTGATCGACGGTGTCGTCTACGCGGCCGGCCACGGCGCCGACGTCATCAACATCTCGATCGGCGGCCTGCCCGCGCTCAACGACGGCAACAACGCCCGTGCGGAGCTCTACAACCGCACGATCGCCGAGTACAACGTCCAGATCTTCATCTCGGCCGGCAACAGCGGCGCCGGGGCGAACACCGTCGGCGACCCGTCGGTGGCCACGGACGCGATCTCGGTCGGCTCGTACATCACCAAGGAGACCTGGCTGTCGAACTACGGCTCGGTCACCAAGAACGCCGAGTCGCTGCACCCGTTCTCCTCGCGCGGCCCGCGTGAGGACGGCGGCTTCAAGCCGGACATCATCGCGCCCGGCGCGGCGATCGCGACCATCCCGCGCTGGGAAGCGGGAGGCCCGGTGGCCGGCACGTACGGCCTGCCCGCGGGCTACGCGATGCTGCAGGGCACGTCGATGGCGTCGCCGCAGGCGACCGGCGCGGCGGCACTGCTGGTGAGCGCGTACAAGGCGACGCACAAGGGCCAGCGGCCGCCGGTCGCGCAGCTGCGCTCGGCCATCAAGTCGACCGCGCGGTTCGTGCCGGGCATCGACGCCTACGCCCAGGGCGCGGGCCTGTTCAACGTCCCGGCCGCGTTCGTCGCGCTGTCGCTGAACCCGAAGCCGGACGCCGTTTCGACGTCGGTCGAGGTGCACACGGCGCTGTCGCAGCAGCTGGCGACGCCGAACACGGGCGTGGGCATCCACGACCGCGAAGGCGTGACCACGGGCACGGCCTACACCCGGACGTACACGATCACCCGCACCACGGGTTCGGCGCAGCCGGTGCCGTACTTCGCGCGGTGGACGGGCAACGACGGGACGTTCTCGTCGAAGTCCACGGTGGTCCTGCCGCTGAACACGCCGGTGAAGTTCGACGTCAAGGTCGACCCGAAGAAGGCGGGCGCCCACTCGGCGGTGCTGAACCTGGACAACCCGCTGACCATCGGCATCGACGTGCAGACCCTCAACACGGTCTTCGCGCCGCAGGAGTTCACCGCCGCCAAGGGTTACCAGGTCGACGTCTCCGGCAAGATCGCCCGCAACCAGGCGACCAGCTACTTCGTGCGGGTGCCCCAGGGCGCCAGCGCGCTGAAGGTGGACCTGGACGCGGGCGCCGGCGCCCCGGGCAAGGGCCAGGTGCGGTTCCTGCGCTACGACCCGACCGGTGTCCCGGCCGAGGCCAGCACGTCGACGACGTACTGCTACCTCCCCGACGCCGGTGCCGGCTGCCCCGGTGGCACGCCGACCAGCCGCACGATCGCCAACCCGCTCCCGGGCGTGTGGGAGATCGTCGTCGAGGCGCGCCGGACGTCCGATGTGGCCGACGCGGCGTACAAGCTGACGGCTTCGGTGCTCGGCACGGCGATCTCGCCGAACCCGGACACCATCGCCTCGGCCACGCTGGGCACGCCCATCGCGCGGTCCTACACCGTGACGAACACGCTGGGCGCGTTCACCGGCAAGCTGAACGGCGCCACGCTGGGCAGCGCGAAGGTGGCGCGGCCCTCGATCGCCGAAGGCGCGCAGCAGCAGTACCAGATCGCGGTGACGCCGGGTTCGACGTCGCTGACGGCCACGATCGGCAAGACGTCCGACACGGGCGCCGACCTGGACCTGGTGCTGTACAACTGCACGACCGGCACCTGCGTGCAGGCGGGGGTCAGCGCGGACGGTGACTCCGAGGAGTCGGTGACCGTGCCCAACCCGGCCGCGGGTGTCTGGGTCGCGCTGGTCGACGGGTACGCGGTGCCTTCCGGCACCACCGAGTACGACTACCTCGACGTCTTCACCAACCCGGCCTTCGGGTCGGTCGCGGTGAACGACACCGTCGCGGCGCACGCGTCGGGCAGCTCGTGGACGGTGCCGGCGACGGTGACGGTCACGACCGCCCCGGCCGCGGGCCGCACCCTGCGCGGTCAGCTGACCGTGCAGACCGACACCGGTGTCACGGTCGGCTCCTCGCTGGTGCTGGTCAACGCCGTGAGCTAGTCCCGCTCAACGGAAACCGCCCCGGGTTCGCCCGGGGCGGTTTTCGCTGTATTGGTGGGTTTCCGACGCAAGTTTGCGTATGTGCGGTGAACTCTTGCCCCTTTTCGGTGCGTGTCCGTATGGTCTGGAACATGCGCCGGATTTCGACGTTCTTCGCCGCGCTTCTGTTGCTGGCGGCCACTTTGCCGGGTGCCGCGCACGCGGCCTCGCTGTCTTCCCGGACCCATTTGTTCTACTACCCGTGGTACGGCGGCGGTTCCACCGGCTACCGCCATTGGACGCAGGGCGGCCACACGCCGCCGTCCGACATCGGCGCGAACTTCTACCCCGTGCTGGGCGCCTACGATTCCGGCGATTTCTCCGGCGCCGTCGAGCAGCACATGCGCTGGATCGAGCAGTCCGGCGCCGGGGTGATCGTGTACAGCTGGTGGGGCCAGGGGTCCTATGAGGACGGTCTGGTGGCCGGCGTGCTCGAAGCCGCGGCCCGGCACGGGATCCGGGTCGCGTGGCACCTCGAGCCCTACAGCGGACGGACGGCGGCGTCCACCGTGGCCGACCTGAACTACATCCTGGGCCGGTACGGGTCGAGTCCCGCGTTCTACCGCGAAGGCGGCCGTGGCGCGTTCTACGTCTTCGAGAGCCTGCGGATCGGCGACTGGACGGCGCTGGACCAGGTGCGGTCGTCGGCGATCGTGCTGGCGCAGACGACGGACACGAGCAAGGTCGCGCACTTCGGCGGGATGTACACCTACGACGCGATCGCCGGGGCCACCGCGCCGGGCTGGCGCGAGGCGGGGGCTTACTGCGAAGCGAACGGGCTCGTGTGGGCACCTTCGGTGGGTCCGGGGTACGTCGACGATCGGGCGGTGCCGGGCAACACGACTCCGACGTTGGCGCGGGACAACGGCGCGACCTACGACCGCGAGTGGCAGAACGCGCTTTCTTCGCAGGCGGACTGGGTTTCGGTGACGTCGTTCAACGAGTGGCACGAGGGGTCGGTCATCGAACCGGCTTCTTCCTCGCCACCTTCGGGGGCTTACGAGACTTTCTCGGGGGCCTACGGGACTTCCGGTGCGGCTTCGGAAACCGCTTACCTGGACCGGACTCGGTACTGGGCCGCTCAGCTCGGCGGGCAACCTGCGTCGGTCAACCTGGCTCAGGGGCGGCCGGTGACCGCCAGCGGGGCGCAGGGCGGGTATCCGGCGGGGAACGCCGTGGACGGGAATGCTTCGAGTTATTGGGAGAGCGCGAACAACGCGTTCCCGCAGACGTTGACGGTGGACTTGGGCGCGCCGGCCGCGGTCGGCCGGGTGGTGCTGAAACTGCCGGCGTCGTGGGGTCGCCGGACGCAGACGATAGCCGTGAACGGCGGGACTCCGACCGGGTACGCGTTCGACCCGGCGACCGGGAACGCGGTGACGATCCCGGTGTCCGCGGCGGATCGGTACCTGCGGCTGACTTTCACGGGGAACACCGGGTGGCCGGCGGGTCAAGTGTCCGAAGTGGAGGCTTACGCCTCCTGAGCCCGGCTCACGAACGGCGCCGGATCCGCCAGCACCCGGTGCACCACCCGGCCCGCGGCCCCCAGCGTCGCCGCGTCGCCACCCAGGCGTGAGGCCGTCAGCACCGGGGGTGCGCCGCGGAGGCCGCCCAAGCGGGTGGTCAGGACGTCCGTCACCGGGCCGGACAGCCACGGGTACAGCTGCGTGAACACCCCGCCCAGCACGATGCGGTCGAGATCCAGGAGGTTCACCGCCGACGTCAGGGCGACACCGAGGGCTTCCCCGGCGGCCGCACACGCTGCCCGCGCCGCGCGGTCGCCGTCCGCCAGCGCGGCCAGGAACGCGGGCAGCGTCGGCGCGTTTCCCGCCGCCAGCAACGCTTCTTGGCCCGCGAAGGTCTCCAGGCAGCCGCTTCCGCCGCACCGGCAGAGCGGGCCCTGGGGCGCGACCACGACGTGACCGAGCTCGCCGGCCAGGCCGCGGGCGCCGGCGAACAGCGCGCCGTTCACGACCAGGCCGGCGCCGATGCCGACTTCGCCGGAGACGTAGAGGAAGTCGCGCTCGCCGTCGCCGTACCAGAGCTCCCCCAGCGCCGCGAGGTTCGCTTCGTTGTCCAGTTCGACCGGGACCGGCAGGTGCAGGTCGGCCGGGCGGACGTCCTGCCAGCCGAGGTTGGGGGCGCTGAAGAGGACGCCGTCGCCGACCGGGCCGGACACCGCGAGCACCGCGCCCGCCACCTCCAGGCCGAGCCGGTGGGTTTCGGTGAGCGCCTCGGTGGCGAGCGCCTGCAGCTCCCCCAGGACCTTCTTCGGGCGCGAACCGCGGTTGTCGCGCTCGCGGCGGGCGGCGAACCGGACGCCGCCGGTGAGGTCGAGCGCACGCACGGCGAGGTAGTCGACGTTGATTTCGAGCCCGAGCGACGCCACTCGGGCCCCGCTGAGCACGACGTCCACGCCCGGACGGCCGCGTTCGCCCGCGCGGGCGGGCCCGGTCTCGGCGAGCAGGCCCGCGTCGACCAGGTCGCCGACGAGCTTGCTCACCGTGGACTTGGTCAGGCCGGTGACCTCGGCGAGTGCGGCGCGGGTGAGCGCGCCGCCGCGGTGGACCGCGCCCAGCACGACCTCGAGGTTGCGGGCGCGCATCTCCTCGTGCCGCACGGCCTGGGTCATCTCGTCCCCTCCTGCTGTGCACTTTAACCGGGCCCCTTGACGCCCGGGAGCCGGACAGCGCATATTTAGTCTACAACGTGAACTAAATGAAGGGACAGTCATGAGCGACTACGCCCCCCGGCCGGCCGACAAGTTCACTTTCGGCCTCTGGACCGTGGGCTGGCCCGCGAACGACCCGTTCGGGGTCGCGACGCGGGCGCCGCTGGACCCGGTGGAGAGCGTCCACCGGCTGGCGGAGCTGGGCGCCTACGGCGTGACCTTCCACGACGACGACCTGCTGGCCACCGAGCCCGACCGCGACAAGGCGATCGAGGCGTTCAAGAAGGCCCTCGCCGAGACGGGCCTCCGGGTCCCCATGGCGACGACCAACCTGTTCACCCACCCGGTGTTCAAGGACGGCGGCCTGACCAGCAACGACCGCGACGTCCGGCGGTACGCGCTGCGCAAGGTCCGCCGCAACATCGACCTGGCGGCCGAGCTCGGCGCGGAGACGTACGTGGTGTGGGGCGGGCGCGAGGGCGCGGAGTCCGACGGCGCGAAGGACGTCCGCGCGGCGCTGGCCCGCTACAAGGAGGGCCTCGACCTCCTCGCGGACTACGTCGTGGAGAAGGGCTACTCGCTGCGCTTCGCCTTGGAGCCGAAGCCGAACGAGCCCCGCGGCGACATCCTGCTCCCGACGATCGGCCACGCACTGGGCTTCATCTCGCAGCTGGAACGGTCCGAGATGTTCGGCCTCAACCCCGAGGTCGGCCACGAGCAGATGGCCGGGCTCAACTTCGTGCACGGGATTTCGCAGGCGCTGTGGCAGGGCAAGCTGTTCCACATCGACCTCAACGGCCAGCACGGCCCGAAGTACGACCAGGACCTGGTCTTCGGCCACGGCGACGTGAAGAGCGCGTTCTTCCTGGTGGACCTGCTGGAGAACGGCGGCTACGAGGGTCCGCGGCACTTCGACTACAAGCCGTTGCGCACGGAGGACGCTTCGGACGTGTGGGTGTCCGCGGCGGCGAACATGCGGACCTACCTGATCCTGAAGGAGAAGGCGGCGAAGTTCCGTTCGGACCCGGAGGTCGTGGAGGCGCTGGCCGCGTCGCGCGTGCCGGACCTGGCGACGCCGACGCTCGCCCCGGGCGAGACGTTCGAAGACGTGCTGAAGGACGACTTCGACCTGGACGCGGCGGCCGCGCGCGGGTACCACTTCACGCGGTTGAACCAGCTGGCCCTGGAGCACCTGCTCGGCGTCCGCTGACGTTGCTGAGGGCCACCATCGGGGCATCCCCTGCCTCGGCGGTGGCCCTCACCGGCATGCTTGCGCGGGTGGAGCACTTCACCGACTTGGCGCACGTCTACCTGGAGGACAGCTTCGTCCTCGGCATCGACGAGACCTACCAGGACGCCACCCACGAAGAAGACCTCGGCAACACCGGCAGCTTCCAGTACCGCGACGGCCGTTACGAGAACGCCGGTGACCGGGGGCAGGCCCGGGTCACCTCGACCGCCGAGCCGCTAGTCCGCTTCCCCGAAAAGCCGTGAAGGCCACCTTGAGGAACGCAACGCTCCTCAAGGTGGCCTCCACGAACTTCTAGGACACCGTCAACGTGTCGATGTCGAACAGGGAACCCGCGCCACCCCGGAAGACCAGGTGGAGGGGGCCCGTTCCGGGCGTTACCGTGGTCGAGACCGTCTGGAACGTCTCCCAGCTGCCCGTGTTCGGGACCGGCACCGTGCCCAGCAGCGTCCCCGTCGCCGAACCCGCGCGGATCTCGATCGTGCCGCCCGCACCCGCCGAGGACACCACCGCGCTGAAGCGCGTGATGCCCGCAGTGCTCACCGACGCGTACCCGGCCCAGTCGCCGTTCTCGATGTAGCCCAGGGTCTGGCCGCCGCTGGCCGGGGCGTGGGATGCGATCTGCACCCCCGAGCCCGACGTGAACGCCTCACCCTCCACAGTGGACGAGGAAGACCCGCAAGCAGCAGGTGCGGCTCCGGCCGCATAACGGACCGCGCCCAGCAGGGAAGACCTGAACACCGCGTCCGAATAGGACTCGATCGTGTGGCCGAGTCCCGTGTAGAACGCGCGGCCGGCGCCCTGCGGGTGGCACCACGTGATCGGGTGGTCCGCACCCATCTCGCCGCCCGTGTAGCTGGACTCGTCCAGGGTCTGCAGCACGTGCACGCTGCCCCGCGGGTTCGTCCGGTAGTTGTACAGCTCGTCGGTCCGGGTCCACACCGCCGGCAGGCCGGCCGTCGCCGGATGGGTGCCGTCCTCCGTCACGAACCGGGCCTGCTGGATCGCCGGGTGGCTCTTGAACCACGCCCCGACCAGCTGCCCGTACCACGGCCAGTCGTACTCCGTGTCCGCCGCCGCGTGGACGCCGAGGTAGCCGCCGCCACCTTCCACATAGGACTGGAACGCGGTCTGCTGCGCGGCGTCCAGCACGTCGCCGGTCGTCGAGAGGAAGACCACCGCCGCATAGGACGACAGCGAAGCCGAGGTGAACACCGATGCGTCCTCGGTCGCCGTCACCCCGAAACCGTTGGCCGCGCCCAGTTCACGAAGAGCCTGGATGCCCGCCGGGATCGCGTCGTGGCGGAAGCCCGCCGTCTTGGAGAACACCAGTACCTCGTACGACGGATCCACCTGGGTCGGCATACTGTTCAGCGTAAAGGAATCCACGTCGAACAGGGAACCGGAACCGCCGCGGAACACCAGGAACAGCGGTCCCGAGCCACCCGACACCGACGTCGTCACGTTCTGGAACGTCTCCCAGCCGCCCGTCGACGGCACGGCCACCGAACCCAGCAGCGTCCCCGTCGCCGAACCCGAGCGGATTTCGATCGTCCCGCCCGCGCCGGCCGACGAAATCCGCGCCGTGAAGGACCGCGCGCCCGCCGTGCTCACCGATGCGTAGCCGGCCCAGTCACCGTTTTCGAGGTAGCCCAGGGTGTTGCCGCCGCTCGCCGCCGCGTGCGGGGCGATTTGCACGCCGGACCCGGACGTGAACGACTCGCCCTCGACCGCCGGCGAAGCCGTCGTGAACGTGAACGCGTCGAGGTCGAACAGGTTGCCCTGCCCGGTCACGCCCTTGAACACCAGGTACAGCGACGTCGTCCCGGCCGGCCGGTCGGCGAGGTTCGCCGTGACGTCGGCGAACGTGTCCCAGTCACCGGTGTTGGTGACGGCCGCCGATCCGAGCAGCGTCCCGGTCGGCGAACCCGCGCGCACCTCCAAGGTGCCGCCCGGGCCGCCGGACGACACGCGGGCGCTGATCGACGTGGCGTTGCCCAGCGCGTACGGCGCGAACGAGATCCAGTCGCCGTCGTCGGTGTACCCGACCGTCCGGCCGCCCTCCGCCGCGCCGTGGTCGGCGAGCTGGATCCCCGACTGCGCCGAGAAGTGCTCACCCTGCCGGTGTCGCGGCTGCAGCTTCCGGACGCTGTGCGACGTCAGCCCGCCCTTGTCGGTGTACTGCGCGTCAAAGACGCCGTAGATGTTCGCCGCGGCGTCGTGCTCACCGTCCACCGGGACCGCGATCGAGCCGGAACACCCGGTCTGCTGGGTGATCTGGTGCTCGTGGCTGTCGTGCCCGAGGAGGTAGGTCACCTTCACCTTCGCGCAGTCCAGCGGCCCGTCCTCCGGATCGCTGCCGGTCACCTGGAACGGCACGGTGTCACCGAAGGAGAACAGCTGACCGTCCACCGGCGTACCCAACGAGACCGTGGGCGCGGTGTTCCCCACCGTCACCACCAGGCTCGCCGTGCCGGTCAGCCCCTCCGGATCGGAAACGGTGAGCGTCGGCGAGTACGTGCCGTTCGTCGTGTAGGTGTGCGCCGGGTTCGCCGAGGTCGACGACGAGCCGTCGCCGAAGTCCCAGCGGTAGCTCAGCGCGCCACCCTCCGGGTCGGCGCTGCCCGCGGACGAGAAGTTCACCGTCAACGGGTTCGGCCCGGACGTCTTGTCGGCCGCGGCCTTCGCGACCGGGTTGCGGTTCGTGCCCGCGAGGTACTCAATCCGGTACAGCGCCTGGTTGTCGCTGCCGGTGCCGTAGTCGAGGACGTACAGCGCGCCGTCCGGGCCGAACGCCATGTCCATGACCTGCGTGCCGGTCCACGGGAAGTTCTCGATCGGACCGCGCGTGCCGTCGCCGTTGACGGTCACCGCCTTGATCCACTTGCGACCGTACTCCCCCGCGAAGTACTTGCCGTCCAAGGATTGCGGAAACTTGACCGTGGACGTCGACGCGGCGTCGTACCGGTAGACCGGTCCGCCCATCGGCGACTCCGAGCCGCTGCCGAACTCCGGCGGCGACCCTTCGTCGCCCGCGTACTTGATCCACGCGGCCTTCGGCACCGGCAGCTTGGCGAGCCCGGTGTTGCGGAACGACGAGTTCGCCGGACCGCCCGCGCAGTCGTACTTCGCGCCCGACGGCCCGCTCGGGAAGGTGTAGTGGTTGTACGTCTCGGTCGTCGTGTTCGAGCCGGTGCAGTACGGCCAGCCGAAGTTGCCCGGCCCGGTGATCCGGTCGAACTCGACCTGCCCCTGCGGTCCGCGGTCGGGGTTCGTGACGCCCGCGTCCGGGCCGTAGTCGCCGAGGTAGACGACGCCGGTCGGCTTGTCGACACTCATCCGGAACGGGTTCCGGAAGCCCATCGCGTAGATCTCCGCGCGGGTGTTCGCGGTCCCCGGCGCGAAGAGGTTGCCGGAAGGCACGGTGTACGTCCCGTCGGCCTGCGGGTGGATCCGCAGCAGCTTGCCGCGCAGGTCGTTCGTGTTGCCGGACGAGCGCTGGGCGTCGAACTGCGGGTTGCGCGTGGTCCGCTCGTCGATCGGCGAGTAGCTGTCGGAGGAGAACGGGTTGGTGTCGTCGCCCGTGGTCAGGTACAGGTTCCCGGCGGCGTCGAAGTCGATGTCGCCCCCGACGTGGCAGCACTGGCCGCGGTCGTTGGCCACCTTGAGGACGACCTTCTCGCTGGCCAGGTCGAGCGTGTTGTCGGTCTTCAGCACGAACCGGGACAGGTGCAGCTCGCCCTTGAACGGCGCGAAGTCCGCCTCGGTGCCGTCGGTCGGCGCGTCACCGTCCGGTGTGGACAGCCGCGGCGAGAAGTACAGCCAGATGAACCGGTTCGTGGCGAAGCCGGGATCGGCAGCGACGCCTTGGAGCCCTTCCTCGTCGTGGGTGTAGACGTTCAGCTTGGCCGCGACGGAGGTGGCCCCCGCCGCGGTGGTGACGCGGACGGTGCCGTCGCGGGAGGTGTGCACGACCGAGCGGTCCGGGAGCACGGCGAGCGACATCGCCTCGCCGCCGAGTTCGGCCGCGCCGGTGGCGAGCGCGACCTGCTGGTAGTCCGCGGGTGGGATGTCCGCGCGGGCCGGGGTGTCGAGGGTGAGCAGGAGGCCGGCGCCCAGGAGCGCGGTGCCGAACAGCCTCGCCCACTTCGGTGGGGACGGAGACATGCGGGATCCTTCCTGATTTTGAGCGTGCTTCGCCCCGGTGTGGCGCGAAGCCGGTTTCGATCACCTTCCGACGGGGCTGGCGGTCACCCGTTGAACAGAAGCGCTACTTCGAGGAGAACGCGGCGTCGAAGGCCGCCGTGGGTGGGGTGAAGTTGAGCTTGCGGACGAACTCGAGCGCTTCGGGCGCGCCGATGAGCCGGTCCATGCCCGCGTCCTCCCACTCGATGGAGATCGGGCCGTCGTAGCCGATGGCGTTGAGCATGCGGAAGACGTCCTCCCAGGGGACGTCGCCGTGGCCGGTCGAGACGAAGTCCCAGCCGCGGCGGGGATCGGCCCACGGCAGGTGCGATCCCATCCGCCCGTTGCGGCCGTTGAGCTGTTTGCGGGCCTCCTTGCAGTCGACGTGGTAGATGCGGTCCTTGAAGTCCCACAGGAACCCGGCCGGGTCGAGGTCCTGCCAGACGAAGTGCGACGGGTCGAAGTTGAGCCCGAACGCCTCGCGGTGGCCGATCGCCTCCAGCGTCCGGACGGTGCTCCAGTAGTCGTAGGCGATTTCGCTCGGGTGCACCTCGTGGGCGAACCGGACGCCGACTTCGTCGAAGACGTCCAGGATCGGGTTCCAGCGGGTGGCGAAGTCGGCGTATCCGCGCTCGATCATCGACGGCGGCACCGGCGGGAACATCGCCACCGTGTGCCAGATCGACGAGCCGGTGAACCCGACCACGGTGGACACCCCGAGCTTCGCCGCGGCGCGGGCGGTGGCCTGCATCTCGGCCGCCGCCCGCTGCCGGACGCCTTCGGGTTCGCCGTCGCCCCAGATCCGCGCGGGCAGGATGGCCTCGTGCCGCTCGTCGATCGGGTGGTCGCAGACGGCCTGGCCCACCAGGTGGTTCGAAATCGCCCACACCTTGAGGTCGTACTTGGCCAGCGTCTCGAGCTTCGCCGGGACGTAGCCGTCGTCGGCGAGCGCCTTGTCCACTTCGAAGTGGTCGCCCCAGCAGGCGATCTCGAGGCCTTCGTAGCCCCAGCCGCTCGCCAGCTCGCACACCTCCTCGAACGGCAGGTCGGCCCACTGCCCGGTGAACAGGGTCAACGGTCGTGCCATGTCTGACCTCCAGGGTGCGTCTATTCGGTGCGGATAGCCGTGAGCAGCAGATCCTTGACTTCGGTGGCGTGGATCTTCTCGCGGGCGAGCGAGGGATCCGAGCACAGCAGCACGGGCCCGTCCTCGGGCGCGTCCGGCAGCCGCCCGTGGCTGCCCTTCACCGGCGCCGGGTCGAGCGGGACGACCTGCATCGAGTACCGCAGGCCGAGCTTCTTGCGGGCCAGCGCCGACGCCGCCTTCAGCTTCACCGCCGGGTCGTTCGGGTCGAAGAACAGCTCGGCCGGGTCGTACCCGGGCTTGCGGTGGATCTCGACCGTCTTCGCGAAGTCCGGCGCGCGGTCGTCGCTCAGCCAGTAGTAGTAGGTGAACCACGCGTCCGGTTCGGCGATCGCGACGAGCTCGCCCGCGCGCTCGTGGTTGATCCCGATCCCCGCCTGCCCCTCGCGGTCCAGCACGACGTCCACACCGGACAGTCCGGCCACGATGTCCCGCACCCGCGGGATGTCGGCGGGGTCGGCGACGTAGACGTGCGCGACCTGGTGGTCGGCCACCGCGAACGCGCGGGACGTCCACGGGTCGAGGTACTCCATCCCGGCCTGGACGTACACGTTGAGCAGGCCCTCACGGCGCAGCGCCCGGTTGATGTCGACCGGCCGGCTCGCGTTCGTGATGCCGTACTCCGAGAGCGCGACGACGGTGTGCCCGCCCGCGGCCGCCTGGTCCAGCAGCGGCTTCAAGGCGTCGTCGATCTCCCGCGCGGCCGCCGCGGCCTGGGGCGCGTCCGGGCCGAAGCGCTGGAGGTCGTAGTCCAGGTGCGGGAGGTAGACGAGCGTGGTGTCGGGCTTGTCCTCCGCCATGATCTTCTGCGCCGCGGCGATGATCCACTTCGACGACGTGATCGCGGCCGTCGGGCCCCAGTAGGTGAACAGCGGGAACTCGCCGAGGTCGCCGACCAGGCGGTCGTGCAGCTGCGGCGGGTAGGTGTAGGCGTCCGGGGACTTCTTGCCGTCGGCGTGGTAGATCGGCCGCGGGGTCACCGTCAGGTCGACGTCCATGCCCATCGCGTACCACCAGCAGACGTTCGCCACGCGATGTCCGGCCTGCGCGCGGCGGGCGGCGTCCCAGAACTTGTCGCCCTGGACCAGTTTGTTGTGCTGGCGCCAGAGGAAGATCTCGCCGAGGTCGCGGAAGTACCAGCCGTTGCCGACGATCCCGTGCTCGGCCGGCTGCAGGCCGGTGAGGAACGTGGACTGCACCGAGCACGTCACCGCCGGGAAGACGGTGTCCAGCTGCGCGGTGAAGCCGGGCTCGGCCATCTTGCGCAGGTTGGGCATGTGCGGCAGCAGCCGCGGGGTCAGCCCGACGACGTCGAGGACGAGCAAACTCATGCGGAAACCTCTTCCAAGCCTAGTTCGATCAGGGAACGCCGGGTCCAGTCCAGCTCGGCCGCGATGCCCGCGACCAGACCGGCGTCGTCGGCGGGTGCGTCCGGGAGCACCTGCCAGGTGTAGGTCTCGACCTCGACGTGGTCGGTGCGCGCGGTGGCGCCGCCGAACAGCTCGGCCAGCGTCTCGGCCAGCACCGGCCGGGTCGACGTCAGCGGCGGCGCCGGGTCGGCGTGCAGCGGCACGTGGAAGTGCACGCGCCACGGTGCCTCGCCGGGGAGCCCGCCCGCCAGCGCGAGGTCGAGGTCGTCGGCGCCCGGCGGGGCGCCTTCGTTGCTCTGGTGCAGGAAGCGGGGCTCCACAAAGGACTCCAGTGCGCGCCGGGTCGCCGGATCCCGCGGCGAAGCGGCCTCCAGCGCGGCCGACGCCTGCAGCTTGACGACGTCGAGCCCGGCGGCTTCGAGGCGGCCGAGCGCGGCCGCCGGGTCTTCGAAGCCCACGGCGAGGTGGCACGTGTCGAGGCAGACGCCGAGCCAGTCCTTGTCCACATCGGACAGCAGTGACGCCGCCTGCGCGGTCGTCTCGATGACGCAGCCGGGCTCGGGCTCGAACGCCACCCGCACCGGCCGCTCCTGCCCGGCCAGCCCCTTGGCGAGCAGCTCGAGCCGGCCGCGGTCGTCGCGCCATTCCGTGCGCCAGCCGAGCGGCAACGTCGAGACGCTGCCCCGCACGGCGTCGTCCGGCATCAGCTCGGTGAGCAGCCGCGCGAGGTCCAGGGTGTACCGCGTGCGCTCGGGCGTCGACCAGTCCGGCCGGTACACCTTGTGCTTGACGACCGGGTCGTGGAACCCCTGGTACGGGAACCCGTTGAAGGTGACGACCTCCAGCCCGCGGGCGGCCAGTTCACCGCGCAGCCGGGCGACCGCCGCCGGGTTCGCGACCAGCTCCGAAGCCACCGGGCGCGCCAGCCACAGGCCGAGCCCGAGCCGGTCGGCGCCCAGGCGTTCCCGCACCGGCTCGCCGAAGCGGGCCAGCTGGGTCAGCACGCCATCGAGGTCCTCGGCCTGGTGCACGTTGGTGCAGTAGGCGAGGTGGACGAGCGTGCCGTCGCGGTGCCGGAACCTCACTTGCGCGCACCCCGCAGGATGGAGTTGCCCGCGAACTCGGCGGCGGCGGCGGTGTCGGATTCGAGCGAGAGGCGGCCGCTCTGGCCGTAGAACTCGACCGGGTTGCGCCACAGGACGCGGTCGACGTCGTCCTCGGTGAACCCGGCGGCCAGCATCGCGTCGCCGGTCTTGCGGGTCTTGAGCGGGTCGCTCTTGCCCCAGTCGGCCGCGGAGTTCACGAGGACCTTTTCGGTCCCGTATTCGCGAAGGATCGCGACCATCCGCTCTTCGTCCATCTTGGTGTCCGGGTAGATCGAGAACCCCATCCAGGAACCGGACTCCTTGACCTGCCGGACGGTCACCTCGTTGAGGTGGTCGAGCACCACGCGCTCGGGCGCGATGCCGGACTCGCGGACGACGGCGATGCTGCGCTCGGTGCCGGTCGCCTTGTCGCGGTGCGGGGTGTGCACCATCGCCGGGAGGTCGTGGTCGATCGCCAGCGCGAGCTGCGCGGCGAACGCCTTGTCCTCCTCCGCGGTCATCGAGTCGTAGCCGATCTCGCCGACCGCGACCACGCCGTCCTTCTCCAGGTAGCGCGGCAGGACGTCGAGCACCGGCGCACAGCGCGGGTCGTTGGCCTCCTTGGGGTTCAGCGCGATCGTGCAGTGGTGCGCGATGCCGTACTGGCTCGCGCGGAACGGCTCCCAGCCGACGAGGGCGTCGAAGTAGTCGGTGAAGCTGCCGACGTTCGTGCGCGGCTGGCCCAGCCAGAACGCCGGCTCGACGAGCGCGCGGACGCCGGCGGCGTGCATGGCCGCGTAGTCGTCGGTGGTCCGGGAGCTCATGTGGATGTGCGGGTCGAAGATGCGCATCAGGCGTCCTGTTCGGTCAGCAGCGGGAGGAGGTCGGCGGGGACGTCGCGGCCCGCGGCGGTGCGCTCGGCGGCGAAGGACCGCATCATGCGCAGCAGTTCCTCGTCGGTCCGGCGGTCGAGCCCGGCGATGCCGGCGAGCGGAATGCCCATGAACACGCACTTGAGGACGCCGTGGCGGTACGCGGCGGCGTCGAGGTGCGTGGCGGCGTACTCCCCCATCGCGGCGGTCACCAGGCGGGTGTCGTTGGTGCGCAGGGCGTCCGCGACCAGTTCGAGCCCGGCGTCGCCGGTGTCCACGACGGACAGTCCACGCAGGACGGCCCGCTTCTCGGCGGCGTCGCCGTAGCGGTAGAGGCCCGGCATCTCGGCGGCCGCGCCCGGCGCGGCCTTGAGCAGCTCCACGCGGGCCACGTCGTCGACCGTCCACCCGGGAGTCTCCGCCGGGCCGCGGCCGACCCGGCGCCCGACGCCGGGGAACACCGAGCGCAGCACCGTCGCGTCGGCGGCGACGTCGTGCAGTGCCTTGTCCAGCCAGGCGTTCACGCCGCCACCGCCTTCCGCAGGAATTCGAGGGACTCGCGGGCGATCCGCGGCGCCGCGTGGCTGTCGCGCGGCAGCTCCACCGCCACCAGCCCGGCGTACGGCGACAGCGCTTCCAGCACGGGCGGGAAGTCGATCTCGCCCGCGCCGAACTCCAGGTGCTCGTGCGTGCCGCGGCGCATGTCGTCGATCTGCACGTTGACCAGCCGCGGCAGCGCCCGGCGGACGCAGTCGGGCACGGCCGCGGACTCGTTGCACCGGCAGTGCCCGATGTCCAGCGTCAGCCCGAACCGCCCGGGGTCGCCGAGGCGCCGGGAGAGTGCGAAGTACCCGTCGAGGTCCTCGACGAGCATCCCCGGCTCCGGTTCGAAGCCGAGCTTGACGTCGTGCTCGTCGGCCGCCTTCAGCACGTCGGCACACCCGTCCACCAGGTGCGCCCAGGCGTCCTCAGTGGACAGCCCGGCGGGTTTGTTCCCGCTCCAGAACGAAACCGCCTCCGCCCCGAGGTCCGCGGCGATCTCCACGGCCCGCGTCAGGAACTCGACGCGGCGCGCCCGGTCGGGGTCGAGGAACGTCGGCGAGTGCTTGCGCCACGGGTCCAGCAGGAACCGGGCGCCCGTCTCGATCACCACGGCCAGCCCGAGCCGGTCCAGCTCGGCCGCCACCGACGCGACCCGCCGGGCGAGGTCCGGGCCGAACGGGTCGAGGTGCTGGTGGTCGAGGGTGAGCGCGACCCCGTCGTAGCCGAGGTCGGCCAGGACGCGCAGGGCGTCGCCGAGGCGGTGGTTGGCGAAGCCGTTGGTGCCGTACCCGAACCTCATGTCGGCGACACCTTCCGGCTCAGCGCCCGCGCGATCGGGAACGCGGCGGCGACGGCCAGCGCCGAGCGCCACGCCCCGGTGCGCGCGATCAGCCCGGCCTGCAACGGGATCATGCCGTGGATCCCGGCCCCGACCGCGCGGCGGATCTTCGGGGCGGCCGGGTCGCGCACGGCGTCGTACTGCGCCCGCCCGGTGGTCAGCGCGTACGTCCCGAGCAGCGCCGAAGCCAGCGGCCCGACGCGCCCGGCGGCGACGCGGACCCCGGCGGTGGCGGCCAGGGTGGCCGCGGGCAGCGCGGGCTTCGCGCCGTGGACCTCCGACCTCGACAGCGTTGTCACGGCGTAGGTGTGCGCCCCCACCGTCAACGCCGCCGACAGCGCGGGCTTGGCCCCGCCCGCCCCGAGCAGGACGTCGAGCGCGCGGGCGGCGGCCATCGCGGCCGGGCCGAGCGCGGTCTCCTTGAGCACGAAGTCGTACGCCCACACGGTCGCGGCCAGTGGCAGCGCGACGCGCAGCGCCCGCTTCCCGCCGGCGGCGGCCGCGATGCCCAGCCCGCCCGCGGTCAGGCCGGTGGCCACGCCGAGCGCGGTGCCGGGCTTGATCCGGCCGGACGGGATCGGCCGCTCGGGCCGTTCCATGGCGTCCAGGTGCCGGTCGGCGTAGTCGTTGAGCGCCATGCCCGCCCAGTAGATGCAGACGGACGCGCCGGTCAGCGCCAGCGTGCGGCGGCCGAAGGGCCAGCCGGCCGCGGCGGCACCGGCGACGGCGTCCCCGGGCACGGTCAGCGCCGCGGGCGCGCGGACGAGTTCGACGAAGGCCTTCACCGGTGCGCCCACTCACGCAGGGCCGCGTACTGCGACGCCAGGTCGTGCGGGCCGTCCCCGGCGGGATCCTTGAAGAAGAACCCGAACTCGGCCACCGGGCCGGCGACGCCGTCGCGGCAGGCCTTGCCGGTCAGCCGGGCGAGGTCGAGCACCAGCGGCGCGGCGAGCGCCGAGTCGCAGCCCTGCCAGGTGAGCTGCAACGTCATGCGCGCACCGAGGAAGCCTTCGAACAGCACGTGGTCCCACGCCGTCTTCCAGTCGCCGAGCGCCGGGACGTAGTCGATGTGCACCTCGCCGTCGACCTCGCGCCCGAGGTTCTGCGAAAGCACCTGCTGCTTGGACGCGTTCTTGCTGGCCGCCGCACCGGGGTCGGACAGCGTGGCGCCGTCACCCCCGCCGAGCAGGTTCGTGCCCGACCAGGACAGGACGTTCAGCGCGCGCTGGGCGAACATCGGCGCGAGCACCGACCGCAGCAGCGTCTCGCCGGTCTTGCCGTCGCGCCCGGCGTACGGCTGCCCCGTCGAACGGGCCAGCTCGTCGAGCGCGGGCAGGCGCGCGCCGGTGGACGGGGTGAAGTCGACAAAGCCACAGCCGGCGCGGAAAGCCGCGTAGGCGTACAGCGCGCTCGGCGGCAGGGTGTCCAGCGCACCCTCCAGCGCGGCGAGGGACGCGTGCGCCGGGTGCGGCGCGCACGGCGGCTCGGTGGAGGAGACGTTGACCACGACGACGTGGTCCAGACCCTCCCGGAACTCGGTCAGGTCCGCGACGATCCGCTCGGCCGCGGCCTGCCCGCCTTCGGACGGCGCCGGGCGCAGCCGGGCCTCCGCCGCCTCCAGTTCCGCGCTCACCGCGCCGGGCAGCGCCGACGGCAGCACGCCCGCCGCGGCCAGGTGCTCGGCCCGCTTGACCAAGGGCGTGTCGACGACGTCGTGGCCCCCGAAGACCAGGTCCCCCAAGCCGGGCAGTTCAGCCCCGGCGAAGTCCGGCAGCTCGGTCACGCAGCCCGTGCGCGCGGCCAGTCCCGCGCGCATGGCAGCGGCCCCGGCGACGGCGGTCGTGGCCACCGAGCCGCGGGCACCGATCAGCCAGACACCGATCTTCCCCATAAGTTCCTCCACCTGTTCGGCACATCAGCCCGCGCCCCGGCGATTCGCCGCCCGGCGCGCGGGCGCCCACCCGATCTACATCGCCGGACTCGATCAAGTGTTTCCACCCGGTCGGGGGCAGCACGCTCATCCGCTCTCCCGTTCCGCGCGCACCGGCACCAGCGCCGGGTCGTCGAACACCGCCTGCAGCGCCACGTGCGCGCCGCCTCGCGAAGCCGCGGAGAACCCGAGCCAGGACAGCTCGACGCGGCAGCCCCCGATGCCCGGGGCGATCACGCGGGTTTCGAGCTCGGCCAGCATCGGGCCGAGCAGGTACGGGCCCAGCTGCGCGAAGTAGCCGCCGAGCAGCACCACGCGCGGGTTGAAGACGTTGACCAGCACCGCGGCGCCGACGCCAAGCCCGGTGCCGACCTGCGCGAGCGCGTCGAGCGTCCGCTTGTCCTTCAGCTCGGCGCGGCGGCGAATCAGGTCGAGCCGCTGTTCGAGGTCCAGCGACGGGTCGTGCACCGGGTCGCCCGGCGACGCGGCGAGCCGCAGCATCCCGGCGAGCCCGACGAGCGTTTCCCAGCAGCCGCGGCGGCCGCAGCCGCAGATCCGGCCGGCCGGGTCGAGCTGGATGTGACCGATCTCGCCGGAGAACCCTTCGGCGCCGCCGAGCAGCCGTCCCCCGGCGATCACCCCGCCGCCGACGCCGATCTCGCCGGTCAGGTAGACCAGGTCGGCGGTGCCGGCGACGCTGCCCATGGCGTATTCGCCGAGCGCGCCGAGGTTCGCGTCGTTGGCCGTGCGGATCGGGTACGACGGCGGGCCGAGCCGCCGGGTCAGCCGCTCGGTGATGCCGCGGACCACCCGGACGTCGGTCCAGTGCAGGTTGGGCGCGAAGGCGACGGTGCCGCTCGCGACGTCCACCAGCGCCGGGATGCCGACGGTGACGCCGGCGGGCATGACCCCGAGCCGCCGGAACTCCCGCAGCGCCCGCGCGGTCAGCTCCGCACCGGCGTCGAGGACCTTCTCGACGGGGAACGCGGGTACGTCGAGCGCGACGCGCTGCTCGAACAGGACGGCGCCGGTGAGGTCGAGGGCGAGCGCGGTCAGGTAGTCGACGTTGATCTCCACGCCGATCCCGCCGACGCCGCGGCCGTCGAGTTCGACGATCGTGCCCGGGCGCCCCACCGCGCCGGCGCGCTCGCGGTCGCCTTCCCGGACCAGCCCGCGTTCGGCGAGTTCGGCGACGAGGCTGGACACGGTTCCCTTGTTCAGCCCGGTGTCCGCGGCGATCCCCGCCCGCGACCGGGGACCCGCGTCCCGCAGGTGCCGCAGCACCAGCGAAAGGTTGCTCCGCCGGACGGCGGCCTGGTCAGCCGGGCGCACCGGTCTGAGCGAGAAGGAGGAGTCCACGCCGACACCACCCCAGTTCGTCTGGTGGGACAACAAATTAGGGCGGCGCAAACGGTCCGGTCAACGGCTGACGGGAACGGCCGGAAGCCGGACAAACCGTGCTGACCAGCGAAACTATCGAACGCGGCGAGCGAAAGTGTCCCACGGATGGAGCAGGGGTTCGGGCGGGTGGCCGCCGCAATCACACGGCCGATCGGGAATGTGCCGCTCAGCGGGAGTTTCGGAGGACTTTCGCAAGCTTGCGTCAGGCCGAAGGCACGGCAGGGAAGGAAAGCGCGCCCAGCGCCCCGACCAGCGGTGAAAGTTCCGGCAAGGTTTCGGCCTCGGCGAGCGCTTCCGCCAGGGCCGTGTCGTGGGTCGGGCGGGCCGCCGTCAGCAGGGCCTGCCCCGCCGGCGTCACCTCCGTGTAGATGCCGCGGCGGTCGTCCGCGCAGAGGTAGCGGGCCAGCAGACCGCGGCCCTCCAGCCGGGTCACCAGCCGCGTCGTCGCCGACTGGCTGAGCACCACGGCGTTGGCGAGCTGGTTCATCCGCAGGTGGAAGCCGTCCTGGCGGGCCAGCACGTCGAGCACGGTGTACTCGCTCACCGACAGCTCGTGGTCGCGCTCGAGCGCGCGCTGCAGCTTGTCCTCGATCCGCGCGTGGAGCGCGGCGAGCGTGCGCCAGCCCTGCGCGCGTGCCGCCACGGCGTCGTCGTCCAGTGACACGGTTCACCTCTCCCCGGCTTGCGCGCACACGTTTGCACGCTGCACTATCGAGCTCGTGCAATATACGGCGTCTGCAACTATCTCGGACGCTCGTAGTTGCCAACGCCCACAACAGTCTACCCCGGGAAGAAGGAAGTCCATGCCCGCCGCTCTGCTCGCACTGGCGATCAGCGCTTTCGGGATCGGCACCACCGAGTTCGTGATCATGGGCCTGCTGCCCGAGGTCGCGGGCGACTTCGGCGTCTCGATCCCGTCCGCAGGCCTGCTCATCTCGGGCTACGCGCTCGGCGTCGTCGTCGGCGCGCCCGTGCTCACCGCGCTGGCCTCGCGGGTGCCGCGCAAGACCGTGCTGGTCGCCCTGATGGGCCTGTTCATCGCGGGCAACGTGCTCTCGGCGCTCGCCCCGAGCTACGGCCTGCTGATGACCGGCCGGGTCGTCGCGGCCCTCTCGCACGGCGCGTTCTTCGGCGTCGGCTCGGTCGTCGCCGCTTCACTGGTCGCCCCGGCGAAGCAGGCCAGCGCGATCGCGCTGATGTTCACCGGGCTGACCGTGGCCAACGTCCTCGGCGTGCCCGCCGGCACCGCGCTCGGCCAGGCCTTCGGCTGGCGCTCGACGTTCTGGGTGGTCAGCGTCCTGGGCGTGCTCGGCGCCATCGGCATCCTCGCGCTGGTGCCGCACCAGAAGCCGGACCCGGGCGCGGGCCTGCGCGGCGAGCTCGCCGTGTTCCGCCGCCCGCAGGTGTGGCTCGCGCTGGTGATGACCGCGCTCGGCTTCGCCGGGGTGTTCGCGTCCTTCACCTACATCGCGCCGATGATGACCGAGGTCGCCGGCTTTTCCAGCGGGGCCGTGACCTGGCTGCTCGTGCTGTTCGGCGGCGGCCTCTTCGCCGGCAACCTGCTGGGCGGCCGGGCGGCGGACCGCAAGCTCATGCCGAGCCTCTACGTGATCCTCGCGGCGTTGGCGATCGTGCTGGTCGCGTTCGTCTTCACCGCGCACGCCAAGGTGCCCGCGGCGATCACCATCGCGCTGTTCGGCGCGGCCGGCTTCGCGACCGTGCCGCCACTGCAGGCCCGCGTGATGGCCAAGGCCGAGGGCGCCCCGGCGCTGGCCTCGGCGGCGAACATCGCCGCGTTCAACCTCGGCAACGCCGGCGGCGCATGGCTCGGCGGCCGGGCCATCGAGTCCGGCCTCGGCTACACCGCCCCCAACTGGATCGGCGCGGCGCTCGCCGCGGCCGGCCTCGCCGTGGCGCTCGTCTCCGGCCTGCTCGACCGCCGTTCCCCGGCTAGTTTCGCAGCCGGGGAACGGGTACTCGCCCGATGAACCACCCACCGAAAGGAACCCTCGTGACCAGCGTGCCCGTGATCGAACTCAACAACGGCGTGCGGATGCCGCAGCTCGGCTACGGCGTGTTCAAGGTCCCGGACGACGAGACCGCCACCGCCGTGAAGGCCGCTCTCGACGCGGGCTACCGCAGCATCGACACCGCCACCGTCTACGGCAACGAAAAGGGCGTCGGCCAGGCCCTCGCCGAGTCGGACGTGCCCCGCGACGAGCTCTTCGTCACCACCAAGCTGTGGAACTCCGCCCAGGGCTACGACTCGACGCTCAAGGCGTTCGACGAGAGCATGGCCAAGCTCGGCCTCGAGCAGCTCGACCTGTACCTGATCCACTGGCCGACGCCGCAGCGGGACAAGTACCTGGACACGTGGAAGGCGTTCGAGAAGCTCTACGCCGACGGCCGCGTCCGCGCGATCGGCGTGTCCAACTTCCAGCCCGCGCACCTCGAGCGGCTGATGGACGCTTCCGACGTCGTGCCGGCGGTCAACCAGATCGAACTGCACCCGTACCTGCAGCAGCAGGAGGTCCGCGAGTTCGACGCGAAGCACGGCATCGCGACGGAGGCGTGGAGCCCGCTCGCCAAGGGCGGCAGCCTGCTGGGTGACCCGATCGTGGCGGAGCTGACGGTCAAGCACAGCCGGACGCCCGCGCAGATCGTGCTGCGCTGGCACCTGCAGCTGGGCAACGTCGTGATCCCGAAGTCGGTGACGCCGTCGCGGATCGAGGAGAACTTCGACCTGTTCGGGTTCACCCTCACGGAGGAGGAGGTCGAGTCGCTGAACCCGCTGGACCGCGGGGAGCGCACCGGCCCCGACCCGGACACGTTCAACGCCGCCTGACCTGCCGCGGTCGTGAGTGTGTTCAGGCGGGTTCCAACCCGCCTGAACACTCACGACCTGGGGTGTCACTGCTTGCGGGCGACTCCGCCCAGGGTCAGGAAGTTCAGCTCGCTGAGCGGGTGCAGGCGCGGGCCGTCGGGCCACCATTCGTGCAGGTAGACCAGCCCCGGGCGAAGCAGTTCGGTGCCGTCGAAGAACGCCGTGATCTGCTCCCGCGTGCGGTACACGCTGCCCAGCCCGGTGCCCTGGAAGCTCGTCTCCAGCAGCCGCGCGAGTTCCTGCCGCGGCGAGTCCTCTTCCGGGTCGAAGTGGTGCGTGAGCAGCAGGTACGACCCCGGTGCCAGCGCCTTCACGTACTCCGCGACGATCTTCTTCGCGCGTTCGTAGTCGTCGATGTGGTGGATGATCGACGTCAGCATCAGCGCCACCGGCCGGGAGAAGTCGAGGTACTCCTTGACGACGTCGTCGGCGAGGGTGTCGGCCGGGCGGGTCAGGTCGGCGCCCGTCACGTGGGTCAGGTAGTTCTCCTCGAGCAGCGCCCGCCCGTGCACCTGCACCACCGGGTCGTTGTCGACGTACACCACCTGCGCGTCCGGGTTGTACCGCTGCGCCACCTGGTGGGTGTTTTCCGCGGTCGGCATGCCGGAACCCAGGTCGAGGAACTGGTCGATGCCGCGCTTGCCGGCCAGGAATCGCACCGCGCGCACCAGCCAGTCGCGGTGTTCCTTCGCCATCGTGCGGGCGCCGGGCGCGATCGCCAGCAGGCGCCGCATCGCTTCGCGGTCGACCTCGTAGTGGTCGTGGCCGCCGAGCAGCGCGTCGGACAACCGGGCCAGGCTCGCCTTGCTGAAATCGAGCGCGGCGGCGCCGCCCCCGGTTCCGGACCGCAGGTCGCCAGGCGTCATCGGCTGATCTCCCACTCTGCACCGCGGTGGACGGCGCCCCTGCCCGGGCTTCGCTCACCGTGTCCGGCAACGGACAGTGCTCAGCCTACGACATGCCGTTCACAGTGTGAACCAGGGCGAAGGGCCTTACCTGCCAGGGACTATGACCCCCAACGCAGTTCGCGCCAGGAGATTCCACCGTCCGTGGTGCGGTACACGGCCGAACCGCCCGCGGCATCCGGCTGACCGTCCACGACGACTCCCGTGCCGCGGCCGGGGAAGTCGAGATCGGCCAGCCCGAGGCCGCGTTCGGACAACGCCGTCGTCGTCCAGGTGCGGCCGCCGTCGGCCGTGCGGTGCAGGAACCCGACGCCCCCGCCCACCGCCGCGACCGTCGCGGTGGCCGGCGAAGCGGCGGCGAACCCCTGCGTGATCCCGGTGTACGGCGCCTCGTCGCTCCCGCTGAACGCCCCGCCGAGCTGCGGGGCGTGCCGCAACCGCCGCTCGGTCGAGCCGGGCTGCGGCGACCCGGGACTGCTGCTGCACAGCGCCACGACCTGCCGGTCCCGGACCCCGGCGAGCGACGCGACCGACCCCGCCGGGCAGGGCGCCTCGGCCCGGGTGAAGCGGACGCCGTCGCGCGAGGTCCAGTACTCCTCCGTGCCGTAGTCCGCGCCGAGCGCGACCTGGAGCCCACCGCCGGCGGAGAGGTCGCCGTAGGTCAGCGCGCCGGTGGCCGCGAACCCGGGCACCCCGGCCAGCACCGGCGAGCCGGCGACGGCGGAGTACAGCCGCGTCGAGCCGCGGCCCTCGCCGTAGGCCGTCAACACGGCGAACACCCGCCCGCCGGTTTCGGTGATCTTCGAGAGGTAGTACGGCTCGCGCGCGCCGATGAGGCCGACCGGGTGCCAGGTCGCGCCGCCGTCCCGGGTGGTGCGGACGTGGACGCCGTCGCTGACGTACGCGACGCGGGCGGAGACGAACGTGAGCGCGACGTGGTTGTGGTTGTCCGGCAACGGCATCGGCGGCGCACCCAGCCGCCGCCAGTGCGTGCCGCCGTCGGTCGTGCCCACCAGCGCCGGGCACCAGCTCTTCGCGCACGGCGAATACCCGAGGACGTACCCGGTGTCCGGGCCGGTCCAGCTCGTCGACGCGGGCCGGAACCCCGCCGGTACCGCGGTTTCCGCCGACGCGGGGAGGACGGGAAGTGCCAGGAGAGCGAGGACGGACGCCAGCAGCGCCGGGATTCTCATGATCACGTGGACGTCCCGCACGGGGCCGGGTTGCCCGCCCCGCCCGGGATTCCCACGCGCGGCTCAGCGCGCGGTGGCCGGGAGATCAGGCCAGGTTTTCGGCGATCGACGCCACCCACCGCAGCAGGTCGGCGCCCGCGGCGAGGTCACCGAGCACGATGATCTTCATCGTGGCGCGGCCTTCGTCGTGGATGGTCTCCACGCGCAGGGGCCGCTCACCGCCGTCCCGCGGGCCGTTGACCGAGGCCACGACCATGGTCGAGAGCCGGTCCGCGCCGGCCCGGTCGATGCCGCCCAGCTCGACGACGCCCGACAGCTCGGCCGTCCGCGCCGCCCCGGCCCGCTCGGCGACCGGCAGCCCGGTGAACGCCTCGAGGTCGTCGGCGGCGATCCGGTACTGCTTGCCGATCCGGACCGCCTTCAGCCGCCCGTCCCGCACGTAGTTCCGCACCGTCCGGACGTGCAGGCCGAGCTTCGCGGCGACCTGCTCGACGGAGAAGACGTCCTGCGCCATGACCCTCCTTGAGTCCCCCAAACAACCCTAACATGACGCATTTTTCGGAAGTTTGAGGAATGCGCGGTTTACCCGTCCAGGTGACGGGTATTCCCCCGGCGCTACCGTACGCCCAGATACGTCCACATCGGACAGTCGAAAGGACGGCGACGATGCCGTATCCCCCGCCCCAGGAGCCGTACGAACCGCGCTACGAACCGGCCACGACGGAAGAAGTCGTCGAGCGGACCCACCCGCGGATCCGGGTCGTCCGCACGGTCAACGCCCTGATCCACCTCGTGTGCGCGGTGTTCGCGCTGGTCCTGGCCGTGCACATCGTGCTGGTGCTGGGCGAAGCCAACTCGGCGAACGGCTTCGCGCACCTGATCAGCGAGTGGTCGGCCGGCGTCTCACTGGGCCTGCGCAACCTGTTCACGCCGGATTCGGAGAAGCTGGCGACGTTCCTCAACGACGGTCTCGCGGCGGTGATCTGGCTGGTCATCGGGGCGATCCTGACCGACGTCATCACGCGTATCGGCGCGCCGGGGCCGCGCCGGGTCTGGTACCGGCGCAGCTACCGCTGACCCGGACGTGAAGAAGGCCTCCCCGGCTCGACCGGGGAGGCCTTCTTCACGTCCGTCGTCAGCCCTGCGGCTGTTCGGCCACCGGTTGCGCCGGCTCCGGCTCGCTGACCGGCCGGGCCGGGTCGGCGGGGTCGGCGCCGCGGGGTACCGGAACGCCCACGGGGGCGATCGCGTCGAAGTGCTCGCGGCACCAGCGGCCGTAGCGCCTTGCCTGCACCGTCATCGCGTCCACCTCCTCTCGCCGGGCGATCCTCGTCACACCCTCAGCGTCCTCCGCCGGGGCACCGAATGCCAACAAATTTAAGCGGGACTTAACACGCGCGTCCGGGTGAACGTCTACAAAGGACTCAGCCCGCGAACGAGCGCACGACCTCGCGGCAGAACGCCGGCAGGTCGTCCGGGTTCCGGCTGGACACCAGGCCGTTGTCGACCACCACTTCTTCGTCGACGACGGTGGCGCCGGCGTTACGCAGGTCGGTGCGGATACTCGGGTACGACGTCAGCCGGCGCCCTCGTACGACATCCGCTTCGACGAGCGTCCACGGACCGTGGCAGATCACCCCGACCGGCTTGCCGGCCCGGACGAAATCGCCGGCGAAGCGGACCGCGTCCGGGTCGATGCGGAGGTTGTCCGGGTTCATCGTGCCGCCGGGCAGCAACAGCGCGTCGAAGTCGTCGACGCGGACGTCGGCGACCTTCCGGTCGACGGGGAAGCGGTCGCCCTTGTCGATGTCGCCGTTCATCGCCTGGATCTCGCCGGTGTCGAGGGACACCAGCTCGACCGTCGCACCCTCGTCGAGGACGGCCTGGCGCGGCTTTTCGAGTTCGACCTGCTCGACGCCGTCCGCCGCCAGGATCGCGACGCGGCGTCCGTTCAGTGCGTTCGCCATGAGACTCCTGTCATCGGGATCGATGCACGGGGAATTACCCCCTCCGCGTGCGGCCAAACCCGGTCCACAAAGGACAGGAGCTCATTCGGGGCACTCGATGGCCAGCACGGCGATGTCGTCGTGTGCCGAGCTGCCGAGCCAGTCCCGGACGGCCTGCCGCAGCCGCCGCACGACCTCGCGGGCCGGCTCCCCCGCCGCGGCCGTGAGCACCGCGCGCAGCCGGTCGTCGCCGAAGAGCTCCGTGGGGTCGTGGCGGTTGCGGGCCTCGGTGATGCCGTCGGTGTAGAGCAGGCACATCTCGCCGCGCTCCAGCCGCACGCCCGCCTCGGCGAACCGGGCCTGCGGCGAGATGCCGACCAGCGTGCCGGGGACGGTGACCTCCTCGACCACGCCCGAGCGGCGGATGATCAGCGGCGCCGGGTGCCCGCCGGAGGCCAGCGTCAGCTCGACGCCGCCGTCCGCCGGGCGCGCGGTGCCGAGCACGAGGGTGGCGAAGCGGCTGCTGCCGCCGGCGATGAGCAGCTCGTTGAGCAGCCGCAGCAGCGTGCGGCCGTCGCGTTCGACCATGGCCAGCGCGGTCAGCGCGTGCCGGACCCGGCCGGTCAGCGCCGCGGCCTCCGGGCCCTTGCCGCAGACGTCGCCGAGCACCAGGAACGCGCTGCCGTCGTCGTGCGGGAGGACGTCGTAGAAGTCGCCGCCGACCGCGAGCACCCCGCCCGCCGGCTCGTACCAGGTCTCGAACCGGGTGCCCTCGAGCTCCGGCGGGTCGATCGGGCGCAGCGTCGTCTCCAGGCCGCGGGTGGCCTCTTCCTGGCGGGCGTAGCGCTGGGCGTTGGCCAGCGCCGTCCCGGCCGCCTTGGCGAACTCGACCACCGCGCGGGTCTGGTCGGTGCCGAACTCGGGGTCGGCGCGCCGGCCCAGCAGCAGGGCACCGGTGACGCCGGCGCCCGCGCTCGGCCCGAGCGAGACGACCGAGACGTCGGCGTGGCCGGCGAACCGGTCGGCGACGACCGACGGGAGCGTCGCCACCTCCGGCGCGGGCACGGGCGCGAGCTGGGGACGGCCGAGGGCGCCGAAGGTGGCCGCCAGCACCGGCGCGACCTGGGCGGGGACCCGCCGGATCCGGCCGTGGCCCTGCGCGGCAGGGCCCTCGCAGCTCCACCACTCCCACCGGCCGCGAGTGGTCGGGAGCAGTACGAAGACGGTTTCGGCCAGCGCGGACGCGGCCAGCTCGGCGATCACCCGCGCGGTGCCGTGGCGCCCGCGCGCCCCGGCCAGCCGGGGCCCGGCCTCGGCCAGGAAGTCGCCGACGTGCCGCTGCGGGACGTCCTCCGCCTGCACGGTCCAGGCGTGCCAGCCGCCCGGGAGGGCTCTGATGCGCGCCGGACGCCGGTGGCCGGCTGCCTCGACGTGGCCCGAGGTCTCGGCGATCGGGTGCAGCCGCGGCTCGGCGCCGCCGGTCAGGGTGCGTGCCGCCGGGTTCGCCCAGCGCAGTTCCCCGTCGGCGTCCTGGACGAACACCGCGTCGCGCACGTCTTCGAGGACGGCCCGCCCGAAGGCGTCGAAGCCCGGCGGCCCGTCCTCACCGGCGATCGACGGCAGGGCCGCCGACGCCGGGGCCGGACGTGACACCATGCACGGACCTCCTGCCTCCGGACTGCTGTCGCACGGCTACCGCGTGGTGGGCGGACTGGCTCGAAGTGTAGGGCGAATCATGGCACGCTGGGTCGACGACCATGGCTGGCGCATGCGTGGTGGAGAGGGTCGGCACACATGACAACGGAATCCCAGAGCGAAGCGGCCGCGCTGGAACGGCTGCTCGTGGCGGTCCGGGATCTCGGGGACGGCAACTTCCGGCGGCGGCTCGTGCCGCACGGCGACGGCATCTCGGCGCAGCTCGCGGTGGCGTTCAACGACATCGCCGAGCGCAACCAGCGGCTGGTCAGCGAACTGCTGCGGGTGCGGACGGCGGTCGGCCAGGAAGGCAGGCTGCTCGAACGGCTGGAGGGCCAGGTCGGCCCCGGCGGCTGGAACACCGCCGTCGAAGCCGTCAACGGCCTGGTCGAGGACCTCACGCGGCCGGCGATCGAGCTGGAGCGCGTGCTCGGCGGCGTCGCGGACGGCGACCTGTCCCAGCCGATGACCCTCACGCTGGACGGCCGGCCGCTGCAGGGCGCATACGCGACCCTCGCCAAGACCGTCAACGGCCTCATCGCGCAGCTGTCGCGCTTCGCCGTCGAAGTGACGAGGCTCTCCCGCGAAATCGCGGGTGAGGGACGTCTCGGTGGCCAGGCGGTCGTCCCGGGCGTGTCCGGCACCTGGCGCGACCTGACCGACTCGGTCAACTTCATGGCCGACAACCTCACCGAGCAGGTCCGCAACATCGCGCAGGTCACCACCGCCGTCGCGCGCGGCGACCTGACCCAGAAGATCAACGTCGACGCCCGCGGCGAGATCCTCGAGCTCAAGAACACCATCAACACCATGGTCGACCAGCTCTCGTCGTTCGCCGACGAGGTCACCCGCGTCTCCCGCGAGGTCGGCTCGGACGGCAAGCTCGGCGGCCAGGCCCAGGTCGCGGGCGTCGCCGGGACGTGGCGCGACCTCACCGACTCGGTCAACCAGATGGCCGACAACCTGACCGACCAGGTCCGCGGGATCTCGCAGGTGGCGACCGCGGTGGCCAACGGCGACCTGACGAAGAAGATCGACGTCGACGCCCGCGGCGAGATCCTGCAGCTGAAGAACACGCTGAACACGATGGTCGACCAGCTTTCGGCGTTCGCCGGCGAAGTCACCCGTGTCGCGCGCGAGGTGGGCTCCGAGGGCAAGCTGGGCGGCCAGGCGGAGGTGGCGGGCGCGGCCGGGACGTGGCGCAGCCTCACCGACTCGGTCAACGGCATGGCCGACAACCTGACCGACCAGGTCCGCAACATCTCGCACGTGACCACGGCCGTGGCGCGGGGCGACCTGACGCAGAAGATCACCGTCGACGCCCGCGGCGAGATCCTCGAGCTCAAGACGACCATGAACACGATGGTCGACCAGCTCTCCGCCTTCGCCGACGAGGTCACCCGCGTCGCGCGCGAAGTGGGTACCGAGGGCCAGCTGGGCGGGCAGGCGCAGGTCCCGGGGGTCGCCGGCACCTGGCGCGACCTGACCGGGTCGGTGAACTTCATGGCGAACAACCTGACCACCCAGGTGCGCAACATCGCCCAGGTCGCGACCGCCGTCGCGCGGGGCGACCTGACGCAGAAGATCGCGGTCGACGCCCGGGGCGAGATCCTCGAGCTCAAGACCACGCTCAACACCATGGTCGACCAGCTCTCCGCCTTCGCCGACGAAGTCACCCGCGTCGCCCGCGAAGTCGGCACCGAGGGCAAGCTCGGCGGCCAGGCCACCGTGCCCGGGGTCGCGGGCACCTGGAAGGACCTCACCGACAACGTCAACTTCATGGCGAACAACCTGACCGACCAGGTCCGGAACATCGCCACGGTGACGTCGGCGGTCGCGAAGGGCGACCTGACGCAGAAGATCACCGTCGACGCGCGCGGCGAGATCCTCGAACTCAAGACCACGCTCAACACCATGGTCGACCAGCTCTCCGCCTTCGCCGACGAAGTCACCCGCGTCGCCCGCGAAGTCGGCACCGAAGGCATCCTCGGCGGCCAGGCCACCGTCCGCGGCGTCGCCGGGACGTGGAAGGACCTGACCGACAACGTCAACGTCATGGCCACCAACCTGACCGACCAGGTGCGCAGCATCGCCACGGTCGCGACCGGCGTGGCCAACGGCGACCTGTCGAAGAAGATCTCGATCGTCGCCCAGGGCGAGGTCGCGGCGCTGGCCGAGACGCTGAACGGCATGGTCGAGACGCTGCGCGCGTTCGCCGACGAGGTCACCCGCGTCTCGCGCGAGGTCGGCACCGAAGGCATCCTCGGCGGTCAGGCGCGGGTCCCCGGCGTGGCCGGGACCTGGAAGGACCTGACCGAGAACGTCAACTTCATGGCGCACAACCTGACCAGCCAGGTGCGCAACATCTCGCAGGTGACCACCGCGGTCGCGAAGGGCGACCTGACGAAGAAGATCGACGTCGACGCCCGCGGCGAGATCCTCGAACTCAAGACCACGATGAACACGATGGTCGACCAGCTCTCGGCGTTCGCCTCCGAGGTCACGCGCGTGGCGCGCGAGGTCGGCACCGAGGGCAAGCTCGGCGGCCAGGCCGAGGTCGGCGGCGTGTCGGGCACCTGGCAGCGGCTCACCGAGAGCGTGAACCAGCTGGCCGGGAACCTGACCACGCAGGTCCGCGCGATCGCGCAGGTGGCGACCGCGGTGACGGCGGGCGACCTGACCCGGCACATCACGGTCGACGCGTCCGGCGAGGTCGCGGACCTCAAGGACAACATCAACCAGATGATCGCGAACCTCAAGGAGACGACGAGGACCAACCGCGAGCAGGACTGGCTGAAGACGAACCTCGCGCAGCTGTCGGGGCGGATGCAGGGCCACCGCGACCTGGCTTCGGTCGCCGCGCTGATCCTGTCCGAGCTGGCCCCGCTGGTCCGCGCCCAGCAGGGCGCGTTCTTCCTGGCCCGCGACGACGACCGCGACGGCACGGTGCTGGAGTGCATCGCGGCCTACGGGCTCGCGCAGTCCCGCGCCGGCCTGCGCTTCGGGATCGGCGAGTCGCTGATCGGCCAGGCCGCGGTCGACCAGCGCACGATCCTGGTCCACAACGCACCGCCGGAGTACGCGCTGATCTCGTCCGGCCTCGGCTCGGCCGCGCCGGTGAACCTGATCGTGCTGCCGGTGCTGTTCCAGGGCGAGGTGCTCGGCGTGCTGGAGCTGGCCTCGGTCAACGAGTTCAGCACGGTCCACCAGGACCTGCTGGAGCAGCTGCGGCACACCATCGGCGTCAACGTGAACACGATCCTGTCGAACTCGCGCACGGAAGCGCTGCTGACCGAGTCGCAGCGGCTGGCGCAGGAGCTGCGGGCGCGGTCGGAGCAGCTGCAGGCCCAGCAGGGCGAGCTGCGGCGGTCCAACACGGAGCTGGCCGAGAAGGCCGCGCTGCTGGCCCAGCAGAACCGCGACATCGAGGTCAAGAACAGCGAGATCGAGCAGGCGCGCCAGGAGCTGGAGGAGCGCGCCGGGCAGCTGACGGTGGCGTCGCAGTACAAGACCGAGTTCATGGCGAACATGTCGCACGAGCTGCGGACGCCGCTGAACAGCGCGTTGATCCTGGCGAAGCTGCTCTCGGAGAACCCGGAAGGGAACCTGACGGAGAAGCAGATCCAGTTCGCGAAGACGATCTACGCGGCCGGGTCCGACCTGCAGCAGCTGATCAACGACATCCTCGACCTGGCCAAGGTCGAGGCGGGCCGGCTGGACATGCAGATGTCCGACATCACGCTGCCGGAGCTGGTGGACTACGTCGAGTCCCTGTGCCGGCCGCTGACCGCGGACAAGGGCCTGGAGTTCGCCGTCCACATCGACCCGCCGGTGCCGGGCAGCGTCCACACCGACGAGCACCGCCTCCAGCAGATCCTCCGCAACCTGCTCTCGAACGCGGCGAAGTTCACCGACGAGGGCGGCGTCCGCCTGCACATCCGCGCGGCCGACCCGGCGGAGGTCGAGCAGGAGGCGCTGCGCAACGCGCCGGGCATCATCGCGTTCGCGGTCGAGGACACCGGGATAGGGATCCCGGAGGAGAAGCTGGCGGTCATCTTCGAGGCGTTCCGCCAGGCGGACGGCACGACGAGCCGCAAGTACGGCGGCACGGGCCTGGGCCTGAACATCAGCCAGCAGCTGACCGAGCTCCTGGGCGGCGAGCTGCGCGTGGTGAGCGAACCGGGCGTCGGCTCGACGTTCACCCTCTACCTCCCGGTGGCGGCGGCCAACCTGGTCGACCCGGCGGTCACGGCTCTGTCCTCCCCCCGCCTCCCCCCGGTCCCGAGCACGGTCCTGGTCGCGGCCCCCGACGTCACGCCCAAGCGCTTCCACGGCGAGAAGGTCCTGATCGTCGACGACGACCTGCGCAACGTGTTCGCACTGGCCGCGGTCCTGGAACAGGCCGGCCTGGAGGTCATCTACGCGGAGACGGGCGTGGACGGCATCCGGGCCCTGGAGCGCAACGAGGACACGGCCCTGGTCCTGATGGACGTGATGATGCCGGAGCTCGACGGCAACGCGACGATCGCGGCGATCCGAGCGGAAGCGGTCAACGCCGACCTCCCGGTGATCGCCGTGACGGCCAAGGCCACCGCGGAGGACCGGGCCAGGACGCTGGCCAGCGGAGCGGACGACTACATCACGAAGCCGGTGGACACCGACAAACTGCTGGACGTGATCGCGGCATCCCTGGAGGCCGACGCCGCTTCAGCCCGCGACGCCGCCTCCTACGAGAGTGGAGCGGGTGACGGGAATCGAACCCGCGTAGCTAGTTTGGAAGACTAGGGCTCTACCATTGAGCTACACCCGCGTGCCCCCGAGGTACCCGGGTGCGAGGCCAGCTTAGCGTGACGCGCTAGGCTGACCGCACACCCCCCTGGGGGTGTGCCGGGATGTGGCGCAGCTTGGTAGCGCATTCGCTTTGGGAGCGAAGGGTCGCAGGTTCAAATCCTGTCATCCCGACCGGATTCCGTGGGTGGGGTGTGTCCGCGGAGCGCGCGGACTTCCCCCGGAATCCGGGTGCTGCCCGGGGGCCGAGCCCCCGGACCCCCACGGTGCCTTCGGTTCCCGTTGGCAGGTGTGCCCCGGCTTGGCCGGGCCTGGGGTGGGTGGGAACTCCCCGGTGGGGGTGTGTCGCCGTCGCGCCGCAGCCGTACGTCAGCGGGCTGTGGCTCCGCTGATCCTCTCCAGCCACTCCGCCAGCACCGCCGCCAGGGCTTCCGGTTGGTCCTCCGGGGTGTGGTGCCCTGCCTTCTCCGGGCGGTGCACCACCTCCAGCGACGCGAAGTTCGCGGAAAACCACTCGACCATCGACGGCGTCAGCATCGTGCCGAAGCCCGGCTCGAACGTCACCAGCAACTTGGGCACGGCGGACGACGAAAGCCAGCGGTCGAACGCCTCGACCCGCGACACCACCGACGCCGGCTCGCCGCCCAGTGGCATCGACCGGGTCCACTGCAGCACCGGGCGAAGGTCCTGGGACGCGTACTCCGGGGGCAGGAAGTCGCCGACCATCGACTCGCCCACCCCCGGCGTCTTGAGAGCGCGGAACACCTCGGCCCCCGCGGGCGGGAACTCCGCCCACGACATCGGCTTCAGCACCGCTTCCGTGAACGCCAGCGCCCGGACCCGCGAAGGGTGGCGGGACGCCCAGTCCGCCGCCAGCGCGCCACCCCAGTCGTGGCCGATCAGGACCACGTCGTCCAGCGCCAGGGCGTCGAACCAGTCGTCGAGGTGGCGCGCGTGGTCGTCGAACGTGTACTCGATGTCCGGCCTCGGTGAGTCACCCATGCCGATCAGGTCCGGTGCCAGGCGACGGCCCGGCAGGGACGGCATCACGGTGCGCCACAAGCGGGACGACGTCGGGTTGCCGTGCAGGAACACCAGCGGCGCTCCGCTGCCTTGCTCCTGATAGGCCAGTGTCGTCACTTGAACGCTCCCGCGAAACGCGCGGCCCACGCCGCGAACGGACGCGGCGGGCGGCCCAGGATCCGTTCCACGTCCGGGCTCACCCGCTGCTCCGACGGCGCCGGTGCGCCCAAGATGTCCAGTGTGGACTCCGCCACCTCCGCCGGCATGAAGTTCAGCATCGCCGCGAGGGCCTCGCCGCGCGTCTGCGGGACGAACCGGACCGGCTCCCCGACCGCCTCGCCGATGGCCGCCGCCTGCTCGCGCGGCGACACCGGAGCCGGGCCGGTCAGGACGTACGTCTTTCCCGCGTGCGACGGGGAAACCAGCGCCGCCGCCGCGACCGCCGCGATGTCCTCCGGGTCGATCACCGGCAGGGCGACGTCGCCGAACGGTGCCGCGATCGCACGTGAAGCGCGCACGCTTTCCGCCCATTGGAACGCGTTCGACGCGAACCCGGCCGGACGCAGGATCGTCCACTCCGGACTCGACGCCCGTACGGCGTCTTCGAACACCGCCGGGTGCCGTCCGGTTCCGACGCCCTGCGACGACAGCAGCACCACGCGGGCGGACCCGGTCCGGGCCAGCACCGGCTCCAGCGAACCCTGGAACCCCGGCGGCACCATCAGGAACACCGCCGACGCGTCCTCGAATTCCGGTGGCGAAGCCAGATCTCCTTGCCGGACAACCACTCCCGGTGGCGCGTCGGCGATCCGGCGGGACACCGCCGTCACTTCTTCTCCGGCCTCCGCCAGCTGGCGCACCAGCGGGGCTCCGACATTTCCCGTTGCTCCCACAACCACGATCATGGGAACGACGCTACATTCGCCGGTATAGTAGGTACCTAGAGGAAAGTAATGGCTGGAGGCCCGAAAAGTGACCAGGACCACACCCGAGCTGGCCTGCCCGATCGCGCCGGTCGTGGACATCGTGTTCAGCCGGTGGACCACGCCGATCCTGTGGGCCCTCAACGAATTCGGCCGGCAGCGGTTCGTCGAACTCGAGCGCCGGATCGCCACCATCACGCCGAAGGTGCTCACCCAGCGGCTGCGACAGCTGGAGCGCGACGGTCTCGTCGTGCGCACCTACCACGCCGAAGTCCCGCCGCGGGTGGAGTACGAGATCAGCGAGCTGGGCCGCAGCCTGGGCCCGCTGTTCGCCAGCCTCGCCGAGTGGTCACCCCACCTCGACGAGGTCGAGCAGGCCCGGGCGGCTTACGACTCCCGCAGCTCGGCCAAGTAGGCCTCGGCCGCGGCGACGTCGGCGGCCGAGGCCCTCGCCCGCTCGCGTTCGAGGGCGGCCGAAAGGATCTTCACGGCTTGGGCGACGTCGCCGCGGGAGTCGCCCTGGACGACGGCGTTCTCCAGCGCCCGGCCGAGCTTCGTGGTCGCGAGCGACGCCTGCTCGCGCGAGACGATCCGGATCCAGTTGCCGCCGGGGTCGACCACGCTGAAGCCGGTCAGGCCCCCCATGTTCTTGCGCACGCGCGGCCGGGTCATCCGCGGGATCCCCTTGACCAGCAGTTTCCCGTGCGCCGCACGCATCCCGGCGGCGAACGCCTCGAACAGCGCGCCGAGGTCGGGGACCTGCACCAGGCAGGTGCCGTAGGACTGCTCCGGATCGAAGCCCGGCATCCCGAAGAAGTGCAGGTGCAGGTCCTCGCGCCGCAGCGCGACGTACGGGTTCGGGCGGAGCTGCCGGTACGTCCGCTCGAACCCCAGCATCGCGTAGAACTCCGCGATCTCGTCGACGTCCCCGCACGGCAGCAGGGGCGTCGTCACCTCACCGGCCATTGATCTCGTACCCCATACGAAAAGACTACTGCGAAATGTCCAGATAATCCAGGTTCGCCGGGCCGTCGGCGGTGGTCGCGGTGAGCCGTACGGTGTGCGCGCCCGCCGTGAGAGTCACCGGACGGGCGACCGTGCTCCACGTCGTCCAGGCGCCGGTCGGCGAGAACGGGACGCCGGTGGCCACCACCGCGCCGTCCACCGCGATGTCGACCGGGCGCGCCGCCGTCGTGCCGTTCGCGTAGCCGACCGTGAGCGTCGACGCCGGCCCGCTCACCTGCCACTCGACGTAGCTGCCCACCGCGTTGGCGCCGTTCGCGAAGCCCGTTCCCGAGAAGCCCGCGTGGTTCGCGTCCACCGTGCCGCCGGCCGAAAGGGTCGCGGATTCGGCTTCATAACGGGAACTCCGGGACGACACGCGGTACAGCACCGTCGCGTGCGAGGGCACCGACGCGCTGATCGTGCCCGTGGTGGTCCGGACCGCCTTGCTCCACAGGTCTTTCAGCGTGTACGAAGACGCGCCGCCGATGCCGGTCGCGGACGCGGTCGTGCTGATCGTCGCCGTCGCCGCCGTCTCGTTGGACAGCGCCACCGCCCGGTCGCCGTTGGCGAGCACCTTGCTGTAGACGACGAGCCCGCCGTTCGCGCTCAGCACGGTCGCCTGCTTGCCCAGCGGGTCCTGGTCGAGCGCGATCACGTCGGTGTTCTCCAGGATCGCGAAACTGTCGGCCGACGCCTTCCGCAGGTCGCTGCCGATGAGCAGCGGCGCCGCCATCATCGCCCACAGGCTGAAGTGCGTGCGGTACTCGGCCGCGGTCATGCCGCCGTTGCCGACCTCCAGCATGTCGGGGTCGTTCCAGTGCCCGGGGCCGGCGTACTGCGCGAGCCCGCGGTTGGTCTGCGCCTTGCCGATCATGCTCGACCACTTGTCGGAGATGTCGCCGGTGGTGCGCCACAGGTTCCCGACCGGCGCCGCCCACGTCCACGGCTTGTTCTGACCCCACTCGCAGATCGAATAGGCGATCGCGCGCCCGGACTTCGCGAGCGCGTCCCGCATCGCCTTGTACCGCTGCTGCGCGTCGGCACCCTGGTTGTTGCAGTTGTCGTACTTCAGGTAGTCGACGCCCCAGGAGGCGAAGAGGTTCGCGTCCTGCTGCTCGTGACCCAGCGCGCCGGGGAAGCCGGCGGTGTTGCACGTCTTCGTCCCGGCGCTGGTGTAGATGCCGAACTTCAGGCCCTTGCCGTGCACGTAGTCGGCGAGTGCCTTGATGCCGTGGGGAAAGCGCGCGGGGTCGGGGACGAGGTCACCCGCCGGGTTCCGCGACGGCAGCGCCCAGCAGTCGTCGATGTTGACGTAGGTGTAGCCGGCGTCCTTGAGGCCCTTGCTGACGAAGATGTCGGCGATGCCCTTGATCATCGCCTCGCCGAACTCGGGGCGGCACTGCGTCGAGTTCCAGTTGTTGAACCCCATCGGCGGTGTCCGCAGCAGCCCGTTTTCGAGCGCCGACGCCGGGGGTGAACCCAGGACGAAACCGCTTGCCGCGATCGCCAGCGCGGCGGCCGCGCTCGCGATGCGCCGAAGTGAGGACATGCGTGCTCCCGGAGGTGAGTAGGGCGACCTCCGGTTAGTTAAGGATCCTTCCAATCGACTCGTCAAGTCGTGGCGCATGAAACATCAGATATGACACTCCATTTTCCCGGTCACCGGCACGATGCGGGCAGCTCCTCCACCAGCCAGGCGTGCAGCTGCCGGGCCGCGTCGGCGACGTCCTCCCCCGTCTTCAGCGTCAGCGTCGGCACCCGCGGCTCGGCGACCGCCGCGTCGAACAGCCGCAGGTAGGCGCCGACGGTCGTGAGCTCGGCGTCCGTGACGGTCGCCGGCAGCTCGTCGAACTCGACCTCCGCCGGGTCGGCGAGCACGACGCCGGTCGCGCCGGCCGCGTCCGCCACCGCGGCGGCGAGCAGCGCGCCCGAGCCGGACCCGAGCACGACGAACGGCTCGCCGGCCGCCTGCTCGCGGATCGCCTCGGCCGCCGTCGCGACCAGGGTGTCAAGGTCGGCCGGCGCGGGGGTCTCGCCCTCGAACCCGGGCGCAGGCAGCAGCCACGCCTCGCGGACGCCGTCGAACCGCGTGGCGACCTCTTCGCACCAGCTCGTCGAGCCGGTGAGCGTGCCGACCGCGAACAGCAGCGGCCGGGACGCGCCCGTCGTCACGCGCCGGAGCCGCGGGGTCCACGGTGCCGCCGGCAGGAACTGCGAGGCCGTGGCGAGGAACGTCCGGAACTCCGCGGTGCGGCCGGTTTCCCGGGCCGTCCGGAGCAGGGTGCCGAGTGAGCCACCGGCGTCCGACGTGGTCAGGGCGACGTTGGCCAGCAGGTGGTCGGTCAGCTCGGCGACGGTCGGGTAGTCCCAGACGAGCGCGGCGGGCAGTTCGAGCCCGGTCGCCGCGCTGATCCGGTTGCGCAGCTCGACGACGCCGAGCGAGGTGAACCCCAGCTCGGCGAACGCGGATTCCGGCTCGACGGCGTCGACGGACGGGTGCCCGAGCGTCGCCGCGACCTCCGCCCGGACCCAGTCGAGCAGCCACCCGGGCCGGTCGGCGGCCGGGAGGTCCGCCAGGCGCCCGGTGATCGGCTCGATCTCCGGCGCATCGCTCACCTCGGGTGCCGTCGCTCCCGGCACCGCTGTCCCCGATGCCGCCGTCTCCGGCAGCACCATGTCGAGCCAGTACCGGCTGCGTTGGAACGCATAGGTGGGCAGGTCGACACGGGCGGCACCGGCGAAGAACGGCGCCCAGCCGACCTCCACACCGTGGACGTGAGCAGTGCTCAACGCTGTGAGCAGTGCTCTCTCCTCGTCCCGGTCACGCCGCAACGCCGGGATCGCGACGCAGCCCCCGCCGAGCGTTTCCCTGGTCATCGTGCTGAGTACGCCGTCGGGACCCAGCTCCAGGAACGTCGTCACGCCTTCGGTTTCGAGGGTGCGGACGGCGTCGGCGAAGCGGACGGCCTCACGGACATGGCGGACCCAGTAGTCGGCGGTGAACGGCTCGGCGAGAGCACCGCTCACATTCGAGATCACCGGTATCGCCGCCGGGTAATAGGTGAGCGTCTCGGCGACCGCGCGGAACTCGTCCAGCATGGGGTCCATCAGCGGCGAGTGGAACGCGTGGCTCACCGTGAGGCGCTTGGTCTTGGGGAACTGCGCGGCGATCGCGAGGACGGCGGCTTCGTCGCCGGAAATGACCACCGACTCGGGACCGTTCACCGCGGCGATCGACACGCCTTCGGTCAAGACGATGTCGGACTCCGGGGCCGCGATGGAGACCATCGCGCCGCCGGTGGGCAGGGCCTGCATCAGGGAGGCGCGGGCCGTGACCAGGCGGCAGGCGTCTTCGAGGGACAGGACCCCGGCCACGTGGGCAGCCGAAATCTCGCCGATCGAGTGGCCGGCCACGAAGTCCGGGTGGATGCCGAAGGACTCGGCCAACCGGAACAGCGCCACCTCGATCGCGAACAGGGCGGGCTGCGTGAACTCCGTGCGGTTGAGCAACTCGGCGTCGTCGAAGGCTTCGCGCACGTCAGGAAGGTGCGCGAGGACGGCATCGAAAGCTTCGGCGTAAGCGGGGAAGCGGGCGTAGAGACCGCCGCCCATGCCGACTCGCTGGGCGCCTTGGCCGGTGAACAGCGCGGCCAGGCGGCCAGGGCGTTCGCGGCCGGTGACGACGTTCGGGGCCGATCGGCCGTCCGCCAGTGCGGTCAGCCCGGCCGAAAGCTCCTCACGACTGGTGCCGTGAACCACCGCCCGGTGCGCGAACCGGCTCCGCGAGGAAACCAGGGACAACCCGACATCGGCCGGGTGCCCGGCGACGTCCAGCAGCTGAGCGGCCTGCGCCCGCAGCGCGGCTTCGCTCCGCCCGGACAACACCCACGGCAGCAACCCCGTCTCGCCGCGCTCGGAAACCACCGGCGGCGAGGAAGGAAACTGCTCGAGGATCGCGTGCGCGTTGGTCCCGCTGACGCCGAACGAGGACACCCCGGCCCGCCGCGGCCGATCGGACGTCCACTCGCGGGCTTCGGTCAGCAGCTCCACCGCGCCCGACGTCCAGTCCACATGGGACGACGGCGTGTCCACGTGCAGCGTCGGCGGGAGGACACCGTGACGCATCGCCATGATCATCTTGATGACCCCGCCGACGCCGGCCGCCGCCTGGGTGTGGCCGATGTTGGACTTCAGGGAGCCCAGCCACAACGGCGTCGAACGGTCCTGGCCGTAGGTCGCCAGGATCGCCTGCGCCTCGATCGGGTCGCCGAGGGTCGTGCCGGTGCCGTGCCCTTCCACGACGTCCACTTCGGACGGTCGCAGTCCGGCTCCGGCCAGTGCGGCGCGGATGACCCGCTGCTGCGACGGGCCGTTCGGGGCGGTCAGGCCGTTCGACGCGCCGTCGGAGTTCACCGCCGTGCCGCGGACCACCGCGAGCACCGGGTGACCCTTGCGCCGGGCGTCGGAAAGCCGTTCCACGGCGAGGATTCCGGCACCTTCACCCCAGCCGGTGCCGTCGGCGGCGTCGGCGAAGGACTTGCACCGGCCGTCCGCGGCGAGGCCGCGCTGGCGGCTGAAGTCGATGAACACCCCCGGCGTCGAAAGCACCGTGACGCCGCCGGCCAGCGCGAGGTCGCACTCCCCCTGGCGCAGCGACTGGCACGCCAGGTGCAACGCCACCAGCGACGACGAGCAGGCGGTGTCGACGGTGAGCGCCGGGCCTTCCAGGCCGAGCGCGTAGGCGATGCGCCCGGACACCACGCTCGCCGAGCTGCCGGTGCCGAGGAACCCGTCGACGCCCTCGGGAACGGCGAGCGGGCGGGACGCGTAATCGGAGTACATCACGCCGGTGAACACGCCGGTCCGGCTGCCGCGCAACGTTTCCGGGTCGATCCCCGCGCGTTCGAGCGCCTCCCACGACGTCTCCAGCAGGAGCCGCTGCTGCGGGTCCATGGCCAGCGCCTCGCGCGGCGAGATGCCGAAGAAGCCCGCGTCGAAGTCGGCGGCGTCGTAGAGGAAAGCGCCTTCCTTGGCGTAACTCGTGCCGGGGTGGTCGGGATCCGGGTCGTAGAGCGCGTCGAGGTCCCAGCCGCGGTCGTCCGGCAGGCCGGCGACGGCGTCGCGGCCCGCGGCGACCAGGTCCCACAGGTCTTCGGGACCGCGGACGCCGCCCGGGTAGCGGCAGCCGATGCCGACGACGACGATCGGGTCGCCGTCCACCCGGCGCTCCCGCACCACGACCTGCGCCGTCTCCCCGGACACCCGCTCGACGACGTATTTGGTGAGCGCCTGCGGGTTCGGGTGGTCGAAGACGAGCGTGGCCGGCAGCCGCAGGCCGGTTTCGGCGGCGAGCCGGTTGCGCAGTTCCAGCGCGGTCAGCGAGTCGAACCCGAGTTCCTTGAACGCCCGCGCGGGCTCGACGGCGGCCGCCGAGGCGTAGCCGAGCACGCCCGCGACCAGGCCGCGGACGAGTTCGAGGACCTGGCGGGTCCGGTCGTCGGCGCCGAGCCCGGCGAGCCGGTCGGCGAACGACGACTTCGCGACCGCCGCCGCGGCTTGACGGCGCAAGGGCGGCAACAGGCCGTGGAGCAGCGCAGGCGTCACCGGCTGGCGGCGCAAAGCGGCGAGTTCCAGCCGGACCGGCGCGAGCACGGACCGATCCGCGGCGACCGCCCGGTCGAACAGCGCCAGCCCGAAAGCGCTGCCCAGCGGGGTCATGCCCGCGCCCGCCATGCGCTGCAGGTCGCCCTCGGCGAGGTGCCCGGTCATCGAACTGGCCTCGGCCCACAGGCCCCAAGCCAGTGCGACCGCGGGCAGGCCGTGGGCGCGGCGGTGCTGCGCGAGCGCGTCGAGGTAGGCGTTCGCGGCCGCGTAGTTGGCCTGCCCCGCGCCGCCCATGGTGGCGGCGAAGGAGGAGAACAAGACGAAGGCGGACAGCCCCGAAGTGAGTTCGTGGAGGTTGAGGGCCGCGTCGGCCTTGGGCCGCAGGACCGCATCCAGGCGTTCCGGCGTAAGGGATTCGACGACGCCGTCGTCGAGGACGCCGGCCGCGTGCACGACCGCCGAAACGCGGTGCTCGCCGAGGACCGCCGCCAGCTGCGCGCGATCGGCGACGTCGCAGGCGATCGCGGTCGCGGTGGCCCCGAGTCCGGCCAGCTCGGCGACGAGTTCCGGGAGGGAACCGCGGCGGGACAACAGAAGCAGCTCCCGGACGCCGTGGGCGGTGACGAGGTGCCGGGCGACCAAGCCGCCGAGCAGGCCGGACGCGCCGGTGATCAGCACGGCGCCGTCGCCCCACGCGGGCGTGGTGTCCGAAGTGGACGCCCGGGCCAGCCGCGGGACGTGCCACTTCCCCGCGCGCAAGGCGAGCTGGGGTTCCCCGACGGGCAGTTCCGCCGGGATCTCGCCGGCGTCGAGCAGCACGAACCGGCCGGGGTTCTCGGCCTGGGCCGAGCGCACCAGGCCGGTGACGGCCGCGGCGGCGAGGTTCGGCACGTCTTCGCCGTCGACCGAGACCGCGCCCGAGGTCGCGATGACCAGCAGTTCTTCGGATGCGAGGGATTCCTGGAGCCGCGCGAGGACCGCCGTAGTCGTCTCCCGCACCGAGCCGTCCGGGACGCGGAACACGGTGAACTCGCTGGTCAGCTCGGTGGCGGTCAGCTCGGGCCAGGTGACTTCGAAGAGCGCGTCGCGGGTGGGCTCCGCCTTGGCGGGTGTGCGCAGGGTCAGCGACCGGACCGTCCCGACCGGGGCGCCGGTTTCGTCGGCCAGCTCCAGCGCGACGGCGTCGCCGGACCCCGGCGTCAACGTCACGCGCAGGACCGTCGCGCCGGACGCGGCCAGCGAGACACCGCTCCAGGCGAACGGCAGCTTCGGCCCGTCCCCCGTCGCGGACAACGCACCGAAGCCGGCGGCGTGCAGGGCGGCGTCGAGCAGCGCCGGGTGCAGGCCGAACCGGGCCGCCTCGGCGCGCAGGGCCTCGGGCAGCTCGACCTCGGCGAAGACTTCGCTCCCCCGCGTCCACACGGCACGCAGGCCGCGGAACGCCGGGCCGTAGTCGACGCCGGTCGCCGCCATGGCCGGGTAGAAGCCCGCCACCTCGGCGCGCTCGGCCCCCGCCGGCGGCCACTCCGAAGCGGAGCTTTCACGGGAAAGTGGCGCTTCGGTGAGGAGGCCAGTGGCGTGGCGGGTCCACGGCGTGAACTCGTCCGGGCGGGAGAAGATCGCGAGTTCGCCGTCGTCCCGCACCGAAACCTGGAGGTGCACCCCGCCCTGGGCGGGCAGCACCAAGGGGGTCTCGAGGGTGAGTTCGTCCAGCGTGCGGCGGCCGACCTGGTCGCCGGCGCGGATCGCGAGTTCGACGAACGCCGTGCCCGGCAACAGGACTTCGCCGCCGACGCGGTGGTCGGCCAGCCACGGCAGGCTGTGCAGCGAAAGCTTGCCGGTGAGCACCGCGCCGCCCGAGTCCGCGAGCCCGACGACGGCGCCGAGCAGCGGGTGCTCCGCCGCGGTCAGCCCGAGGCCGCCCGCGTCGCCGACCGCGACCAGCCGCGGCCAGTACCGTTCGTGCTGGAACGCGTACGTGGGCAGTTCGGTGCGCACGGCGCCGGGGAAGGCGTCTTCCCAGCGGACGTCGACGCCGTGCACCCAGGCTTCGGCCAGCGACGTGTGGAACCGGGCGAGCCCGCCTTCCCCGCGACGCAGGGTGCCGAGGGCGCCGTCGCCGATCGCCATGGTCAGCACGGGGTGCGGCGAAGCCTCGACGAAGGTCCGGAATCCCTGGCCCGTCAACGCGGTCACGGCGGTGTCGAGCCGGACCGGACGGCGGAGGTTGGTGTACCAGTATTCGGCGTCCAGTTCGGTGCCGTCGAGCCAGTCGCCGGTGACCGTCGAGAAGAAGCCGGTCGTGGCCCGCACCGGCCGGACCGGGGCCAAGACCTCGATGAGGCGCTCACGGATCCGTTCCACCTGCGGCGAATGCGAGGCGTAGTCCACCGGGATCCGCTTCGCGCGGACGTCGTCGGCGGCGCAGGCGGCCATCAGTTCGTCGAGCGCGGCCGGCTCCCCGGAGACGACGACCGCGGCGGGCCCGTTGATCGCGGCCACCGACAGCCGCTCGCCCCACGGCGCGATCCGGGCCGTCACCGCGTCGGCGGATCCGGCGACCGAGACCATGCCACCCTGCCCGGCCAGCTCCAGGATCGCCTGGCTGCGCAACGCGACCACGCGAGCACCGTCCTCGAGGGACAAGGCGCCCGACACGACCGCGGCCGCGATCTCGCCCTGCGAGTGCCCGACGACCGCGGCCGGTTCGACACCGTGGGAACGCCACAGTTCCGCCAGCGAAACCATCACGGCGAACAGCGCGGGCTGCACGACGTCGACCCGCTCCAGCATCGCGGAGTCACGGATGGCGCCGGTCAGCGACCAGTCCACAAAGGACGACAGCGCCGTCGCGCACTCGGCCATCCGGGCGGCGAACACCGGCGACCCGGCCAGGAGCTCCACGGCCATCCCGGCCCACTGGGAACCCTGCCCGGGGAACACCATCGCGACCTTGCCCGCGGCGGCCGTCCCCTTGACGACGGCCGGAGCGGGAAGATCTTCGGCCAGCGCGGCGAGTCCTTCGGCCAGGCCGTCCCGGTCACCGACGACCACCGCGCGGTGGTCGAACGCGGACCGCGTCGTCGCCAGCGAGAGCCCGATGTCGCCGACCGGCCCGTCGACGCCGGCGAGCCCGGCGGCCTGGGCGCGCAGTGCCTCGGCCGACCGGGCCGAGAGCACCCAAGGCACGACCTGCCCGGGCTCGTCGGCCCCGGCGGCCGGACGGTCCTCGGCGGGCGCTTCCTCCAAGATCGTGTGCACGTTGGTGCCGCTCATGCCGAACGCCGACACCGCGGCCCGGCGCGGCCGGTCCGACGGCCACTCACGGCGTTCGGTGAGCACCTCCACCGCACCGGCCGACCAGTCCACCCGGGACGACAGCTCGTCGACGTGCAGGGTCCGCGGGAGAACGCCGTGGCGCAGGGCCATGACCATCTTGATGACCCCGGCGACCCCGGCGGCGGCCTGCGTGTGGCCGATGTTGGACTTCACCGAACCCAGCCACAGCGGCGCTTCCCGGTCCTGACCGTAGGTCGCGAGCAGCGCCTGGGCCTCGATCGGGTCACCCAACGTCGTGCCGGTGCCGTGCGCCTCGACCGCGTCGACGTCCGAAGTGGACAACCCGGCGTCGGCCAGCGCGGCCCGGATGACCCGCTGCTGCGACGGGCCGTTCGGCGCGGTCAGGCCGTTCGACGCGCCGTCGGAGTTCACCGCCGAACCCCGGACGATCGCCAGCACCGGGTGGCCGTGCCGGCGCGCGTCGGAAAGCCGTTCCACCACGACCATGCCGCTACCCTCGCCCCACGAGGTGCCGTCGGCGGCTTCGGCGAACGCCTTGCACCGGCCGTCGGCGGCCAGGCCGCGCAGCCGGCTGAACGCGATGAACGAACCCGGCGTCGGCAGCACGGTCACGCCACCGGCGAGCGCGAGGTCGCACTCCCCCTGCCGCAGCGCCTGCACCGCCAAGTGCAGTGCGACCAGCGACGACGAGCACGCCGTGTCGACGGTCAGCGTCGGTCCCTCCAGCCCGAACGCGTACGCGACGCGTCCGGAAAGGACACTCGCCGCGTTGCTCGTGGCGAGGTGCCCTTCGAGGGCCTCGGCGGCGCTGAGCATGAGGGTGCCGTAGTCCTGGCCGTTGGAGCCGACGAAGACACCCGTCCGGCTGCCCTTCAAGGACGACGGCCGGATCCCCGCGTGTTCGAAGGCCTCCCACGACGTTTCCAGCAGGAGCCGCTGCTGCGGGTCCATGGCCAGCGCCTCACGCGGCGAGATGCCGAAGAAGCCCGCGTCGAAGTCCGCGACGCCGTCGAGGAAACCGCCCTCACGCACGTACGACGTCCCGGGTGCCTCGGGGTCCGGGTCGTACAACGAGCCCAGTTCCCAGCCGCGGTCCTCCGGGAACCCGGAGATCGCGTCGTGCCCGCCGTCGACCAGGTCCCACAGCTGCGCCGGGGTCCGGACGCCGCCGGGGAACCGGCAGCCGAGGCCGACGATCGCGATCGGTTCGTGCGTCCGGGCTTCCTGGAGCCGCCGGCGGGTGTCCTGAAGATCGGCCGTGACCCGCTTGAGGAAGTAGCGGAGCTTTTCCTCGTTGTCCATCGTCGTTCACTCCATGCAGTAGCGGGCCGGATCAGGAGATGCCGAACTCTTTGCCGAGGAGGTCGAACATCTCCTCGTCGCTGGCGGTGTCGAGGCTCGGGGCGGCGGGTTCGCCCGCCCAGCCGGCCGTGAGCAGCCGCAGCTGCTCGGCGACCCGGGCCCGCTCGGCTTCGCCCAGGCTCGCGCCGAGCCGGCCGAGCTCGTCGAGCAGCCCGTCGACCCCGCGCGGCGCGGGCTCGTCGCCCGCCAGTTCCGCGGTGAGGTGCCGGGCCAGTGAAGACGGCGACGGGTAGTCGAAGATGAGCGTCGCCGGCAGGCTCAGCCCGGTGACGCGGTCGAGGCGGTTGCGCAGTTCCACGGCGGTCAGCGACGTGAAGCCGGTTTCGCTGAACGCCCGGTCCGGCGCGACGTCCGCCGCCCGGCCGTGGCCGAGCACCGCCGCCACGTGCTCGCGGACGACGTCGAGCACGAGTTCACCGGCGTCGGCCGGGGACAGCCCGGTCAGGCGGTCGGCGAGTCCGGTGTGGACTTCGGCGACCGGGGCCGCCGGCGCCAGTTCCGCGTACAGCGGGCGTGCCTGGCCGGGCAGGTAGGTGTCCCAGTCGATGTCGGCGACGACCTGGGAACGCGTGACCCGGCCGAGCGCGGCCGCGGCATCCGCCGGCGGCAGCGGGGTGACCCCGGCGCGCCGCATGCGGTCGGCGTTTTCGGCGGCCATGCCGTCGCCCGCCCACGGGCCCCACGCGATCGAGGCGGCCGGGCGGCCCATCGCGCGACGGCGGTGGGCGAGCGCGTCCAGTTCGGCGTTGGCGGCCGCGTAGTTCGCCTGCCCGGCGGCGCCGGCCGCGCCGGCGAGCGAGGAGAACAGCACGAAGGCGTCGAGGTCGCCGGTCAGCTCGTCGAGGACGCGAGCGCCGGTCACCTTGGCGTGCAGGACATCGGCGAACCGGTCGCCGGTGAGGGTGTCGACGACGCCGTCGTCGAGGACGCCCGCCGCGTGCACCACCGCCGACACCGGGTGTTCGGCCAGCAGGGCCGCGACCGCGTCCCGGTCGGCGATGTCGCAGGCGACGACCGTCGTGCGCTCGTCCGGCGCCGCACCGCCGCGGCGGCTCGCGAGGACGACGTGCTCGGCGCCGTGGCCGAGGAGCCAGCCGGCGACGTGCCCGCCGAGCGCCCCGGTGCCGCCGGTGACGAGCACGGTGCCCCTCGGTGTCCACTGTGGACCGCTGCTGGTGTCGCGGACGAGCCGGCGGGCGAAGACCCCGGCGGGCCGCACGGCGACTTCGTCCTCGCCGCCGGCCGCGAGCACCGCGCACAGCCGCTCGCCGTCCTCGGGGCCGAGGGTGTCCGGCAGGTCGACCAGGCCGCCCCAGCGGTTCGGGTGCTCCATCGCGACCGTCCGGCCGAAGCCCCAGAACTGGGCCTGGGCGGGGTCCGCGACGGGTTCGCTGTCCTGCGTGGCGATCGCGCCGCGGGTGGCGCACCACAGCGGCGCGGTGACGCCCGCGTCGCCGAGGCCCTGCACCAGCGCGAGGGTCTGCGGGAGCCCGCCCGCCACGGCCGAGCCCGGGGTGCCGGCCGCGAAGGCCAGCAGCGACAGCGCACCGGCCGGGGTGGCGCCCTCTTCCGCCAGCTTGGCCTCGACCAGCTTGGCGACGGTGATGCGATCGGCGTCTTCGGGGACCCGGACGACCAGGGGCCGCGCCCCCGACGTCGCGAAGGCACCCGCCACCGCGGTCACGGCGCCGGCGTCGTCGAGGGTTTCCGGGAGGACGAACAGCCAGTCGCCGGAGACCGCGGCCGCGGTTTCGCGCAGTTTGCGCCAGACGACGCGGTAGCGCCACGCGTCGGCCGGGGAGTCCACCCGGGACTCCCGCCGCCAGCCGGACAACGCCGGGAGCGCGGAGCCGACGGCCTCGCGCTGGTCGCCGTCGAGGCCGAGCAGTTCGCCGAGCGACTCCAGGTCTTCGCCTTCGACGGCCCGCCAGAACTCGGCGTCCGCTTCGGACACGGGCGCCGCGGGGGCGGGTTCGGGCCAGAAGCGCTGCCGCTGGAAGGGGTAGGTGGGCAGGTCCGCCGTGCGGGCCGGCGGGTAGAACGCGGCCCAGTCGACGTCCACGCCATGGACGTGAACAGTGCTCAACGCCGTGAGCAGTGCTCTCTCTTCGCCGCGGTCACGCCGCAGCGCCGGGACCGCCGCCGGGCGGCCGACCATGGCGCTGAGCACGGCGTCCGGGCCCAGCTCCAGGAACACGTCGGCACCGGCGGCCTGCAGCGTCGAGATGCCGTCGGCGAACCGGACGGCCTCGCGGACGTGCCGCACCCAGTAGTCCGCGGTGAACGGCTCGGCGAGAGCACCGCTCACATTCGAGATCACCGGTATCACCGCGGGGTGGTAGGTGAGCCGTTCGGCGACGGCGCGGAAGTCCTCGAGCATCGGGTCCATCAACGGCGAGTGGAAGGCGTGGCTCGTGTTGAGCCGCTTGGTCTTGACGCCCTGCGCGGCGAACTCCGCGGCGATGTCCAGGACCGCGGCCTCCTCGCCGGAGATCACCACCGACTCGGGGCCGTTGACCGCCGCGATCGAGACCCCGTCGGTCAGGGTGATGGCCGGCTCCGGCGCGGCGATGGAGACCATCGCCCCGCCGGACGGCAGCGCCTGCATCAGCGACGCTCGCGCGGCCACCAGCCGGCAGGCGTCTTCGAGCGAAAGCACTCCGGCGACGTGCGCCGCGACCAGCTCGCCGATCGAGTGCCCGGCGACGAAGTCCGGGCGCACGCCCCACGCCGTCACGAGCCGGTGGAGCGCGACCTCGACGGCGAACAGCGCGGGCTGCGTGTAGCCGGTCCGGTCGAGCCGGTCGCCGCCGTCGAAGACGATCTCGCGCAAGGACGCGTCGAGCAGGCCGTCGAACTCGGCGCACACGGCGTCGAACGCGTCGGCGTACACCGGGAACCGGTCGTACAGCTCGCGGCCCATCCCGGCGCGCTGCGCACCCTGGCCGGTGAACAGCACGGCGAGCCGGCCGGGGCCGGCGGTGCCGCGGACGCCGTTGTCGAGGTCCGCCAGCCCGGCGAGGAGTTCGCCGGTGCCGTCACCGAGCACGACGGCCCGGTGTTCGAGAGCGGCGCGACCGGTCGCCAGGGTGCGGCCGACCTCCGCCGCGGGAACGCCGTCGGCGACCGCCGCGCGAAGACGGCGGGCCTGGTCCTGGAGGGCGTGCTCGTCCCGCGCGGACAGCGGCCAGAGCGTGAGTCCACTCTCGACGGTGGTGGCGGGCTCGGGTTCCCCGGCTTCGAGGACCACGTGGGCGTTCGTCCCGCTGACGCCGAACGCCGACACCGCGGAGCGGCGGGCGTGGCCGGTCTCGGGCCACGGCGTCGGCTCGGTGAGCAGCTCGACGGCGCCGGCCGTCCAGTCCACGTGCGACGACGGCGCGTCGACGTGCAGCGTCTGCGGGAGCACGCCGTGGCGCATGGCCAGCACCATCTTGATGATCCCGGCGATGCCCGCGGCGGCCTGGGTGTGGCCGATGTTGGACTTCACCGAACCCAGCCACAACGGCGTTTCGCGCTCCTGGCCGTAGGTCGCGAGCAACGCCTGGGCCTCGATCGGGTCACCGAGGGTGGTGCCGGTGCCGTGCGCCTCGACGGCGTCCACGTCCGAAGTGGACAGACCGGCGTCGGCGAGCGCGGCGCGGATGACGCGTTGCTGCGACGGGCCGTTGGGTGCGGTGAGACCGTTGGAGGCGCCGTCGGAGTTGACCGCCGAGCCGCGGACGATCGCCAGGACCTGGTGGCCGTTCCGGCGGGCGTCGGACAGCCGCTCCAGCAGCACCAGCCCGGCGCCTTCGCCCCAGCCCGTACCGTCGGCCGCTTCGGCGAACGCCTTGCAGCGGCCGTCCGAAGCGAGGCCGCGCTGGCGGCTGAACTCGACGAAGGTGGCCGGGGTCGACATCACCGTCGCGCCGCCCGCCAGCGCCAGGTCGCATTCGCCGCGGCGCAGCGCCTGGGCGGCGAGGTGGATGGCGACCAGCGAGGACGAGCACGCGGTGTCGACCGTGAGGGCGGGGCCCTCCAGGCCGAACGCGTAGGCCAGCCGGCCGGACACGACCGCGGCCGCGTTGCCGGTGCCGATGAACCCGCCGACCTCCTCGCCCGCCGCGCCGAGCAAGCCGGCGTAGTCCTGGCCGTTGGTGCCGGCGAACACGCCGGTCCGGCTGCCCCGCACCGAATGCGGGTCGATGCCGGCGCGTTCGAAGACCTCCCACGTGATCTCGAGCAGCAGGCGCTGCTGCGGGTCCATGGCGAGGGCTTCGCGCGGCGAGATCCCGAAGAAGGCCGCGTCGAACTCCCCGGCCGCGTCGAGGAAACCGCCGTCGCGGACGTAGCTGTGGCCGCTCTTGCCGTGTTCCGGGTCGTAGAGCGCGCCGAGGTCCCAGCCGCGGTCTTCGGGCAGGCCGGTCATCGCGTCGACGCCGCCGGCGACGAGCCGCCAGAGGTCTTCCGGAGTGGCCACCGAGCCGGGGAAGCGGCAGCCCATGGCGACGAGCGCGATCGGCTCGTCGGTGCCGGCGCGCGCCGGGCCGGCCTCGATCGGTTCCGGCAGCCGGCCGAGCAGCTCGCGGTGCAGGTGCCGGGCGAGCGCGACCGGCGTCGGGTGGTCGAAGACGAGGGTCGCGGGCAGGCTCAGCCCGGTCGCCGCGTCGAGGCGGTTGCGCAGTTCGACGGCGGTCAGCGAGGTGAAGCCGCTTTCGGAGAACGCGCGTTCGGCGTCGACCGCGGCGGCGTCGGGGTAGCCCAGAACGGCCGCGACGTGCGTGCGGGTCAGGTCGAGGACCTTCCGGCTGCCGTCCTCTTCGGACAGTCCGGCGAGGAGGCCCTCCGGTTTCGCGGCCGCCGGTTCGACGGTCGCGGTGGTCTCGGCGAACCCGGTGAACAGCGGCCGGGGCCGGACGGCCCGCAACCCCGGGAGGTAGACGTCCCAGTCGAGATCGGCCACGACTGTCACCGGCGCGTCACCGGCGGCTTCGACGGCGAGCGCGTCGAGGGCGAGGCCGGGTTCCAGGGCGCCGACGCCCGCGGCACGCAGCCGGCGGCGCGCTTCGGCGTCCCCGGCGGCCATCCCGTCACCGGCCCACGGGCCCCACGCGATCGAGACCGCGGGCCGGCCCGCCGCACGCCGTTGCTGCGCGAGCGCGTCGAGGTGCGCGTTGGCCGCGGCGTAGCTGCCCTGGCCCGCCGCGCCGAACGCGCCGGCCATGGAGGAGAAGAGGACGAAGGCGTCGAGGTTTCCGGTGAGCGCGGCCAGGTTCTCCGCGGCGGTCGCCTTGGCGCGCAGGACGGCGTCGAACCGTTCCGGCGTAAGGGATTCGATGACGCCGTCGTCGAGGACGCCCGCGGTGTGCACCACCGCGCGGAGGTCGTCGGGGAGCACGGCGGCCAGTGCGTCGCGGTCGGCGGCGTCGCAGGCCACGATCTCGACCTCGCAGCCGAGGGCGGTCAGCTCGCTTGCCAGTTCCGCGGCGCCGGGCGCGGCCGGTCCGCGACGGCTGAGCAGCACCAGCCGCTCGGCACCGCCGGTCGCCAGCCGCCGGGCGACCTGGGCGCCGAGCGCGCCCGTGCCGCCGGTGACCAGCACGGTTCCCCGCGGCTGCCAGATCTCGCCCGAGGTCGCGGCACGGCGTTCCAGCCGCCGCGCGAAGACCCCGGACGGGCGCAGCGCGACCTCGTCCTCGGTGCCGGCGAGCACGGCGGCGAGCCGCTCGCGGCCGCGGTCGTCCAGCTCGGCCGGCAGGTCGATCAGGCCGCCCCAGCGCTGGGGGTACTCCATCGCCGCCGTCCGGCCGAGGCCCCAGACCTGGGCCTGGACCGGCGCTTCGACGCGGTCGGCCCGTACGGCCGCGACCGCGCCCCGGGTCAGGCACCACAGCCGGCCGCCGAGGCCGAGCTGCAGCAGCGTGGCCGTGCCCGCCGCGACACCGCGGCCGCCGTCGGCCAGTGCCAGCAGCGAAAGCACTCCGTCCACTTCGGAGCCGTCGAGGGTTTCCGCCACTCGTTCGCCGAACTCCTCGCGGGGCGTCAGCGGGTCGATCCGCACCGGGGTGACGCGCCCGCCGCGTTCGATGATCGTCTGCGCGACGCCGCCCACGACGCCGGTCTCCCCCGACTCGGGCACGACCAGCAACCAGTGCCCGGCCGACGCCGGCACGTCCTGGGTCACCGGGCGCCAGGCGACCCCGTACCGCCACGAGTCCACAGTGGACTCCTGGTGCCGCCGCCGGTACCAGGCCGACAGGGCCGGGGTCACCGCCGCCGCGACGTCGTCGTCCAGTTCCAGTTCGGTGGCCAGCTTGCCGCTCGCGACGACGTCCCAGAAGCCGGAGTCGCCGCCGGGCGCCACGCCGGGCTGCTGCTCGCTCGCGAGCCAGTACCGCCGGTGCCGGAACGCGTAGGTGGGCAGGTCGACCCGGCGGCCGCCGGGGAAGAACGGCGCCCAGTCGACGTCGACGCCATGGACGTGAGCAGTGCTCAACGCCGTGAGCAGCGCTCTCTCTTCATCGCGGTCGCGTCGGAGCGTGGGAATGGCGATGCCGGGGACCACGGCGCTGAGCACGCCGTCCGGGCCCAGCTCCAGGAACACGTCGGCACCGGCCGCCTGCAGCGTCGAGATGCCATCGGCGAACCGGACGGCCTCGCGGACGTGCCGCACCCAGTAGTCCGCGGTGAACGGCTCGGCGAGAGCACCGCTCACATTCGAGATCACCGGTATCGTCGCGGAGCGGTAGTTCAACGTCTCGGCGACCGCGCGGAAGTCCGCCAGCATCGGGTCCATGAGCGGTGAGTGGAACGCGTGACTCACCGAGAGGCGCTTGGTCTTGACACCCCGCGCGGCGAACTCCGCGGCGATGTCCAGGACCGCGGACTCGTCGCCGGAGATGACCACCGACTCGGGGCCGTTCACCGCGGCGATGGACACGCCTTCGGTCAGGACGATGTCGGATTCCGGGGCGGCGATGGAGACCATCGCGCCGCCGGCGGGAAGGGCCTGCATCAGCGACGCGCGGGCCGAGACCAGGCGACAGGCGTCCTCCAGGGAGAGAACACCGGCAACGTGCGCGGCGGAGATCTCGCCGATCGAGTGGCCCGCCACGAAATCCGGGCGGACGCCGAACGATTCCACCAGGCGGAAGAGCGCGACCTCGACGGCGAACAACGCGGGCTGGGTGAACTCGGTGCGGTTGAGGAGTTCGGTGTCGGTGAGGGCGGCGCGGAGGGCGGGGTCGAAGTGGGCGAGGACGGCGTCGAAAGCTTCGGCGTAGACCGGGAAACGGGCGTAGAGGCCCTGGCCCATGCCGACTCGTTGCGCGCCCTGGCCGGTGAACAGCGCCGCCAGCCGGCGGTCCGGCCGGGCGATCCCCGTGGCCACCGGGGTGTCCAGGGCAGCCAGGAGTTCCGCGCGGTCCTCACCGAGGACGACCATCCGGTGGTCCAGGGCAGCGCGGGAGCGGGCCAGCGAGTGACCGATGTCGACCGGGGACAGCGACGGCCGCGCCTCGACGTGCGTGCGGAGGCGGTCGGCCTGCGCGGCGAGCGCGTCCGCGTCACGGGCGGAAAGCAGCCACGGGACCACTCCGGGCTCCGGGCGCTCCGGCTCGGCGACGACGACCTCCGGCGCCTGCTCGATGATCGTGTGGGCGTTGGTGCCCGAGATGCCGAACGACGAGATCCCGGCGCGGCGCGGGTGACCGTTCTCGGGCCAGCGCCGTCCTCCGGTGAGCAGCTCGACCGCGCCGGACTCCCAGTCGATGCGCGACGACGGCGCGTCGACGTGCAGGGTCTGCGGCAGGACGCCGTTCCGCAACGCCATGACGACCTTGATCACGCCCGCCACACCGGCGGCGGCCTGCGTGTGCCCGATGTTCGACTTGAGGGAGCCCAGCCACAGCGGCTCTTCGCGATCCTGCCCGTAGGTGGCCAGCAGGGCCTGCGCCTCGATCGGGTCGCCGAGGGTGGTGCCGGTGCCGTGCGCTTCCACCATGTCCACTTCGGACGGTGCCAGCCCGGCTCCGGCCAGCGCGGCGCGGATGACCCGTTGCTGCGAGGGGCCGTTCGGGGCGGTCAGGCCGTTGGACGCGCCGTCGGAGTTCACCGCGGAACCCCGTACCACGGCGAGGATTTCGTGGCCGTTGCGGCGGGCGTCGGACAGGCGCTCCAGCAGCACCAGGCCCGCGCCTTCGCCCCAGCCGGTGCCGTCGGCGGATTCGGCGAACGCCTTGCAGCGGCTGTCCGAGGACAGCCCGCCCTGGCGGTCGAACTCGACGAACATGCCCGGCTGCGCCATCACGGCGACGCCGCCCGCGAGCGCGAGGTCGCACTCGCCGCGGCGCAGCGCCTGGACCGCCCAGTGCAGGGCGACCAGCGACGACGAGCACGCGGTGTCGACCGAGACGGCGGGGCCTTCGAAGCCGAAGGTGTAGGAGACGCGGCCGGAGATCACGCTGGTCGCGTTGCCGGTCAGCAGGTGGCCTTCGACGCCGGCGGCCACCTCGGCGACGCCGCTGCCGTAGGCCTGGTGCGCCGCGCCGACGAACACGCCGGTGCTGCTGCCGCGCAGCGATCGCGGGTCGATTCCGGCCCGCTCCAAGGCTTCCCACGAGATTTCGAGCAGGAGCCGCTGTTGCGGGTCCATGGCCAGCGCCTCGTGCGGCGAGATGCCGAAGAACTCCGCGTCGAACCCGCCCGCGTCGTGGACGAACCCGCCCTCGGCGGCGTCCAGCGCGGCGAGGTTCCAGCCGCGGTCGGCGGGCAGGGCCGTGAGCGCGTCGCGCCCGGTCTCGACCAGCTGCCACAGCTCCTCCGGGGACGTCACTTCGCCCGGGTAGCGGCAGCTCATCGCGACGATCGCGATCGGGTCGTCGTCGACGACCGTCGTGACGACCGCCGGGGTGCCCGGTGTCGCGTCGCCGGCGAGTTCGGCCTGCAGCAGCGCGGCGAGTGCCTGGGGGTTCGGGTGGTCGAAGGTGATCGTGGCCGGGAGCCGGAGGCCGGTCACCGCGGTGAGCCGGTTGCGCAGCTCGACGGCGGTCAGCGAGTCGAACCCGAGGTCCTTGAACGCCTTCGCCGGCTCGACGGCCTCGGCACCGTCGTGCCCGAGCACGGCGGCGACGTGCGTCCGGACGAGGTCGAGCAGGAACCGGCGGACGTCGTCCGCGCTGAGCCCCGCGAGCTTCGCGGCCAGCCCTTCGACACCCGGCACGGGCCCGGCCGCGCGGCGCGTGCGGACGCGGACCAGGCTGTGCCACAACGTCGGCAGGTGCTCGGCCTGGGCCCGCAGCGCGGCGAGGTCGACGCGGACGGGGACGACGCTGCCGGCGCCGGCGACCTGGGCCGCGTCGAACAGGGCGAGGGCCTCCTCGGTGCCGAGGGCGCCGATACCCGACCGGGCGATCCGGGACAGGTCTTCGTCGTCGAGGGTGCCGGTCATGCCGCTGGCTTCGGCCCACTGGCCCCAGGCGAGCGAGACGCCGGGCAGGCCCTGCTCGCGGCGCTGGGCGGCGAGCGCGTCGAGGGCGGCGTTGGCGGCGGCGTAGTTGCCCTGGCCCGCCGCACCGGCGACGCCGGCCAGCGAGGAGTACAGGGCGAACCACGCGAGGTCGCGGTCGCGGGTCAGCTCGTGCAGGTTGAGCGCGGCGTCGACCTTGGGCCCGACGACCGCGTCGAGCCGTCCGGGGGTGAGGGATTCGACGACGCCGTCGTCGAGAACGCCTGCGGTGTGCACGATCCCGGTCAGGGAAACCGAGTCGAGGAGTACGGCGAGGGCGGCGCGGTCGGTGACGTCGCAGCTCTCGACGCGCACGTCGGCGCCGAGCGCGGTGAGCTCGGCGACCAGTTCGGCCGCGCCCGGGGCGGCGGCGCCGCGGCGGCTGGTCAGCAGCAGGTGCCGGACGCCGTGGGTGGTCACGAGGTGGCGGGCCAGCAGGCCGCCGAGGGTGCCGGTGCCGCCGGTGACGAGCACGGTCCCGTCCGGGTCCGGGGCGGCGGGGACGGTCAGGACGTTCTTGCCGACGTGCTTGGCCTGGCTGATGAACCGGAACGCGTCCGGCGCGCGGACGACGTCCCACGCCTTGACCGGCAACGGCGTCAGCTGCCGGTTTCCGAACAGTGCCAGCAGATCCCGGAGGATTTCCTGGATGCGGTCCGGGCCCGGGTCGCCGAGGTCGAACGGGCGGTAGGCGACGCCGTCGCGGGCGGCCGGGTCGCGCAGGTCGGTCTTGCCCATCTCGAGGAACCGGCCGCCGCGCGGGAGCAGGTCGAAGGATGCGTCCACAAAGGACCCGGTGAGCGAGTTGAGGACGACGTCGACGCCGCGGCCTTCGGTGGCGGCCAGGAACCGGTGCGAGAACTCGAGATCGCGTGAGGAGGCGATGTTCGTGACGCCGAGCGCGCGGACGGCGTCGTGCTTGGCCGGGCTCGCGGTGGCGAACACTTCGGCGTTCTTCGTGCGGGCGAGCTGGACCGCGGCCATGCCGACGCCGCCGGCCGCGGCGTGGACGAGCACGGACTGGCCCGCTTCGAGCCCGCCGAGGTCGAACAGGGCGTAGTAGGCGGTGACGAACGCGACCGGCACGGAGGCGGCTTCGGCGAAGGTCCAGCCGGCCGGGACGGGGACGAGCAGCCGCGCGTCGGTGACCGCGGTGGGGCCGAAGGCGCCGGTGAACAGGCCCATGACGCGGTCGCCGGGAGCGAGCCCGGTGACGTCGGGGGCGACTTCGGTGACCACGCCGGCGGCTTCGGAGCCGAGGACGGCGGCCGGGTCGGGGTACATGCCGAGCGCGATCAGGACGTCGCGGAAGTTGATCCCGGCGGCGCGGACGGCGACCCGGACCTCGCCTCGGCCGAGTTCCCGTTCGGGTTCCGGGGTGAGGGTGAGGCCGTCGAGGGTGCCGCCGGTGGTGGTGAGCCGCCACGACTCCCCTGGGATGGCGAGGGCGCCGCTGTGGGCGCGAACCAGGCGAGGTGCGGTGAACTTGCCTTCGCGGACAGCGAGTTGCGGTTCGGTGGCGGGCAGCGTGGTGAGGTCGGGCCGGGGTGAGCCGTCGAGGTCGAGGAGCTGGAAGCGGCCCGGGTGCTCGGACTGGGCGGACCGCACGAGCCCCTGGACGGCGGCCGCGGCGGGGTCGGTGTCGGCACCGCGGGTGACGACCACGAGGCGTCCGGGCCGGTCGGCGGCGAGCCAGTCCTGGACCAGCGCCAGCGCGCGGTGGGTGGCGGCTTGGACGGAGGTCGTGGTGGTGACGGCGGCGAAGACGAGGGATGCGTCCGTGTCCACATCGGACACTTCGGTGAGGCCGAAGGTGTCGGGACCCAGCGCGACCGCGTCGAGCGCGGGGCCCGCGGCGACGACGGTCCGATCCAGACGGAACAGGGAGCCGCTCTGGGCCGGCGGGGCAGCTGCGCCGGAAATCGGGCGCAGGACCAGGGAATCGACCGTCGCGACGGGGCCGCCGGACTGGTCGTGGACCGTGACCGCGACCGCGTTGTCGCCGGCCGGGGACAGGCGGACGCGCAACGCCGTGGCGCCCGATGCGTGCAGGGCGACGCCGCTCCACGAGAACGGCATGCCGCCGGTGGCGCCCGGTTGCGCCGCGGCCGTGGCGTCCGGGCCGGCGAGGCCGAGCGGGTGCAGGGCCGCGTCCAGCAACGCCGGGTGCAGGCCGAAGGCGGCCGCGTCGGGCTGGTACTCCTCGGGCAGGGTGACCTCGGCGAACGTGTCTTCGCCGCGGCGCCAGACCGTCCGCAGGCCGTGGAACGCCGGGCCGTAGGTGAAGCCGAGGCCGGCGAGACCGTCGTAGAGGCCGTCGGTCGGGACGCGCTCGGCTCCCGGCGGCGGCCACTCCGTCAGCTCCGCGGCCGGCGGGGCGCCGGTGGCCAGGAGGCCGCCGGCGTGCCGGGTCCAGGTGTCGGTGTCCTGGCCGGGGGTGGCGCCGTCGTCCGGACGCGAGTGCAGGGTGAGTTCGCGGCGGCCGGCGCCGTCGGCCGGGCCGACGAACACCTGGATCGCGACGCCGCCGCGCTCGGGCAGGACGAGCGGGGCTTCGAGGGTCAGCTCGTCGACGAGGTCGCAGCCGACCTGGTCGCCGGCCCGGACGGCCAGCTCCAGCAGCGCGGTCCCCGGGACGAGCACCGCCCCGCCGAGGGCGTGCCCGGCGAGCCACGGCTGGGCTTCCAGCGACAGCCGTCCGGTGAAGACGACGCCGTCGTGACCCGCCAGGCTGACCGCGGCGCCGAGCAGCGGGTGGTCCAGTCCGCCCAGGCCGAGCGATCCCGCGTCACCGTGGGCCACGCCGCCCCGGGGCCAGAAGCGTTCGCGCTGGAAGGCGTAGCACGGCAGGTCGACGCGGCGGCCGCCAGGGAAGAACGCGGCCCAGTCGACGTCCACGCCGTGGACGTGAACAGTGCTCAACGCTGTGAGCAGTGCTCTCTCGTCATCCCGCTCTCGTCGCAGAGCACTGATCGCGGTTCCCTCGACCATCGCGCTGAGGACACCGTCCGGGCCCAGCTCCAGGAAGATTCGGGCGCCCTCGGACTCGAGGGTGGCGACGCCATCGGCGAAACGGACCGCCTCGCGGACATGACGAACCCAGTAATCCGCGGTGAACGGCTCCGCGAGAGCACCGCTCACATTCGAGATCACCGGAATCGCCGCCGGGTGGTACGTGAGGGACTCGGCGACCGCGCGGAACTCCTCCAGCATCGGGTCCATCAACGGCGAGTGGAACGCGTGACTCACCGTGAGGCGCTTGGTTTTCGGGAACTGCGCGGCAATCGCCAGGACCGCGGACTCCTCGCCGGAGATGACGACCGAATCCGGGGTGTTGACCGCGGCGATCGAGACGCCCTCGGTCAGGGTGATCTCCGACTCGGGGGCGGCGATCGAGACCATCGCGCCACCGGCGGGGAGGGCCTGCATCAGGGAGGCACGGGCCGAGACCAGGCGACAGGCGTCGGCGAGGGTCAGGACGCCGGCCACATGTGCTGCCGAGATCTCGCCGATCGAGTGGCCAGCCACGAAGTCCGGGCGGATGCCGAACGATTCCACGAGCCGGAACAGGGCCACCTCGACGGCGAACAACGCCGGCTGGGTGAACTCCGTGCGATCGAGCAGCTCAGCGTCGTCGAAGGCGGCGCGGAGTGCGGGATCGAAGTGAGCGAGGACCGCGTCGAAAGCCTCGGCGTAGACCGGGAAGCGGGCGTAGAGGCCCTGGCCCATGCCGACCCGCTGGGCACCCTGGCCGGTGAACAGCACCGCCAGCAGAGCATCCGGGTCGGCGGTGCCGGTGATGGCGTCCTCGATGCGCTCCAGACCGGACCGCAGTTCCTCGCGATCGGCGCCGAGCACCACCGCGCGGCGGGCGAGGGCGGCGCGGGTGACCGCGAGGGAGTAGCCGCCGTCGACCGGGTCGGGATCCGCCGCGAGCAAGCGCTGGGCCTGCTCCCGCAAAGCCGCGTCGCTCGCGCCGGAGAGCACCCACGGCAGTAGCCCGGCTGACGGGGCGGCCGGCTCCGGAGCCTCCGCCGCGGGGGCTTCCTCGACGATGACGTGGACGTTCGTCCCGCTCACACCGAACGCCGACACGCCGGCTCGACGGGGAGCATCCCCGGCCGGCCACGGGCGGGGCTCGGTGAGCAGCTCCACCGCGCCCGCGGACCAGTCCACTTCGGACGAAGGCGCGTCGACGTGCAGCGTCCGGGGCAGCACCTCGTGCCGCAACGCCATGACCATCTTGATGACACCGGCGATACCCGACGCCGACTGCGTGTGCCCGATGTTGGACTTCAGCGCACCGAGCCACAACGGACGGTCGGCCGGACGGTCCTGGCCGTACGTGGCCAGCAGGGCCTGCGCCTCGATCGGGTCGCCCAGCGCGGTTCCGGTGCCGTGGGCCTCGACGGCGTCGACGTCCGATGTGGACAGACCGGCGTTGGCCAGCGCTTGGCGGATGACTCGTTGCTGTGACGGGCCATTGGGTGCCGTGAGGCCGTTGGAAGCGCCGTCGGAGTTCACCGCGGAACCGCGGATGACGCCGAGGATCCGGTGCCCGTTGCGGCGGGCGTCGGACAGCTTCTCGAGCAGGATCATGCCGACGCCTTCGCCCCAGCCCGTGCCGTCGGCGGCGTCGGCGAAGGACTTGCAACGGCCGTCCGACGCGAGACCGCGCTGGCGGCTGAACTCCGCGAACGCCAGCGGGCTCACCATCACCGTGACACCACCGGCGAGCGCGAGGCCGCATTCGTCCTGCCGCAGCGCCTGGCACGCCCAGTGCAGCGCGACCAGCGACGACGAACACGCAGTGTCCACGGTGACCGACGGGCCTTCCAGCCCGAAGGTGTAGGACAGCCGGCCCGACATGACGCTCGGCGCCTCGCCGGTCAGCAGGTAGCCCTCCGAGCCCGCGGCCGACTGCAGCGTGCTGCTGTACCCGGACGCGTTGGCGCCGATGAACACGCCGGTTCGGCTGCCCCGCAACGAAAACGGGTCGAGGCGGCCGCGCTCCAGGAGTTCCCAGGACGTCTCCAGCAGGAGGCGCTGCTGGGGGTCCATGGCCAGCGCCTCACGCGGGGAGATGCCGAACAGGCCGGGGTCGAACCGGGCCGCGCCGGGGACGAAGCCGCCCTCGACCGCGCGGGTGCCTTCCTCGCCGTACATGCGCTCGACGTCCCAGCCGCGGTCCTCCGGGAAGCCCGACATCGCGTCGGTTCCGGTCGCGACGAGGTCCCACAGGTCCTCGGGCGAGGCGACCCCGCCCGGGTACCGGCAGGCCAGGGAGATGATGGCGATCGGCTCCTGCTCGGCCGCCTCCGCCGCCTGCAGCCGCTGCCTGGTCTGATGCAGGTCGGCCGTCACGCGCTTGAGGTACTCGAGGAGCTTGTCCTGCTCTGACATCGCCAACCTCATCCGTTCGTCCAGTCAGGGCGTCACTGCGCCGGCGGCGGGGAAATCTTGTCGATGAAGGCGAAGACCTCGTCGACCGACGCGTCGGCCAGCTGTGCCTTCTGCGGCGCGGGTTCCGCGCTCCACCGGTTCAGCAGGGACTTCAGCCGCATTTCGACGCGCAGCCGGAGGTTCTCGTCGGTTTCGAGGTCCCCCAGCGACGCCTCCAGCTGGTCCAGCGCCCCGAACGCCGACTCGCCGGGCGCGGTGCCCGGGGTGATCTCGGCGGCCAGGAACCGGGCCAGCGCCACCGGTGTCGGGTGGTCGAAGACGGCGGTGGCCGCCAGCCGCAGGCCGGTGACCTCCCGCAGCCGGTTGCGGACCTCGACCGCGGTCACCGAGTCGAAGCCGAGGTCGCGGAACGGCCGGGTGCTGCCGATCGCGTCGGCGCCGCGGTGACCGAGGACGACCGCGGCTTCGGTGCGGACCAGGTCGAGCACGGCCCGGTCGCGCTCGGCCGCCGTCAGCCCGGCCAGCCGCTCGCGCCAGCCGGCCGCGGCACCTTCGTCGTAGCGGGTCTGCTCGGCTTCCAGCCGGTCCAGCACCTGCCGGACCGCGGGCAGGTCCTCGATCAGCGGGCGCCGCCGCGACGCCGTGAAGGCCGGCACGAACCGCTCCCAGTCGACGTCGGCCACGGCGAGGAACGTCTCGTCGCGGTCGAGGGCGCCCTGCATGGCCGCCACCGCACGCTCGGGCGCCATCGGCCGCAGGCCGCGACGCCGCAGCTGCTGCTCGCCTTCGTCCCGCGCCATCCCGCCGCCGGCCCAGAGGCCCCAGGCCACGGAAGTCGCCTTGACGCCGCGGGCGCGGCGCTGTTCGGCGAGCGCGTCGAGGTAGGCGTTCGCGGCGGCGTAGGCACCCTGGCCCGCGCTGCCCCAGACGCCGGAGTTGGAGGAGAACAGCACGAACGCTTCGAGGTCGTCGCCCAGCAGCTCGTCGAGGTGCGCGGTGCCCGCGACCTTCGCCGCGAGGACGTCTTCGAACTCGTGCAGCCCGGTCTCGGCCAGCGTGCTCGACTGCGGCAGCCCGGCGGCGTGCACGACGGCGGTGGGCGCGTGCTCCAGCCCGGTCAGCAGCTCCTCGACGGCCTTGCGCTCGGCGACGTCGCAGGCGGCGATGGTCACCGCGCAGCCGAGTTCCCGCAGTTCGTCGGCCAGTTCGGTGGCGCCGGGGGCGGCTTCGCCACGACGGCTGGTGAGCACGAGGTGCTCGGCGCCGGCGCGGCCCAGCCAGCGGGCGACGTGCGCGCCCAGCGAACCGGTGCCGCCGGTGACGAGCACGGTGCCGCGCGGCCGCCACGGCTCCCCCGCGGGTGCCGGACGCGCCGGGCGCAGGCGGCGGGCGAGGACGCCCTGGGCGCGGATCGCGAGCTGGTCTTCGCCGCCCGGCTCGGCCAGTACGCCGGCCAGCCGGTCGGCGGCACGGTCGTCCAAGGTCGCGGGCAGGTCGAGCAGACCACCCCACAGTCCCGGGTACTCCAGGCCGATCACGCGGCCGAGACCCCACAGCTGCGCGGGCACGCTCGACGCCGGGGCGTCGCCCGCGCCGGTCGCGACCGCGCCGCGGGTGAGGATCCACAGTGGAGCGTCGATCCCGGCTTCGGCGAGCGCCGGGGCCAAAGCGGCTGTCGCGGCGACCCCGGAAGCGATCAGCGGGTGACCGGGCACCGGCGTTTCGTCGAGACCCAGCAGGGAAACCACACCGGCGTACTCCCCGGGCGGCAGGTCCTCCGCCGTGGTGGTGACGACCTCGGCGCCGCGGACGGCGAGCGCGTCGAGCACCGAGTCCGCGAAGGAACCGCGACCGGCGGGCACGAGTGCCAGCCAGCGCCCGGAAAGCAGCGGCAGTACCGGTTCGGCGACCGGTGTCCAGCCCACCTTCAGGCACCAGGAGTCCACAGTGGATTCTTCGGTGCGGCGGGTGCGCCAGCGGGACAGCGCGGGCAGCACGGCGTCCAAAGCCGCGCTGTCGACACCGAGGACGCCGGCGAGGTCGTCGGTTTCCTCGAGCGCCGTCCAGAGCCCGTCGTCGGCCGGGGCCGCCGGGGCCGGGTCGAGCCAGTACCGCTGGTGGTCGAAGGCGTACGTCGGCAGCGGGACCAGCCGGGCCCCTTCGCCGAACGCCGGCGTCCAGTCGACGTCGACGCCGTGCACCCACGCTTCCGCGAACGACGTGTACAGCCGGTCGAGGCCGCCTTCACCGCGGCGCAGCGTACCCGTCACGACGGCTTCGTCCACAGTGTCCTGGACGCTCATCGTGAGCACCGGGTGCGAGCTGCATTCGACGAACGTGCCGTAGCCGTCCCCGGCCAGCAGCCGGGTGGTCGCGTCGAACAGCACCGGGTTGCGCAGGTTGGTGTACCAGTAGCCGCCGTCGAGCCCTGCGGTGTCGAGGGGTTCGGCGGTCACCGTGGAGTAGAAGGCGATGTCGGACGAGCGCGGCGAAACCGGCGCGAGCAGCTCGCGCAGCTCGGCTTCGATCTCTTCGACCTGGGCCGAGTGGGAGGCGTAGTCGACCGGGATCCGCTTGGCGCGCACGCCGTCGGCTTCGCAGGACCGGATCAGCTCGTCCAGTGCGTCCGGAGCGCCGGAGACCACCACCGCGGCCGGGCCGTTCACCGCCGCGACCGAAAGCTGCTCGGTCAGGCGGGCTTCGACGGACTCGCGGGATGCGGCCACGGACACCATTCCCCCGCGCCCGGCCAGCGCCAGGATCGCCTTGCTGCGCAACGCGACCACGCGGGCGGCGTCCTCCAGGGAGAGCGCACCGGCGACCGCGGCCGCGGCGATCTCGCCCTGGGAGTGGCCGATGACGGCGTCGGGCTGGACGCCGTGGGCGCGCCAGGCTTCGGCCAGCGACACCATCACGGCGAAGAGCGCGGGCTGGACGACGTCGACCCGCTGGAGCATGGCGTCGTCACCGAGGACGGCCGGCAGCGACCAGTCGACGAACGGCGCCAGCGCGCGTTCGCAGTCCCGCATGCGGGCCGCGAACGCCGGCGACGTGTCCATCAGGTCCAAAGCCATCCCCACCCACTGCGAGCCCTGCCCGGGAAAGACGAAGGCGACCTTGCCCCCGTGGCGGGCGCTGCCCCGCACCAGGCCGGGAACGGCCCGGCCGTGGGCGAGCGCGCCCAGGGCGTCGTGGCCGCTGTGCTCACCGGCGGCCACGAGCACCGCCCGTTGTTCGAACGTAGACCGGGAATTCGCGAGGGAGTACCCCACATCTGCGGCCCGGACCCCCTGTGCGGCCCCTACGCGGGCCTGCAGGCGACGGGCCTGCGAAGCCAGGGAATCGGGGGTCTTCGCGGACAGGACCCAGGGCACCGGGCCGGTCGCGGCGGGCCCGGACAGCTCCGCCGCGACCGGCTCCGGTGCGGCTTCGAGGACCGCGTGGGCGTTGGTGCCGCTCATCCCGAACGACGACACGGCGGCCCGGCGCGGCCGGCCGGTTTCGGGCCAGGGCCGGCTTTCGGCCAGCAGCCGGACGTTGCCGGTCGTCCAGTCCACATGGGACGACGGCGTGCCGGCGTGCAGCGTGGCGGGCAGCACGCCGTGGCGCAGGGACAGGACCATCTTGATGATGCCGGCGACGCCGGAGGCGGCCTGGCTGTGGCCGATGTTCGACTTGACCGAGCCGAGCCACAGGGGGTGCTCGCGGTCGCGGCCGTAGGTGGCCAGGAGGGCCTGGGCCTCGATGGGGTCGCCGAGGGTGGTGCCGGTGCCGTGGGCCTCGACGGCGTCGACGTCGTCGAAGGTCAGCCGGGCGTTGGCCACGGCCTGGCGGATGACCTGCTGCTGGGCGGGGCCGTTGGGGGCGGTGAGGCCGTTGGAGGCGCCGTCCTGGTTGACCGCCGAGCCGCGGATCACGGCGAGGACCTCGTGGCCGTTGCGCTGGGCGTCGGCGAGCCGCTCGACCAGCACGACGCCGACGCCCTCGGCCATGCCCATGCCGTCGGCGTCGTCGGAGAAGGCCTTGCAGCGGCCGTCGGACGCGAGCGCGCGCTGACGGCTGAAGGCGACGAACGACGCCGGGGTCGACATCAGCGCCACCCCGCCGGCCAAGGCCATCGTGCACTCGCCGTTGCGCAGCGACTGGCAGGCCAGGTGCAGCGCGACCAGCGAAGACGAGCACGCGGTGTCGACGGTGACCGCCGGCCCGGTGAGCCCGAAGGTGTAGGAGATCCGGCCCGAGACGACGCTGGCCGCGCCGCCGGTGAGCAGGTGCCCGGCCGAGCTGTCCGGCTGGGCGAGCCCGATGCCGTAGTCGGCGTAGTTGGTGCCGACGAACACGCCGGTCGCGCTCCCCCGCAGGCTCTCCGGGTCGACGCCGGCGCGTTCCATCGCCTCCCACGTCGTCTCCAGCAGGAGCCGCTGCTGCGGGTCCATGGTGAGCGCTTCGCGCGGCGAGATGCCGAAGAAGCCCGGGTCGAAGTCGCCCGCGTCGTGCAGGAAGCCGCCGTGGCGGGTGTAGCTGGTGCCCTCGTGGTCGGGGTCGGGGTCGAACAGCGCGTCGGTGTCCCAGCCGCGGTTGGCCGGGAACCCGGTGATGGCGTCGCCGCCCGCGGTGATCAGCTCCCAGAGGTCCTCGGGGCTGGTGATGCCGCCGGGGTAGCGGCAGCTCATCGCGACGATCGCGATCGGCTGGTCGTCGGCGACCGCGACGACGGTTTCGGTGACCGCGGTCGTGGCGCCGAAGAGGCCGTCGAGCAGGAACGCCGTGATCCGCTCGGCGGTCGGGTGGTCGAACGCGAGGGTGGCGGGGAGGCTCTGGCCGGTTTCGGCGGCGAGGCGGTTGCGCAGCTCGACGGCGGTGAGCGAGTCGAAGCCGAGTTCCCGCAGGGCGACGCCGGGTGCGACGGCGTCCGGGCCGTCGTGGCCGAGGACCGCCGCCGCGGTGGCGCGGACCAGCTCGAGCACGGTCCGGGTGCGGTCGGCGGCGGACTGCCCGGTCAGGCGCTCGCGCAGGCCGCCCGGGGTGACCGGGGCCGCTTCCACGGTCAGCGCGTTGCGGACCTCGGGCAGCTCGTCCAGCAGGGGGCGGGGCCGCAGCGCGGTGAAGACCGGGGCGAACCGCGTCCAGTCGACGTCGGCGAGCGCGAGGAACGTCTCGTCGTCGGCCAGGACCTGGCGCAGCCCGGCGAACGCGAGGTCGGGGTCGAGGAACGGCAGGCCCTGGCGGAGCAGGCGGCTCGCGTCGAAGTCCTGGTTCTCCTTGGCGGCGTCCCAGGGGTTGACGGCGTTCCAGACGCCCCAGGCCAGCGAGGTCGCGCGGAGGCCGCGGGTCCGTCGGCGCCGGGCGAGGGCGTCGAGGTGGGCGTTGGCCGCGGCGTAGGCCGCGTGGTCGCCGCTGCCCCACACGCCGGCGATCGAGGAGAACAGGACGAACGCATCGAGGTCGCGGTCGAAGACGGCGTCAAGGTTTTCGGCGCCGAGCACCTTGGCCTTGGCGACGGCGGCGAACTCGGCGACGTCGGTGGCGTCGATCGAGGCCAGCTCGATGAGCGCGGCGGCGTGGATCACCGCGCTGATGTCGTAGCGGTCGGCGAGGGCCTGCACGTCGGCCCGGTCGGCGACGTCGCAGGCGGCGAAGGTGACCGGGATGTCCAGCGCGGCGGTCAGCTCGGCCGCGCCGGGCGCCTGGTCGCCGCGGCGGCTGGCCAGGACGACGTGTCCGGCGCCGGTGCGCTCCAGCCAGCGGGCGATCCGCGGGCCGAGCGCGCCGGTGCCGCCGGTGACGAGCACCGTGCCGCGGAACGACCACGTGCTGGGCGCGGTTTTCGGTGCGGCGGCTCGGACCAGGCGGCGGACGAGGACGCCGGACGGGTGGATGGCGAACTGGTCTTCGTCGCCGCTGGTGGCGAGGATGGCGGCGAGGCGGGCGGCGGCCCGGTCGTCGAAGTCGGCAGGCAGGTCCACCAGGCCACCCCAGCGGCCGGGGTGTTCGAGGCCGATCACGCGGCCGAGGCCCCAGATCTGGGCCTGCGCGGGCGACGGCGTCTCGGTCGCGACGGCGCCGGACGTCAGCAGCCACAGCGGTGCGCTGATCGCCGCGTCGCCGAGGGCCTGGGCGAGCAGCAGCGTGCCCGCGACCCCGGACGGCAGTTCGGGGAAGTCCGGGTGCGGCCGTTCGTCGAAGCCCAGCAGGGAAACCACGCCCGCCGGGTTCGGTTCGGCCGCACGGAGGCGCGCGGCCAGGCTCTCCCGGTCGCCGGTCACCTCGACCGGCACGATCTCGATGCCGAGCGCGTCCACCATGGCCGAGTCCTGACCGGGCGCGACCACGGCGAGCCAGCGCCCAGCCGGCACTTTCACGTGAAAGTGATGTGGAGAACCCACCTCCGGATCACTTTCACGTGAAAGTGCGGGGGCCGGGCGCCAGCGGACGTCGTAGCGCCAAGAGTCCACCGTGGACTTGTCGTGTGCCGTCCGGCGCCACTCGCTCAGCGCGGGCAGCAGCTCGCTCAACGGGATTTCGGTGTCGACGCCCAGCGTCTCGGCGAGGGCCTGGAGGTCGTGGCTGTCGACGACCTCCCAGAACCCGGAGTCCTCCGTGGTCGCTACCACGGGCGTGCCGGGCTTCAGCCAGTAGTGGCGGTGCTGGAAGGCGTAGGTGGGCAGGTCGACGCGGGCCGCGCCGGCGAAGTACGACGTCCAGTCGACCTTGACGCCGCGTACGTGCGCTTCGGCGACCGAAAGCGCGAAGCGGGCCAGGCCGCCTTCGCCGCGACGCAGGGAGCCGAGCGCGACGACGTCGTCCCCGATCGCCATGGTCAGCACCGGGTGCGGCGACGCCTCCACGAACGTCCCGAACCCCTCGCGCTTGAGCTGCTCGACCGCGATGTCCAGCCGGACGGTGCCGCGCAGGTTCGTGTACCAGTACTCGGCGTCGAGTGCGGTGCCGTCGATCCATTCGCCGGTCACCGTGGAGAAGAACGCCGTCTCCCCCCGCCGCGGGGCGATCGGGGCCAGGACGTCCAGGAGTTCGTCGCGCAGCTGTTCCACCTGGACGGAGTGGGACGCGTAGTCCACCGGGATCCGGCGGGTGCGCACGTCTTCACACGCGGCCATGAACTCTTCGAGGGCTTCCGGTTCACCGGAGACGACGGTCGCGGCGGGGCCGTTCACCGCGGCGATCGAGATGCGCTCACCCCAGGGCCGGGCGAGCGCCTCGGTCCGCTCGCGCGAGGTGGCCACGGACACCATCCCGCCCGCACCCGCCAGCGCGAGGATCGCCTTGCTGCGGAGTGCGACCACGCGCGCACCGTCCTCGAGGGACAGCGCACCGGACACGACGGCGGCGGCGATCTCCCCCTGCGAGTGGCCGATCACGGCGTCCGGGCGCACCCCGTGGGCGGCCCACAACGCGGCGAGGGACACCATCATCGCGAACAGCGCGGGCTGCACGACGTCGACGCGGTCCAGGTCGAGGTCGCCGTCCAGCAGCGAGAAGCCGGTGTGCGGTTCGAGGGCACGCGCGCACTCGGTGAAGCGAGCGGCGAAGACCTCGGACGTGGCCAGCAGCTCCGTCGCCATCCCGGCCCACTGGGCACCCTGGCCGGGGAAGACCATGGCGACCTTGCCGGCGCTCCCGGCGGCACCCGTGACGACGTTCGGCGCCGGGACGCCGTCAGCCAGCGCCCGCACGCCCGCGAACAGGCGCTCCCGGTCCTCGCCGACCACGACCGCACGGTGCGCGAACGCGGACCGGGTCGTCGCCAGGGAAAGCGCGACTCCGGCCGGGTCCGCGTCCACAGTGGCCAGCCGGGACGCCTGCTCGCGCAACGCCTCCGCCGACTTGGCCGACAGCACCCACGGCAGGACGCCGTCGACGGGCTCCGCTGCCGCAGGCTCCTCGGCGGGCTCCTCCAAGATGATGTGCGCGTTGGTGCCGGAGATCCCGAACGACGACACCGCACCCCGGCGCGGCCGGTCCGCGGTCCACTCGCGGCCTTCCTGCAGCAGCTCGACCGCGCCCTCGGTCCAGTCGATCTTCGTCGACGGCGTCCCGGCGTGCAGGGTCGGCGGCATCCGGTGGTTCCGCAGCGCCATGACGAGCTTGATGATGCCGCTGACGCCGGCCGCGGCCTGGGTGTGGCCGATGTTCGACTTCACCGAACCGAGCCAGAGCGGCTCCGGGCGGTCCTGGCCGTAGGTGGCCAGCAACGCCTGGGCTTCGATCGGGTCGCCCAGCGCCGTGCCGGTGCCGTGCGCTTCCACCAGGTCCACGTCCACAGTGGACAAGCGGGCGTCGGCGAGCGCGTCCCGGATCACGCGCTGCTGGGACGGCCCGTTCGGCGCGGACAGGCCGCTGCTCGCGCCGTCCTGGTTCACCGCCGAACCGCGGACGACGGCAAGCACCGGGTGCCCGTGCCGGCGCGCGTCGGACAGCCGCTCCACGAGCAGCATGCCGACGCCCTCGCCCCAGCCGGTGCCGTCGGCGCCCTCGGCGAACGCCTTGCACCGCCCGTTGCCGGACAGGCCGCCCTGGCGCTGCATCTCGGTGAACATGCCGGGGTTGACCATCACCGCCGCACCACCGGCGAGCGCGAAGTCGGATTCCCCGCGCCGCAGCGACTGCACGGCCAGGTGCAGCGCCACCAGCGACGACGAGCACGCCGTATCGACGGTGACGGACGGGCCTTCGAGGCCGAGGGTGTAGGAGATCCGGCCGGACAGGACGCTGGTCGCGGTGCCGGTCATCAGGTGCCCCGCGACCGCTTCGGCGTCCTCGCCCGCCCCGGTGGCGTACCCCTGGTGCGCGGCGCCGACGAACACCGCGGACCGGCTGCCGCGCAACGACTCCGGCACGATCCCGGCGCGTTCCAGCGCCTCCCACGACGTCTCCAGCAACAGTCGCTGCTGCGGGTCCATCGCGAGCGCTTCGCGCGGCGAGATGCCGAAGAACCCGGCGTCGAACAGGCCCGCGTCGTGCACGAAGCCGCCTTCGGCCGCGAAGCCGGCGTCGTGCGCGTCCGGCCAGCCGCGGTCGGCGGGGAACCCGGACATCGCGTCGCGGCCGCCGTCCACCAGCTGCCACAGGTCTTCCGGCGAGCGGACGCCGCCCGGGAACCGGCAGGCCATCCCGACGATCGCGATCGGCTCGAACCCGGCGTCCTCCACCTCCTGGATGCGCTTGCGGGCGCGCCGGAGGTCCGCGGTCACCTTCTTCAGGTATTCCCGGAGCTTCGCGTCGTTGTCCATCAGGCCCCATCCCGTCGGTGCGTGGCGTCCATTCAGGACAGCCCGAGCTCGTTGTCGATCAGGTCGAAGATTTCGTCGTCGGTGGCGGCGTCGAGCCCGTCGCCGGACTCCTCGTCCGCCTGCGCGCCGCGCCGCCGGGCCAGCAGCGTCTCCAGGCGCGCGGTGATCCGCCTGCTGTCGCCGGCGCCTTCGAGCACGCGCTCGAGCCGGTCCAGCTCGGCCAGGACCGCCGCGTCCGCGTCCGCTTCCCCGGGCGCGAGCCCGGCCAGCAGGTGCGCCGCCAGGTCGGCGGGCGACGGGTGGTCGAAGACCAGCGTGGCCGGCAGCCGCAGCCCGGTCTCGGCGGTGAGGCGGTTGCGCAGCTCCACCGCGGTCAGCGAGTCGAAGCCGAGGTCCAGGAACCCGCGGCCGCCTTCGACGTCGGCGGCCGAGCCGTGGCCCAGCACCGTGGCGACGTGCCCGCGCACGAGGTCGAGCAGGAACTCGCCGCGCTCGGCCGCGGGCACCGCACCCAGGCGCTGCGCGAACGGCGGGCCGGACGGCTCACCATCGGCGGCCGCTTCGGCGGTCCGGCGAGCCGGGGCCCGCACGAGCGAGGCGAACAGCGGCGGCAAGCCCGCTTGTGCCCCCAGCGCGGCCGTGTCGAGCTGCAGCGGCAGCAGCACCGGCTCGGGCCGCGCGGCGGCGACGTTGAACAGGTCGAGGCCGCTTTCGGCGGTGAACGGGACGAACGCGGACCGCTCCAGCTTCGCGCGGTCGGCGTCGCCGAGCCCGCCGAGCATCCCGTCGGTGGCCCAGGGACCCCACGCCAGCGAGCCGGCGGGCAGGCCGCGCGCAGAGCGGTACTGCGCGAGCGCGTCGAGGAACGCGTTGGCCGCGGCGTAGTTGCCCTGACCCGGGCTGCCCAGCGTGGCCGCGGCCGAGGAGAACAGCACGAACGCCGACAGGCCGAGGTCCCGGGTGAACTCGTGCAGGTTCAGCGCGGCGTCCACCTTGGGCCGCAGCACCGCGTTCAGCCGCTCGGGGGTCAGCGACGCGACGACGCCGTCGTCGAGCACGCCGGCCGCGTGCACCACGCCGGTGAGCGGCCGCTCCGCCGGGATCGCGGCGAGCACCGCGGCCAGCTCCCGGCGGTCGGCGGCGTCCCCGGCGACGATCCGCACGTTCGCGCCGAGTTCCCGCAGGTCGGCGGCCAGTTCGGTGGCGCCCGGCGCGTCCGGCCCGCGCCGGCTCAGCAGGACCAGGTCGCGGACGCCGTGCCCGGTGACCAGCCGCCGGGCGAGCAGGCCGCCCAGCGCGCCGGTGCCGCCGGTGATCAGCACCGTGCCGGGGCCGAAGCACGACGGCATGGTGAGCACGACCTTGCCGACGTGCTTGGCCTGGCTGACGAACCGGAACGCCTCGGGCGCGCGCCGCACGTCCCAGGTCCGGACCGGCAGCGGGGTCAGCGCGCCCGCTTCGAACAGCGCGATGACCTCGGTGAACAGCTCGCGGATCCGGTCCGGCCCGGCTTCGACGAGGTCGAACGCCTGGTAGGCCACGCCCGGGTGGGCCGCGGCGACCTCGCCCGCGTCGCGGACGTCGGCCTTGCCCATCTCCAGGAACCGCCCGCCGCGCGGCATCAGCGCGAAGGACGCGTCGACGAACTCCCGGGTCAGCGCGTTGAGCACGACGTCGACACCCCGGCCGCCGCCGGCCTCGCGGAACAGCTCGGCGAACCCGGTCGTGCGCGACGACGCCAGGTGCGCGTCGTCGAGCCCGGACGCGCGCAGGACGTCCCACTTGCCGGGGCTCGCGGTCGCGTAGACCTCGGCGCCGAGGTGGCGGGCCAGCTGGATGGCGGCCATGCCGACGCCACCGGCACCGGCGTGGATCAGCACGGACTCCCCCGCCCGCAGCCCGGCCAGGTCGACCAGGCCGTAGTAGGCGGTGAGGAACACGATGGGCACCGAAGCCGCTTCGCTGAACGACCAGCCTTCGGGCATCTTCGCCAGCATCCGCTGGTCCGCGACCGAGCGCGGGCCGAACGAGCCGGGGAAGAAGCCCATCACCTTGTCGCCGGGCTTGAGGCCGGTGACGCCTTCGCCGCACTCCAGCACGACGCCGGCGCCTTCGATGCCCATGATCGGCTCGCCCGGGTACATGCCGAGGCCGATGAGGACGTCCCGGAAGTTCATCCCGGCCGCGCGGATGGCGACCCGGACGTGACCCGCTTCGAGCGTCTCCGGCAGCGGATTCGGGATCAGCGCGAGGTTTTCGAGCGTGCCCGGGCCGGTGGTGTCGAGCCGCCAGTTGCCCTCGGCGGGCACGCGCAGCAGGTCACCGGAGCCGGCGCGCACCAGCCGTGCGGCCAGTGCGCGGCCGTCCCGCAGCGCGAGCTGCGGTTCGCCCGAGGCGACCGCGCCCAGCAGGGCCGCCGAGCGCGGGTCTTCGTCGTCGAGGTCGACCAGCACGAGCCGGCCGGGGTTCTCGAACTGCGCCGACCGCAGCAGGCCCCACACGGGTGCGGCGGTGAGGTCGGGCACGCGGTCGCCGTCGACCGCGCCGACCGCGCCGCGGGTGACCAGCACCAGCCGGGCGGTGCTGAACCGCTCGTCGGCCAGCCAGGCGCGGACCAGGTCCAGCGCGAAGCCGGCCCGGTCCTTCGGCTGGGGCGAGTGCCGGATCGCGGAGAACACGAACTGCGGCTCCTCGCCGGTCTCCGCCGTGCTGCGGCCGAGGTCCGCGAGGTCCACATAGGACTCCACGGTACCGGCGGAACCGAGCCCGGCGACCAGGCCGAGCGGGTCCGGGCCGATGACCGCGTACCGGCCGGCGGTCGGCTCGGGCACCGGGATCGGCGTCCACTCGACGCTGAACAACGAGTCGCCGCCGTCCGGGCCGCGCAGCTGCTCGGCCGAAACCGGGCGCAGCACCAGCGCGGCCACCGACGCGACCGGTGCCCCGGTGGCGTCGGCGACGTCGACGGCGACCGCGTCCCCGGCACCCGGGCGCAGCCGGACCCGCAGCGCGGCGGCCCCGGTGGCGTGCAGGGTGACGCCGGTCCAGGCGAACGGCAGCCGTGGCCCGGTTTCGCCGTCCCGCAAGCCCAACGCGTGCAGGGCGGCGTCGAGCAGCGCCGGGTGCAGGCCGAACGCGCCCGCCTGCTGCTGCTCCGGCAGCGCGACCTCGGCGTAGATCTCCGCACCGGCGCGCCAGGCCGCGCGCAGGCCGCGGAACGCCGGGCCGTAGCCGAAGCCGGACGCGGCGAGGGTGTCGTAGAAGCCGGTCACGTCAACGGGTTCCGCACCGGCGGGCGGCCACTCGGCGAGCGCGGCGGGTTCCGCCGCGGCCGCCGGGGCGAGCACGCCTGCCGCGTGCGCGGTCCACTCGTCCCGGCCCTCCGGTCGGGAGTGGATCGTCAGCTCACGGCGGCCGTCGGCGTCCGGCCCGCCGACCGCGACCTGGATCGCGACGGCGTCCTGTTCGCGCAGCACGAGCGGGGCGGCGAGGGTCAGCTCTTCGAGCGCCGGGCAGCCGGCCTGGTCACCGGCGCGCACCGCGAGTTCGACGAAAGCCGTGCCGGGCAACAGGACCGTGCCGAGCACGGCGTGATCGGCCAGCCACGGCTGCGTCGCGAGGGACAGCCGCCCGGTGAGGACGACGCCGTCGCCGCCGGCCAGCGGCAGGGTCGCGGCCAGCAGCGGGTGGGCCGCGTCGGTGAGCCCGGCCGCGCCGACGTCCCCGGCCGCCGCGGCCGAGACCTCGGGCCAGAAGCGCCGGTGCTGGAAGGCGTACGTCGGCAGCGGGACGCGGCGCGCGCCGGTGAACGCGGCCGAGAGGTCGGCCGGGACCCCGCGGACCCAGAGCCCGGCGAGCGCGGTGGCGAACGTGCGTTCCTCCGGCCGGTCGCGGCGCAGCAGCGGCACGGCCACGACGTCCTCGCCGAGGCAGTCCGCGGCCATGGCGCTGAGCACGGCGTCCGGGCCCGCTTCGAGGAACGTCCGGACGCCCTGGCCGGCCAGGGTGGCGACGGCGTCGGCGAACCGCACCGACGCCCGCACCTGGCGCACCCAGTAGTCCGGAGTGGACAATTCGGGACCGGCGAGCTCGCCGGTCACCGTGGACACCACGGTCCGTTCGGCCGGGTGGTAGGTCAGCCGGTTCGCGACCGCGGCGAAGTCGTCGAGCATCGCGTCCATCCGCGGGGAGTGGAACGCGTGGCTCACCTTGAGCCGCTTGGTCCGCACGCCCGCGGCGGCGAACCCGGCGGCCAGTTCCAGGACGACGTCTTCGTCGCCGGAGACGACGACCGAGCCGGGTCCGTTGACCGCGGCGATGTCCGCCCGGCCGCCGGTCTTGGCGACCTCCGCGGCCACGGCTTCTTCGCCCGCTCGCAGGGAAACCATCGCCCCGCCGTCCGGCAGTGCGTCCATCAGGCGGCCGCGGGCGGCGACCAGTTCGGCGGCGCCGGCCAGCGACAGGACCCCGGCGACGTGCGCCGCGACCAGCTCGCCGATCGAGTGGCCGGCGAGGTAGTCCGCGTGCACGCCCCAGCTTTCGGCCAGCCGGTGCAGCGCCAGTTCCACGGCGAACAACGCGGTCTGGGTGTAGGCGGTCCGGTCGAGCAGCGCGGCCTTTTCGGTGCCCGGCTCGGCGAAGACGAGGTCCCGGATCGAGTGCTCCAGGTGCGGGTCGAGGTGCGCGCAGGCCTCGTCGAACGCGTCGGCGTAGACGCTGAACCGCGCGTACAGCTCGCGGCCCATGCCGGCGCGCTGCGCGCCTTGCCCGGTGAACAGCACCGCCAGCGGCCCGGTGGCCGCCTCGCCCGAGATCACCTCGGGCGCGGGCGTGCCCTCGGCCAGCGCGGTCAGTCCCGCCCGGAAGTCCGCGGCCGTGGTGCCGAGCACGACGGCCCGGTGGTCCAGCGCGGCGCGGCCGGTGGCCAGGGAGAACCCGATGTCGGCGGGTGTTCCATCCACTTCGGACAGCCGGTTCGCCTGTGCCCGGAGCGCGGCCACCGAACGGCCGGAGACCGGCCACGGCACCAGCCGATCGGGCACCTCGGTCCGGTCGGCGAGAACGGGCTCGGCCTGCTCGATGATGGTGTGCGCGTTGGTTCCGGAGATGCCGAACGACGAGATCCCGGCCCGGCGCGGCCGGGCGGCGGTCCACTCGCGGGCTTCGGTGAGCAGCTCGACCGCACCCGCCGACCAGTCCACGTGGGACGACGGCGTGTCGACGTGCAACGACTTCGGCAGCAGCTCGTGCCGCATCGCCATGACCATCTTGATGATGCCCGCCGCACCGGCGGCGGCCTGCGTGTGCCCGATGTTCGACTTGATCGAGCCCAGCCACAGCGGTGTTTCCCGGTTCTGGCCGTAGGTCGCGAGGACCGCCTGCGCCTCGATCGGGTCACCCAGCGTGGTGCCGGTGCCGTGCGCCTCGACGACGTCCACATCGGACGGCGTCAGGCCCGCGTTCGCCAGCGCCGCACGGATCACGCGTTGCTGCGACGGCCCGTTCGGCGCGGTCAGGCCGTTCGACGCACCGTCGGAGTTGACCGCCGAACCTCGGACGAGCGCGAGGACTTCGTGGCCGTTGCGACGGGCGTCGGAAAGCCGTTCCAGGAGCAGCAAACCCGCGCCTTCGGCCCAGCCGGTGCCGTCGGCGGCCTCGGCGAACGGCTTGCACCGGCCGTCCGGGGCCAGCCCGCGCTGGCGGCTGAACTCGACGAACGCGCCCGGGGTCGACATGACCGTGACGCCGCCGGCGACGGCCATCGTGGACTCGCCCTGGCGCAGCGACTGGCAGGCCAGGTGCAGCGCGACCAGCGACGACGAGCACGCCGTGTCGACCGCGACCGACGGCCCCTCCAGACCGAAGGTGTAGGAGACGCGCCCGGCGATGACGCTCGTGGTGTTGCCGGTCAGCAGGTGGCCTTCGACACCGGACGCCGAGCCGAGCATGGTGACGTAGTCCTGGCCGTTGGTGCCGGCGAACACGCCGGTCTTGCTGCCGCGCAACGAATGCGGGTCGATGCCCGCGCGCTCGAACAGCTCCCACGCCGTCTCGAGCAGCAGCCGCTGCTGCGGGTCCATGGCGAGCGCCTCGCGCGGCGAGATCCCGAAGAACGCGGCGTCGAACTGGCCGACGCCATGGAGGAAGCCGCCGTCGCGGGCGTAGCTGCGGCCGCTCTTGCCGGGGTCCGGGTCGTAGAGCGCGCCGAGGTCCCAGCCGCGGTCGTCGGGGAAGCCGGAAATGCCGTCGCCGCCTTCGCCGACCAGCCGCCAGAGGTCCTCGGGCGAGCGGACCCCGCCCGGGTAGCGGCAGCTCATCGCGACGATCGCGATCGGGTCGTCGGCGACCTCGGCCACGGTCGCGGGCGCGCCCGGTTCCGGGGCGCCGGCGCCGAAGATCTCGCCGAGCAGGCGGTCGGTCAGGTCGGCCGGGGTCGGGTGGTCGAACACCAGCGTCGAGGGCAGGGCGAGGCCGGTGTCGGCGGCCAGGCCGTTGCGCAGCTCCACCGCGGTGAGCGAGTCGAAGCCCAGGTCCTTGAACGGCCGGACCGGGTCGATCGCCTCGGCGCCGTCGTGCCCGAGGACCGCCGCGGCGCGGGCGCGCACGACGTCGAGGAGCACGCGACGCCGTTCGGGCGCGGGCAGCCCGGCCAGCCGGGTGGTCAGCTCGGCCGTGCCGCGAGTGGTTTCGCCTTCGGTCACGGCGAACTCGGGCAGCTCGGCCATGAGCGGCCGCTGCCGGGCGGCCGCGTACGAAGGCGCGAAGCGGGCCCAGTCGACGTCGGCGACGACGACGGTCGTCTCGTCCAGCTCGACGGCCTGCAGGAGGGCGCGCAGGCCCAGCTCCGGGTCCAGCGGGAGGAGCCCGCGGCGGCGGAGCAGTTCGTCGCCCTCCTCGGACGCGCCCATGCCGGCGCCCGCCCACGGGCCCCAGGCGATCGACGTCCCGGCGAGCCCGGCGGCGCGGCGGCGTTCGGCGAGGGCATCGAGGTGCGCGTTCGCGGCCGCGTAAGCGCCCTGATGGCCACTGCCCCAGACGCCGGCGATCGAGGAGAACAGCACGAAGGCTTCGAGGTCGTCGCCGAGCAGCTCGTCGAGGTGGACGGCGCCGTCGACCTTCGCGCTGACGACGTCGGCGAAGTCCTCGGTGGACGATTCGGCGATCGGCGTGAACCGGCCGTAGCCGGCGGCGTGGAAGACCGCGCTCACCGACCGTCCATCCAGGACCGCGGCCAGGGCCGCGCGGTCGGCGACGTCGCACGCGACGATCTCGGCTTCCGCGCCGAGGTCACGCAGGTGCGTCGCGAGTTCGGCCGCACCGGGTGCGTCCGGTCCGCGGCGGCTGAGCAGCAGGAGGTGCCGGGCACCCCGCGCGGCGAGCTTCCGCGCGAGAGCGCTGCCCAGTGCCCCGGTGCCGCCGGTGATCAGGGTGGTGCCCGACGGGGCCCAGCCACCGGGTTCGGTGCCGGCCGGGGCGCGGACGAGCCGGGGTACGAAGGCGCCGGACGCCCGGAGCGCCACCTGGTCCTCGGCGGTGCCCGCGGCGAGCAGGCCCGCGAGACGGTCGTGACCGCGGTCGTCGAGGGTGGCCGGGAGGTCGAGGAGGCCGACGTCGCGGCCCGTGAGTTCCAGTGCGGCGACCCGGCCGAGGCCCCAGACCTGCGCGAGCGCGGGGTCGGGCGCGGCGTCGGAGCGGGCGGTGCGCACGGCTTCGGTGGTGACGCACCAGAGCGGCCCGGACAGGTCGGCCTGCAGCACGGTGAGTGCTTCGCCGAGGTTCGCCGGGAAGGCGAGGGCGCCGGCGATGCCGTCCACTTCGTGCAGCCGATCGACGGGCGCGGTGACGACGTCCGCGCCCCGCTCGGCCAGGCCCTCGGCGATCCCGGCGGGCGCGGTGCCGATGATCAGCCAGGTGCCGGACAGCCGGTCGGCCCCGATCGGGTGCGGCCGCCAGGCGACGCGGTAGCGCCACGATTCGAGGGTGCTCGCCTCGCGGTGCCGGGTGCGCCAGGCCTGGAGCGCGGGCTGGATCGCGACGGCGAGGTCTTGGTCCACGGCGAGGTCGCGGGCCAGGTCGCCGTTCTCGACGACGGCCCAGAACTCGGCGTCGGCGGTGTCGGCGACGGCCTGCGGCCGGGCGGGCTCGAGCCAGTACCGCTGGTGCTCGAAGGGGTACGTCGGCAGCGCGACGGCCCGGCCCGCGGAGCCGGCGTAGAGGCTCTCCCAGTCCAGGTCGACGCCGCTGACGTGCAGCCGGGCCAGCGCCGTGAACAGGGTGCGTTCTTCGTCGCGGTCGCGGCGCATCGCCGCCACGGCCGTGCCCGGCACCATCGCGCTGAGCACGCCGTCGGGGCCCAGCTCCAGGAACACCCCGACCCCGGCGGCCTCCAACGTCGAGACGCCGTCGGCGAACCGGACCGCTTCCCGCACGTGCCGCACCCAGTACTCCGCGGTGAACGGCTCGGCGAGAGCACCGCTCACATTCGAGATCACCGGTATCGTCGCCGAGCGGTACGTCAGGGACTCGGCGACCGCGCGGAACTCCTCCAGCATCGGATCCATGAGCGGCGAGTGGAACGCGTGACTCACCCTGAGCCGCTTGGTCTTCGGGAACTGCGCGGCAATCGCCAGCACCGCAGCCTCGTCGCCCGAGATGACGACCGAATCCGGGCCGTTCACCGCGGCGATCGACACCCCGTCGGTCAGGACGATCTCGGACTCCGGGGCGGCGATCGACACCATCGCGCCGCCCGCCGGGAGGGCTTGCATGAGCGAGGACCGCGCGGCGACCAGGCGGCACGCGTCGTCCAGGGACAGCACACCGGCGACGTGTGCGGCCGAGATCTCGCCGATCGAATGGCCGGCCACGAAGTCCGGGCGGACACCGAAGGACTCGACCAGGCGGTAGAGCGCGACTTCGACGGCGAACAGGGCGGGCTGCGTGAACTCCGTGCGGTTCAGCAGCCCGGGGTCGGTGAGGGCCTCGCGCAGGGCCGGATCGAAGTGGGCGAGCACGGCGTCGAAAGCTTCGGCGTAGACCGGGAAGCGCGCGTGAAGCTCCTGGCCCATGCCGACGCGCTGGGCGCCTTGGCCGGTGAACAGCACGGCCAGCAAGCCGTCGCGGTCGGCCGTGCCGGTGACCACGGCGGCGTCGGTGCCACCCTCGGCGAGGACGCCCAGCGCGCGGTCGATCTCGTCACCGGACGCGACGAGCACCGCGCGCTGGTCGTGCGTGGCACGCGTGAAAGCCAAGGAGTACGCGAGATCCCGCGGCGCCAGGTCCGTGCCCCGGAGCCGGGCGGCCTGCGCCCGCAACGCGGTGCCGCTCCGGGCCGACAGCGGCACGAGCGGCGGCGTCGCGTCGGGCCCGGCAGGCGGGACCACCACGGCGTCGGCCTGCTCGAGGACCACGTGCGCGTTCGTCCCGCTCACCCCGAACGCCGAGACCGCGGCCCGGCGCGGGCCGTCGGATTCCCACGGCCGCTCCTCGGTGAGCAGCTCGACCGATCCCGCCGTCCAGTCCACTTGGGACGACGGCGTGTCGACGTGCAGCGTCCGCGGCAGGACGCCGTGCCGCATGGCGAGGACCATCTTGATCACGCCCGCCACGCCGGACGCCGACTGCGTGTGCCCGATGTTGGACTTCAGGGATCCCAGCCACAGCGGCCGGTCCCGGTCGCGGCCGTACGTCGCCAGCAGGGCCTGCGCCTCGATCGGGTCGCCGAGCCGGGTGCCCGTGCCGTGCGCCTCGACCGCGTCGACGTCCGAAGTGGACAGTCCGGCGTTCGCCAGTGCCGCCCGGATCACCCGCTGCTGCGAGGGACCGTTCGGGGCGCTCAAGCCGTTGGACGCACCGTCCTGGTTCACCGCCGACCCGCGCACCACCGCGAGGACCGTGTGCCCGTTGCGGCGCGCGTCGGACAGCCGCTCCAGCAGGACCAGGCCGACGCCTTCGCCCCAGCCGGTGCCGTCGGCCGCGTCCGCGAAGGACTTGCAGCGGCCGTCTTCGGCGAGCCCGCGCTGACGGCTGAACTCGACGAACGCCGCCGGGTGCGCCATCACCGTGACCCCGCCCGCGAGCGCCATCGAGCACTCGCCCTGCCGCAGCGCCTGGCACGCCAGGTGCAGGGCCACCAGCGACGACGAGCACGCCGTGTCGACGGTGACCGCCGGCCCCTCCAGGCCGAACGTGTAGGACAGGCGGCCCGACACGACGGCCGGGGCGCTGCCGGTCAGCAGGTAGCCCTCGGAGCCGCCGGACTCGTCGCGCGCGCCGACGCCGTAGCCGGACGACGTCGCGCCGACGAACACGCCGGTTCCGCTGCCGCGCAGCGAATCCGGGTCGATGCCCGCCCGCTCGAACACCTCCCACGACGTCTCGAGCAGGACGCGCTGCTGCGGGTCCATGGCGAGCGCCTCGCGCGGCGAGATGCCGAAGAACCCGGCGTCGAACGCGGCCGCCGTGGTCATGAACCCGCCCTCGCGGGTGTAGCTGGTGCCGAGGTTCGCCGGGTCCGGGTCGTACAGCGCGGCCAGGTCCCAGCCGCGGTCGGCCGGGAACGGGCCGACGCCGTCCGCGCCCTCGGCGATCAGGCGCCACAGGTCCTCGGGCGACTGCACGTCCCCCGGGTAGCGGCAGCCCATGGCCACGATCGCGATCGGCTCGTCCGACGCGGCGGCCGTGGCCGGGCCCGCGGCGGCGGTCCCGGTCCCGGACACCTCGCCGAGGAGGTGCTCGGCCAGCGCGCGCGGGTGCGGGTGGTCGAAAACGACGGTGGCCGGGAGGCGGACACCGGTCACCGTCGTCAGCCGGTTGCGGAGTTCCACTGCGGTCAGGGAGTCGAAGCCGAGCTCGCGGAAGGCGCGGTCGGCGGCGACGGCGGCACCCGAGTCGTGCCCGAGCACGGCGGCGGCCTGGGCGCGCACGAGGTCCAGGACGTGGTGGGCGGCCTCGCGCGGGCCGAGCCCCCGCACCTCTTCGGCGAGTCCGGACCCGACCTCGGTGACGACCGCCTCGGCGGCGAGGTGGTCACGGACTTCCGGGAGGTCTTCGATGAGCGGGCGGCGGCGGGCGGCGGTGAACCCGTCGGCGAACCGCGGCCAGTCCATGTCGGCGACGGCGACGAAGGTGTCGTCGGCGTCGAGGGCGTGCTGCAGCGCGGCGATCGCGAGCTTCGGGTTCATCTCCCGCAGGCCGCGGCGGCGCAGGTGCTCCTTCGCCTCGGCGCTGCCCGCCATGCCGTCGCCGGCCCAGGAACCCCAGGCCACCGCGGTGGCGGTCCGGCCGGCCGCGCGGCGGCGGGCGGCGAGCGCGTCGAGGTGGGCGTTCGCGGCGGCGTAGGCGCCCTGGCCCGCGCTCCCCCAGACGCCAGCGTTGGAGGAGAAGAGGACGAACGCGTCGAGGTCGTCGCCGAGCAGCTCGTCGAGGTGATCGGCCCCGGCGGCCTTGGCCGCGAGCACCTCGGCGAAGTCTTCGACGCCGGTGTCGGCGATGGTGCCCGCCTGCGGCAGGCCCGCGGTGTGCACGACGGCACGCACTTCGAGCCCGTCGACCAGGGCGGCCACGGCGTCGCGGTCGGCGAGGTCGCAGGCCGCGAAGGTGACTTCGGCGCCGAGAGCGGTCAGGTCCGCTTCGAGCGCTTCGGCGCCAGGAGCGTCCGCGCCGCGGCGGCTGACCAGCACGAGGTGCTCCGCGCCGGCACCGGCCAGCCAGCGGGCGACGTGCCCGCCGAGCGCACCGGTCCCGCCGGTGACGAGCACGGTGCCTTCGGGACGCCACTTCCGGGCCGGTTCGCCGCTCGGGGCGTGCGCGAGCCGGCGCGCGAAGACGCCGGACGCACGCACGGCGACCTGGTCCTCGTGGTCGAGCCCGGCGAGGACGGCGCTCAGCCGGCGGGCGGCCCGCCGGTCGAGGGTGGCGGGCAGGTCGACGAGCCCGCCCCAGCGTTCGGGGTGTTCGAGGCCGGCGACCCGGCCCAGCGCCCAGACCTGCGCGGGGTCCGCGCCGGGTACGGCGTCGCCGGGCAGCGCGGCGACGGCGTTGCGCGTCAGCAGCCACAGCGGTGCGGTGCTCCCGGCCAGCGCCTGCACCAGCAGAAGGGTGCTGGGCGCGTCGGGCAGCAGGGACACCACGCCGGCGACGTCGGTGAGGTCGCCGGCCGACTCGACCACTTCGGGCTCGGCACCGGCGGCCGCGAGGGCACTCGTCACGTCGGCGGCGTCGGTGCCGGGCGTGACGACGACGAGCCAGCGGCCGGACAGCGTCGCGGCGGCCGGCTCGGCGAGCGGCTTCCACTCGACGCGGTAGCGCCAGGAGTCCACAGTGGACTTCTCCTGGCGGAGCCGGCGCCAGCGGGCGAGGGCGGGCAGCAGCTCGGCGAACGACGTCTCGGAGCCGACGCCGAGCAGCTCGGCCAGCGCACCGACGTCCTCACCCTCGACGGCGGTCCAGAACCGGGCGTCCGCGGGGTCACCGGCGGCGGGCTTGACCGGCGCGTCGAGCCAGTACCGCTTGCGCTGGAAGGCATACGTCGGGAGATCGACGACCCGGGCTTCGGGGAACGCGGGGGTCCAGTCGACGGCGACGCCGTTGACGTGCGCTTCGGCCAGCGCGGTGTGGAACCGGGTGAGCCCGCCGTCGTCGCGGCGCAGACTGCCCAGCGCGACGACGTCTTCGCCCAGCGCCATGGTCAGCACCGGGTGCGGCGACGCCTCGATGAACGAGGTGAACCCCTCGCTCTTCAGCCGCTCGACGGCCGAGTCCAGCCGCACGGTGCCGCGCAGGTTCCGGTACCAGTACCCGGCGTCGACGTTTTCGTTCCACTCCCCCGTCACCGTCGAGATGAAGGCGATCTCGCCCGCGCGAGGAGTGATCGGCGCCAGGACCTCGTGGAGTTCGTCGTGCAGCTGCTCGACCTGCACCGAGTGCGACGCGTAGTCCACCGGCACCCGCTTCGCGCGGACACCGTCGGCCTCGCAGGACACGATCAGCGCATCGAGGGCACCCGGCTCGCCCGAGACCACCACGGCGGCCGGGCCGTTCACCGCCGCGATCGACAGCCCCTCGGTCAACCGCGCCTCGACCTCGCCGAGGGGAGCCGCGACCGAGACCATCCCGCCCCGGCCGGCCAGCGCGAGGATCGCCTTGCTGCGCAGCGCGACCACGCGAGCACCGTCCTCAAGGGACAGCGCACCGGAGACGACGGCGGCGGCGATCTCACCCTGCGAGTGCCCCACCACCGCGTCCGGGACGACGCCGTACGAACGCCACAGCGCCGCCAGCGACACCATCACGGCCCACAGGGCGGGCTGGACCACGTCGACCCGGCCCAGCGCGTCCGCGTCGTCGAGCACTTCGCGCAGCGACCAGTCCACAAAGGACTCCAGAGCCACCGCGCACTCGTCGAGCCGGGCCGCGAACACCGGCGCCGACGCGGCCAGTTCCAGCGCCATCCCGGCCCACTGCGAACCCTGCCCCGGGAACACGAGCGCCACCTTGCCGCGGGCGGTCGCTTCCCCGGTCACCACGGCGGGACTCGGCTCACCGACGGCGAGCGCGGCGAGCCCGCCCTCCCCGGTCACGACCGCGCGGTGGCTCAGCAGCGCCCGCGACTTCACCAGCGAATACCCGACGTCGGCCGGGTCGCCGTCGTGCTCCAGCAACGCGGATGCCTGGGCCCGCAACGCTTCCGGCGAACCCGCCGACAGCACCCACGGCACCGGCCCCGACGGGACCCGCTCCGGGTGCGAGGGTTCCTCCGGCGACTGCTCCAGGATGACGTGCGCGTTGGTCCCGCTGACGCCGAACGACGAAACGCCGATCCGGCGCGGCTGCCCGGTCTCCGGCCACGGCGTCGCCTCGGTGAGCAGCCGGACCTCGCCGGCGCTCCAGTCCACTTGGGACGACGGCGCGTCGATGTGCAGCGACTTCGGCAGCAGGCCCTGCCGCATGGCCTGGACGGACTTGATGATCCCGGCGACACCGGCGGCGGCCTGGGTGTGCCCGAGGTTGGACTTGACCGAGCCGAGCAGCAACGGCCGGTCGGCGGCGCGGGCGCGGCCGTAGGTGGCCAGCAGTGCCTGCGCCTCGATCGGGTCGCCCAGCGTGGTGCCGGTGCCGTGCGCTTCGACGGCGTCGACCTGCTCGGCGGACAGCTGGGCGCGGTCGAGCGCGGCCCGGATGACCCGCTGCTGCGACGGCCCGTTCGGCGCGGTCAGGCCGCTGCTGGCGCCGTCCTGGTTGACCGCGGAGCCGCGGACGACGGCGAGCACCGGGTGCCCGTTGCGGCGCGCGTCGGACAGCCGCTCGACGAGCAGCATGCCGGCGCCTTCGCCCCAGCCGGTGCCGTCGGCGGCGTCGGCGAAGGGCTTGCAGCGGCCGTTCGCGGCGAGCCCGCGCTGGCGGCTGAACGCGGTGAACGTGCCCGGCGTGGCCATCACCGTGACGCCGCCGGCCAGTGCCAGGGAGCAGTCGCCGAGCCGGACCGCCTGGCAGGCCAGGTGCAGGGCGACGAGCGACGACGAGCACGCCGTGTCGATGGTGACCGCGGGCCCTTCCAGGCCGAGGGTGTAGGCGATCCGGCCGGAGGCGACGCTGCCCGCGCTGCCGTTGCCCAGGTGCGCCTCGAACTCCGCGAACACCTCGGGCGCGAGCAGCAGCCGGGCCGCGTAGTCCTGGTACATCACCCCCGCGTAGACGCCGACCTTCTCGCCGCGCACGGACGTCGGGTCGATGCCCGCCCGCTCCAGCACCTCCCACGACACCTCCAGCAGCAGCCGCTGCTGCGGGTCCATCGCGAGGGCTTCGCGCGGCGAAATACCGAAGAACCCGGCGTCGAAGTCGGCCGCGTCGGCCAGGAAAGCGCCTTCCCGGGTGTAGCTGGTGCCCGCGCTGCCCGGGTCCTCGTCGTAGAGCGCCTCGAGGTCCCAGCCGCGGTCGGCGGGGAACGCCCCGACCGCGTCCTCACCCGCGGCGAGCAGGTCCCACAGCTGTTCGGGGGTGCGGACGCCGCCGGGGAACCGGCAGCTCATGCCGACGATGGCGACCGGCTCCTGCGCGCGGTCCTCGTTCTCCTTCAGGCGCCGCCGCGCCTCGCGCAGATCGGCCGTGGCCCGCTTGAGGTAGTCCAGGAGCTTCTGTTCGTTCGACATTCAGGACATCCCCAGTTCGTCGTCGAGGAGGTCGAAGATCTCCTCGGCGGTGGCGTCGGCCAGTTCCGTGCCGGGTTCGTCCCGGCTGTCGTCGGTCGCGGTCCAGCGGGCCAGCAGCCCGCGCAGGCGCTCGGTGATCAGGTCGCGCTCGCCCGCGCCGGGTTCGGTCGCGGCGAGCACCGCGGCCAGCCGGTCCAGTTCCGCGTGGACGGGCAACGCCGCTTTCGCCCCGCCCGCGGGCAGTTCGGCGCAGAGGTGCTTGGTGAGCGCGTCCGGGTTCGGGTAGTCGAAGATCAGCGTGGCGGGCAGCCGCAGCCCGGTCACCGCGTTGAGCCGGTTGCGCAGCTCCAGCGCGGTCAGCGAGTCGAAGCCGAGGTCGAGGAAGCCGCGCCCGGCCTCGACGGCGTTGCCCGACGCGTAGCCGAGCACCGCCGCGACCTGGGCCCGCACCACGTCGTCGACCACGCGGAGCTGCTCGGCTTCCGGCAGGCCCGCGAGCCGCTCGGACAGGCCGGGCCCGGCCGGGACCCCGTCGCGCACGGCCCGCCGCGAAGACGTCCGGACCAGCCCGCGCAGCAGCGCCGGGACCTCGGCCCGGGCCCGCCAGGCGGCGAGGTCCAGCGCGACCGGCATCAGCAGCGGCTCGCCCGTGCTCACCGCGAGGTCGAACAGCCGCAGCGCGCGGGCGGTCGGCAGCGCGCGGACGCCGGACCGGCCCAGCCGCGACACGTCGTCGTCGCCGAGGTGCGCGGTCAGGCCGCTGCGGGTCTCCCACAGCCCCCACGCGAGCGAGGTCGCGGGCAGCCCCCGGCCCCGGCGGTGCTGGGCGAGGGCGTCGAGGTAGGCGTTGGCCGCGGAGTAGCCGGCCTGGCCCGCGCCGCCCATCGTCGTGGCGAAGGAGGAGAACAACACGAACGCGTCGAGGTTCAGGTGCGCGGTCAGCTCGTGCAGGTGCCGCGCCGCCAGGGCCTTGGGCCGCAGCACGGTCTCGAGCCGCTCCGGCGTCAGCGCTTCGAGGACGCCGTCGTCGAGCGCGCCGGCGGCGTGCACCACCGCGGTCAGCGGGTGCTCGGCGGGGATGGTCGCCAGCGCGCTTTCGAGGGCGGCGCGGTCGGCGACGTCGCACGCGAGGACCGTCACCGACGCACCGGACAGCTCTTCGGCGGCGGCCGGTGCGCTGCGGCTGAGCAGCAGCAGGTGGCGGACGCCGTGGACGGTCACCAGGTGCCGGGCGAGCAGGCCGCCGAGGACGCCGCTCGCGCCGGTGACGAGCACGGTTCCCTCCGGGTTCCAGGTGTGCTCCTCCCGCGGTGGGGTCGCCCGCGCCAGCCGCGGGACGTGGAATTCGCCGCCGCGCAACGCCAGCTGGGGTTCGCCGGACGCGGCGGCCACGCCGGCCCAGGTGGCGAGGTTCTCGGGGGTGTCGACGTCCAGGAGCACGAACCGGCCCGGGTGCTCCGACTGCGCGGAGCGGACCAGGCCCCAGACGGCGGCCGCTTCGGGGTCGGCGGGTGCCTCACCCACGGCCGATCCGGTGACCAGCACCAGCTTTCCGTCGTGCTCGCCGGCCAGGAAGTCCTGCAGGGTCTGCAAAGCCTCCGCCGTCACGTCGCCGCGGAACTCCTTGTACGCCACCGGACCGGGTTCGCCGAGCGGCACGGCCGGAGCGGCGGGCTCGGTGTCCACCTGCTGCCAGGTCAGCGTGAAGAGCGAGTCGGTGCCGTTGTCCGCGGCGGCGGCCAGCTGCCCGGCCGAGATCGGCCGCATGACCAGCGATTCCGCCTCGGCGACCGGAGCACCGCTCTCGTCGGCGACGGCGACCGAGACGCCGTCCGCGCCGAGCGCCCCGAGCCGGACGCGCAGGGTGGTCGCGCCGGTCGCGTAGAGCCGGACGCCGGTCCACGCGAACGGCAGCCGGGCGCCGGCTTGGGCGCTGGTCAGGCCGATCGGGTGCAAGGCCGCGTCGAGCAGGGCCGGGTGCAGGCCGTACCGGGCCGCGTCGGCGCGCTGGTCGTCGGGCAGGACGACCTCGGCGTAGAGGTCGTCGCCGTGCCGCCAGGCCGCGCGCAGGCCCTGGAACGCCGGGCCGTAGCGGTAGCCGTGCCCGGCGAGGGTGTCGTAGTGGCCCTCGACCGGCAACGGTTCCGCGCCCGCGGGCGGCCACGCCGTCAGGGTCGTGCCCGGCTCCGCGCCGACCGCCAGGATGCCTTCGGCGTGCTGGGTCCAGTCGACGTCGTCGTTCGGTCGCGAGTGGACGGTCACCGTGCGGCGGCCGTGCTCGTCGGCGGCTTCGACCCGGGCCTGGACGGCGACGCCGCCGCGGCGGGGCAGGACCAGCGGCGCCTGCAGGGTCAGCTCTTCGACGGTGGCGCAGCCGACCTGGTCGCCGGCCCGCACCGCGAGCTCGACGAACGCGGTGCCCGGCAGCAGCACGGTGTCGCCGACCGCGTGGTCGGCGAGCCACGGGTGGGTGCTCAGCGAAAGCCGGCCGGTGAGCAGGGTGGCACCGGTGCCCGCGACGGTCACGGCGGCCCCGAGCAGCGGGTGCCCGGCGTCGGTGAGGCCGAGCCCGCCGGCGTCGCCCGCGGTCACGGCCGTCCACTGTGGCCAGTACCGCTCCTGCTGGAAGGGGTAGGTGGGCAGGTCGGTGAGCCGGGCGCCGGGGAACGCCGGGGTCCAGTCCACGCGCACGCCGTTGACGTGCGCTTCGGCGAGCGCGGTGTAGAAGCGGGGCAGGCCGCCGTCGTCCCTCCTCAGCGAACCCAGTGCGAGGACGTCGTCCCCGAGCGCCATCGTCAGGACGGGGTGCGGGGACGCCTCCACGAACGTCCCGAAACCCTCGCTCTTGAGCCGCTCGACCGCGATGTCGAGGCGAACGGTGCTGCGGAGGTTGGTGTACCAGTACTCGGCGTCGACGCTTTCGTTCCACTCGCCGGTCACCGTCGAGATGAAGGCGATCTCGCCTTCACGTGGCTTGATCGGGGCCAGGACGTCGAGCAGCTCGTCGCGGAGCTGCTCCACCTGCGCCGAGTGCGACGCGTAGTCCACCGGGACCCGCTTGGCGCGGATGCCCTCGGCTTCGCAGGACGCGATCAGCTCGTCGAGGGCTTCGGGCTCGCCGGAGACCACCACCGCGGCCGGACCGTTCACCGCCGCGATGGCGATTCCGTCGGTCAGCCGCTCCTCGACGGCTTCACGGGAAGCGGCCACCGAGACCATCCCGCCCTGTCCGGCGAGCGCGAGGATCGCCTTGCTGCGCAACGTCACCACCCGAGCACCGTCCTCGAGGGACAGCGCGCCGGAGACGACGGCGGCGGCGATCTCCCCCTGCGAGTGGCCGACGACCGCGTCCGGGACCACGCCGAACGAGCGCCACAGCTCGGCCAGCGAGACCATCACCGCGAACAGCGCGGGCTGGACCACGTCGACCCGGTTCAGCGCCTCCGCGTCGGCGAGGACGTCCCGCAGGTGCCAGTCCACAAAGGAGCTGATGGCGGCCGCGCATTCGTTCAGCCGGGCCGCGAACACCGGCGACGACTCCGCGAGGTCCAGCGCCATCCCGGCCCACTGCGAACCCTGCCCCGGGAAGACCAACGCCACCTTGCCGGGTGTTCCGGCGAGCCCGGTGACCGCGTTCGCCGCGGGGGTTCCCTCGGCCACGGCGGTCAGCGCGTCGGCGCCGAGCACCACCGCGCGGTACGGGAACCGCGAGCGAGCGGTCGCCAGGGAGAACCCGATGTCCGCCGGATCCGCGTCGAGGGCGGCGAGGGCGGCGGCCTGATCGCGCAGCGCGGCCTCGGTCCGGCCGGCCAGCACCCACGGCACCGGGCCGGCGACCGGCTCGCGCTCCTCGGCGACGACGTCCGGCGCCTGTTCGAGGATCGTGTGCGCGTTGGTGCCGGAGATGCCGAACGACGAGACGCCCGCCCGGCGGGGCCGCTCGGAGGTCCACTCGCGGGACTCCGTCAGCAGCTCGACCGCACCGGCCGTCCAGTCCACATGGGACGAAGGCGCGTCGACGTGCAGCGTCTTCGGCAGGACGCCGTTGCGCATCGCCATGACCACCTTGATGATCCCGGCGACACCGGCGGCGGCCTGCGTGTGCCCGAGGTTCGACTTGACCGAACCCAGCCACAGCGGTTCGTCGCGCTCCTGGCCGTAAGCCGCGAGCAGGGCCTGGGCTTCGATCGGGTCGCCGAGGGTCGTCCCGGTCCCGTGCGCTTCCACGGCGTCCACTTCGGACGGGGTCAGCCCCGCGTCCGCGAGGGCCGCGCGGATCACCCGCTGCTGCGAGGGGCCGTTCGGCGCGGTCAGTCCGTTCGACGCGCCGTCGGAGTTCACCGCCGAACCGCGCACCACGGCCAGCACGCGACGGCCGTCACGTAGAGCGTCCGACAGGCGCTGCACCAGCAGCATGCCCGCGCCCTCGGAGAACCCGGCGCCGTCGGCGGCCTCGGCGAACGCCTTGCTGCGGCCGTCCGCGGCGAGGCCGCGCTGCAGGCTGAAGTCGACGAACATGCCCGGGGTGGCCATCACCGTCGCGCCGCCGGCCAGCGCCATCGTGCACTCGCCGCGCCGCAGCGCCTGCACCGCGAGGTGCAGCGCCACCAGCGACGACGAACACGCCGTGTCCACCGTCAGCGAGGGGCCTTCCAGACCGAACACATAGGACAGCCGCCCGGACACGACGCTGGCCGCGTTGCCGACGCCCGCGTGCCCTTCCAGCTGCTCGGTCGAGCGCTCCAGCAGCGCCGGGTAGTCCTGGCCGTTGGTGCCGGCGAACACTCCGATCCGGTCGCCCCGCACGGAAAGCGGGTCGAGCCCGGCGCGTTCGAACGCCTCCCACGACGTCTGCAGCAGCAGCCGCTGCTGCGGGTCCATCGCGAGGGCTTCGCGCGGCGAGATGCCGAAGAAGCCGGGGTCGAACCGCGTGGTGTCGGCGAGGAACCCGCCCTCGCGAGCGTAGCTCTTGCCGCCGGTGCCGGGTTCGGGGTCGTAGATCTGCTCGAGGTCCCAGCCGCGGTCGTCCGGGAACGGCGTGATGCCGTCGCCGCCCGCCGCGACCAGCCGCCAGAGGTCTTCGGGCGAGCGGACGCCGCCGGGGAACCGGCAGCCGATGCCGACGATGGCGATCGGCTCGTCGGCGGCGATCCCGGCCGCGGTGTCCTGAGTGGACTTCCCGCCGGTGCCGAGGAGCTCGCCGAGGTACCCGGCGAGGACGGTGACCGTCGGGTGGTCGAACACGAGGGTCGCGGGCAGCCGCAGGCCGGTCGCGGTGGCGAGCCGGGTGCGCAGTTCGACCGCCGTCAGCGAGTCGAAGCCCAGTTCCGAGAAAGCGCGTTCGACGTCGACCCCGGCCGGGGACGCGTGCCCGAGCACGACCGCGGCCTGTGCGCGGACCAGATCGGTCAGCACGCGGTGGGCTTCGGCCGCGCTCAACCCGGCGAGCCGCGCGGCGAACCCGGAGGTCTGGACCGGGGTGTCCTCGACGGCCTCGGGGATCTCGGCGAGCAGCGGGCGCGGCCGGGCGGCGGTGAAGGCCGGGGCGAAGCGTGCCCAGTCGACGTCGGCGACGACCACGGTCGTGTCGTCGTGGTCGAGGGCCCGGCCGAGCGCGGTCAGCGCCAGCTCGGGGTCGAGCGGCGGGACGCCCTCGGCGACCAGGCGGGCGCGGTCGACGCCTTCGTCGGCATCCCAGACGCCCCAGGCGATCGAGGTCGCCGTCGCCCCGCGAGCCCGGCGCCGCTCGGCGAGCGCGTCGAGGTGGGCGTTGGCCGCCGCGTAGGCACCGTGGGCGCCGCTGCCGACGACCGCGGCGATGGACGAGAACAGCACGAACGCGTCGAGACCGTCGGGCAGCAGCGCGTCGAGGTGGTCGGCCGCGCCTGCCTTCACGCGGCACGCGCGTTCCAGCAGGTCCGGTCCGGTTTCGTCGAGCGGCGCCAGGTCGGTGACGGCGGCGGTGTGGAACACCGACCGGACCGGGCCGTGGGCTTCGAGCACCGCGGCCAGCTGCTCGCGGTCGGCGACGTCGCAGTACGCCTCGATCACTTCGGCGTCTCGCAAGGTTTCCACACCGGGCAGCGCGGCCGCGGCGAGCACGATCCGCGTGGCGCCCCGGTCGATGAGCCAGCGAGCGAGCCGGACGGCCGCGTGGCCGTCGGCGTCGGTGACGAGCACCGTGCCCTCGGGTCGCCACCGCCGCGCGGGCTCGCCGCTCTCGGCGTGGACGAGCCGCCGGGCGAAGACGCCGGACGCGCGCAGGGCCACCTGGTCTTCGCCGGTGGTCCCGGCCAGCACCGCGACCAGCCGGGCGCCGGTGGTTTCGTCGAGGGACGGCGGCAGGTCGACCAGGCCGCCCCAGCGGGCCGGGTGTTCGAGCCCGGCGATCCGGCCGAGGCCCCAGACCTGCGCCTGCGCGGGGTCGGGCCCGTCGTCCGGCCCGGCGGCCACGGCTCCTTCGGTGAGGAGCCACAGCGGGGCGTCGACGCGGGTCAGTCCGAGGGTGGTCGCGGCGTCGGGGCGGACGGCCACCACGCCGGTCAGGTTCTCGTCGTCCTCGACGATCTCGGCGCCGTGGGCGGCGAGGACCTCGCGGACGTCGTCGCCGTCTCCGACGACGCGCCAGCGGCCGGTGAGGCGAGCCGGCGTCGTCGTGAGGGGACGCCAGGCGATGCGGTAGCGCCAAGAGTCCGTTGTGGACTCGTCGTGGCGACGGCTGCGCCACTTCGCCAGCGCGGGCAGGACGGCGTCGAGCGGGGCGTCTTCGGCGAGGTCGAGGACGCCCGCGAAGGCCGGGACGTCCTGGTCGCCGACGACCTCCCAGAACCGCTGCTCCGCGGGATCGGCGTGGCCGGGCCCGGCTTCGGGGACGTCGAGCCAGTACCGCTCGCGCTGGAAGGCGTAAGTGGGCAGCTCGGCGGGAACCGCGTCGGGGAACGCGGGCGTCCAGTCGACGCGGACGCCGTTGACGTGCGCTTCGGCGAGCGCGGCGTGGAAGCGGGCGAGGCCACCGTCGTCGCGGCGGAGGCTTCCCAGCGCGACGACGTCTTCGCCGAGCGTCATGGTCAGCACCGGGTGCGGCGAGGCCTCGATGAACGTCCCGAAGCCCTCGCTCTTCAGCCGCTCGATCGCCGTGTCGAGACGGACGGTGCTGCGCAGGTTGGCGTACCAGTACTCGGCGTCGACTTCTTCGTTCCACTCGCCGGTCACCGTCGAGATGAAGGCGATCTCGCCTTCGCGGGGCCTGATCGGAGCCAGGACGTCTCGCAGCTCGTCGCGGAGCTGCTCGACCTGCGGCGAGTGGGACGCGTAGTCCACCGGCACCCGCTTGACCCGGATGCCGTCCGCGCGGCAGGCGGCCATGAACTCGTCCAGGGCTTCCGGCGTCCCGGACACCACCACGGCGGCCGGGCCGTTGACCGCCGCGACGGAAACCCCGTCGATCAGCCGTTCTTCCACGGTTTCGACGGAGGCGCCGACCGACACCATCCCGCCACCGCCGGCCAGCGCCAGGATCGCCTTGCTCCGCAGCGCCACGACCCGGGCGCCGTCTTCCAGCGAGAGCGCGCCGGAGACCACGGCGGCCGCGATCTCGCCCTGCGAATGGCCGACGACCGCGTCCGGGACGACGCCGAACGAGCGCCACAGCTCGGCGAGGGAGACCATCACGGCGAACAACGCGGGCTGGACCACGTCGACGCGGTTCAGTGCGGCCGCGTCGGCCAGCACGTCGCGGAGCCGCCAGTCCACAAAGGATTCCAAGGCGGCACCGCACTCGTCCAGCCGGGCCGCGAACACCGCCGACGACTCCGCCAGCTCGAGCGCCATCCCGGCCCACTGCGAACCCTGCCCAGGGAAGACCAGCGCCACCTTGCCCGGCGCATTCGCCTCGCCGGTGATCACGTTCGCCGCGGGAGCGCCCTCCGCGAGCGCGGTGAGACCACCGGCGAGATCGCCGACCACGACCGCGCGGTGCCGGAACAGCGACCGCGCCGTCACCAGCGCCGCCCCGACCGAGGCCGCCGGAAGGTCCGCCCGGTCGAGCAGTGCGGCAGCCTGCGCCCGCAGCGCCTCCGGCGTCCGGCCGGAGAGCACCCAGGGAACCGGACCGTCCACGACGGACGCGGCCACGGCTTCGGGAACGTGTTCCAGGATCGCGTGTGCGTTCGTGCCGCTCACCCCGAACGACGACACCGCCGCCCGCCGCGGCCGGTCGGCCGTCCACTCGCGGGGCTCCGTGAGCAGCTCCACCGACCCGGCCGTCCAGTCCACATGGGACGACGGCGCGTCGACGTGCAGCGTCCGCGGCAGCACGCCGTGGCGCATCGCCATCACCATCTTGATCACGCCGCCGACGCCGGCCGCCGCCTGGGTGTGGCCGATGTTCGACTTGAGCGAGCCCAGCCACAGCGGCTCCGGGCGGTCCTGGCCGTAGGTCTCCAGGAGTGCCTGCGCCTCGATCGGGTCGCCGAGGGTCGTGCCGGTGCCGTGCGCCTCGACCGCGTCCACTTCGGACGTCGTCAGGCCCGCGTTCGCCAGTGCCTGGCGGATGACCCGCTGCTGGGCCGGGCCGTTCGGCGCGGTGAGGCCGTTCGACGCACCGTCCTGGTTGAGCGCCGAACCGCGGACGACCGCGAGCACCGGGTGGCCGTTGCGGCGGGCGTCGGAAAGCCGTTCCACCAGCAGCAGACCGGCGCCTTCGCCCCAGCCCGTGCCGTCGGCGGCGTCGGCGAACGACTTGCAGCGGCCGTCCGCCGCGAGCCCGCGCTGACGGCTGAACTCGACGAACAGCGCGGGCGTCGACAGGACGGCGACACCGCCCGCCAGCGCCAGATCGCACTCGCCCTGCCGCAGCGACTGGCACGCCAGGTGCAGGGCCACCAGCGACGACGAGCACGCCGTGTCCACCGTGATCGCCGGGCCTTCGAGGCCGAACGCGTACGCGATCCGGCCCGAGGCGACGCTGCCCGCGCTGCCGTTGCCGAGGTAGCCCTCGTAGCCTTCCAGTCCACTTCGGACGTTCGACAGCCGCGTCGCGTAGTCCTGGTACATCACGCCGGCGAACACGCCGGTCCGGCTGCCGCGCACCGAATCCGGCACGATGCCGGCGCGCTCGAACGCCTCCCACGCGATCTCCAGCAGCAGCCGCTGCTGCGGGTCGGTGGCGGTCGCCTCGCGCGGGGACATGCCGAAGAACTCCGCGTCGAAGTCGGCGGCGTCGTAGAGGAACCCGCCTTCGCGGGCGTACGAGGTGCCGCCGTGCGCGGGGTCGTCGTCGAAGAGGTCGCCGACCGGCCAGCCGCGGTCCGCGGGGAACACCGAAACGGCGTCGCGGCCCTCGGCGACGAGCTGCCAGAGGTCGTCCGGCGAGGCGACCCCGCCCGGGTACCGGCAGCTCATCGCGACGATCGCGATGGGCTCGTCGGCCCCGGTCGTGCGCGTGACGGCGGTCCGGTTCGTCCGCCCGGCCAGGTGGGCGGCGAGCACCGCCGGGGTCGGGTGGTCGAACACGAGGGTCGCGGGCAGCCGCAGGCCGGTGGCCGCGGCGAGGCGGTTGCGGAGGTCGACCGCGGTCAGCGAGTCGAAGCCGAGGTCCTTGAACGCGCGGCCCGGGTCGACCGCCTGCGCCGACGCGTGCCCGAGCACGGCCGCCACCTGCGTGCGGACCAGCTCGACCAGGCCTTCTTCGGTGAGTTCTTCCAGCGCGTGGCCCCCGGCCGCGGCGGTCCGCCGCACCGGCGGGAAGAGCCCGCGGAACAGCGGCGAAACCGTGCCATCGGCGGCTTGACGGCGCAACGCGGCGGCGTCGAGCGCGATCGGGACGAGCGCGGCCGGGCCCGCGACGACGGCCCGGTCGAACAGCTCGAGGCCGTGCGCGGTCTCGAGTGGACGGACGCCGGAGCGGCCGAGCCGGTCCCGCGCGCGGTCGTCGAGGTGCCCGGTCATGCCGCTGGCCTCGGCCCACAGCCCCCAGGCCAGCGACACGGCGGGCTGCCCGGCCGCGCGGCGCCGCTGGGCGAGGGCGTCGAGGTAGGCGTTGGCGGCGGCGTAGTTGCCCTGCCCGCTGCCGCCGGTGGTGCCCGCGGCGGCGGAGAACAGCACGAACGCCGTGAGGTCGCCGGTCAGCTCGTCGAGGTTGCGGGCGGCGACGGCCTTGGGGCGCAGGACCCCGTCCAGCCGCTCGGGGGTCAGGGCCTCGACGACGCCGTCGTCGAGGACACCGGCGGCGTGCACGACGGCGGAAACCCGGTGCGCGGCAAGCACTTCGGCGAGCCGGTCACGATCCGCCGCGTCACACGCGGCGAAGACGGCCTCGGTGCCCGCGGCGGCGAGGTCCGCGGCAAGTCCGGCCGCGCCGGGCGCCTGCGCGCCGCGGCGGCTGAGCAGCACCAGCCGCCGGACGCCGTGCTCCCGGGCGAGGTGCCGGGCGACGAACCCGCCGAGCACGCCCGAAGCGCCGGTCACCAGCACGTCGCCGTCGCCCCAGTCCGGCGTCTCGCCGGTGGCGGTGGCGCGGGCGAGCCGGGGCGCGAACACGCGGCCGTCGCGGACGGCCGCCTGCGGCTCGGGCGGGACGACCGGGTGGTCCGGGTTGTCGGTGTCCAGCAGTGCGAACCGGCCGGGGTGCTCCGACTGCGCCGAGCGCACCAGGCCCCACGCGGCGGCGAGGTCCGGGTCGGGCGCTTCGCCGTCGTGGACCGCGACCGCGCCGCTGGTGACGAAGACGAGCACCTCGGCGCGCTCGGTGGCGAGCCAGTCCTGGACGAGGCCGAGCACCTGGTGGACCGGCGCGCCGGTCAGGGTTTCGAAGACGGCGCCGGTGCCGCCGGCTTCCGGGACCTCGGTCCAGCCGACGACGTACAGGTCGTCGGCGGCCCGGTCCAGACCACCGGCGGGCAACGGCCGGAACGCGAGGGACTCGGCGGACGCGACCGGGGCGCCGGCCGGGTCGGCGACCTCGACCGTGATTTCGTCGGTGCCACGGCGGGTCAGCCGGACGCGGAGCGCGGAGGCCCCGGTGGCGTGCAGGGCGAACCGCGTCCAGGCGAACGGGAGCCGGGCTTGTCCGTCCCCTGTGGACACGAGCGCGAGCGGGTGCAGGGCGGTGTCCAGCAGGGCCGGGTGGAGGCCGAAGCGGGCCGCGTCCGGTGTCTCGGGGAGTTCGACCTCGGCGAAGATCTCGTCGCCGCGGCGCCAGGCCGCGCGCAGGCCCTGGAAGACGGGTCCGTACTCGTAGCCGGCCGCCGCGCGGAGGCCGTCGTAGAACCCGTCGAGGTCGATCCTGGCCGCGCCCTCGGGCGGCCAGGAGTCCAGGGTGAACCCGGCTTCGGGGGTACCGGCGGCGAGGACGCCGGCGGCGTGGCGGATCCAGGGGTCGTCCTCGTCGCGGCGCGAGTGCACCTCGACGGCGCGGCGGCCGGTCTCGTCGGCCACACCGACCCAGACCTGCAGCGCGCGGGTGTCGCGCGCGCCGAGGGTGAGCGGGGTTTCGAGGGTGAGCTCCTCGACCGTGCCGCAGCCGGCGCGGTCGCCGGCCTGGACGGCGAGTTCGACGAAAGCCGTGCCGGGCAGGAGGATCGTGCCGTGCACGGCGTGGTCGGCGAGCCACGGCTGGGTCTGCGGGGAAACGCGGCCGGTGAGGACGAGCCCGTCCCCGGCGGCCAGCGCGACGGCGGCGCCGAGCAGCGGGTGCCCGGTGGCGCTGAGGCCGAGCGCGCCCGCGTCGCCCGGGTCCGCGATGACGTCGGGCCAGAAGCGTTCGCGCTGGAAGGCGTAGGTGGGGAGGTCGGTGGTGCGTGCGCCGGCGAAGGCCGGGGTCCAGTCGACGTCGACGCCGTGGACGTGCGCTTCGGCGAGCGCGGTGTGGAAGCGGGTCAGTCCCCCGTCGTCACGCCTGAGCGAGCCCAGCGCGACGACGTCTTCGCCGAGTGCCATCGTCAGCACCGGATGAGGCGAGGCCTCGATGAACGTCCCGAAGCCTTCGTCCTTCAACCGCTCGACCGCGGTGTCGAGACGGACGGTGCTGCGCAGGTTGGTGTACCAGTACTCGGCGTCGACGCTTTCGTTCCACTCGCCCGTCACCGTCGAGATGAAGGCGATCTCGCCATCGCGCGGGGTGATCGGGGCCAGCACCTCTCGCAGCTCGTCACGCAGCTGCTCGACCTGCGCCGAGTGCGACGCGTAGTCCACCGGCACCCGCTTCACGCGGATGTCGTCGGTGCGGCAGGTCGCCGTGAACTCGTCCAGGGCCTCCGGCGCACCGGACACCACCACCGCGGCCGGGCCGTTCACCGCCGCGACCGACACTCCGTCGATCAGCCGCTCCTCGACGGTTTCGAGGGAGGCGGCGACGGACACCATGCCGCCACCACCGGCCAGCGCGAGGATCGCCTTGCTGCGCAACGCGACCACGCGTGCGCCGTCCTCGAGAGAAAGCGCTCCCGCGACCACGGCGGCCGCGATCTCACCCTGCGAGTGACCCACGACCGCGTCCGGCACCACGCCGAACGAACGCCACAGCTGGGCGAGGGAGACCATCACGGCGAACAGCGCCGGCTGCACGACATCCACCCGGGTCAGCGCTTCCGCGTCCGCCAGCACCGCGCGGAGCCGCCAGTCCACAAAGGACTCGATGGCCGTCGCGCACTCGTCGAGCCGGGCCGCGAACACCGGCGACGACTCCGCGAGGTCCAGGGCCATCCCCGCCCACTGCGAACCTTGGCCGGGGAAGACCAGCGCGACCTTGCCCGGCGCACCCGCTTCCCCGGTGACGACGTTCGCCGCGGGCGTGCCCTCGGCCAGCGCGGTCAGGCCGGCGGGCAGATCGCCGACCACGACCGCGCGGTGCGGGAACGTCGTACGGGTCGTGACCAGGGAAAACCCGATGCCGGCGGTGTCTTTGCTGTCGTGCGCCGCCAGCGCGGCGGCCTGGGCTCGCAGCGCGTCGGCGGTCCGTGCGGAGAGGACCCACGGCACCGGCCCGGCGGCGGCCGCTTCGGGCTCTTCGGCTTCCGGAGCGGCTTCGAGGATCGCGTGCGCGTTGGTGCCGCTCATGCCGAAGGCGGACACCCCCGCGCGGCGCGGCTCGCCGGTCTCGGGCCACGGGCGGGCCTCGTCGAGCAGCCGGACGCCGCCGGACGCCCAATCGACGTGCGAGGTCGGGGCGTCGACGTGCAGCGTCCGCGGGAGGACGCCGTGGCGCATCGCCATGACCATCTTGATCACGCCGGCGACGCCCGCGGCGCCCTGCGTGTGGCCGACGTTCGACTTCAGCGAACCGAGGAACAGCGGGTCGTCGCCGGTGCGGGCGCGACCGTAGGTGGCCAGCAGGGCCTGCGCCTCGATCGGGTCGCCGAGGACGGTGCCGGTGCCGTGCGCCTCGACCGCGTCGACCTGCTTCGCCGACAGCCGCGCGCCGGCCAGGGCCTCGGTGATCACGCGCTCTTGCGCGGGGCCGTTGGGCGCGGTGAGGCCGTTGGAGGCGCCGTCCTGGTTGACCGCGGAGCCGCGGACGACGGCGAGGACGGGGTGGCCGTTGCGCTGGGCGTCGGACAGGCGTTCCAGCACCAGCATGCCGGCGCCCTCGCCCCAGCCGGTGCCGTCGGCGGCCTCGGCGAAGGACTTGCAGCGGCCGTCGGCGGCCAGGCCGCGCTGGCGGCTGAAGGCGACGAACGCCGCCGGCGTGGACAGAACGGTCACGCCGCCGGCGAGGGCGAGCGAGCACTCACGGCGGCGAAGCGCGTGGCATGCCCAGTGCAGCGCGACCAGCGAAGACGAGCACGCGGTGTCGACCGTGACGGCGGCACCGGTGAGGCCGAGGAAGTAGGCGAGCCGCCCGGAGACGACGGCGGTGGCGGTGCCGGTCAGCAGGTGCCCTTCGACGGCGTCCCCGGCGCCGCGCATGAGGTTCGCGTAGTCCTGACCGGTGTTGCCGACGAAGACGCCGGTCTCGGAGCCGGCCAGCGACGCCGGGTCGATGCGGGCCCGTTCGATGGCCTCCCAGGTCGTCTCCAGCAGCAGGCGCTGCTGGGCGTCCATGGCGAGGGCCTCGCGCGGGGAGATGCCGAAGAACTCGGCGTCGAATTCGGCGACGTCGTGCAGGAACCCGCCGGACGCGGTGTGCGAGGTGCCGGGCCGGTCCGGGTCGGGGTCGCGCAGCGCGTCGAGGTCCCAGCCGCGGTTCTCGGGGAACCCGGTGACGGCGTCGGTGCCCGCGGCGACGAGGTCCCACAGGTCCTGCGGCGACCGGACGCCCCCGGGCAGCCGGCACCCCATGCCGACGATCGCGATCGGCTCCTGCTCGGCGTCCTCGACCGCCTGCAGCCGCTGGCGCGTCTGGTGCAGGTTGGTCGTGACCCACCTGAGGTGCTCGCGCAGCGTCTCCTCGTCGGCCATGTCAGTGCCACCAGCCTTTTCTCCAGCGAACTGCGGAACCCCGGCCGGCCGCACCGCCGAAAGCGGCACCGGGCCCGCGCCGAAGTGGCATCAATCTGCAGGCTATGGGACCTTTTTTGGCCCTACAACCCCTAATGATCCCCCTTAAAGGGGCCCCTACACAGGGAAAACCCGCCCCCTTGCCGAGGGCGGGTTTTCCTTTCCAGAATTGCTTCTACAATTTCCCGAGGTCATTGTTGATGAATTCGAGGAGCGCGTCGTCGTCGGCGAATTCGAGGCCGCCGGCCGGCGCCGGGACCGCCGCCGGTTCGGCGTACCGGCTCAAGAGAGCCTGCAGCCGGACGGTCAGCTCCCCGCGCGTCAGCCGGTCGGGTTCGCCGCCGGCCAGCGCCGTTTCCAGCCGCTCGAGCTCGGCCAGCACGCTGGGAGTGCTGTCCCCCAGCTGCGCCCGCAGGTGCTCGGCGAGCGCGGTCGTGTTGGGGTGGTTGAACACGAGGGTGGCGGGCAGTTCGAGCCCGGTCTCGGCGGCGAGCCGGCCCCGCAGCTCGACGGCGGTGAGCGAGTCGAACCCGAGCTCGGTGAAGGCCCGCTTGGGATCCACGGCGGCGGTCGTGGCGTGCCCCAGGACGTGCGCGGCCTCGGTCCGGATGAGGGTGACGAGCTCGGCGAGCTGATCGGCCGGCGAGAGCCCGGCGAGCTTCGTCCGGAAGCCGTCCCCCTGGTCGACGGCCTTTTGCGGCTCCGCGACCCGCGCCTCGGGCAGCTCGGCGAGCAGGCGGCTCGGGCGTGTGGCGGTGAAGGCCGGGACGAACTTGGCCCAGTCGACATCGGCGACGACGACGTTCTCGTCCCCGGCCCGCCGCAGCGCGGCGAGGGCTTTCCCGGGCGCGAGGGTGGCGAGCCCACGCCGCCGGAGGTGCTCCTGGGCGGCCGGGTCGGCGGCCATCCCGCCTTCGGCCCAGGGGCCCCAGGCCACGGAGGTGGCAACCCGGTCGCGTGCCCGACGCTGGTTCGCGAGTGCGTCGAGTTCGGCGTTGGCCGCGGCGTAGGCGGTCTGGCCGCCGCTGCCCCAGACTCCCGCGATGGACGAGAAGAGGACGAAGGCTTCGAGGTCGTCGCCGAGGAGTTCGTCGAGGTGCCGGGCCCCGGCGACCTTGGCTTCCCGGATCCGGTGGAAGCCGGCGTCGTCGAGGTCGGCGAACGCGGTGGCCTGGCTCACCCCGGCGGCGTGGACGACGGCGGTGATCTCCGGGAGCCGTTCGAGGGCCTGGGCGAGGTCGGCGCGGTTGCCGACGTCGCAGGCCAGGACGGTCGCCTTGGCTCCGGTGGCGCGCAGCTCGTCGGCCAGTTCTCCGGCCCCGGGTGCCGCCGGGCCGCTTCGGCTCAGGAGGACGAGGTGTTCGGCGCCCGCCCCGGCGGCCCAGCGAGCGACGGTCGCGCCCAGTGCACCGGTACCGCCGGTGATGAGGACGGTCCCCCGCGGGCTCCAGGCCGGCGCGGTCAGCGGGGCGCGGACGAGACGACGGGCGAAGACGCCGGCGGGGCGGAGCGCGAGCTGGTCTTCGCCCGCGCCGGCCTGGCCGGCGATGATTGCCCGGAGGCGGTCGACCTGGTGCTCGTCGGGGACCGCCGGCACGTCCACCAGGCCACCCCAGCGGTCCGGGGTCTCCAACGCGAGCGCCCGCCCGAAGCCCCAGAGCGCGGCCAGGCCGGGGTCGCCGGGGCTGTCGTCGCCGGGGACTTCGACCGCGCCGAGCGTCACGCACCACAGGGGCGCGGTCACGCCGGCCCTGGCCAGCTCCATGGCGGTGACGAGCGCGTCGTCGCCCGGTGCCGCGATCAGGACGACCCCGTCGGCCGCACCGAGCTCGTGCGGCTCGACGACCGGGACCCCCAGCGCGTCGGCCCAGCGCCGAGCCGCTCCGGAGGTGGCCACGGCCACGTGACTCCCGGCGGTCGCCGGGGTGGGCTCCGCGATCGGGAGCCAGGTCACCCGGTAGCGCCAGGAGTCCGCCACCGCGGTCTCGGCACGGTCGCGACGCCACGAAGCCAGCGCCGGCAGCACCCTCGCCACATCCGATTCCGGCACCCCGGTTCCAGCCGACAGACCGGCCGCGTCCGCGCGGTCCACGGCCGCCCAGAACTGGGCGTCGACCTCGCCGCCGACCGGCCGCGGGGCGGGGGTGGGCCAGAACCGCTCGCGCTGGAAAGCGTACGTGGGCAAGGGAATCCGGTGGCCGGGCAGCTCCGCCCAGTCGACCGGGACCCCGGCGGCGTGGAGCCCGGCCAGTGCGGTGAAGAACGTCCGTTTTTCGTCGCGGTCCCGCCGCAGCGCGGGAATCGCCGTGCCGGGGACCATCGAACTCAGCACCCCGTCCGGACCCAGCTCCAGGAACACCCCTACACCGGCTGCCTCCAACGTCGAGACGCCGTCGGCGAACCGGACCGCTTCCCGCACGTGCCGCACCCAGTAGTCAGCCGTGAACGGCTCCGCGAGAGCACCGCTCACATTCGAGATCACCGGAATCGCCGCCGGGTGGTAGGTGAGCGTCTCGGCGACCGCGCGGAACTCGTCCAGCATCGGATCCATCAACGGCGAGTGGAACGCGTGGCTCACCGTGAGGCGCTTGGTCTTGGGGAACTGGGCCGCGATCGCCAGTACCGCGGCCTCGTCACCGGAGATGACCACCGACTCGGGACCGTTCACCGCAGCGATCGAGACGCCCTCGGTCAAGACGATCGCGGACTCGGGAGCGGCGATCGAGACCATCGCCCCACCGGCGGGCAGGGCCTGCATGAGCGAAGCACGCGCCGAGACCAGCCGGCAGGCGTCCTCGAGGGACAGCACCCCGGCCACGTGCGCGGCGGAAATCTCGCCGATCGAATGACCGGCCACGAAATCCGGGCGGACGCCGAACGACTCGACCAAGCGGAAGAGCGCGACCTCGATCGCGAACAACGCAGGCTGCGTGAACTCCGTGCGGCTGAGCAGCTCGGCGTCGTCGAAAGCCGTCCGCAGGTCCGGGAACCGGGCGCACACCTCGTCGAAAGCCGAGGCGAACACCGGGAACCGCTCGGACAGCCCCTGCCCCATCCCGACCCGCTGCGCGCCCTGACCGGTGAACAACACGGCGAGCGGGCCAGGCGCGGCATCCCCGCGCACCACGGACGGATCCGACGCACCCTCCGCCAACGCCGTCAACCCGCGAACCAGCTCAGCGTCGTCCGAAGCGACCACGACCGCTCGCCGCGGCAAGGCCGCACGGCCCGTCGCCAGCGAGAAAGCCACGTCCGGCAGCGCACCGCGTTCACCGGCGAGCAGCCGCCGAGCCAACGCGCGCACACCTTCCTCGGTCTGCGCCGAAACCGGCACCGGCAGCACCCCGACCGGCGCCGTGTCGTGGACGACGGCCTCCTCGGGCGCCTGCTCCAGGATCGTGTGGGCGTTCGTCCCCGAGATCCCGAACGACGAAACACCCGCTCGCCGGGGTCGGTCCGACAGCCACTTCCGCGGCTCGGTCAGCACCTCCACCGCACCCGACGTCCAGTCCACATGGGACGAAGGACGGTCCACGTGCAGCGTCTGCGGCAGCACACCGTTGCGCATCGCCATGACCATCTTGATGATCCCGGCGACCCCGGCGGCGGCCTGCGTGTGCCCCAGGTTCGACTTCACCGAACCCAGCAGCAGCGGCGTCGAGCGATCCTGACCGTAGGTCGCCAGCAGCGCCTGCGCTTCGATCGGGTCACCGAGTTTGGTGCCGGTGCCGTGCGCTTCCACCGCGTCCACTTCGGACGGAGCCAAGCCCGCGTCCGCCAGCGCGGCGCGGATGACCCGCTGCTGCGACGGGCCGTTCGGCGCCGTCAAGCCGTTCGACGCACCGTCCGAATTCACCGCCGAACCCCGCACCACAGCCAAAATCTCGTGACCGTTGCGCTGTGCGTCCGACAAGCGCTCCACCAACAGCAAGCCGACGCCTTCGCCCCAGCCGGTGCCGTCCGCGCCGTCGGCGAACGCCTTGATGCGGCCGTCCGGGGCGAGGCCGCCCTGCCGGTCGAACTCCACGAACGCGCCCGGCGTCGACATCACCGTGACACCGCCCGCGATGGCCATCGAGCACTCGCCCGCCCGCAGTGCCTGCCGCGCCCAGTGCACCGCCACCAGCGACGACGAACACGCCGTGTCCACGGTGACCGCCGGGCCTTCCAGCCCGAACGAGTACGCGATCCGGCCGGAGACGACCGCCGCCGCGTTGCCCGTGCCGACGTAGCCGGCGACGTCGTCGCCCGCGTCGGTGAGCAGCGCCGGGTAGTCCTGGCCGTTGGTGCCGGCGAACACGCCGATGCGCTCGCCGCGCAGCGAACGCGGGTCGAGGCCCGCGCGCTCGAACAGCTCCCACGTCGTTTCCAGCAGCAGCCGCTGCTGCGGGTCCATGGCGAGCGCCTCGCGGGGCGAGATGCCGAAGAGGCCGGCGTCGAAGTCCGCGGCCCCGCTCAGGAAACCGCCCGGACGGACGGCGGCGAGGTCGGACGGCCAGCCGCGGTCGGCGGGCGGGGCGGACAGCGCGTCGGCGCCGCGCGCGACGAGGTCCCACAGGTCTTCCGGCGACCGGACTTCGCCGGGGAACCGGCACGCCATGGCCACGATCGCGATCGGCTCGTCGTCCCTCGCGGCGACCGCGGCCGGCGTGCTCACGTCCGGCGCCGAACCGGCGAGCAGGCCGTGCAGGTGCCGCGCGAGAGTCGCCGGGTCGGGGTGGTCGTAGGTCAGGGTGGCGGGCAGGTCGAGCCCGGTCGCGGTGCGCAGCCGGTTGCGGAGCTCGACCGCCGACAACGACGTGAAGCCGAGGTCGCTGAACGCCCGGTCGCGATCGACCGCCGCTGCCGAAGCGTGCCCGAGCACCGCGGCGACGTGCTCGCGGACGAGGTCCAGCACCCTGGCGGCGGTGCGTTCGACGACGACGGGCGCCTCGGCGGCCGGCGCCAGCTCGGCGAGCAGCGGACTCGGCCGGGCCGCGGCGAACGCCCGGCCGAACACCGGCCAGTCGACGTCGGCGATCGCCACGGTCGTGTCCCCCGCGGCGAGCGCCCCACCGAGCGCGGCGAGCGCGAGGTCCGGATCGAGCGGCCGGAGCCCCGCCGCCCCGAGCCGGGCGGCGACCCCGTCGTCCGCCATCCCACCGCCGGCCCACGGCCCCCACGCCACGGCCAGCGCGGGCCGCCCCGCGGCACAGCGCGCCTCGGCCAAGGCATCGAGCCGGGCGTTGGCTGCGGCGTACCCGGCCTGCCCGGCCGCGCCGAGGGTGCCGGCGAGGCCGGAGAACAGCACGAAGGCGTCGAGGTCGTGGGTCAGTTCGTCGAGGTGCAGCGCGCCGGCGACCTTGGCCGCCTCGACCCGCGCGAGGCGCTCGGGGGTCAGCGTGTCGAGGACGCCGTCGTCGAGCACACCCGCGGTGTGCACCACGGCCCGCAGGTCGGGAATCCGGTTGAGGAGGGCTTCGACGGCGTCCCGATCGGCGACGTCGCAGGCCTCGATGACCGTCGGGGTGCCGGCCGCGGTCAGCTCGGCGGCCAGTTCAGTCGCGCCTGGGGCGTCCGGGCCACGACGGGAGGTGAGGACGAGCCTTTCGGCGCCGTTCGCCGCCGCCCACCGCGCGACGCGGGAGCCGAGCGCGCCGGTGCCGCCGGTGATGAGAACGGTCCCGCGCCACCGCCAGTCACGTGCGGCGTCGGCCGGGGCGGCCACGAGCCGGCGCCCGAAGACGCCGGACGCGCGGATGGCGACCTGGTCCTCGCGCCCACCCAGCACGGCGAGGAGCTGTCGGGTGGTGTGTTCGTCCAGTTCGTCAGGGAGTTCGACGAGTCCACCCCAGCGTTCGGGGACTTCCAGCGCGGCGCTGCGGCCGAGCCCCCAGATCCCAGCTTGGGCGGGGGTGTCGCTGGTCAGGCACCAGAGCGGCGCGGCGATTCCCGCGTCGCCGAGCGCTTGGACGAGGGCGGTGGTCGTGGCGACATCGCCACCGACGGAGAGGACACCGGTCCAGGCCTCGCCGGCTTCATGCGGCGAGTCGGTGGAGGACTCCCCCGACGCGGGCCGGTCCTGCCCGGCCTCTCCCAGCCCGGTGGCGCGGAACTTCGTCGCGGTTGCCTCGCGCAGGCGGTCCGCCAGCTCGGCGCGGGACTCGCCCGCCGTGGTCAGGGGCACGACTCCGGAGAGGAGTTCACCCAGTCGAGCGGCGGTTTCGTCGCCCGCGGGAGCGACCAGCAGCCAGCGCCCGGGCTTGGCGGCACCGAGGGTGAGCGGGGTCCACTCGGCGCGGTACCGCCAGCCGGCGACCGTCCGGTCCCGGCGGCTGCGGTGCCGCCACGCCGACAGCGCCGGGCGCACCGCTTCCGCGAGGTCCTGGTCGAGGCCGAGCGCGGTGGCGAAGTCGTCCGTGTCCGCGCTCTCGACCGCCGTCCAGAACGCCTTGTCCTCAGTGGACACTTCGGCGGTGCCGGTGAGCCAGTAGTGCTTCCGCTGGAAGGCGTAGGTCGGCAGTTCGGCGTGCGCTTCGGCGGGAAGGAAGGAGGCCCAGTCGACGTCGACACCGTGGACGTGAACAGTGCTCAACGCTGTGAGCAGTGCTCTCTCTTCATCCCGCTCTCGTCGCAGAGCACTGATCGCGGTTCCCTCGACCATCGCGCTGAGCACCCCGTCCGGGCCCAGCTCCAGGAAGATTCGTGCACCTTCGGATTTGAGGGTGGCGACGCCGTCGGCGAAGCGGACCGCCTCGCGGACATGACGCACCCAGTAGTCCGCGGTGAACGGCTCCGCGAGAGCACCGCTCACATTCGAGATCACCGGTATCTGCGCCGGGTGGTATGTGAGGGTCTCGGCGACCGCGCGGAAGTCGTCGAGCATCGGGTCCATCAGCGGCGAGTGGAACGCATGGCTGACTTTGAGACGCTTGGTCTTCGGGAACTGCGCGGCGATCGCGAGGACCGCGGACTCTTCGCCGGAAATGACTACCGACTCGGGAGTGTTGACTGCGGCGATCGAGACACCCTCGGTCAAGACGATCTCGGACTCGGGGGCGGCGATCGAGACCATCGCGCCACCGGCGGGGAGGGCCTGCATCAGGGACGCACGGGCCGAGACCAGGCGGCAAGCGTCCTCCAGGGACAAGACGCCGGCGACGTGGGCGGCCGAGATCTCGCCGATCGAGTGGCCAGCCACGAAATCCGGGCGGACGCCGAACGACTCGACCAAGCGGAACAGCGCCACCTCGACGGCGAACAACGCCGGCTGGGTGAACTCCGTGCGGTTGAGCAGCTCAGCGTAGTCGAAGGCCTCGCGGAGTGAGGGGTCGAAGTGGGCGAGCACGGCGTCGAAAGCTTCGGCGTAGACGGGGAAACGCGCACAGAGACCGCGGCCCATACCGACCCGTTGCGCACCCTGGCCGGTGAACAGCACCGCCAGCGCACCCGGCACCACGCTGCCGTGCACCAAGTTCGGAGAACTTCCCCCGGAAGCCAGGGCTTCAAGCCCGGCCCGCATCTCCTCAGCCGAGGCACCGACCACGACGGCCCGGTCCTCGAACGCCGTACGCCCCTTCAACAATGCCGCGCCCACGTCCGGGAGGCCTGCGTCAGCAACGGGAACGAGCGCCGCGGCCTGCGCGCGCAAAGCGTCCGCGCCGCGGGCCGAGATCAGCCACGGCACCGGACCCGTCACCGCGGTCGACGAAGGCGCCTCGGACTCCCCCTCTTCGAGGATCACGTGCGCGTTCGTCCCGGAGATCCCGAACGACGACACCGCCGCCCGGCGCGGCCGATCAACAATCCATTCCCGCGCCGAAGTCAGCAGTTCCACCGCACCGGCGGACCAGTCCACTTGCGACGACGGTTCCTCGGCGTGCAAAGTGCTTGGCAGCAAGCCATGTCGCATCGCCATGACCATCTTGATCACGCCCGCCACCCCGGACGCCGACTGCGTGTGCCCGATGTTCGACTTCACCGACCCCAGCCACAACGGGGTCGAGCGGTCCTGGCCGTAGGTTTCGAGCAGCGCCTGCGCTTCGATCGGGTCGCCGAGCGAAGTACCCGTGCCGTGCGCCTCGACGACGTCGACGTCCGATGTGGACAGTCGCGCCGCGGCGAGTGCGGCCGTGATGACGCGGCGCTGGGAGGGGCCGTTGGGGGCGGTGAGGCCGTTCGACGCGCCGTCGGAGTTGACCGCCGAACCGCGCAGGACCGCCAGGACCGGGTGGCCGAGGCGCCGCGCGTCCGACAGCCGTTCGACCAGCAGCATGCCGACACCCTCGGCCCAGCCGGTGCCGTCGGCGGCGTCGGCGAACGCCTTGCAGCGACCGTCCGCCGCCAGGCCGCCCTGCCGGTCGAACTCGGCGAACGTGCCCGGGGTGGCCATCACGGTCACCCCACCGGCGATCGCCAGGGTGCATTCACCGCGCCGCAACGCCTGCGCGGCGAGGTGGAGGGCGACCAGCGACGACGAGCACGCCGAGTCGATCGTGACCGACGGCCCCTCCAGCCCGAGGTGGTAGGACAGCCGCCCGGACAGCACGCTGCCCGCGGTCCCGGTGAGCAGGTAGCCCGCGACCTCCTCGTCGTCACCCGCGGACGTGCCGTAACCGGAAGCCGCGCCGCCGACGAACACACCGGTACTGCTGCGCTTCAACGACTTCGGCGCGATCCCGGCCCGCTCCAGCAGCTCCCACGACGTCTCCAGCAGCAGCCGCTGCTGGGGGTCCATCGCGAGGGCCTCGCGGGGCGAGATGCCGAAGAAGCCGGCGTCGAATTCGCCTGCCCCGTAGAGGAAACCGCCCTGGAACGAACCAGCGGGCCAGCCGCGGTCGGCCGGGAAGCCCCCGATCGCGTCGGTGCCGGATTCGACCAGCTGCCACAGGTCTTCGGGCGAGCCGACGCCGCCGGGGTAGCGGCAGCTCATGGCCACGATCGCGACGGGCTCCCGGTCCCGGGCCTCGACGTCGGCGAGCCGGTCGCGGGTGTCCTTCAGATCGGCCGTGACGAACTTGAGGTAGTCACGGAGTTTCTGCTCGTTGGCCATGGCCGCCCCACTGTCTTTCACGAGGTCCGGAAGGTGTTGTCGATGAAGTCGAAGAGCTCGTCGTCGCTGGCGCCGCCGAGGTCGGTGCCGCCGGTCTCGCCGGACAGGTCGCTCCAGCGCGCGAGGAAACCCTTCAGGCGCGCGGTGACCTCGCCGCGCGCGGAAATGCCGTCCAATTCGGACTCGGTGACGGTTTCGAAGGCGGCTTCCAGCCGGTCGAGCTCGTCGAGGAGCCGGACGCCACCCGTCTCGCCGCCGCCCAGCCGCCGGTCCAGCTCCTCGGCCAGGTCGGCCGCGGTCGGGTGGTCGAAAGCCAGCGACGCCGGCAGGCTCAGCCCGGTTCCGGTGGCGAGCCGGTTGCGCAGCTCGACCGCCATCAGCGAGTCGAAGCCGAGCTCCTTGAAAGCGCGTTCCGGCCCGATCGCCTGCACCGAGTGCCCGAGGACGCCCGCGACCTGGTCGAGGACCAGGGTGAGCAGCGCCTTCGGCCGGTCCTGAATGGACATCGAAGCGAACCCGGTCTCCTCGGGCTCGGCCTCGGTGAGCACGGCGCGCACCGCCGGGAGGTCGGCCAGGACCGGCCGGGGCCGGGCCGCGGTGAAGACCGGCGCGAACTTGGCCCAGTCGACGTCGGCGACCACGACGGCGGTGTCGTCCGCCGCGAGCGCCCGGCGGAGGGCCGTGACGCCGAGCGCGGGGTCCATCGGCGGGAGGCCGCGTCCGCGCAGCATCCGGACCGCGCCGTCGTCGGCCGCCATCCCGGATTCGGCCCACGGGCCCCACGCGATCGCGGTCGCGGTGAGCCCGCGGCCGCGGCGTTCTTCGGCGAGCGCGTCGAGGAACGCGTTCGCCGCACCGTAAACCGCCTGCTCGCCGCTGCCCCAGACGCCGGAGATCGAGGAGAAGAGGACGAACGCGTCGAGGTCGCGGTCGCGGGTCAGCTCGTCGAGGTGCCGGGCGCCGGCCACCTTGCCGGCCAGCACCGCGGTCACCTCCCCGGGCGTGATCGCGGTGAGCGGGCCGTTCTGGCCGGTGCCGGCCGCGTGCACGACCGCGGTCAGCGGCAGGTCGGCCGGGATGGCCGCGATGACCTTCTCGAGGGCGTCCCGGTCGGCCGCGTCGCAGGTGGCGAGGGTGACGCGGACGCCGAGGGCGGACAGCTCCGAGGCCAGCTCGGCCGCGCCCGGTGCCTGGGCGCCGCGACGGCCGGTGAGCACGAGGTGTTCGGCTCCGGTGGCGGCGAGTTCACGGGCGACCGCGGCGCCGAGCGCGCCGGTGCCGCCGGTGATCAGCACCGTGCCGCGCGGGCGCCAATCCCGCGTCTCCCCGGGCGGGGCGGGCGCGAGCCGGCGGGCGAAGACGCCGTCCGGGCGGAGGGCGACCTCGTCCTCGGTGCCGTCGGCGAGCACGGCCGCGAGCCGGGCTCCGGCCGCCGCGTCGAACGTCTCGGGCAGGTCGGCGAGGCCGCCCCAGCCGGACGGCAGCTCGAGGGCCGCGATCCGGCCGAAGCCCCAGGTCGTGGCCTGGCCGGGCTGGGTGACGTCCTTGGCCGCGCCCTGGGTGAGGCACCACAGGCGGGCCGGGATGCCGGAGTCGGCGAATGCCTGCGTGAGCACCAGGTTGGCGGCGAGCCCGGTCTCCGCGTCTTCTCCGATCGCCAGCAGGGAAACGACTCCTTCGACGTCGGCGTGGTCGCGGAGCAGGGTCGTCAACGCGGCCCTTTCGCGGCGGCCGGACTCGATGATCGGCTCGGCGCCGTGCGCTTTCAGTGCCTGGGCGACCTGCTCGGCGAGCTCGTTCGTGCCGAGGATGAGCCAGCGGCCGGTCAGGCGTCCCGTGGTCTCGGCCAGCGGTCGCCAGGTGACGCGGTAACGCCAGGTGTCCACTGTGGACGATGAGCGCCAGCGGTCGAGCGCCGCCATGGCCTGGTCGTCGAGTTCGAGGTCGCCCGCATCGACTGCGGCCCAGAAGCCGCTGTCGCTTTCGGTCTTTGCCGCGGGTTCGAGCCAGAACCGCGACCGTTGGAAGGCGTAGGTCGGCAGTGCGATCCTTCTGGCGCCTTCGAGCAGTGCGGCGGTGTCGAGCGGGAAGCCGGCGACGCGGAGGCGGGCGAACGCCGTGACCAGCGCACGGGGCTCGTTCTCGCCGTCGCGGAGCGTCGGGACCGAAGGGAGATCAGTGCTCTCGGCAGCCATCGCGGACAGCACGCCGTCGGGGCCGAGCTCGAGGAACGTGCTCGCGCCTTGCTCGGTGAGCGTATGCACGGCATCGGCGAACCGGACGGCTTCGCGCACGTGGCGCACCCAGTACTCCGCGGTGTACGGCTCAGCGAGAGCACCGCTCACATTCGAGATCACCGGTATCTGCGCCGGGTGGTACATGAGGGTTTCGGCGACCGCGCGGAAGTCGGCGAGCATGGGGTCCATGAGCGGCGAGTGGAAGGCGTGGCTGACGCGGAGCCGCTTGGTCTTGACCCCACGGGCGGCGAACTCGGCGGCAATGGCGAGCACGGCGGTTTCGTCGCCGGAGATGACGGTGCTGCGGGGACCGTTGACCGCGGCGATGCCGACACGGTCGCCGGCCCGGTCGGCCCGGTTGCCGACCTGCTCGGCTCGATCGCCAGGCAGTGCGGCCCCGGCGCCGGTCTTCTCGGCCCGGTCACCGGCAGGCTCAGCCCAGCCACTGGTCAGCTCGGCGCGATCCCCAGCCAGCTCAGCCCGGTCGGCTAGCTCAGCCCGGTCGCCGGTCGGCGTCGCCTGGTTGGCCAGCTCGGCCCGGTCGCCGGTCAGCGTGGCTTGGTCAGCCAGCTCGGCCCGGCCGCCGGTCAGCGTGGCCTCGTCTGCCGGCTCGGCCCGCTCGCCGACCAGCGTGGCCCGGTCACCGGCCAATCGGGCCCGGACCTCGGCCTCCGAAGCGGCGATTGCCACCATCGCGCCGCCCTCGGGGAGGGACTGCATCAGGGTTGCGCGGGCGGTGACCAGCTTGCACGCGTCGGGCAGCGAGAGCACGCCCGCGACGTGCGCGGCGGCCAGCTCGCCGATCGAGTGCCCGGCCACGAAGTCCGGCCGGACTCCCCACGACTCGACGAGCCGGAACAGCGCGACCTCGAGGGCGAAGATCGCGGGCTGCGCGTAGCCGGTCCGGTCGAGCAGATCCGTCTCGATCACCTCGGCCAGCGGCACGTCGGTGTCGAGCAGGGCGCAGGCCTCGTCGAACGCCGCCGCGAACACCGGGAACCGGGCGTACAGCTCGCGGCCCATCCCGGCCCGCTGCGCGCCTTGGCCGGTGAACAGCACCGCAAGCCGGCCGGGGGTGCCGGTGCCGGTGAGGGCGCCCGGGTCGCCGCCGGCGATCGCGGACAGTCCGGCCAGGAGCTCGGGAGCACTCTCGCCGACGACCGCGGCGCGGTGGCCGAGGTCGGCGCGGGTGGTGGCCAGGCTCAGCGCGACGTCGGCGGGTACCTCGTCGCCGAGGAATCCGTGCAGGCGGGCGGCCTGTGCCCGCAGTGCCGCCGGGCTCTTCGCCGACAACACCCACGGCACCGGACCGGAAACCGGCGCGCGGTCCTCGGTGACGGCGTCCGGTGCCTGCTCCAGGATCGTGTGCGCGTTGGTGCCGGAGATGCCGAACGACGAAACTCCCGCCCGCCGGGGACGGTCCGACGGCCACTCGCGCGGCTCGGTCAGCAGCTCCACCGCTCCGGCCGTCCAGTCCACATGCGACGAAGGCGTGTCGACGTGCAATGTCCGCGGCAGCACACCATTGCGCATCGCCATCACCATCTTGATGACGCCCGCGACCCCGGCGGCGGCCTGCGTGTGCCCCAGGTTCGACTTCACCGAACCCAGCAGCAGCGGCGTCGACCGGTCCTGACCGTAGGTCGCCAGCAGCGCCTGCGCTTCGATCGGATCACCGAGTTTGGTGCCGGTGCCGTGTGCTTCCACCGCGTCCACTTCGGACGGAGCCAAGCCCGCGTCGGCCAGCGCGGCGCGGATGACCCGCTGCTGCGACGGGCCGTTCGGCGCCGTCAGGCCGTTCGACGCGCCGTCCGAATTCACCGCCGAACCGCGCACCACGGCCAACACCTCGTGACCGTTGCGCCGCGCGTCCGAGAGGCGCTCCACCAGCAGCATGCCGATGCCTTCGGCCATGCTGGTGCCGTCCGCGCCCTCGGCGAACGCCTTGATCCGGCCGTCTTCGGCCAGGCCGCGCTGCTGGCTGAACGCGAGCAGGACGCCGGGGGTCGGCATGACCGTCACGCCGCCGGCGAGCGCCAGGTCGCATTCGCCGCGTCGCAGCGCCTGCACCGCCAGGTGCAACGCCACCAGCGACGACGAACACGCCGTGTCCACCGTCAGCGAGGGACCTTCCAAACCGAACACATAGGACAGTCGGCCCGACGCCACCGACGACGTCCCGCCGGTCATCAGGTGCCCTTCGAGGCCGTCGGTCGCCGCGCCCGTGCCGTAGCCGGACGTCGCCGCGCCGACGAACACGCCGGTCCGGCTGCCCCGGGCCGACGTCGGGTCGATGCCGGCGCGCTCGAAGGCTTCCCACGTCGCTTCGAGCAGCAGGCGCTGCTGCGGGTCCATGGTCAGTGCCTCGCGCGGCGCGATCTCGAACAGCTCCGGGTCGAAGCGGTCGGCGTCGCGGACGAAACCGCCGTTGCGCGTGTAGATGCGGCCGGGCGTGCCGGGTTCCGGGTGGTACAGGCCATCGAGGTCCCAGCCGCGGTCGGCGGGGAACGGCGTGATCGCGTCGACGCCACCGTCCACAAGGGACCACAGGTCCTCCGGCGAGGCGACCGAACCCGGGTAGCGGCAGCTCATCGCCACGATGACGACCGGGTCGTCGCCGGATGCGGCGGTCACGACCTGGGTCGGCTGTTCCGCGGCGGCACCGAACAGTTCGGTCCGCAGCAGTGCCACGAGCGCCGCCGGGGCCGGGTGGTCGAACACCAGCGTCGCCGGCAGGCGCAGCCCGGTCGCGGCGCCGAGCCGGTTGCGCAGCTCGACGGCGGTCAGCGAGTCGAAGCCGAGTTCGGCGAACGAGCGGCCGGGCTCGATCTCGTCGGCGGTGTCGTGGCCGAGCACCGCGGCGACGTGGTCGCGGACCAGCTCCAGCAGCCGCCGGTCGCGCTCGGCGGCGGGCAGCGTCTGCAGCCGGGCGGTCAGTCCGCCGTCGCTCGACGCGGTCGTGGTGGCGGCGCGGCGGGTGGCGCGGACGAGCCCGCGCAGCAACGGCGGCACCGGACCGTTCGACGCCGAGAGGTCGAGCCGGGCCGGGATCGCCAAGGTCTCGCCGCGGGCGATGGCCGCGTCGAACAGCGCCAGCCCGTCGGCGTCGGACAGCCCGGTCATGCCGCCCCGCGACATCCGCGCCAGGTCGGTGGCGCCGAGGTGGCCGGTCATGCCGCTGGCCTCCGCCCACAGGCCCCAGGCCAAGGAGACACCCGGCAGGCCGAGGGCGCGGCGGTGCGCGGCCAGTGCGTCGAGCGCGGTGTTGGCGGCCGCGTAGTTGCCCTGCCCGGCCGTGCCGAACACGCCCGCGGCGGCCGAGAAGAGCACGAACAGCGCCAGGTCCATGTTCCGCGTGAGCTCGTGCAGGTTGACGGCCGCGTCGACCTTGGGCCGCAGCACCTCGTCGAGGCGGGCCGGGTCGAGGCCGGTGAGCAGGCCGTCGGCGAGGACGCCCGCCGTGTGCACGACGCCGGTCAGTGTGCGGCCGGCCAGCAGCTCGGCCAGTGCGTCGCGATCGGCGGCATCGCACGCGGCGATTGTCACCTCGGCGCCCAGCGCGGTCAGGTCGTTCGCGAGTTCAGTCGCGCCCGGCGAGTCCGGGCCGCGGCGGCTGACCAGCAGCAGCCGCCGGACGCCGTGCGCGGTCACGAGGTGGCGCGCGACGCGGGCGCCGAGCGTGCCGGTGCCGCCGGTGACGAGCACGGTGCCGGCCGGGTCGAGCGGGCGCGGCAGCGTGACGACGTTCTTGCCGACGTGCCGGGCCTGGCTGATGAACCGGAACGCCTCCGGCACCTGCCGCAGGTCCCAGGTGCGCCGCGGCAGCGGGGTGAGTGCGCCGGCTTCGAACAGCCCGGCCAGTTCACGCAGGATTTCCTGCAGGCGTTCGGGTCCGGCTTCGATCAGGTCGAACGCGCGGTAGAGGACGCCCTCGTGGACCCGCGCGACTTCGGCGGCGTCGCGGAGGTCGGCCTTGCCCATCTCGACGAACCGTCCGCCGCGGGGCAGCAGCCGGAGGGAGGCGTCGACGAATTCGCCGGCGAGGGCGTCGAGCACGACGTCGACGCCGTGTCCGTTGGTCACCTTGCGGAAGTGGTCCTCAAAGGACAGTGACCGGGAGTCTCCGATGTGGATGGTGTCGAGACCCATTTGCTTCAGCACGTCGTGCTTCCCGGTGCTCGCGGTCGCGAAGACCTCGGCGCCGCGGTGGCGGGCGAGCTGGACGGCCGCCATGCCGACGCCGCCGGCGGCCGCGTGCACGAGTACGGACTGGCCCGCTTCGAGGCCGCCGAGGTCGAACAGGCCGTAGTAGGCGGTGGCGAACGCGACGGGGATCGATGCGGCTTCGGCGAAGCTCCAGCCGTCCGGCATCGGGGTGACCAGGCGGTGGTCGGTGACCGCGATCGCGCCGAGTGCGCCGGTGAACAGGCCGGTCACGCGGTCGCCGGCGGTCAGGCCGCGGACCTGTTCGCCCGTTTCGAGGATGATGCCGGCGGCCTCGCCACCCATCAGGGCCTGGCCCGGGTACATGCCGAGGGTGATCAGGACGTCGCGGAAGTTCAGGCCGGCCGCGCGGACCTCGACGCGGATCTCGTCGGGCCCGAGTGCGGCTTCGGCTTCCGGCGCCGGGAGAGTGGTGAGGCCGTCGAGGGTGCCGGTGCCGGTGGTGCCGACGCGCCAGGCGCCGGGCGAGGCCAGTTCCGGGCGTGCCTGCCCAGTGCCGGGCAGCTTCAGTTCCGTGGCCGGGCGGGCCAGGCGCGGGACGAGCACTGTCCCCGCGCGGGCGGCCGACTGCGGTTCGCCGGACGCCAGCGCGGTGCCGATGGCGGCGGCCGCGTCGGAACGGTCGTCGAGGTCGAGGAGCACGAAACGGTCGGGGTTTTCCGACTGGGCCGAACGGATCAGGCCCCACGCCGGGGACTGCGCCAACGCGGGCACCGGGTCGCCGGGCAGGGCGGCGAGCGCGCCGGTGGTGAGCACCACCAGCCGGGCCGCCGCGAACCGATCGTCGGCCAGCCACTCCTGCGCGGTCGCGAGGACGTGCGCCGCGACGGCGTGCGGGTCGGTGCCGGTGACTGGCAGTACCACCGCGTCCGGCACCTCGGTGAGGTCCGACAATGGTCCGGTCAGCCACGCGAATCCGGGCACTTCGCCGGTCGTGGTGACCGGTGTCCATTCGGTGCGGAAGAGGGCGTCCGGCACGTCGTCCACCGTGGACGCGACCTGGAACGCCAGCGAGCCGATGCTTGCCACCGGGTTGCCTGCCGGGTCGGTGGCCACGACCGACACCGCGTTCGGACCCGCCTGGCTCAGCCGCACGCGCAGGGCGCTCGCCCCGGTGGCGAACAGGCTCACGTCGGTGAACGCGAACGGGAGGCGGGCCTGGCCGTCGTCGGGGAAAAACCCGCCGAGGCCGAGTGCGTGCAGGGCGGCGTCGAGCAGGGCCGGGTGCACGGCGAACGCGTCGGTTCCCGGCAGCTCCACCTCGGCGAAGACGTCTCCGTCGCGGCGCCACGCGGCGCGCAGGCCGCGGAAGGCGGGTCCGTAGTGGTAACCGGCGTTGGCGAGCGCGGTGTAGTGGGCCTCGACGTCGAGCGCCTCCGCGCCGGCGGGCGGCCAGTCGGGCAGGGGCTCGGCTTCCGGGGCGCCGAGGGCCAGGACGCCTTGGGCGTGCCGCGTCCAGCGGGCGCCGGGACGGTCCGGGCGGGAGCTGATGGTCAGGGCGCGACGGCCGTCCTCGCCCGGCGCCTCGACGACGAGCTGGAGCTGGACGCCGCCGGTGGCGGGCACGGCCAGCGGCGCCCCGAGGGTGAGTTCTTCGACGGTGCCGCAGCCGGTGTGGTCGCCCGCGTGGATGGCGAGTTCGGCGAACGCCGTGCCGGGCAGCAGCGCGGTGCCGAGGACCTCGTGGTCGGCGAGCCAGGGGTGCGTCTGCCGGGAGAGCCGTCCGGTGAGGACGAGCCGGTCTTCCTCGGCGAGGGTGACCGCGGCGCCGAGCAGGGGGTGTTCGACGGCGCCGAGGCCGAGCCCGGCGGCGTCACCGGTGCGGGTGGCCGGTCGGGGCCAGTACTGCTTGCGCTGGAAGGCGTACGTCGGGAGGTCGACGACCCGGGCGTCCCGGAAGGCCGGGGTCCAGTCGACGGTGACCCCGTGGACGTGCGCCTCGGCCAGCGCGGTGTGGAAGCGGGGCAACCCCCCGTCGTCACGGCGCAGACTTCCCAGTGCCACAACGTCTTCGCCCAGCGCCATCGTCAGGACCGGGTGCGGCGAGGCCTCGATGAACGTCCCGAAGCCCTCGCTCTTCAACCGCTCGACCGCGGTATCCAGGCGGACGGTGCTGCGCAGGTTGGTGTACCAGTACTCGGCGTCGACTACTTCGTTCCACTCCCCCGTCACCGTCGAAATGAAGGCGATCTCGCCCACGCGAGGAGCGATCGGGGCCAGCACGTCGAGGAGTTCGTCACGCAGCTGCTCGACCTGCGCCGAGTGCGACGCGTAGTCCACGGGGACCCGCTTGGCGCGGATGCCGTCGGCTTCGCAGGAGGCGATCAGCTCGTCGAGCGACCGCGGCTCGCCGGAGACCACGACCGCGGCCGGGCCGTTGACGGCGGCGATCGAGAGGCCGTCGGTCAGCCGTTCTTCGACGGCTTCGCGGGAGGCGGCCACCGAGACCATCCCGCCACGGCCGGCCAGCGCGAGGATTGCCTTGCTCCGCAGAGCAACCACGCGGGCACCGTCCTCAAGGGACAGCGCACCGGACACCACCGCGGCGGCGATTTCACCCTGGGAGTGGCCGACGACGGCGTCCGGGACCACGCCGAACGAGCGCCACAACTCCGCCAGCGACACCATCACCGCGAACAACGCGGGCTGCACGACGTCGACCCGGCTCAGCGCCTCCGCGTCGGCGAGCACGTCACGGAGCTGCCAGTCCACAAAGGAGCTCAGCGCAGCCGCGCACTCGTCGAGGCGGGCGGCGAAGACCGGCGAAGACTCCGCGAGTTCGAGTGCCATTCCGGCCCACTGGGAGCCCTGGCCGGGGAAGACCAAGGCGACCTTGCCCGGCGCCCCGGCCACGCCGGTGACGACGTTCGCCGCCGGGGTGCCCTCGGCCAGCGCGGTCAGACCCTCGGCGAAGTCGCCGGTCACGACCGCGCGGTGCGGCAGGGAAGCCCGGGTGGCGATCAGCGAGAAGCCGATGTCGGCCGGAGTACCGGCCACCCGGAGCAAAGCCTGCGCCTGGCCGCGCAGGGCCTCGGCCGAACGAGCCGAGAGCACCCACGGAACCGGGCCTGACTCAGCGGCAGGCGAAAGCTCTTGCTGGGGAACGGCTTCCAGTACGGTGTGCGCGTTGGTGCCGCTCATGCCGAACGACGAGACCGCGGCCCGCAGCGGGCGGTCGGCTCTCCACTCGCGCGACTCGGTCAGCAGCTCGACGGCACCCGCCGTCCAGTCCACGTGCGACGAGGGCGCGTCGACGTGCAGCGTCCGCGGCAGCACGCCGTGCCGCATCGCCATCACCATCTTGATCACGCCGGCGACGCCCGCCGCGGCCTGGGTGTGGCCGATGTTGGACTTGACCGAGCCGAGCCACAACGGCGTCTCACGGTCTTGGCCGTAGGTGGCCAGGAGCGCCTGGGCTTCGATCGGGTCGCCCAAAGTGGTTCCGGTGCCGTGGGCTTCGACCACGTCGACGTCCGAAGTGGACAAACCGGCGTCGGCCAGCGCCGCGCGGATGACGCGCTGCTGGGCCGGGCCGTTCGGCGCGGTGAGGCCGTTGGACGCACCGTCCTGGTTGACCGCCGAGCCGCGGACCACGGCCAGCACGCGGTGTCCGTTGCGCTCGGCGTCCGAGAGCCGTTCGAGCAGGACCAGGCCCGCGCCCTCGCCCCACGCCGTGCCGTCCGCGGCCTCGGCGAACGCCTTGCAGCGGCCGTCGGCGGCGAGGCCGCGCTGGCGGCTGAACTCCACGAACGTACCCGGCGTCGCCATCACCGTGACGCCGCCCGCCAGCGCCATCGAGCATTCGCCGAGCCGCAGCGACTGGACGGCCAGGTGCAGCGCGACCAGCGAAGACGAGCACGCCGTGTCGACCGAGACGGCCGGGCCCTCCAAGCCGAAGGTGTAAGCGAGCCGGCCCGAGGCGACGCTCGCCGCGTTGCCGGTCGCGATGTGACCTTCGAGGGTGTCGGCCGAGCCGAGGAGCAGCGTCGTGTAGTCGTGGCTGTTGGTGCCGGCGAACACGCCGGTCCGGCTCCCCCGGACCGAAGCCGGGTCGATGCCCGCGCGCTCGAACGCCTCCCACGTCAGCTCCAGCAGGAGCCGCTGCTGCGGGTCCATCGCGAGGGCCTCGCGCGGCGAGATGCCGAAGAACCCGGCGTCGAAACCGCCTGCCGCGTCGAGGAAAGCGCCTTCGGTGACGCTGACCGAGCCGAGCCGCGAGGGGTCGGCGTCGTAGAGGTTTTCGAGGTCCCAGCCGCGGTCGGCGGGGAAGCCGGAGACCGCGTCCGCGCCGCCGGACACCAGGCGCCACAGGTCTTCCGGCGACGCGATCCCGCCCGCGTACCGGCAGCTCATCGCGACGATGGCGATCGGCTCGTCGGCCGCCGCGGCCGTCGTCGTGGTGGTTTCGGTGACGGCGTCGCCGAGGACGCCGGCCCGCAGGTGACCGGCGAGCGCGGCCGGCGTCGGCCAGTCGTAGACGAGCGTCGCGGGCAGGGCGAGCCCGGTCTCCGCGCGCAGGGCGTCCCGCAGCTCGATCGCGGTCAGCGAGTCGAAGCCGATCTCCTGGAACGCGCGGTCCGGCGCGACGGCGGCCGCGCTCGTGTGCCCGAGCACCGCGGCGGCCTGGTCACGGACGAGCTGCAGCAGCACCTCGTCGGCGACCGCCGGGGTCAGCCCGCGCAGCCGGCCGACGAGACCACCGGTCGCGGGGGTTTCCGGCACGGGGACGGCGTCCGGGATCCCGGCCAGCAGCGGGCTCGGCCGCCGGGAGGTGAACGCGGCGGCGAACCGGGGCCAGTCGACGTCGGCGAACGTGACGTTCGTGTCGCCGCCCGCGGCCCGTAGGAGCGCCGTGACGGCCACGCCCGGCTCCAGTGCGCGCAGACCACGGCGGAGGAGGTAGTCCTCGGCGTCGTTGTCGGCGGCCATCCCGCCGTCGGACCACGGTCCCCACGCGACGGCCGTGGCGGCCAGCCCACGGGCTCTGCGGCCTTCGGCGAGCGCGTCGAGGAAAGCGTTTGCGGCCCCGTAGAGCCCCTGCTGCCCGCTGCCCCACACCCCGGCGATCGAGGAGAACAGGACGAACGCGTCGAGGTCGGCGTCGGCGAGGAGTTCGTCGAGGTGGCGGGCGCCGGTCGCTTTGGCCGCCCACTGCTCGGCGACCGCGGCGCTGTCCACTTCGGACAGCAGCGCGGACCGCACGACGCCCGCGGTGTGCACGACGGCGGTGAGCCCGGGACTGACCCGCTCGATCAGCTCGGCCAGGAACTCCCGGTCGGCGACGTCGCCGGCGGCGAACGTCACCCGCACGCCCAGCTCGTCGGCCAGCTCGGCCGCGCCGGGTGCGTCGGCGCCGCGGCGGGAGACCAGCACCAGGTGGTCGGCACCGTCCCGGGCGAGACGGCGGGCGACCTGGGCGCCCAGCGCGCCGGTCCCGCCGGTGACGAGGACCGTGCCACGCGGGGTCCACGCGGGAGCGGCGACCGGCTCGGCGGGCTCCAGCCGCCGTCCGAAGCTGCCCTCCGCGCGCACGGCGACCTGGTCCTCGTCGCCACTGAGCAGTGCCAGGAACCGTGCCGCGACGTCTTCGTCCACAGTGGACGGCAAGTCGAGCAGGCCGCCCCAGCGCTCCGGCAGTTCGAGTGCGGCCGCGCGGCCGAGGCCCCAGATCGCGGCCTGATCGGGGTCCGGCGCGGGGTCGGTTCCGGTGGCGCGGACGGCTCCGGCGGTGACGCACCACAGCGGGGCGTCGATCCCGGCGTCGCCGAGTTCACGCAGGAGGTCGACGGTCCGCTCGAGCCCGGCACCGCTGAACACGGCGACCGGATCGATGTCACCGATAGGGCCGTCGAGGCGGAAGACCCGGCCGTTCCAGTTCTCGAGGACGGCTTCCAGCTGCGGGGACGGGTCGATGACGAGGCAGTCGCCCTGCGGTGCCGGGACGTCGGTGGCGGTCAGCGGTGTCCAGGTGACCCGGTAGCGCCACGCGTCCGCGGCCGTGGCCTCTTCACGGCGTCGCCGCACGGCCGCGATGGCGGGGCGCAGGGTGTCTTCGGGCAGGCCGAGTTCGGCGGCGAGCGCGGGGACGTCGACGTCGGTCTGCGGTGCGGGCGTGGGCCAGAAGCGTTCCGGCTGGAAGGGGTAGGTGGGCAGGTCGATCCGCGGGCCGGTGGGCAGGTAGGCGGCCCAGTCCACGGTGCCGCCGTTGACCCACACCCCCGCGAGGGCGGCGAGCAGGGTCCGTTCCTCGTCGCAGTCACGTCGCAGGACCGGGAAGGCCGTGCCCGGCACCATCGCGCTGAGAACTCCGTCCGGTCCCAGCTCCAGGAACGTGTGGACGCCTTCGGCTTCGAGGGTCGCGACGCCGTCGGCAAACCGGACCGCTTCCCGGACGTGGCGGACCCAGTAGTCGGCCGTGAACGGCTCGGCGAGAGCACCGCTCACATTCGAGATCACCGGTATCGTCGCAGAGCGGTAGTTCAACGTCTCGGCGACCGCGCGGAAGTCCTCGAGCATCGGGTCCATCAGCGGCGAGTGGAACGCGTGACTGACGGTGAGGCGTTTGGTCTTCGGGAACTGCGCGGCGATCGCCAGCACGGCGGCCTCGTCGCCGGAGATGACGACCGACTCGGGACCGTTCACCGCGGCGATCGAGACGCCCTCGGTCAAGACGATCTCGGACTCGGGGGCCGCGATCGAGACCATCGCGCCACCAGTGGGCAGGGCCTGCATCAGCGACGCCCGCGCGGCGACCAGGCGGCACGCGTCTTCGAGGGACAGAACCCCGGCAACGTGCGCGGCGGAAATCTCGCCGATCGAATGACCGGCCACGAAATCCGGGCGGATGCCGAACGACTCGACCAAGCGGAAGAGCGCGACCTCGATGGCGAACAGCGCGGGCTGGGTGAACTCGGTGCGGTTGAGGAGTTCGGCGTCGGTGAGGGCGTCGCGGAGTGCGGGGTCGAAGTGGGCGAGGACGGCGTCGAAAGCTTCGGCGTAGGCCGGGAAGCGGGCGTAGAGGTCTTGGCCCATGCCGACCCGTTGCGCGCCCTGGCCGGTGAACAGCACCGCCAGCCGGGAATCCTCGCGGACCTCGCCGGTGATCAGGTTCGGTTCGAGGACGACGGCGCGGTGCTCGAACGCCGTCCGGGTGGTGGCCAGGGTGCGGGCGATGTCCGCGGCGTCGGCCGTCACCGCGTCGAGCTGGGAAATCTGCGCCTGAAGGGCTTCCGGGGTCTTGGCCGACAGCACGAACGGCGTGAGGGTGCCCACCGGTGTCCCGGCGGGCACCGGCTCGGCGGGCGGAACGGCTTCCAGGATCGTGTGCGCGTTGGTGCCGCTGACCCCGAACGACGACACCGCGGCTCGCCGCGGCCGGTCGTCCGAAGGCCATTTGCGGGACTCGGTCAGGAGCTCGACCGCGCCCGCCGACCAGTCCACATGCGACGATGGCGCGTCGACGTGCAACGTCCGCGGCAGGACTCCGTGCCGCATCGCCATGACCATCTTGATGATCCCGGCGACACCCGCCGCCGCCTGGGTGTGCCCGATGTTCGACTTCACCGAACCGAGCCACAGCGGCGTCGAACGGTCCTGGCCGTAGGTGGCCAGGAGTGCCTGCGCTTCGATCGGGTCGCCGAGGGTGGTTCCCGTACCGTGCGCCTCGACGACGTCGATGTCCGAAGTGGACAAGCGGGCGCTGTCGAGGGCCGCGCGGATCACGCGTTGCTGGGACGGGCCGTTCGGCGCGGTCAGGCCGTTGGACGCGCCGTCGGAGTTGACCGCCGATCCCCGGACCAGGGCCAGGACTTCGTGGCCGTGGCGCTGTGCGTCGGAAAGGCGTTCCACCAGGAGCATTCCGACGCCTTCGCCCCAGCCGGTGCCGTCGGCGGCCTCGGCGAACGCCTTGACGCGGCCGTCCGGGGCGAGCCCGCGCTGCTTGCTGAACTCGACGAACGTGCCGGGGGTGGCCATCACCGTCGCGCCGCCGGCGAGGGCCAGGTCGCACTCGCCCTGCCGCAGCGCCTGCACGGCGAGGTGCAGGGCGACCAGCGACGACGAACACGCCGTGTCGACGGTCAGCGACGTGCCTTCGAACCCGAACAGGTACGACAGCCGCCCGGAAACGACGCTCGCCGCGTTGCCGGTGCCGAGGTAGCCCTCGACGTCCTCGGCCGACGAACGCAACAGGGTGAGGTAGTCCTGGCCGTTGGAGCCGACGAACACCCCGGTCCGGCTGCCCCGCACCGAAGCCGGGTCGATGCCGGCGCGTTCGAAGGCCTCCCAGGACGTCTCGAGCAGGAGCCGCTGCTGGGGGTCCATGGCGAGGGCTTCTCGCGGCGAGATCCCGAAGAAGCCGGCGTCGAAGAGGTCGGCGTCGTGCAGGAAAGCGCCTTCTCGCGCGTACGTGGTGCCCGGGCGGCCTTCGTCGAACAGCGTCGCGGTGTCCCAGCCGCGGTTGGCGGGGAACGCCGTGACGGCGTCACCACCGCGGGCCACCAGGTCCCACAGCCCCTCGGGCGAGCGCACGCCACCGGGGAACCGGCAGGCCATCGCGACGATGGCGACCGGCTCGGTCGCGGCCTCGACGAGCTGCCGGTTCTGCCGCCGCAGCCGCTCGGCCTCCTTGACGGAGGCGCGCAGCGCGTCGAGCACCTTCTCAGGCGTGGCCATGGTTTCAGCTCCAGGGGTGGGTCATCGGGAATCGGTACCGTCGAGCGCCAGCCGCACCAGCGCTTCGGCGTCCAGTTCGTCCAGGTCGTCGCCGGCGTCGGTGGCGTCTTCGAGGCCGGCCAGCTCCAGCAGCGCCGACATCAGGCCGGCGTCGCGGAACTTCGCCAGCGGCACGGTGGCCAGCGCCGCCCGGATCCGGGCTTCCTCGGGGTCGGCCGCGGCGCCGGGCCGCAGGACCTCGAGGAGGTGCGCGGCGAGTGCCGCCGGGGTCGGGTGGTCGAAGACGACCGTCGCGGGCAGGGCCACGCCGGCCGCGGCCGCCAGGCGGTTGCGGAACTCGACCGAGGTCAGGGAGTCGAAGCCCAGCTCGGTGAACGGCCGGGCCGCGGGGACGGCGTCGGCACCGCGGTGCCCCAGCGCGACCGCCGCCTCGGTGCGGACCAAGCCCAGCAGCGTCCGCTCGGCCTCCGCCGGGTCCAGCTCGGCCAGCTCGTTTCGCAAGTCGCTGTCGGCCACCGGCTCGGTCTCCCCCGCGCGCCGCGCTTCCGGCACGCCGAGCAGCAACGCGCTCGGCCGCGCCGAGGTGAACGCGGGGACGAACCGCTCCCAGTCGACGTCGGCCAGGGTCAGCGTCGTTTCGTCGCGCCCGACCGCACCGGCGAGCGCGCGGACGGCGAGGGCGGGGCGCAGGGTCCGCAGGCCGCGGCGGCGCAGGTAGTCCTCGGCGTCGTGGTCGGCCGCCATGCCACCGTCGGCCCACGGGCCCCAGGCGAGCGCGGTCGCGGTCCGGCCCCCGGCCCGGCGGCGTCGCGCGAGGGCGTCGAGGTGGGCGTTGGCGGCGGCGTAGGCGGACTGGCCGCCACTGCCCCAGATCCCGGCGATCGACGAGAACAGGACGAAGGCGTCCAGCTCGGTGTCGCCGAGGAGGGCGTCGAGGTTTTCGGCGCCGGCCACCTTCGCGGCCAGGATGTCCGCGAACGGCGCGAGGTCGGCGTCGTCGAGTGGGGTCGCTCCCCCGGTGCCGGCCGCGTGGACGACTGCCGTGAGGTCTTCGCCGATGTCGTCGAGGACCTCGGCCAGCGCGGTTCGGTCGGCTACGTCGCAGGCTGCGATCGTGGCCTTGGCACCCAGGGCGGTCAGCTCGGTCAGGAGGTCTTCCGCGCCGGGCGCCTGGCGGCCGCGGCGGCTGGTGAGGACGATCCGTTCTGCTCCGGCGGTGGCCAGCCAGCGGGCGACGTGGGCGCCCAGCGCGCCGGTGCCGCCGGTGACCAGCACGGTGCCGCGGGGCTGCCACGGGCGTGCGGTGGCGGCGCCGGTGACCGGGGTGAGTCGCCGGGCGAGCCGGCCGGTTTCCCTTACGGCGACCTGGTCTTCGGCCGGGTCGGCCAGTGCTTGGGCGAGGAGTTCTCCGGTTCGGGGGGTGAAGTTCGCGGGCAGGTCGACGAGGCCGCCCCAGCCGGCTGGCCGGTCGAGGGCGGCGGTGCGGCCGAGGCCCCAGACCTGGGCTTGGACGGCGTCGGGGGCGTCGTCGGTGGCGCCGGTCGTGACGGCACCGCGGGTGACTGTCCACACGGGAGTGCCGGGGGCGGCGCGGAGGAGGGCGAGTGTTGCCGCCACCCCGGCCGGGACGGTGCCGGCTCCCGGGGTCAACGCGAGCAGCGACAGAACGGCGTCCGCCGTCGCGGCGGCTTCCGCCAGGGCCTCGGGGGCCGGGTCGTCGAGCCGGGTCAGCGCGACGCCGTTCGCGGTGAGTGCTGCCGCGATCCGGTCGCCGAGCGTGGTTTCCGTGGCCGGGACGGCCAGCAGCCAGGTGCCCGCCGGCCGCGCGCCGGTCTCGCGGGCCGGTTCCCAGGTGACCCGGTAGCGCCAGGAGTCCACGACGGACTCTTCGTCGCGCTGACGTCGCCAAGTCGACAACGCCGGCAGCAGCGCGGTCAGGGATGCGCGCTGGGCCTCGTCGATCGCCAGTGCGCCGGCCAGTTCGCCGACGTCCTCGCGTTCGACCGCCGACCAGAACGCCGTGTCCGCCGCGGGGGCCGGGGTGGCCGGCTCGAGCCAGTAGTGCTCGTGCTGGAAGGCGTAGGTCGGCAAGGCCACGCGCCCGGCGGGGCCGAAGACCGCCGAGAGGTCCGCGGGCGCGCCGTTCGCGAACAGCGTCGACAGCGCGGTCAGCGCCGCCGTTCCGTCCGGGCGGTCGCGCCGCAGCGACGGGACCACCACGACGTTCTCGGACACGTTGTCGCGGGCCATCGAGCTGAGCACGCCGTCCGGGCCCAGCTCCAGGAAGAAGCGGGCGCCCCGGGCTTCGAGCGTCGCGACGCCGTCCGCGAACCGGACGGCCTGCCGCACGTGGTCCACCCAGTAGTCCGCGGTGAACGGCTCGGCGAGAGCACCGCTCACATTCGAGATCACCGGTATCTCCGCCGGGTGGTAGGTGACCTTGTCGGCGGCCGCGCGGAACTCGTCGAGCATCGGGTCGAGGTGCGGTGAGTGGAAGGCGTGGCTGACGCTGAGGCGCTTGGTCCGGACGCCGCGGTCCGCGAATTGCGCGGCCACAGCGAGGACTTCGGGCTCGTCGCCGGAGATGACGACGGACGCCGGGCCGTTGATCGCCGCGATCGAAACCCGGTCGCTCAGCAGCGGCAGCACGTCGGCTTCCGGTGCGGCGATCGACACCATCGCACCGCCCTTCGGCAGGGCCTGCATCAGCGCGGCGCGCGCCGAGACGAGCAAGCACGCGTCTTCGAGGGAGAACACGCCGGCGACGTGCGCCGCGGCCAGCTCGCCGATCGAGTGCCCGGCGACGAACGCCGGCCGGACGCCCCACGACTCGAAGAGCCGGTAGAGCGCGACCTCGACGGCGAACAGCGCGGGCTGGGTGAAGCCGGTCTCGTCCAGGCCCGGGGCGTCGCCGAAGACGACGTCGCGGACCGGCACGGTGAACTCGGCGCAGATCGTGTCGAACGCCGCCGCGTAGACCGGGTAGCGGTCGTACAGCTCGCGGCCCATGCCGGCTCGCTGCGCACCCTGGCCGGTGAACAGCACCGCGAGCTTGCCGGCCGACGCCGTGCCGCGGACCAGCCCCGGTGCGGGTTCCCCGGCGGCCAGCGCGTGCAGGCCGGAGACCAGTTCGTCGCGGCTGCCGCCGAGCACGACCGCGCGGTCCTCGAAGCGGGTGCGGGCGAGCAGGGCGCCCGCGATCGCCGCGGGGGAAGGGTCCGCCGGCTCGCGGCCGGGCAGCGCACCCGCCACCGGGGAAGTATCCGCGACGGCGGCCGCCAGCTTGCGGGCCTGGGCGCGCAACGCCGGTTCGCTCTTGGCCGACAGTGCCCACGCCACCACCGGCGGCTCCGGCACCGCGGCCGCCGGCGGAGCCGGTTCGGCGGGCAGTTCCAGGATCGCGTGCGCGTTGGTGCCCGAGATGCCGAACGCCGAGATCCCGGCCCGGCGCGGGCGTCCGGTCGCGGGCCATGCACGCTGCTCCGTGAGCAGCTCGACCGCTCCGGCCTCCCAGTCCACCCGGGACGAAGGCGCAGCCACGTGCAGCGTCTTCGGGAGCACGCCGTGGCGCATGGCCATGACCATCTTGATCACGCCGGCCACGCCCGCCGCCGACTGGGTGTGGCCCAGGTTGGACTTCAAGGAGCCCAGCCACAGCGGTTCGTCGCGGTCCTGGCCGTAGGTCGCCAGTACCGCCTGGGCCTCGATCGGGTCGCCGAGGGTTGTGCCGGTGCCGTGGGCTTCGACCGCGTCGACGTCCGAAGTGGACAGACCTGCGCTCGCCAGTGCGGCTCGGATCACGCGTTGCTGCGAGGGACCGTTCGGTGCGGTCAGGCCGTTCGAAGCGCCGTCGGAGTTGACCGCCGAACCGCGCAGGATGGCGAGGACCTCGTGGCCGTTGCGGCGGGCGTCGGACAGGCGCTCCAGCACGACCATGCCCGCGCCTTCGCTCCAGCCCGTGCCGTCGGCGTCGTCCGAGAAGGCCTTGCAGCGGCCGTCCGGGGAGAGGCCGCGCTGGCGGCTGAACTCCACGAAGATGTCCGGCGTGCCGAGGATCGCGACGCCGCCGGCCAGTGCGAGGTCGCACTCACCTTGGCGGAGGGCCTGGCCGGCCAGGTGCAGCGCCACCAGCGACGACGAGCACGCGGTGTCCACCGTGACCGCCGAGCCCTCCAGGCCCAGGTGGTAGGCGACCCGGCCGGACAGCACGCTGCCCGCGTTGCCGGTCATCAGGTGCCCTTCGACGCCTTCCGCGGCGGACGTCGAACCGGCGGCGTAGCCCGAGTGGGCCGCGCCGACGAACACGCCGGTGTTGCTGCCGCGCAACGTGCCCGGCTCGATTCCCGCTCGTTCGAACGCCTCCCACGAAACTTCCAGGAGCAACCGCTGCTGCGGGTCCATGGCGAGGGCTTCACGCGGCGAGATTCCGAAGAAGCCCGCGTCGAATTGCGCGGCGCCGGGCAGGAAGCCGCCGCCGGAGGCGTAGAACGTGCCCGGGTGCGCCGGGTCCGGGTGGTACAGCTCGTCGACCGGCCAGCCGCGGTCGGCCGGGAAGCCGCCGATCGCGTCGCGGCCCTCGGCGACCAGGCGCCACAGGGCGTCTGCCGAATCGACGTCGCCGGGGAAGCGGCAGCTCATCGCCACGATGGCGATCGGGTCGTCCGTGCGGTTCCGGGTCGGGACGGCCGGGGCCGCCGCGGGGGCCGCGCCGGCCAGTTCGCCGTGCAGGAAGCCGGCCAGCACCTCGGGGTTCGGGTAGTCGAAGACGAGCGTCGCGGGCAGCGTGCGGCCGGTCGCGGTGGCGAGCCGGTTGCGCAGCTCGACCGCGGTCAGCGAGTCGAAACCGCTGTCCTTGAAAGCTTTCGCGGCGTCGATCGCGTCGGGACTCGCGTGCCCCAGCACCGCGGCGACGTGCTTGCGGACGAGGTCCAGCAGTTTTTCGCGCGCCTCCCCGGCACCGAGGCCGGCGAGCTGGGCGGCCCAGCCGTCGTCGGTGACGGCGGTCCGCGCGCTGCGGCGGACCGGCGTGCGCACGAGCCCGCGCCACAGCGGGGCGAGGTCTTCGGCGGCGCGCAGGGCGGCGAGGTCGACGCGCATCGGCACGGCGACCGGGCGGCCGAGCCCGATGGCGGCGTCCATCGCGGCGAGTGCGTCCTCTGTGGACAGCGGCCGGATGCCGGCGCGTTCGATGCGGCCGCGGTCGCGCTCGCCCAGCTTGCCGGTCATCGCGCTGGACAGGTCCCACTGGCCCCACGCGAGCGAAACCGCGGGCAGGCCGCGGGAACGCCGTCGCGCGGCCAGCGCGTCGAGGGCGCTGTTCGCCGCCGCGTAGCCGCTTTGCCCCGCCGCGCCGACGATCCCGGCGACCGAGGAGAACAGGACGAACCAGGCCAGGTCGTGGTCCCGGGTAAGCCTGTCGAGCGCCTCCGCACCATCCACTTTGGCGCGGAGCACGGCGGAAACCCGTGCCGGTGTCTGCGCTTCGAGCACGCCGTCGTCCAGTACGCCGGCCGCGTGCACCACCCCGATCAGCGGCTGCCCGGCGGGGATCGCCCGCAGCACGTCCGCCACGAAACCGGGCTCGGCCACGTCGCCGGCGGCCACGACCACCTCGACGCCGAGCGCGGTCAGTTCGTCGACGAGCCCGGCGGCGCCGGGTGCGTCCAGGCCCCGCCTGCCGACGAGCACCAGCCGCCGCACGCCGGGGCGGCGGGCGAGGTGCCGGGCCACCGCCGCGCCGAGCGTGCCGGTGCCGCCGGTGACGAGGACGGTGCCGGCGGGTTCGCGAGGCGGCAGGGTGAGGACGTTCTTGCCGATGTGCTTGGCCTGGCTGACGAACCGGAACGCGTCGGCGGCGCGGCCGAGGTCCCAGGCGCGCACCGGCAACGGCGTCAAGTCGCCGCGGCCGAACGCGGCCAGCAGGTCGGCGAAGATGGCGGCGATCCGGTCCGCGCCGGGGTCGCCGAGGTCGAAGGTGTGGTAACCCGGGCCTTCGCGGACGTCGGTCTTGCCCAGCTCGACGAACTGCCCGCCGGGCTTGAGCAGCTCCAGCGAGGCGTCGGTGAACGCGCCGGTCAGCGAGTTCAGGACGACGTCGACACGGCCGAACTTCTCGCGGAAGTCCAGGGTGCGGGAGCTGGCCAGGTGGGCGTCGTCGAGGCCGAGTTCGCGCAGCGCGGCGTGCTTGCCCTCGCTCGCCGTCGCGAACACCTCGGCGCCCTTCCAGCGCGCGAGCTGCACCGCGGCCATGCCGACGCCGCCGGCGGCCGCGTGCACGAGCACCGACTGGCCCGCTTCGAGGCCACCGAGGTCGAACAGGCCGTAGTAGGCGGTGACGAACGCGACCGGGACGGTGGCCGCCTCGGCGAACGTCCACCCGGCCGGGATCGGGGCCAGGCGGCGCGCGTCGGCCGTGGCCCGCGGCGCGAAGGCGTCATCGACGAGGCCGAAGACGCGGTCGCCGACGGCGAGGTCACGGACGTCGGTGCCGATCTCGACCACCACACCCGCCGCTTCGGAGCCGAGGCGGGCCGTGGGGTCCGGGTACATGCCGAGGGAGATGAGCACGTCGCGGAAGTTGAGGCCGCCCGCGCGGACCTCGATCCGGACGTCTCGCGGGTCGAGCGGCGCTTCGGTCGCTTCGGCCAGTATCAGGCTGTCGGTGGTGCCGCCGCCGGTGGTGACGAGCTGCCAGGAGTCGCCGGTCGGTGTCAGCGGCATCCCGGTCGCGCGGACCAGCCGCGGCGCGGTCGCGATGCCTTCCCTGAGCGTCAGCTGCGGTTCGCCGAACGCGTCCACAGTGGACAGGAGTGCTTCGGAGCGCGGGTCGTCGTCGACGTCGACGAGGAGGAACCGGCCGGGGTGCTCCGACTGCGCGGACCGCACCAGCCCGGCGGCGGCCGCCGCGGCGAGGGCGCCGTCGGCCGCGCCGCGGGTGACGACGACGAGTTTGCCGGCCTGCTCTTCGGCGAGCCAGGTCTGCAGCTTCTCCAGGACCCAGGCGGCGGTTTCGTGGACGTCGTCGCCGGTCACCCGGGCGAACACGAGTTCCTCGCGGGCGGCGCCGGGGTCGGCGGTGACCTCGGTCCAGGCCTGCTCGAAGAGCGTGTCGGGGACGGCGGCCGCGGCGGGCGCGACCGGGCGCAGCAGCAGCGATCCGACGGTCACCACGGGCGCGCCGGTGGTGTCCCACGCGGTGAGCGCGACGGCGTTCTCCCCCGCCGGGCTCAGCCGGACCCGCAGCTCGGTGGCGCCGGTGGCGTGCACCGCGACGCGGGTGAAGGAGAACGGGATCCGGGCCGCGCCGTCGTCGGGGGTGACGATGCCGAGGCCGAGCGGGTGCAGGGCGGCGTCGAGGAGGGCCGGGTGGATCGCGAACCCGGTGGCGTCGAACGGTTCCGGCAGTGCGACTTCGGCGTACACGTCGGTGCCGTCGCGCCAGACGCGGGTGAGGCCGCCGAAGGCCTCGCCGTAGACGAAGCCCATCGCGGCGAGCCGCGCGTAGAGCCCGGTGGTGTCGACCGGCTCGGCCCCCGCGGGCGGCCATTCAACGGCACTTTCACGTGAAAGTGCAGCTTGGCTGACGCTGCCGGTGGCGTGCTGGGTCCAGTCGGCGTCGGCGTGCCGGGAGTGGACGGCGATCGGGCGGCGGCCGGCGGAGTCCGCTGGACCGGCCGAGACCTGGACGGTGACCGCGCCGCGGGCGGGCAGCACCAGGGGCGCGGCGAAGGTCAGCTCGTCGACGACGTCGCAGCCGACCTGGTCGCCGGCCTGGACCACGAGTTCGAGCAGGGCGGTGCCGGGAACCAGGACGGTCCCGGACAGCGCGTGCCCGGCCAGCCACGGGTGGGTTTCCAGCGAGAGGCGTCCACTGAGGACGGTGCCTTCGTCGCCGGCGAGGTCGACGGCGGCGCCGAGCAGCGGGTGTTCGAGCGCGCCCACGCCGACGGCGCCGAGGTCGCCCCGGGCCGCTCCGGCGCGCGGCCAGTAGCGCTCGCGCTGGAACGGGTAGGTCGGGAGGTCGATGCGGCGGCCGCCGGGGAAGAACGCGGCCCAGTCGACGTCCACGCCGTGGACGTGAACAGTGCTCAACGCTGTGAGCAGTGCTCTCTCGTCATCCCGCTCTCGTCGCAGAGCACTGATCGCGGTTCCCTCGACCATCGCGCTGAGCACCCCGTCCGGGCCCAGCTCCAGGAAGATTCGGGCGCCCTCGGACTTGAGGGTGGCGACGCCGTCGGCGAAGCGGACCGCCTCCCGGACGTGGCGAACCCAGTAGTCCGCGGTGAACGGCTCAGCGAGAGCACCGCTCACATTCGAGATCACCGGTATCGCCGCGGGGTGGTACGTGAGGGACTCGGCGACCGCGCGGAACTCCTCCAGCATCGGGTCCATGAGCGGTGAGTGGAACGCGTGACTCACCGTGAGGCGCTTAGTCTTGACGCCCCGCGCGGCGAATTCCGCGGCGATGTCCAGGACCGCGGCTTCCTCGCCGGAGATGACCACCGACTCGGGGGTGTTGACCGCGGCGATGGAGACGCCGCCGGTCAGCGCGATCTCGGACTCGGGGGCCGCGATCGAGACCATCGCGCCGCCCGGCGGGAGAGCCTGCATCAGCGAGGCGCGCGCCGAGACCAGGCGGCAGGCGTCCTCGAGGGACAGGACACCGGCCACGTGGGCGGCCGAGATTTCGCCGATCGAGTGACCCGCCACGAAGTCCGGGCGGATGCCGAGGGACTCGACCAGGCGGTAGAGGGCGACCTCGACGGCGAACAACGCCGGCTGGGTGAACTCCGTGCGGTTGAGCAGCTCAGCGTCGTCGAAGGCCTCGCGGAGTGGGGGGTCGAAGTGGGCGAGCACGGCGTCGAAGGCGGCGGCGTAGGCCGGGAAGCGGGCGTAGAGGCCCTGGCCCATGCCGGCTCGCTGGGCGCCCTGGCCGGTGAACAGCACCGCCAGCAGGGCGTCCGGGTCGGACGTGCCGGTGATGATGTCCTCGCCCAGGCGCACGGCGCGGTGCTCGAGGCGGGCTCGGGTGGTGGCCAGGGAGAAGCCCAGGTCGACCGGGTTCGCGTCCGGGAGGTGGCTGATGAGGGTGTCCAGGGCGGCCGCTTCGTGGGCGGAGAACACCTGGGGCAGCAACGCGTCCGTGGGTTCCGGCTCGGGGTGCGGCTGACCGGCGGGGGCCTGTTCGAGGATGGTGTGGACGTTCGTGCCGCTCACGCCGAACGCCGAGACCGCCGCCCGGCGGGGACGATCTCGCTCCGGCCACTCGCGGGGTTCGGTGAGGAGCTCGACGGACCCGGTCGTCCAGTCCACCTGGGACGAGGGGGTGTCCACGTGCAGGGTTCGCGGCAGGACGCCGTGGCGCAGGGCCTCGACCGTCTTGATGACGCCCGCCATGCCGGCCGCCGCCTGCGTGTGCCCGAGGTTGGACTTGACCGAGCCGAGCCACAGGGGCTCTTCGCGGTTCTGGCCGTACGTGGCCAGGAGGGCCTGGGCCTCGATCGGGTCGCCGAGGCGGGTGCCCGTGCCGTGGGCTTCGACCGCGTCGACGTCCGAAGTGGACAGACCAGCGTTGGCGAGTGCGGCGCGGATGACCCGCTGCTGTGACGGGCCGTTCGGGGCGCTCAGGCCGTTGGACGCGCCGTCCTGGTTGACCGCCGAACCGCGGACCACCGCGAGGACCTGGTGGCCGTTGCGCTCGGCGTCCGAAAGGCGCTCCAGCAGGATCAGGCCGACGCCTTCGCCCCAGCCGGTACCGTCGGCCGCGTCGGCGAAGGGCTTGCAGCGGCCGTCCGCGGCGAGGCCGCGCTGGCGGGCGAACTCCAGGAACGCCATCGGCTTGGCCATGATCGCCACGCCGCCGGCCAGTGCCAGCGAGCACTCACCTTGCCGCAGCGCCTGGCTCGCCAGGTGCATCGCGACCAGCGCCGACGAGCACGCGGTGTCCACCGTGACGGCCGGGCCCTCCAGCCCGAACGTGTACGACAGCCGCCCGGACATCACGCTGGGGGCCTCGCCGGTGAGCAGGTAACCCTCCGAACCGGACGGTCCCTGTTCGAGGTTCGAGCCGTAGCCCGAGCTGCTGGCGCCGACGAACACGCCGGTCGCGCTGCCGCGCAGCGAAGCCGGGTCGACGCCCGCGCGCTCGAACACCTCCCACGCCGTTTCCAGCAGCACGCGCTGCTGCGGGTCCATCGCCAGCGCCTCACGCGGCGAGATGCCGAAGAAGCCCGCGTCGAACTCCGCCGCGCCGGCCACGAACCCGCCGACTTCGGCGAAGTCCGCGTCACCGAAGGAAGTGAGGTCCCAGCCGCGGTCGGCCGGGAACGCCGTCAGCGCGTCGACGCCGTTGGTGACCAGGCGCCAGAGGTCTTCCGGCGAGCGGACGCCGCCGGGGAAGCGGCAGCCCATCGCGACGATCGCGATCGGCTCGTCGGTCGCGGCGGCCGACGTGACCACCGCGGTCTCGTTGCGGCCCAGCAACAACCGCCGCAGCTCGTCGGCTAGCGCGGCCGGCGTGGGGTGGTCGAACACCAGCGTCGCCGGCAACGTCAGCCCGGTCGCCGCGTTGATCCGGTTGCGGACCTCGACCGCGGTCAGCGAGTCGAAGCCCAGCTCGCGGAACGCGCGCCCGGCCGGAACCGCTGTTGCCGAGTCGTGTCCGAGGACCGACGCGGCCTGGGCGCGGACGAGGTCCAGCAGCAGCCGGCGGGCTTCGGCTTCGCCGAGTTCGGCGACCCGGCGGGCCAGCGCCGGACGCTCGGTCTCCGGCTCGTCGGACGCCTCGAGCAGCGCCCGGACCTCGGGGATGTCTTCGATCAGCGGGCGCCGCCGCGAAAGCGTGAAGCCGGGCGCGAACCGCGCCCAGTCGACGTCGGCCACGGCGAGGAAGACCTCCCGCGCGTCGAGGGCCTGGCAGAGCGCCTCCACCGCGGCTTCCGGTGCCATCTCGCGGAGCCCGCGGCGGCGCAGCTGCTCTTCCAGCTCGACGTCGCCCGCCATGCCCCCGCCGCCCCAGAAACCCCAGGCCACCGAGGTCGCGGCGGCCCCGCGGGCGCGGCGCTGCTCGGCGAGGGCGTCGAGGTAGGCGTTGCCCGCGCCGTACGCTCCCTGGCCGCCGGAGCCCCAGACACCGGCGTTCGAGGAGAAAAGCACGAAGGCGTCGACGTCGTCGCCGAGCAGCTCGTCCAGGTTCCGGGCGCCCGCGACCTTGCCGCCGACGACGTCGGCGAACTCGGCCGCGGTGGTCTCGCGCACCGGCGTGGCCTGCGGCAGCCCGGCGGCGTGCACGACCGCGCGCACCGGCTCGCCGAGGTCCGCCAGCAACGCGGCGAGCGACTCGCGGTCGGCGACGTCGCACGCGGCGATCGTCACCCGCGTCCCGAGCGCGGTCAGTTCGGCTTCGAGGTCGGCCGCACCCGGCGCGGCCGGACCGCGGCGGCTCGTGAGCACCAGGTGCTCGGCACCGTCGGTGGCGAGGCGGCGGGCCACTTGCGCGCCCAGCGCGCCGGTGCCGCCGGTGATCAGGACCGTGCCGCGCGGCTTCCAGCGCTCGGCCGGCGGGGTGAAGGGAGCGCGGACCAGGCGCCGGGCCAGCAGCCCGGACTCGCGGACCGCGACCTGGTCCTCATCGTCCACACCGGACAGTGCGGCAGCGAGCAGGCCCGCGGTCGCGGCGTCCGGTTCGGCGGGCAGGTCGAGCAGGCCGCCCCAGATCGCGGGCAGTTCCAGGCCGATCACGCGGCCCAGGCCCCACGTCATGGCCTGCGCCGGACGGCGGTCGAGCCCACCGCGGGTCAGCAGCCACAACGGCGTCTCGCCGTCGGCCATGGCCTGGGCCAGCGCGAGGTTCGCGGTGGCGCCGGCGGGCAGGAAGTCCGCCTCCGGCGACGGGGTTTCGTCGAGCGCGAGCAGCGACACGACCCCGGCGCAGCCCTCCGCGCCGGTGAACTCCGAGACCACGACGGGCTCGGCACCGTGCGCGGCGAGGGCGGCCGGGACACCGGCGTCGTCGTGGCCCTCCGGGACGACGACCAGCCAGCGTCCGGACAGTTCCGGCGCGGACGGCGTGGCGACGGGCTTCCACTCGACGCGGTAGCGCCACGAGTCCACTTCGGACGCGGCGCGGGCGCGCTCACGCCAGCGGGTCAGGGCGGGCAGGACTTCGGCCAGGGTGCTGGCCGGGCCCACGTCGAGCGTGCCGGCGACCGCGTCGAGGTCGAGGCCGTCGACGGCGGCCCAGAACGCGGCGTCCACCGGGTCGGCGGCCGGCTGCGGGGCGACACCCGCGTCGAGCCAGTAGCGGCGGCGCTGGAAGGCGTAGGTGGGCAGGTCGACGCGGTGGGCGCCGGGGAACGCGGGCGTCCAGTCCACGACGAGCCCGCGCACGTGGGCCTCGCCGAGCGACCGCAGGAACCGCTCGTACCCGCCGTCGTCGCGGCGCAGCGAACCGAGCGCCTCGACGCCGTCGGCCTCGCCGATCGCCATCGTCAGCACCGGGTGCGGCGAGGATTCGACGAACGTGCCGAACCCTTCCGCGGCGAGCGTGCTGACGGCGACGTCGAGCCGCACGGTCTCGCGGAGGTTCGTGTACCAGTACTCGGCGTTCAGCTCGGCGCCGTCGATCCAGGCGCCGGTGACGGTCGAGAAGAACGCGATGTCGCCGGTGCGCGGCCGGATCGGGGCCAGCACGTCGAGGAGTTCGCCCCGCAGCTGCTCGACCTGCGCCGAGTGGGACGCGTAGTCGACGGGGATCCGCTTGGCACGCACGCCGTCCGCCTCGCACGCGGCGATCAGCGCGTCCAAGGCGGCGGGCTCACCGGAGACGACGACGGCGGCCGGGCCGTTGACCGCGGCGATCGACACCCCGTCGGTCAGCCGCGCTTCGACCGCGGCCAGTGGCGCCGCGACGGAAACCATGCCGCCGCCCCCGGCCAGCGCCAGGATCGCCCTGCTGCGCAACGCGACCACGCGAGCACCGTCCTCGAGGGACAGCGCGCCCGAGACGACCGCGGCGGCGATCTCGCCCTGCGAGTGCCCGACGACCGCGTCCGGCACCACGCCGAACGAGCGCCACAGCTCGGCCAGCGAGACCATCACGGCCCACAACGCGGGCTGGACGACGTCGACCCGCGACAGGGCGTCCGCGTCGGCCAGGACCTCCCGCAGTGACCAGTCCACAAAGGACGAAAGAGCGGCCGCGCACTCGTCGAGCCGGGCCGAGAACACCGGCGACGACGAGGCCAGTTCGAGGGCCATGCCCGCCCACTGCGAGCCCTGGCCGGGGAAGACGAGCGCGGTCCGGCCGGTGCCGGCGGCCCCGGTGGCCACGTTCGGCGCCGGAACCCCCTCCGCCAGCGCGGAAAGCCCGGCCAGCAGCGCGTCCCGGTCGCCGGTGACGACCGCGCGGTGTGGGAAGGCGGTCCGGGAGGTGGCCAGCGAGAACGCGAGGTCGGCCAGGTTGTGCTCGGCCGCACACCCCTGCAGCGCAATCGCTTGCGCCTGCAGCGCCTCCGGCGTCTTCGCGGACAGCACCCACGGCACGACCGCCGGCTCGGGCGTCAGCTCGACGTCGACGGTGTCGCCCTGCTCCAGGATCACGTGGGCGTTGGTGCCGGAGATGCCGAACGACGAGATCGCGGCCCGGCGCGGCCGGGCCGGGTCCCAGTGCCGCGGCTCGTCGAGCAGGCGCACCGCGCCGCTCTCCCAGTCCACGTGGGACGACGGCGTTTCCGCGTGCAGCGTCCGCGGCATCAGGCCGTGCCGCAGCGCCTGCACGGTCTTGATCACCCCGGCGACACCGGCGGCGGCCTGGGCGTGCCCGATGTTCGACTTGAGCGAGCCCAGCCACAGCGGCTCTTCGCGGTCCTGACCGTAGGTGGCCAGCAGTGCCTGCGCCTCGATCGGGTCGCCCAGTGCCGTTCCGGTGCCGTGCGCCTCGACGAGGTCGACGTCCGAAGTGGACAGACCGGCGTCGGCCAGCGCCGCGCGGATCACGCGCTGCTGCGCCGGTCCGCTCGGGGCGCTGAGCCCGTTCGACGCGCCGTCCTGGTTCAGCGCGCTGCCCTTCAGCACGGCGAGCACCGGGTGGCCGAGGCGCCGCGCGTCGGACAGCCGTTCGACCAGCAGGATGCCCGCGCCCTCGGCCATGCCCATGCCGTCGGCGGAGGCGCCGAACGCCTTGCAGCGCCCGTCCGCGGCCAGGCCGCGCTGGCGGCTGAACGCGGTCAGCGACGCCGGCGTCACCATCACCGCGACCCCGCCGGCGAGGGCGAGCGAGCACTCACCGCGACGCAGGGCCTGCGCGGCCAGGTGCAAGGCCACCAGCGACGACGAGCAAGCCGCGTCGATGGTGAGCGCGGGCCCTTCCAGGCCGAGGGTGTAGGCGACCCGGCCGGACAGCACGCTCGACACGCTGCCGGTGAGCAGGTGCCCTTCGAGGCCGTCCGGGATGTCGCGCATCCGCGCGTGGTAGTCCTGGTAGTTGGCGCCGACGAAGACGCCTGCGGGCTCGCCGCGCAGCGTGGCCGGGTCGATCCCGGCGTGCTCGATCGCCTCCCACGAGATCTCCAGCAGCAGCCGCTGCTGCGGGTCCATGGCCAGCGCTTCGCGCGGCGAGATGCCGAAGAAGCCGGCGTCGAAGTCGGCGACGTCGTGCAGGAAGCCGCCGTGGCGGACGCTCGACGTGCCCTGCTCGTCGGCGTCGCCGCCGAACAGCTTCGCCAGGTCCCAGCCGCGGTCGGTCGGGAAGCCGGAGATGGCGTCGCGGCCTTCGGCGACGAGGGTCCACAGGTCGTCGGCGGACTGCACGCCGCCGGGGTACCGGCAGCCCATGCCGATGATCGCGATCGGGTCGTCGGCGTTCGCGACCCGGGTCGCGGTGACGGCCTCGGTGCGCGTGCCGAGCACCTGGTCCCGCAGGTGCGCGGCGAGCCGCCGCGGCGTCGGGTGGTCGAAGACGAGCGTCGCGGGCAGCCGCAGCCCGGTCGCGGCGGCGATCCGGTTGCGGACGTCCAGCGCGGTCAGCGAGTCGAAGCCGAGGTCGGTGAACGGCCGGTCCGGCTCGACGGCGGCACCGTTCGCGTGTCCGAGCACCGCGGCGGCCTGGGCGCGGACCAGCTCGAGCAGCAGCCGGTCGGCCTCGTCGCCGGAGAGCCCGGCGAGCTGCCCGGCCAGCGCCGGTGCTTCCGCCGCGGGCGCCTTCGCGGTTTCCTTCAGCCGCTTGACCTGCGGCAGGTCGTCGAAGAGCGGCCGGGCGCGGCCGGCGGTGAACACCGGCAGGAACCGGGCCCAGTCGACGTCGGCGAGCACGGCGAAGGTCTCGTCGTGGCCGAGGGTTTCGTGCAGGGCCGCGATCGCGGTGGCCGGGTCCATCAGCGGCAGGCCGCGCCGGGCGAGCTGGCCGGTGTCGACGCCTTCGGACATCCCGCCCTGGCCTTCGATCTCCGTCGGGGCCCAGACGCCCCAGGCGATCGACGTCGCGGTCGCGCCCCGGGCCCGGCGCCGCTCGGCGAGGGTGTCGAGGAAGTTGTTGGCGGCCGAGTAGCCGGCGTGGTCGCCGCTGCCCCAGACGCCGGCGATCGAGGAGAACAGGACGAACGCGTCGAGGTCGTCGCCGAGCAGCTCGTCGAGGTGCCGGGCGCCGGCCACCTTGGCGCGGACGACCTCGGCGAACCCGGGCAGGGTCGTCTCGGTCACCGGCAGCAGCTCGACCGTGCCCGCGGCGTGGAAAACCGCGCGGACCGGCTCGTCGAGGTCCGCCAGCAGGCCGGCGAGGGCGTCGCGGTCGGCGACGTCGCAGCGGGCGAGCGTGACGCGGGCGCCGAGGGCTTCCAGCTCGGCGGCCAGCGCGGTGGCGCCGGGCGCGTCCGGGCCGCGGCGGCCGGTCAGCACCAGGTGCGACGCGCCTTCCCCGGCGAGCCAGCGCGCGACGTGCGTGCCGAGCGCGCCCGTGCCGCCGGTCACGAGGATCGTGCCTTCGGGCCGCCACCGGGCCGGCCGGGCCTGCTCGCCCTTGCCCGCGGTGTGCAGCCGCCGGACCCGGACGCCGCCGGGCCGTACGGCGAGCTGGTCTTCGTCGCCGGGCGCGGCGAGGATCCGGCCGAGCTGGTCCAGCTCGGCGGCGGTCGGCTCCGCGGTCAGGTCCACGAGACCGCCCCAGCGGTCGGCGTGCTCCAGCGCGAGGACGCGGCCGAGACCCCAGAGCGGCGACTGCTCGATGCCCGGCAGCTCATCGGCGGGACCGGTGCGGACCGCGCCGCGGGTCAGCACCCACAGCGGCGCGCCGATCCCGGCGTCACCCAGTGCCTGGGCGAGAACGAGCGTCAGGATCAGCCCCGCCGGGCTCGCCGGGAACTCCGGGTGCGGCCGTTCGTCACTCGCGAGCAGCGAGACGACGCCGTCGTACGGCCCGGCGAAGCGCTCGGCCAGCGCGGCCCGGCCGGTGTCGGTGAGCACGAGGGTCTCGACGTCGGCGGTGCGCGCGAGCGCGTCGACGACGTCCTGACCGGAGCCGTCTTCGCCGCGCACGACGAGCCAGCGCCCGGACGGCGTGGCGGCGGGCAGGTCGGCGGGCTTCCACGTGATCCCGTACCGCCAGGCGTCCACAGTGGACTCGATGGTCCGGCGCCGCCGCCACTGGGCCAGCGCGGGGAGGACCTCGTCCAGCGGGGTGTCGACGGAGACGCCGAGGGTGCCCGCGAGGTCCGCCGGGTCGGCGCGGTCGACGACGTCCCAGAACCGCGCGTCGGCCGGGGCGACCCGGCCGCCGTGGCCGTCTTCGGTGTGCAGCCAGAAGCTCTCGCGCTGGAACGGGTAGGTGGGCAGGTCGACGCGGCCCGCGCCGGGGAACGCCGGGGTCCAGTCGACCTCGACGCCGGCGCAGTGCGCTTCGCCGAGCGCGAGCTGGAACCGGGCGAGCCCGCCGTCACCGCGGCGCAAGGTGCCCAGCGCGGTCGCGGTCTCGCCGATGGCCATCGTCAGCACCGGGTGCGGCGACGCCTCGACGAACGTCCCGAACCCGCGCTCGGTCAGCGCACGGACGGCGTCGTCGAGCAGCACGGTGCCGCGGAGGTTGGTGTACCAGTACCCGGCGTCCAGCTCGGCGCCGTCGGCCCAGTCGCCGGTCACGGTGGAGAAGAAGCCGGTCCCGGCGGTCCGCGGCGTGATCGGGGCGAGCACGCTCAGGAGTTCGTCGCGGATCTCTTCCACCTGCGCGGAGTGCGACGCGTAGTCCACCGGGATCCGCTTGGCGCGGACGCCATCGGCCTCGCACGCCGCGATCAGCGCGTCCAGGGCCCGGGGTTCGCCCGAGACCACCACCGCGGCCGGGCCGTTCACCGCCGCGATCGACAGCCCGTCGGTCAGCAGTGCCTCGACGGTCTCCCGCGGGGCGGCCACCGAAACCATGCCACCGCGCCCGGCCAGCGCCAGGATCGCCTTGCTGCGCAACGCGACCACGCGGGCACCGTCCTCGAGGGACAGCGCACCCGACACCACGGCGGCCGCGATCTCACCCTGCGAGTGCCCCACGACCGCGTCCGGCACGACGCCGTACGACCGCCACAGCTCCGCCAGCGAAACCATGACGGCCCACAACGCGGGCTGCACGACGTCGACCCGCGCGAGCGCGTCCGCGTCCGCCAGGACGTCCCGCAACGACCAGTCCACAAAGGACGCCAGCGCCACCGCGCATTCGTCGAGCCGGGCCGCGAACACCGGCGCCGAAGAAGCCAGCTCCAGCGCCATCCCGGCCCACTGGGAACCCTGGCCGGGGAAGACCAGCGCGACCTTGCCCGGCTTCCCGGCCACTCCGGAGACCACGGCGTCGTCCGGCGCACCGGCGGCGACCGCGGCGAGCCCGCGGAGGAGTTCGTCCCGGTCGTGCCCGACGACGACGGCCCGGTGCTCGAACCGCGCCCGCGTCACCGCCAAGGAGCGGCCGACCTCGGGCAGCCCCAAACCGTCCACATCGGACAGGCGAGCCGCCTGCGCGCGCAAGGCTTCCGCGGTGCGTCCCGAAAGGACCCACGGGACGACCGCCGGCACCGGAGCCGGTCCGGGGACTTCGGCGGGCGGCGCGGCTTCGAGGATCGCGTGCGCGTTCGTCCCGCTGATGCCGAACGACGACACCGCCGCCCGGCGCGGGTGGTCGCGCTCGGGCCACTCGACGTCGTCGGCGAGCAGCCGCAGCGTGCCGCCGGACCAGTCCACTTCGGACGTCGGCCGCCCGGCGTGCCGCGACTTCGGCAACGTCGAGTGCTGCAACGCCAAGACGGCCTTCATGACCCCGGCGACGCCCGCCGCGGCCTGGGTGTGCCCGATGTTCGACTTCACCGAACCCAGCCACAGCGGCTGTTCCGGCGACCGGCCGCGGCCGTAGGTCTCCAGCAGCGCCTGCGCTTCGATCGGGTCGCCCAGCGGCGTGCCGGTGCCGTGCGCCTCCATCAGGTCGACCTGGCTCGCCGCCACCCGGGCGTTGGCGAGCGCGTCGAGGATGACGCGTTCCTGCGACGGCCCGTTCGGCGCGCTGAGCCCGTTCGACGCGCCGTCGGAGTTGACCGCCGAGCCGCGCACGACCGCGAGCACCGGGTGCCCGTTGCGCTGGGCGTCGGAAAGCCGTTCCAGGACCAGCATGCCGGCGCCCTCGGCGGCGCCGAACCCGTCGGCGTCGGCGGAGAAGGGCTTGCACCGGCCGTCCGGGGAGAGCGCCCGCTGCCGGCTGAGCTCGATGAGGATGCCCGGGGTCGCCATCACGGTCACGCCGCCGGCCAGCGCCAGCGAACACTCGTCGCGGCGCAGCGCCTGCACCGCCCAGTGCAGGGCCACGAGCGAGGACGAGCACGCGGTGTCGACGGTGACCGCGGGGCCCTCCAGGCCGAGGACGTAGGCGATCCGGCCGGACGCGACACTGGTGATCGTGCCGGTCAGCAGGTGCCCCTCGACCGATTCGGGCACCTTGTGCGAGCTCGGCACGTAGTTCTGCTGCATGGCCCCGACGAACACGCCGGTGCGGCTCGACTTCAGCGTCCGCGGGTCGATGCCGCCGCGCTCGAGGGCTTCCCACGACGTCTCCAGCAGCAGCCGCTGCTGCGGGTCCATCGCGAGGGCCTCACGCGGGGAGATGCCGAAGAAGCCCGCGTCGAACCGGTCGGCGTCGTGCAGGAAAGCGCCGCCGCGCATGGAGAACGTGCCCGGCCGCGAGGGGTCCGGGTCGTACAGCGACGCGAGGTCCCAGTCCCGGCCGTCGGGCAGCTCGCCGATGACGTCCTCGCCGTCGGTCACCAGCCGCCACAACGCTTCCGGCGTCTCGATCCCGCCCGGGAAGCGGCAGCCCATGCCGACGATCGCGATCGGCTCGGTTTCCCGCGCCTCGAAGTCCCGCAACCGCTGCTTGGCCTGGCGCAGGTCCGCGGTGGCCAGCTTCAGGTAGTCGCGAAGCTTGTCCTCGTTCGACATGTGCCGTCAACTCCGTGCCTTGTACGCGCCTTGGTGGCGGCGGTGGCCCGACCCCGTCTCAGGACAGGTCGAGCTCTCGGTCGAGCAGTGCGAAGATCTCGTCGTCCGACGCGGCGTCGAGCGGGGCGTCCCCGGCTTCGGGGCCGCCCGCCTCGTCCGTGCCGTCCAGCCGGAACAGCAGGTCGCGCAACCGGACCTTGACCCGGCCGTGCAGCGGCGGCCCGCCCGCGTCCGCGAACAGCGCCCGCTCCAGCCGGTCGAGCCCGGCGAGCACGTCGGAGTCCTCGGTGGACGGCTGGAGCGCGCCGAGCAGGTGCCCCGCCAGCGCGTCCGGGGTCGGGTAGTCGAAGACCAGGGTGGTGCGAAGCTTCAGCCCGGTCGCCTCGGCGAGCCGGTTGCGCAGCGCCACCGCCGTCAGCGACTCGAACCCGAGCTCGCTGAACGCGCTGTCGCCGTCGATCCCGGCCGCGGTGTCCCGGCCGAGGACCTCCGCGGTGTGCTCGCGGACCAGGTCCAGCACCAGTTCGGCCCGCGCGGGCTCCGGCAGCGCGGCCAGCCGCGCGGCGAACCCGCCCTCGGGCGCGGTGCGGGTGACCGGCTCGGCGTGCGGAGCCCGGACGTACTCCCCCGGCAGCGCCCCGAGCACGACGTTTTCGGCGGAGAAGACCGGGCGCCCCACGCTGTCGGTGGCCGCCACCGACACCGAGTCCGGGCCGGTGGCCCGCAGCCGGACCCGCAGCGCCGGCGCGCCGGCCGTGTGCAGGGCCAGCCCGCTCCACGACGACGCGAGCCAGCCCTCGGACTCCGCCGCGGCGGGGAACAACGCGACCGACTGCAGCGCGGAGTCCAGCAGTGCGGGGTGGATGCCGTACCCGGCACCGCTCCCGGCCTGCACCGGCAACGCCACTTCGGCGAACAGCTCGCCGTCGAGCGACCAGGCGCCGGTGAGCCCGCCGAACTCGGGGCCGAGCTCGATCCCGTGCGCCCGCAAGCGATCCCGCGCGATCGAAGCGTCTTCGGCGACCGCGCCCGGCGGCGGCCATTCGACCGGCGGCGCGGCCGCGCCCGCCGCGCCCGCGGTCTCGGCCATGATCCCGGTCGCGTGCCGCGTCCACGGCCCGCCCTGGGCGGCGCCGACCGAGTCGGGCCGGGCGAACACGCCGATCCGGCGCGCCCCGGCGTCGTCGACCGGGCCGATCCGCACCTGCAGGCACAGCGCCTCTTCGGCGAAGACGACCGGCAGGTGCTGGGTGAGCTCTTCGATCCGGGCGCAGCCCAGCTCGGACGCGGCGTGCAGGGTCAGCTCGACGAGCACGGCCGAGGGCAGCACGGTCCGGCCGAACACCGTGTGCCCGGCCAGCCACGGCTGCTGCGCGGCCGACAGCCGTCCGGTGAACAGCCAGCCGCCGTCCTCGGCGAGTTCGACGGCCGCGCCGAGCAGCGGGTGCCCGGCGGCCAGCAGGCCGGCGGCGGCGACCGTGGCGTCCGAACCGGACTCCGGCAGCGTCACCGGCTCCGCGCCGCCGGGGAAGGCCGCCGTCCAGTCGACGCCGACGCCGGACACGTAGGCCGCGGCGAGCGAGCCGAGGAACGAGCGCGGGCCGTCTTCACGACGGCGGATCGAGCCGAACACCACCGCGCGGCCGTCCAGCGTGTCGATCGTGTCCTGCACCGCGACCGTGAGCACCGGGTGCGGGCTGATCTCGGCGAAGACGCCGAGGCCCTGCGCGACGAGCCCGCGGGTGGCCTCGTCGAAGCGGACCGGGTTGCGCAGGTTCCGGAACCAGTAGCGGGCGTCGAGGACGGCGGTGTCGAGCGGGCCTTCGGTCACCGTCGAGTGGAACGGGACGGCGGTCGACGACGGCGCGAGCGGGGCGAGGTCGGCCAGCAGCCGGTCGCGGATGCCGTCGATGTGCCGCGAGTGCGCGGCCAGCCCGACCGGGATGCGCCGGGCCCGCACGCCCTCGGCGGTCAGGTCGGCCAGGAGCTCCTCCACCGCACCGGAATCACCGGAGACGACCACCCACGACGGCGCGTTCACGGCACCGATGTCGAGCCCGTCCCGGCCCGCCAGCCGCGACCGGACGTCGGCGACCGGCAGGGGGACGGAGATCATGTCGCCGCGGCCGGACAGCGTGGCCTGCGCCTGGCTCCACCGCGCGGCCACCCGCATGCCGTCCTGGTGGGACAGCGCGCCGGTCGCGCAGGCCGCGGCGACCTCGCCGAGGCTGTGCCCGACGACGGCGGCGGGTTCCACGCCGTGCGAACGCCAGAGGGCGGCCAGCGCCACCATCACCGCGAACAGCACCGGCTGCACGACGTCGGCGCCGTCGTCCAGCGTGGGCGCGCCGGGGCGGCCGTGCAGGACGTCCACAATGGACCAATCGGCGAACGCCGCGAGCGCGGCGTCGCAGCGCGCGATCTCCCCGGCGAACACCGGCGACCACTCCAGCAGGTCCAGCGCCATGCCCGGCCACTGCGAACCCTGGCCGGGGAAGACGAACACGACCCGCTCGGCGCGCCGGGCACTGCCGCGCACGACGTCGGGCGGGTTCTGCCCGGCCGCCAGCGCCTCCAGCCCGCGCAGGCCGCCGTCGCGCCCGCCGGAGAGCAGCACGGCGCGGTGCGCGCGGCCGGTGTCCTCGGCGGCGACCGAGCGCGCGAACGACTCGAACGGCGTGTCGGGGTGCTCGGCGAGGTAGCGCGCGAGGCGGTGGGCCTTCGACCGCAGGCCCGCCTTGCTGTCGGCGGAGACGATCAGGGGCACGACGTCGTGACCGCTGCCGGTGTGCTCGTGCTCGGTCGTCAGGGTCGGGGTGGCCACTGGTGTACCTCCGGGGTCGGGCGTCCGGCTCTCAAGGAAGACGCACGGAAAACGGGTTCCGGAACACGTCGCCCGGGTCCCAGCGCGCCTTGACCCGCTGCAGCCGCGGGTAGTTGTGCTGGTGGTAGAGCTCGTGCCAGGCCAGCCCGGAGCGGTTCCACCGCTCGTCCTGGACGTCGAAGTCCGGGTTGTTCACGTAGGAGCCGTTGGTGCGCTCGTCCGGCACCGGCACCCCGCCGGTCCCCGCGTAGACGTCCGCGTAGAACTCGCGCAGCCACGCCAGGTGCGCCTCGGGCTGTTCGGAGGCGTCCCAGTGCGTCGAGTAGACGAGCTTGAGGATCGAGTCGCGCTGCGCGATCGCGGTGTCGGCCGGCGAAAGGGCGTTCATCTGCCCGCCGCAGCCGACGAACATCACACCGGCGCGGTGGTTGCCGTAGTCCTCGCGCAGCAGGTGCCGGTAGATCTTGCCGGCCTGCTCGTCGGTGCAGCGCTTGCGCAGGTCGGCCGCCTTGATCTTGAAGCTCAGCGTGTGGTCGCCGCTGTCGGCGATGCCGCCCCACGACGTCGAGTGCAGCCACGGCAGCTCCTGGCGGCCGCTCAGCGCCGGGGCGACGCCGAGGTCGCGGCGGATCGCGGCCACGTAGTCGTCGAGCAGGCCGGCCGCGTTCGGGAGGGAGCTGTCGATCTGGGTCGACATGGCGACGAACTGCGAAGCGCGCGTGCCGCACCAGAGGCCGCTGTAGAGGTCGTCGTAGGGCGAACCGGGCGCGCTGTTGCGCTCGTACCAGTCGCCGTGGTTGCGCAGCAGGCGGGTGAACGCGGCTTCGTCGAGCATGTCCCAGACCCAGACGTCCTGCTGCACCAGCAGCCGCGCGGGCGGGGTGGGGAGCAGTGCGCTCGGGGCGCCGGTCACGCCGGGGATCCGCAGCCAGTAGCGCGTGACCACGCCGAAGTTGCCGCCACCGCCGCCGGTGTGGGCCCACCAGAGGTCGTGGTTCTCGTCGTCGGGGTCGCGGGTCGCGACCACCGCGCGGGCGGTGCCGTCGGCGTCCACCACGACGACCTCGACCGCGTACAGGTGGTCGGAGACGTAGCCGAACTTCCGCGACAGCGGGCCGTACCCGCCGCCCGCGATGTGCCCGCCGAGGCCGACGCTCGGGCAGGAGCCGGCCGGGATGGTGACACCCCAGCGCTTGTACAGCGTCCGGTAGGCCTGGCCCACGGTCGCGCCCGGCTCGACGGCGAAGGCGTCGCGCCCGGGGTCGAAGTCGATGCGGTTGAGCTCGGAAAGGTCGATGACCACCTGGACGTCCGCGGCGCCGACCATCGCCTCGACGCAGTGGCCGCCGCTGCGGACCGCGATCCGCCTGCCCTCGCGGACGGCGGTGCCGACCGCGGCCACGACCTCTTCGGTGGAGGTCGCCACGCAGACGTAATCGGGTTTGCCGACCCAGCGCTGGTTCACCCCGCGCACGAGATCGGCATACCGGGCGTCGTCCGGCAGAACCGTTACCGCACCCATCGATCGCCCTCATTCCCGAGTTTATCCAACCTCGCCGAACACTACGGCGACGCCGCTGACCGCTCCAACCCCTAACCCCCCGAAACCGCTGCTCACCAGCCTCTTGCTTAGGGGCGCGCTAGGGGTTACCGGCCCGATCGGCCGCTGCTAACTTCAACGTGCGGAAATCTTTATTCTGCCGGACTGCGCTAGTTAAAGACAGGGCGGGAAATCGTGGCCGAACTCCATTCATGGCACCCGATCGACGAGCAGTCGGACGACAAGGAAGTAATCATCACGGTTGATTTCACGGTCACCGGGCGACCGGAGGCGGGGTTCGCCGAGCTCGCGACCCACCTCGAGACGCCCTACGGCGTGTGGGAGAGCCTGCCGCCCGCCGTCGGCGACGAAACCGGCATGAACGGCGACGACTACCTCGACCGGTGGACCACCGAGCTGCGGGCCAGCGGCGTCGAGGTCAAGGCGGTGTTCGGCTACTGCGCGTCCAGCGTGTTCGCGCTGGCCATCGCCGACCGGATCGCGACCTGGCAGGACAAGCCGCGGGTCGTGCTGTTCGACCCGACCGCCGCGACCGGGTTCACCGTGCTCCACTACGGCTTCTTCCGCGTGGTGGACGCCCTCGCGGCCGTGCTCACCGACGACGAGGTCCGCGACGCGCACGCCGCCGGCGAGACCGCGCAGCAGACCCACGACGACCTCGAGACGCTCACGAAGGAGTTCGTGCGCATCTACCGCGAGGTCGGCGGCACCGCCTTCGAGCGCGTCGGCCTGGAAGCCGACCGCGCCGAGGAGCTGGTCTCGTGGTTCAGCAGCTACATGACCTACCTCGTGGCGGCCTCGCAGCTGACCGTCCCCGCCGACCTGGCCGGCGTCGACGTGATCCGCTCGGCCGAACTGCCCGGCGCGCTGGAGATCGGCGCGCGCGAAGTCCGCTTCGACATCGACCACTCCGGCCTGCTCAGCCAGCCGGAGGTCGCGCAGGCCGTCCGCGGCCTGCTCGTCTGATCGCCCCCCTTCTTCCGGAAATCCAGCAGGAGAGCTGATGCCGACGTCACCGACCGGTCTGGGCACCGGCACGGAAAGCCAAGCCGAAGCCGCGCTCGCCGGGCACCCCGGGATCGCGCGCGCCCGCGTGACCCGCGAACCCGGCACCGGGCGGCTCGTCGCCCACGTCGTGCCGCGGGACCCGGTCGCCGAGGACGGCGACGACCGCAAGCGCGTCGACGAGTGGCAGCTGATCTACGAATGGGTCTACGGCGAACTCCCCGAGTCCGGGGGGCTCGGGGAGAACTTCGTGGGCTGGCACAGCACCTACACCGGGCTGCCGATCGAGCTCGCGCAGATGCGGGAGTGGCGGGACGCGACCGTCGAGCGGATCACGTCGCTGCGGCCCCGCCGGGTGCTGGAGATCGGCGTCGGCACCGGCCTGCTGATGGCCAAGCTCGCGCCGTCGTGCGAGGAGTACGTGGCGACGGACTTCTCCGCCACCGTGGTCGAGACGCTCACCGGCCAGGTCGCCCAAGACCCCGCACTGGCCCACGTGACGCTGCACAACCGCGAGGCCAACGACTTCTCCGGCCTGCCGGACCAGCACTTCGACACCGTGGTGATCAACTCGGTCATCCAGTACTTCCCGGACATCGGCTACCTCGCGGACGTGCTGCGGCAGGCGGCCGCGCTGCTCGCGCCCGGCGGCGCGGTGTTCGTCGGCGACGTGCGGAACCTGCGGCTGCTGCGGGCGTTCCGGACCGCGGTGCTGGCCGACGAGCTCGCCGCCGCGCCCGAGTCGGCCCGGCAGATCGTCGAGAACAGCGTGCTGGAGGAGAAGGAACTGCTCGTCGACCCGGACTTCTTCCCGGCGCTGGCCGCCACGCTGCCCGGGATCGCGGCGGCGGACGTCCGGCTCAAGCGGGCCCACCACCACAACGAGCTCAGCCGGCACCGCTACGACGCCGTGCTGCGCAAGGACCCCGCCGAGACCGTCGAGCCGGCGCTGACCGCGGCCTGGGACCCGGGCGCGCTGGAGACGCTGCTCAGCGACGTCCGGCCGCCGTCCGCGCGGATCACCGGCGTGCCGAACGGCCGGGTCGCGCGCGAGCTGGCCGAGCTGGCGAAGCTCGACACCGGCCGCACCCCCGCCGCGGTCACCGCGCCGGACCCCGAAGACCTCCACGAGATCGGCAAGCGCCGCGGCTACCAGGCCGCGGTGACCTGGTCCGCCGAGGGCCCGGGCCTGGTCGACGTCGTCTACGTCCGGGCCGGCGAGCCGGTGCTCGTGCCCGGCTCGGCCGCCACGCCCGGGCTGCCCTTCACCGCCTACGCGAACGCGCCTTCGCGGGCCGCCAAGACGAGCACGTTCGTCGCCGAGCTGCGCGCGTACCTCGCCGCGCGGCTGCCCGCCGAAGCGATCCCGCACGCCTTCACCACCGTCGAAGACCTCCCCGAAGGGACCGGACATGCCGACCACTGAGGGCGCGCGGATCCCCGCGACCCGCAAGGAAGAAGGCCTCTGGCTGCTGGAGCGGCTGGTCCCCGGCGAAGGCGTGAACAACGTCCCGGGCGTCGCGCTGCGGGTGGCGGGCCGGCTCGACCGGGCCGTGCTGCAGGAAGCCGTCACGCGGCTGGTGCGCCGGTACGACGCGCTGCGGACCGTCTTCCACGCCGACGACACCCGGCTGACGAAGGAGGTGCTGCCGTCCTTCCCGCTCCGCCTGGAGGGCGAGGACAGCACCGACGTCGACGCCGGGCTGCGCGAGCTGATCACGCGGCCGTTCACGCTCGACGGCACGCCGCTGCTGCGCGTCGGCCTCTACCACGGCCCGGAGCACGACTCCGTCGGCGTGGCCGTGCACCACCTGATCTTCGACGGCACCTCGATGTCGATCTTCCTGGAGGAGCTGGCGGCCGCGTACGACGCCGTGCTCGCCGGAGACCTCCCCGACGCGAGCGAGCCCGTCCCGCTGTGGCCGGAGTCCGAGCCGAAGCCGGCGAGTCTCGCCTTCTGGCGCGAGCACCTGCGCGACTTCGACGCGAGCGGCCTCGAACTGTGGTGCGGCGGCCAGGAAAGCGCCCAGCCGACCCTGCGCGGCGAGCAGCTGGTCCGCGCGTTCTCGCCCGAAGCGAAGGACGTCGTCACCGCGCTGCAGAAGGACCTCAAGGCCCCCGACGTCGTCCTGCTGCTGGCCGCCTACTACCTGCTGCTGCACGCCCACGGTGCCGGCCCCGACCTCGCCGTCGGCTTCCCGGTGAACGTGCGCAGCCAGCAGGCCCAGCGCGCGATCGGCTACCACGTCAACATCGTCCCGCTGCGCGTGCGCATCGACCCGGCCGAGACGTTCCGGACGTTCAGCCGCCGCGTGCGCGACCTGTTCTTCGAGGCGATCGCGCACGCGGACGTGCCGATGGACGTCCTGCTGCCCGAGGTCGAGCGCGCCGATTCCTCCTGGCGCACCACGATGTTCCGGCACGTGTTCAACTACCTGCCCTTCGGCGGGCGGGCGGCCACGAGCATCGGCGGCGCGCCCGCCGAAGTCGCCGAAATCGACCCGGGGCACAGCAAGTTCGACCTCGAGTTCGTCATCCTGCCCTCGGCCGGCGAGAGCCGCGTCAAGGCGGTGTACGGCGCCGAAGTGCTCGGTGGCGACGACGTCGGCCTGCTGCTGGAGCGCTACGACGCCCTGCTCGTCGCGGCCGCGGGTGCGCCGGACCGGCCGCTGGGCGAGCTGGACTCGTGGGGCGCCACCGACCGCCGGGTGCTGGACGCGCCCGCGAAACCGGCGTCGCCGGACACCGTGCTCACCGCGATCGCCCGCACCGCCGGGGAAAACCCCGGCGCGCCCGCCCTCGTCACCGACGACGGCACCACGTCCTACCGCGAACTCTGGCGGGCCGCTTCGGCCGTCACGACCCTGCTGGCCGACGCCGGGACAGCGCCGGGCGACCTGGTCGCCGTGGTCGCCCCGCGCGGGCGCGAACTCGCGGCCGCGGTGCTCGGCGGCTGGCTGGCCGGCGCCACCGTGACCACGGCCGACCCGGGCCAGGCCGACGTCCTCGAGGTCGTGTCGGGCGCGAAGCTGGTGCTGGGCGCGGCGGAAACCGCGCCGCACGCCTCGATCCCGTGGCGGCCGATCTCGTACGCGGTCACCGTCGCCGTCGAGCCGGACGCCGGGGCCGTTTCCCCGGACAGCGCGGCACTGATCGGCGTGACCCACCGCGAACTCGCCGCGGCCGCCCGGCACAGCGCCGCGCTCGTGCCGCCGGGGCGCCCGGTGCTGTGGCTGACCTCCCCGGCCACCGGCGCCGCCGTCGCCGAACTGCTGCTGGCCCTGACCACCGGCGCCCCGCTGGTCGTGGCGCCCGACGCCGCCCGCACCGACGGCCGGCTGCTCGCCGGCCTCCTCACCCGCCACGACGCCGGCGTCGTGCACGCCACCCCCGCCGTCTGGTCCCGCGTGGTCGAGCACCTCGGCGAAGCCGCCGGCGGCCGGACCGCGCTGATCGGCGCCGAACCCGCGCCCGCCCCGCTCGTCCGCACGCTGCGCGCGCTGGAAGCCGACGTCCACACCGTGTTCTCCGGCGCCGGACGCTGGGTGCTCGGCGACGGCATGCCGGTCGCGGGCCTCGAAGCCGACGTCGTCGCCCCGGACGGGCGGCGGCTGCCGCTGGGCGTGCGCGGAGAGCTCCGGCTGGCCGGGACCGCCACCGGCGTGCTCGCGCACTGGCGCACCGACGGGTCCCTGCACGTCCACGGCCCGCGCGAACGCCAGCTGTTCCTCGGCGGCACCCGCGTCGACCTGGCGACGGTGGAGGACGCGCTGACCGCGTACACCGACGTCGTCGCGGCGGCCGTCACCGCCCGGGTCACCGACGAGGGGACCGAGCTGGTCGCCGTGGTGCACGCGCCGGACAAGCCGCAGCTGGCCGCCGACCTGGCGCGGCACGCCGAGACGGCGCTGCCGCCGCGGGCACGCCCGGCCTGGTACCTGCGGGTCGACGCGCTGCCCGAGACCGCCGGGCACGAGGTGGACCGGGCGGCGGTCGCCGAACTGGCCGCCACCGCCGGGCCGCCGGCCGAAGTGCCCGCCGAGGTCGTCCCGGACGCCACGACGGCCGCCGTCATGGCGATGTTCGCGACCCTGCTCAAGCGCAACGACGTCACCGAGGACACGAACTTCTTCGCCAGTGGCGGGCATTCGCTGCTGGCCGCCCAGCTCGTCCAGTCGATCCAGAAGAAGACCGGGGTCCGGCTGAAGCTGTCCGCCGCCTTCTCCCACCCGACGCCGGCCGCGCTGGCGGAGCTGATCACCGAACGCGGGAGCACCCGATGACGACGTCCTTCAACCCGGCGCCCCGCCCGTTCGAGCGGGCCGAGACCATGCACGGCCTGTTCGAGTGGTGCGCGGACCGCTGGCCGGCCCGCACCGCGCTGCACCACCGGGGCCGCGACATCACCTACCGGGAGCTGGCGGAGACCGCCGACGCGTACGCGGCCGAGCTGCAGGCGCGCGGGGTCGGGCGCGGCTCGATCGTGCCGGTGCTGCTGCCCCGCTCCCCCGAGCTGTTCGCGACGCTGCTGGCCGTGCTCAAGTGCGGTGCCGCCTACGCGGCCCTGGACCTGCGCTGGCCGCGGACCCGGCTCGCGGAGCTGATCGAGCACCTCGGCGGCCCGGTGGTGGCCGCCGAGCGCGGGGCCGACTGGCCGTCGGCCTGGTCACCGCCGGCCCAGCCGATCCTCGGCGCCCGCCCGGCCGCGGTCGACGTCGGCGCGGACGACGCGTGCGCCGTGTTCTTCACCTCCGGGACCACCGGGACGCCGAAGGGCGTGGTGACCGCGCACCGGGGCAACGTGCGCCTCTTCGACGACTGGCTGTTCACGCCGCTGGACTCCGGCGCGGTGATGCCGCAGGCGCTCGCGGCGACGTGGGACGCCTTCGGCCTCGACTCGTGGGGCGTGCTGTTCAACGGCGGCACCCTGGTACTGCTGGAGGACACCCTCGAGCTGGCGACGAAACTGCGTGACCTGGTCGCGATCCACGGCGTCACCACGATCTTCCCGCCCACCGCGGTGTTCCACAGCATGGTCGACAACGACCTCGACGCGTTCGCCGGCCTGCGGGCCGTCGGCACCGGCGGCGAGAAGCTCTCGGCCCGGCACGCGGCCCGGTTCCTCGAGGCGTACCCGGACATCCCGCTGTACAACATGTACGGCCCGGTCGAGTCGAGCGTGGCGGCCACCTGCCACCGCGTCCGGCCCGAGGACTGCACCTCGCCGGATTCGGTCCCGCTCGGCCTGCCGTTCCCCAACACCCAGGCGTACATCCTCGACGGCGACCGGTTGTGCGACGTCGGCGAGAGCGGCGAGATCTGCCTGGGTGGCAAGGGGCTGGCGCTCGGGTACTTCGAGGACCCTTCGCTGACCGCGCGCAAGTTCGTCGAGCTCGCCCTGCCGTCCGGCCCGGAACGCGTCTACCGCACCGGTGACCTCGGGCGCTGGACCGCCGGCGGGCTGCTGCACTTCGAAGGCCGCGCGGACCGCCAGGTCAAGATCCGCGGCCACCGCATCGAACTCGACGACGTCGAGCACAACGCCGGGCGCGTACCGGGTGTCGGCGCGTGCGCGGTCGTGCCGGTGACCGGGGCCGACGGCGCGTACGAGGACCTGTGCCTGTTCTACGCCGGTTCCGGCGAAGCCCCGGGTGAGGAAGAACTGCGCACCCGGCTGGCCGAGCGGCTGCCCGGCTACCTGGTGCCGGCTCTGGTGCAGCGCCTGGAGCGGCTGCCCGTGCTGGAGGACCGGAAGCTGGACCGGCGGGCGCTGGCCGAGCTGGCGGCGAGCCGCCGGATCGCCTCGGTCGCCCCGGTGGCCGAGTCCCTTTCGGACACCGAAGCCGCGGTGGCGGGCTTCCTGCGCGAGATCATCGGCGTGCCCTCGATCGCCAGCGACGTCTCGTTCTTCCGGCAGGGCGGCAACTCGCTGTCCGCCGCCCAGCTGTGCTCCCGGATCAGCCGGGACCTCGGCGTCAAGCTGCGGATCTCCCAGGTGTTCGAAGCCCCGACCGTGCGCGGTGTCGCCGGGCTGATCACCGCCGGAAAGGCGTAGGAGGAAAGCGATGCCGGTCCAGACGGCCGAGGACATGACCACCCAGATGCGGGTGCTGTGGACCCTCGGCGAACTCGGCGATCCCCTGGCGCTGCTGCTGCGCGGCCCGGAGGATCCCTACCCGCTCTACGAAAAGATCCGCGCGAAGGGTCCGCTGCACCGCAGCGAGCTCGGCGCGTGGACGACGGTCGACCACGCGACGGCCACGAAGGTGCTGCGCGACCGGCGGTTCGGCGTGCTCAAGTCCGACGGCAAGCCGATCAGCCCGGTCATCACGTCGTTCGACAACTCGATGCTCGGGGCCGACGGCGCCGACCACGCGCGGCTGCGCAAGCTGGCCACGCCGTTCCTGAGCCCCAAGGCGATCCTCGGGTTCCGCGACAAGCTGACGGCGATCTGCCACGAGCTGCTCGACCGGGTCGACACGAGCCGGGAGTTCGACCTGATGGCGACGTTCGCCGACCTCATCCCGGTCACGGTCGTGGCGACCATCTTCGACATCCCCGAGCCGTTCCTGAGCAGGTACCTGGAGCACGGCCCGAAGTTCGGCACGATCTTCGACGAGATCACGTCGGCGGAGCACATCGCGGGCGTGCAGCGGTCGCTGGACGAGCTGGACGCGCTGTTCACCGAGCTGATGGAGATGCGCCTGGCCCACCCGGGCGACGACGCGGTCAGCAAGCTCCTCACGGCCCGCGCCGAGGACCGGCTCACGACGCACGAGCTGGTGTCGATGTGCCAGCTGCTGACGCTGGCGGGCGCGGAGTCGACGGTCAACCTGATCGGCATCGGCGTCAAGACGATGCTGGAACAGCGGGACCAGTGGGACAAGCTGGTGGCCGACCCCGACCTGGCCCCGCAGGCGGCGCAGGAGTCCCTGCGGTTCGAGGCCCCGGTCCAGCAGTCCAGCCGCGTGTCCACAGTGGACGTCGAGGTCGGGGACACGGTGATCCCGGCCGACACGGCGGTGGTGATCCTGACGGCGGGCTGCAACCGCGACCCCGCCGTGTGGGCCCGTCCCGACGTTTTCGACATCACCCGCCCGACCACCCCGGACAACCTGTCCTTCTCGGGCGGCTCCCACTACTGCCTGGGCGCGCCGCTGGCGCGGCTGGAGGCGGACGTGGCGTTCCGGGTCCTGGCAACGCGCTTGCCGAACCTGCGTCAGACGGGCCCGGCCGACCGCCGGCGCTCGGCGATCATCCGAGGCCTCCGCCACCTACCGGTGACGAACGGCTGACGATCCTTTTCCGGACGGCCGACACCCGAACCAGGGTGCCGGCCGTCCGTGCGTGCTCGGTCCGCGGCTGGGTCGTGAGTCTTGATCGGGGTAAGGATGTGGCCGGCTGGGTGATAGGCCTCGTCGGCGGCGGTGAGCGCGCCGGCGATGTCGAGGTCGCGGGCGGCGGAAAGGTCGTTGCGGGAGCGGGGCAGCACCGCCGAGGCCCACATGGGGAGGCCGTCCGGGGTGGCCAGGAGTTCGCGCCGAATGTGCGGTGTTGCCCGAGTACCACAGATGCACTGTGGCGCCGCGGTCGCCGCGACCCGGTCACAGGCGAGCAGGCTGCCGTCCAGGATGACGTGGGTGTCCCCGTGGCCTGCCGTCGGCGAGGACGTGGTGCAGGTCCGAGGCTCGGGCGGACCACTTGCCAGTAGGGGTCAACGCACGCAGGACACCGGTGACGAGCCAGACCAGAGTAGGCCGTGCGGGGGCGTGGGTGTAGGCCCGTAGCCGGTTGGCTGCGGGCCTTTCCCGTGTTCAGTTCGTTCAGGCTGCGAACGGTAAGGGCTGATGCAGGTTGTTGCGCCTGGGTTTTCGGCGTTTGTCCAGGAACCCCGGCGGCAGGAACTCCGGCAGCCCGTCTGTGGCGATGCGGACCTGCCAACCGGACCGATGCAACAACCTATGGTGGTGAGCACACAACAACACCAGGTTGGCCAAGTCGGTCAGGCCACCCTCGGCCCAATGACGGACATGGTGGCCCTGGCAGTGCCGGGGCGGGCGGTGACACCCGGGGAAGGCGCAGCCACGGTCGCGCAGGAACAGGGCCCGGCGCAGGCCCGGGGAGATCAGGCGACGGGCCCGGCCCAGATCCAGGGGTTCATTGTGGGCGCCGAGCACGGCGGGGATCAGCTTGCAGTCGCAGGCATGAATCCGCGCCTCGGCCGCCGACATCGAACCGGTGTCGCCCAGGGTCGCCTGCCCGAGACCGGATTTCAGGTCCGCCAGGGACACCGCGACCAGGACATGGGCACGTTCCCCCGCCTGCATCGGCAGATCCCGGGAATCGAGAGCCAGATCCACCGCGTCGGAAAAGGCGTCGCCGTAGCGTTCCTGCGGGGACCGCCAGTCCGGGCCGTCGTCAGCGTGCCGGCGTTCGGCCAACGCATCGAGCAGGGCACTGGCGCGGGTACCGGTCTCGTCGTCGAACCGACCGGACAGTTCCCAGAAACCAGTTCGTTTACGGCGCAACGAGAGTTCCCGGGCAGGGGTGGCAGGCTCGGTGTCCTCGGGCTCGGCACCATCGGGATCGAGGTGGGCCAGGATCCGCGCGCCCAGGGCAGCGACCTGCTTGTGCCCGGCGTCGGCGGCGAAGGCCAGCAGATCACGTTCGGCGGCATCGCGGTGCTCGGCGGGAATCCGGGCCACGGCCTCGACGATGGTGTCGATCATCGGCGCGCTCAGCAAACCGTCACAGGCGGCGACACCGGTGGCGGGAGCCAGAGCGGCGGCGCCATCGAGACTGTGGCTGGGGTGGAGAGCCTGGGCTCGGGCGAAGGTACGCTCGGCAGCAGACTTGGGAACATCGGCAAGGTGCTCGTACAACCGCGCAGTAGAACGGTACCCGAACAACTCCATGACACCACGGGATTCGATTTCCACCAGCAGCGCACCAATTTCCGCCTCGGCAGACCGCACGACGGTGAGCAGCGAAACGATGCGGTCGGCCAAGGCCTCCGCGTCCGCTTGCCACACCGCTTCTCTTTCCACACAACAAGATTACCGACCATCGACCAGATGTTCATCACTAGATAAGGTGACGATGATCGTTGCGTGGGGAATCGGCGCTGCCGATCACCACAAAAAGCCAACCACCGGAGCGCCGATTTCCCACGCCCCGGCGAAGCCGCATCTTTGAAGCCGGCCGGTGCCCCGCGAAGGAGCACCGGCCGTCCGATCAGCGTCAGTTCACCGCGACCTGCGTGCCCAGCGGCAGCGACGCCGAAGACGAACCCGCCTTCACCGACCGCGTCCCGCCTCCCCGCTTCCACGCCTTCGCCGCCGAGTCCCAGTAGCTCAGCTGGCGCGGGTCCACGTGGATCGTCAACGTCCGGTACGCGCCCGCCGTCAACGTCACCTTCGCGTAGCCGCCCAGCGCCGTCGGGGCCTGCGGGGCCGTCACCTGCGGGCTCGGGCCGAGGAACACCTGGGCCACCTCGGTTCCCGTCCGGGTCCCCGTGTTCCGCACCGTCACCTTCACGTCCAGACCACCGTCCGACGCGTTCGTGGCCGTCAGGCCGCTGTAGGCGAACGACGTGTACGAAAGGCCGTAGCCGAACGGGAAGAGCGGGGTCACCTTCTTGTCCGCGTACCAGCGGTAGCCGACGTCGACGCCCTCCGTGTACTTCACCTGGCCGTCCTGGCCCGGGTACAGGCCGGCTTCGCCGCTGACGAGCGTGTGGGCCTCGTCCACCGGGAACGTCTGGGTCAGCTTGCCCTGCGGGTTGGCGTCGCCGTACAGCAGCGCCGTCGTCGCTTCCGCGCCCTTCTGGCCCGGGTACCACATCTCCAGCACCGCGGCCGTCTTCGCCAGCCACGGCATCTTCACCGCGGACGCCGTGTTGAGGACGACCACCGTGCGCGGGTTGGCCGTGGCGACCGCGTCGATCAGCTCGTCCTGGTAGCCCGGCAGCGACAGGTCCGGGCGGTCGAGGCCCTCGGAACTGTCGTCGTAGGCGAACACGATCGGCGTCGTGGCCAGCTTGGCCGCCGCCACCGCCTCGGCGATCTTGGCCGTGGCCGCGACCGGGGTGAGCCAGTGCAGGTTCACCTGCAGCGGCTTGACGAAGTCCGCGAAGCCGTAGAGCAGCAGCGAGTGCTGGCCCGCGGTCAGGTGCACGGTGATGCCGGTGTAGCCGGTCGCGATGGAGTCGCCGAACAGGCCGCTCGCGGCGCCGTCCACCTGGAGGAAGCCGCCACCGCCGGTGGCCTGCAGCTGGATGCTGTAGTCGCCCTCGACCGGCGCGGTGATCGTGCCGTTGTAGAACACGCCTTCCGCGCCGGCGGGCAGCCCGCCGCCCTGGGTGTAGGCCGGGGACAGCGCGTTCGCCGGGACGACCTCGCCCGCCGGGTCGTAGCCCGTGGTGTAGGTCGTGGTGCTGCCCGCGCGCTTCTTGATGACGTCCAGCGGGGTGGCCGGCGTGGCCGACGGGAGCACGTGGGAGCTGCCGCCGCCGTTGAGCTTCGGCGTCTTCGCGTTGTAGCCGATCACCGCGACCTTGCCCGACTTCGCGGTGCTCAGCGGCAGCGCCGCCTTCTCGTTGCGCAGCAGGACCGCGCCGGCCTGGGCGACGTCCTGCGCGGTCGCCGTCAGGCCGGACAGGTCGCGCGCCGGGCGCGCCGGGTTGTCGAGCAGGTGGAACCGGTCCAGCTGGCCGAGGATGCGCGCGACCGCGGTGTCCAAAGCGGACTGCGGGATCTTGCCTTCGCTGATCGCGGTCTTGAGCTGGTCGCCGAAGTACGTGCCGTCCGGCATCTCCTGGTCGAGGCCCTTGGGCAGGGACTCGGGCGTCAGCGACATCCGCCAGTCCGACATCACCCAGCCCTTGAACGCCAGCTGCTCCCGCAGGATCCCGGTCAGCAGGTCGCCGTTCGCGCACGCGGACGGCCCGTTGAGGTTGTTGTACGAGCACATCACCGCGCCGGCGCCGGCCTTCACCGCCGCCTCGAACCCGGGCAGCTCGACCTCGTGCAGCGTCTGGTCGTCCATCTGGACGTTGATCGTCTGCCGGTCGTTCTCCTGGTTGTTGCCGGCGAGGTGCTTGACCACCGGGATGGTGCCCTGGCCCGCGATGCCCTTGACCTCCGCCGCGGCGATCCGCGACGTCAGCAGCGGGTCCTCGCTGAAGGTCTCGAAGTTGCGCCCGCCGTACGGGATCCGGATGGTGTTCACCATCGGCGACAGCAGCACGTCGGTGCCCAGCGCCCGGGCTTCGCGGCCGACGCCGGCGCCGTAGCGGGTGGCGAGCGACTCGTCGAAGCTGGACGCGAGCGAAACCGGCGCCGGCATGACGACCGACGGCTTGTCGACGCGCACCCCGGCGGAGCCGTCCGCCAGCCGCAGCGACGGGATGCCGAGGCGCGGCACACCGGGCACGTACCCCGCTTCGCCGACGCTGTTCGGGTCCGTGCCGCCGTGCACCAGGGAAAGCTTCTCGTCGAGGGTCAGCTCGCCGACGAGGCTCCGCACCCTCGGCGAGAACTTCGCGGCCGGATCGGCCGCGGCGCCGGCCGCCGCCAGACCGGACGTCAGGAGTACGCCGGCCAGGACGACCGCCGCCGTGCGCAACCGTGGCCGCGCACGAAGAAGATCATTACGCATAGTCACCCCAGAAACCCGCGAAAGGGTCGCCCCCACCGCATGTTGGTCCAATTGACGACCAACCTAGGTGACTACAGCACGGACCGTAACCCCTGTCTTGACCAGGGCCTTCACCGGTTCAGAGCGGCCGCGAGACGAACTCCCGGCTAATTCCGGGTGACGTCCAAGCTGGCTTCGCCGCCGCGGATCTCCCCGAGGTGCAGGTGGTACCCGAGGAAATTGATGTCGACCCCCTGGAACAGCGAGACGCTGATCCCGTTCGACAGGAAGGTCACGGAATTGTTGTCGACCTTCTGCACTTCCAGTTCCTGCCCGCCGAGGTCGACCTTGCCACCGCTGACGAGGTTGAAATGGCACGACCGATCCGCACAGCCCAGATCGATCAAATGGTCGCACCCGGCCACCGAAAAAGAAGTGACGAGAGCGAACAGGCACACCACGATCCCACGACGCATTTCGATCCCCCGATATCAGTTTACTGTTCGGCTGATGGCAGGACGCACGGAATGAGGATGGTAATTTCGGTCGGGCCGCCCGCCGGGCTGTCGATTTCCACGACGCCGTCGAACGCCGCGACCCGCCGCTGGACCCCGACGAGCCCGCTGCCGCGGCTGAAGTCGGCGCCACCCTTGCCGTCGTCGGCGACGACGACCCGCAGGACGCCCGGCCGGTGGGTGACGCTGACCCGCACCCGCTTCGCGGCCGCGTGCTTGGCCGCGTTGGCCAGCAGTTCGGCCACGGAGAAGTAGACCGCCGACTCCAGTGCCGCGTCCGGCCTGCCGATCAGGCCGACCTCGACGTCGGTGGGCACCGGCGCGTCCATCGTGAGGTCCTCGAGAGCGGCGCCGAGGCCGCGGTCGGCGAGCATCGGCGGCTGGATGCCGTGCACCAGCCCCCGCAGCTCCCGCAGCGCGGCCGCGGACAGGTCACGCGCGCCCGCCAGCTGCCGCCGGACCTCGTCGAGGTCGGTGTCGAGCAGCATCTCGGCGGTGCTGAGCGACATGCCGATCGCGATCAGCCGCGCCTGGGCGCCGTCGTGCAGGTCGCGCTCGATCCGCCGCAGCTCCGCGGCCTGCGCGTCGATGGCCGCGGCCCGCGTCGCGAAGAGCCGCTCCACCCGCCGCGTCAGCAGCGTGCGCTCGTCGGGCGCCAGCAGCCACCGCGTCCAGGCCTCGTGCAGGCTGACCGCGCCGGGCGCGGCCACCAGGCCCAGCACCAGCAGCGCGAGCCCCGCGACGGCGGTCCCGGCGACCCCGGCCGGCGTGTCCATGGGCAGCGGGAAGTACCACTCGCCGGTCGCCAGGTGCGGCGCGGTCAGCGGCGAGACCAGCAGGAACGCCCCGAACGCGGCGAGCGCGACCGGCAGGGCCGCCACCACGCCGCCGGTCAGCGGGTTGACCACCAGCCAGCACAGGTCGCGCCAGGTCGCCGGGTCGGTGAAGAACCAGCGGCCGCGGCGCTGGGCCAGGGAGACCCAGCGGAACCGGTGGAAGTCGTAGCCGTTCCAGTACCACCCGTTTTCGGTGCGTTCCAGCACCGGCAACGGGAGGTAAGGCGATTCGATCGCGCGGCCGTAGAGCGACGGCGCGCTTTTCCGGGAAAGGACGGGCAGCACCCGGCACGCGGGAATGGCGACCAGCACGGTCAGCCCCGCGGCCGCGACGTATTCCGGCAGCCAGATCGCCGCGGGCAGCGTGAGAACGCACACCTGCGCGGCCGCGAACAGCACGAGAACGACCAGTCGTGCCATTCCGGCGAAGCCGCGCCGGACGGCCGATGCGCTCCGCTGGGGAATCGACGACATCGGCAGATCATACTCTCCACGGGAGAGTGTTCCTGGTCGGCTCATCGCGTCCCCCATCCCCTCCGGGCGGCCCGATCGGGTCCGCTCGCACTCGAGGTTGTCCCAGTCTGCGGCGCCCCGAGGGGGGAGACAATCGGCTTAGGCCACACATAGGGGTATAGCCAGCCATACCCCTATGTTCGGTCTAACAGGCTCACGCCGACCAGCACCGCGACACTACCGTTGTCAACGCAAGCGGCGCCACGACGCAAGCGAATGGCACCGGAAACGCGACCGAACTCGCGATGACCCAGGAGCAGCAATGAACGAAGCCGGCATCCAGCGCACCCAAGCGGGCACGCAGTCCCACGCGGAACCCCGGAACCCGCGGCTGGCGCTGTTCGCTTCCGCCGCATTCGACCTGATCGTCCCCCTCGCCGTCTACTACATCCTGCGCCAGAACGGCGTCCCGCTGTTGACCGCCGCGATCATCGGTGGCATCGTCCCCGTCGTCCGCACCGTGTACGTCTTCGCCCGGTACCGCAAGATCGACGGGCTCGGCCTCTTCATGGTGACGATGATGGTCATCGGCACCGCAGTTTCCCTGATTTCCGGCGACGCACGGTTCTTCTTCGCCAAGGACGGCTGGCTCACGGCCATGTTCGGCGTCTGGATGCTGATCACGCTGTTCTTCGAAAAGCCGTTCTTCCTGCACGCCGGGGTCAGCATCGCCCGCACCAAGCGGGGCGGCGCCGGCGCCGAGGTCTGGGAGCGCCGCTGGGACACCGAGCCCAAGATGCGCCACGGCCTGCGCCTGCTGACGGTGGTCTTCGGTGTCGGCATGATCGTCGACGCGGTCGTCCGCGTCGTGCTCGCCTACTCCCTGCCGCTCGACGACATCAACCTGGTGACGACCGTGCAGTGGATCGTGGTCCTCGGCGGGCTCATCGGCTTCATGGCCTACTACACCCGCAAGCACGACCTGCGTGCCTGAGGGCCCCCGGCCGACCACCGCACTCCGAGGAGCTTTCCCATGGCACACATCGCGCTGCTGAACATCCCCGCGTACGGGCACATCATGCCGACGCTGGACGTGGCCGCCGAGCTGGTCCGCCGCGGTCACCGCGTCACCTTCGCCACCACGGACCAGTTCGCCGACCTCGTGGCACCGACGGGAGCACGGGTCCTGCGCTACGAGTCGTCCCTGACGCCGAAGCCGCGCACCGAGGACCCGCCCGCCGACTTCGCCGCCTGGCTGCCGCTGGTGCTGGTCATGGAGAGCACCGCGACCATCCCGGTGTTCGAAGCGGCCTTCGCCGACGACGTGCCGGACCTGATCCTGTACGACCGCACGGTCTACGCGACCGGGCGGGTGCTCGCCGCGAAGTGGGGCGTGCCCGCGGTGGAGCTGTTCCCGTCCTTCGCCTACAACGACGAGTGGTCGCTGGCGAAGTTCCTCGGGGAAGAAAACGGTTTCAGCGAGGAGCACCCGGCCCGCGTGGCCTTCCGCGAGAAGATCGCGGAACTGACCGCGGCGCACGGCGTCCCGGAGATCACCCCCGCCGACTTCGCCATCGGCCGCGAGGAGTTCGCGCTCGCGTTCGTGGCGAAGGAGTTCCAGTACCACGGCGAAACGTTCGACGACCACTTCGCGTTCATCGGCCCGTGCCTGGGCGACCGGACGTTCCAGGGCGACTGGCAGCCGCCGTCGGACGGCAAGCCCGTGCTGCTGGTTTCGCTCGGCACGGCGTTCAACGACCGCCCGGACTTCTTCCGGGCCGTCGTGGCGGCGTTCACGGGCGAGGACTGGCACGTGGTGCTGTCGGTCGGCACGCTCGACCAGGCGGAGCTCGGGGAGCTGCCGCCGAACGTCGAGGCGCACGCCGCAGTGCCGCAGCTGGCGGTGCTGAAGCACGCTTCGGCCTTCATCACCCACTCCGGCATGGGCGGGACGATGGAGGCGCTGTACTTCGACACTCCGATGGTGTCGCTGCCGCAGAGCGTCGAGCAGGCCGCGGTGGCCCAGCGCGTCGCCGAGCTCGGCCTGGGCACCAGCCTGGCCGGCCAGGAGCCCACTCCGGAGCTGCTGCGCGAAGCGGTGCAGACCACCGCGGGCGACGAGCGGATCCGGTCCGCGGTCGCGGCGATGGGCGCGAAGGTGCGCGCGGCCGGCGGCGCCGTCCGCGCGGCCGACGAGCTCGAGCGGCACCTCAAGCGCGTCTCCTGACGACTTCGCGCCCGGGCCCCCGCGGCCCGGGCGCGCTTTCCGGCTCGCTGGTTCCTCGAACCAGCCGCCTGTGGGGAAGGGCCGAGGTTGTCCCCCAGCACCACGGCCCTTCCTCACCCCCGTATGCGCACTTTCCGATCCCTCCCGGGCCGCGCGCCCGGTGATTTCCTGGAGGACCAGCGTGCAGGACGCTGTGGTGGTGCGGGACCTCGTGAAGAGGTACCCGAAAGCAGAACGGCCTGCGGTCGACGGCCTCGGCTTCACGATCGCCGCGGGCGAGGTGTTCGGCCTGCTGGGCCCCAACGGCGCGGGCAAGACGACGACGGTCAGCATGCTGACCACGCGCGCGCTGCCGACGTCCGGGCGGGCCGAGGTGGCCGGCATCGACGTCGTCAAGGATGCGACCGCGGCCCGCCAGGTGCTGGCCGTGGTGCCCCAGCGCAACAACCTCGACCAGTCGCTGACGGTGCGGCAGAACCTGCTGTTCCACGCCGCTTACCACGGCATGGGGCGGGCGCAGCGGCACCGCCGGGCCGACGAGCTGATCGAGTGGATGGGCCTCGGCCCGCGGGCGAAGGCCAGGGTGGACGAGATGTCCGGCGGCCAGGCCCAGCGCGTGATGATCGCCCGGGCCCTGATGCACAAGCCGAAGGTGATGTTCCTCGACGAGCCGGCGACCGGGCTGGACCCGCAGTCGCGGCTGTTCGTGCACGAGCGCGTCGCCGAGCTGACGGCCGAGGGCGTCACCGTCGTCGTCACCACGCACGACATGGACGAGGCGGCCAAGCTGTGCGACCGGGTCGGCATCGTCGACCACGGCAAGCTGCTGGCCCTCGACACGACCGAGGCGCTGACCCGGTCGCTGCCGGGCAACACGACGCTCACCGTGGGCGTCACGCTGGCCGACGCGCCCGCCGAAGCCGTCGGCAAGGAGCTGGAGCTGGTGCCCGCCGTCGTCCGGGTCGAGCGGCTCGCCGCGACCGGCCGGGCCGCGGCCGACGAGGGCGCCGTCCAGTTCCGCCTCTACACCGAAGCGGAACCGGCGTCGCTGCTGCCCGGCGTGCTGGCCGTGCTGGGCCGCGAGCGGTGCGAGGTCACGGGGATTTCGTTCGGCAAGCCCACCCTCGAAGACGTGTTCATCTCAATCACCGGACGGGACCTCCGATGACCGCCACGACGCTCACCCCGCAGCCCGGGATCGGCACCGGGACCGGCCAGGCCGGCAGCCCCGGCCAGGCCCGCGCGTTCTTCGCCGTGCTCGGCCGCGACTTCTTCGTCACCGGGCGCGAGCTGCTGCCCTTCCTGGCGCAGATGCTGATCCAGCCGCTGTTCCTGCTGTTCATCTTCGGCAAGGTGCTCTCGCAGATCGGGTACGCGGGCGCCGGGTACGCGCAGATCCTGCTGCCCGGCATGGTCGCGATGAACGCGTTCACCGGGGCGCTGCAGAACACCGCGCTCCCGCTGGTGCTGGACTTCTCGGTGACCAGGGAGATCGAGGACAGGCTGCTGGCGCCGCTGTCGATCCGCCTGGTGGCGGTGGAGAAGATGCTGTTCGGCGCGATCCGCGGCATCATCGCCGGCCTGGTGATGATCCCGATCGGCCTGCTCATCCTCGACGGCGTCCGCTGGGACGTCGCGGCCCTGCCCGGCGTGGCCGGGGTCGTGGCACTGGGTTCGCTGGCCGGCGCGGCGGTGGGCATGGTGCTCGGCACGATCGTCCCGCCGCGGCACATCAACCTGGTGTTCACGATCCTGCTGGTCCCGCTGATCTTCACCGGGTCCGGCCAGTTCCCGTGGCTCAGCCTGTCCGGTTTGCGGTGGTTCCAGGTGATCTGCGCGGCCAATCCCCTGACGTACGTGTCGGAGGCCCTGCGCCGGCTGGTGATGCCGACCCAGGTCCAGTCGATCCCGCTGTGGATCTCCCTGGTGGTCATGGTGGCGGCGACGGTGCTCTTCGGGGTCTTCGGGATCCGCGGTTTCCTGAAGCGCGCGCTGGACTGACGCGGGGTAACCGGGCGGGTGCGGCGACGGTACGGTTGGACCACCCAGCCCCGGCCCCGCCCGGCCCGGAAACCCAGGAGCGGTTCGTGCGCGTTGTCCTCGCGGAGGATCTCTACCTGCTTCGAGACGGCATGACCCGGCTGCTCGAGGCGAAGGGGTTCACCGTCGTGGCCGCGGTCGGCAACGCGACCGAGCTGCTGAAGGCCATCGAGGACCACACCCCGGACATCGCGGTGGTCGACGTCCGGCTGCCCCCCAAGTTCAGCGACGAGGGCATCCGCGCGGCCCTGGAGGCCCGCAAGCGGCGCCCGGGGATGCCGGTGCTGGTGCTCTCCCAGCACGTCGAGCAGACGTACGCCCGCGAGCTGCTGGCGGACGGCACGGGGGCGATCGGGTACCTGCTGAAGGACCGGGTGCTCAACGCCGACCAGTTCGTGGACGCCCTGCGCATGGTCGCGGCCGGCGGGACGGCGATGGACCCCGAGGTCATCTCGAAGCTGCTGGCGAGCCGCTCGCGCCGGGACCCGCTGGACGCGTTGACGCCGCGGGAGCGCCAGGTGCTGGAGCTGATGGCGGAGGGCCGCTCGAACGCGGCGATCGCCCAGCGGATGGTGATCAGCGAAGCCGCCGTGGGCAAGCACACGGCGAGCATCTTCACGAAGCTGGACCTGACCCAGCACGAAGACGACAACCGGCGGGTGCTGGCGGTGCTGACGTACTTGAGCAGCAAGGTGCCGAAGCCCTGATGAAGAGGGCCCGCAGCCGGGGTGGCTGCGGGCCTTTCCTCGTTCAGCGCGCGATCAGCAACCGTAGAACTTCCGCACCCGGTCGGTGATGTACTCCTGATCGGCCTCCGTCAACGACGTGTACGTCGGCAGGTACAGCCCCTCTTCGGCGAACCGGTTCGCGCGCAGCGATGGCCACACCGGGTCGAGGTACATCGGCTGCCGGCTCATCGGCTTGAAGAACACCCGGGTCTCGACCCCCTCGGAAGCGAGGAACTCCCGCAGCTCTTCCCGGCGCTCGCACAGCAGGTCGTACATCCACAGCACGTCGCGGCGCGGCATCAGCGTCACGCCGGGGACGTCCCGCAGCCGGGCGTCGTACCGCTCCTCGATCGACGCCCGCAGCGCCAGGATCGAATCCAGCTTCCCCACCTGGGCGACGGCCACCGCCGCCTGGAGGTTGGTCATCCGGAAGTTGTAGCCGATCTTCTTGTGCAGGAACGTGTGGTCGCGGTTGAACGCCATGCCCCGCAGGTGCTTCATCTGCTCGGCCAGCCGCGGGTCCGACGTGAGGCAGATGCCGCCCTCGCCCGAAGCGATGATCTTGTTGGCGAACAGCGAAAAGCAGGCGATGTCCCCGACCGGGCTCACGCCGTGCGCCTCCGCGGAATCCTCCACCACGCGCAGGTTGTACTCGTACGCCAGCTCCATGATCGCGGTCATGTCGCACCGGCGGCCGTAGACGTGCACCGGCATGATCGCCTTGGTGCGCGGGGTGATCTTCGCTTCGATGAGCGACACGTCGATGTTGAGGTCGTCGCCGCAGTCGACGAACACCGGCGTCGCGCCCGTGTACGTCACCGCCCACGCGGAGGCGATCATCGTGAACTCCGGGACGATCACCTCGTCGCCGGGGCCGATCCCGAGGGCCCGCAACGCCAGCGTCAGCGCCGTCGTACCGGAGGAGCACGCCACTCCGTGCGCCACCCCGTTGTACGCCGCGAACGCCTCCTCGAACCGGGCCACGTACGGGCCCTGCGAGGAGATCCAGCCGCTCGTGACGGCCTCGGTCACGTTGGCCAGCTCGGTTTCGTCCAAGTACGGCTGCGACACCGGGTACTTGATGGACATGTCCTTCCCTTCCCCGACCACGGAATCGATCACCGGACCGCGGCCTGCACGGCGTCGGCCGCGGCCGACGCGCCGCCCGCCGACCGGAAGCGGTCCGCCCAGTCCTCGGCGTTCGCCGTGAACTCCTTCTCCTCCAGCAACCTCCGCAGCTTCGCGACGATCGCGTCCGCGGACACCGTCTCCTCGTGCGAAAGGACCAGGCCGCAGCCGCTGTCGAGGACGCGGGCCGCGTGGTCGTGGCAGTCCATCCAGAACGGCTGCACGAGACCCGGCTTGCCGAAGTAGACGCCCTCGTACGCGCTGTTGCCGCCGCCGTGGTTGTAGTAGACGCGCACGTGCGGGTGGGCCAGGACGTCGAACTGCGACGGCACCCAGTTCTCCAGCCGCACGTTCGACGGCAGGTCCGCCGGCAGCAGCGCGCGCTGGGCCTTGGGCAGCTTCCACAGCACGTGGTGCTCCGGCCCGAGCTTGCGCGCCGCTTCGGCGATCGCCGTCACCTGGGGCGCGGTCAGCCGCATGTGGGTGCCGAACGCCAGGTAGACGACCGACTCGTGCTCGTCGAGCCAGGCCGACAGCGCCGGGTCCGGCTCCACCGCCTCGGGCAGCGGCGGGACGACCGGGCCGACCATCTTCAGGTGCGACGGCGCCGCCTCGAACGGGTACTCCATGCCGAACACCGAGTAGGCCAGGATCGCCTGCGCGCGGTCGGCGTAGGTGGACTGGCCCGCGGTCGCGTTCAGGATGCCGGCTTCCTTGCGGGCCTTGGTGAACTGCACCGCCGGCACCTTCGTCAGCATGCCGAGCAGCAGCCGCAGCCGGAAGCCGAGGTTCGCGAGCTTCTGACGCCCGGAGAGGTCGCGCGGCAGCCCGGTGTTCGGGCTCGGGTAGCTCAGCGGGAGGCGGTCGGCGAAGACCTCGCTGACCGAGATCGGCACGCTGTAGACGTACGGGATGTCCCGCGCGATCGCCGCGTCGGTCGGGTAGACGCTGGAGGAGTCGATGACCATCAGCCCCGGCTTGACCTCGTCGACGACGGCCAGCGCGCGCTCGTACATCGTCACCATGATGCTCGCGTCCGTGACGCCGCTGAGGTAGGCGATGACGTTCTGGGGCCGCGCGGTGAGGCTGCCGGGCTTCGCGGGCTGCGTCGCGGCGGCGTAGAGGTCCGGGTCCCACTCGCCCGGCGGGCGCTCGAGGCGCTCCCCGAACGACACGAACTTCACCGGGTTGTCGGCGGAGATCGCCTCGACGACGGCGCGACGGTCCTCAGTGGACGCGAAGTACAGGTCCGGCACGCCGCGGCGGGCGAGCTCGCCCGCGATGACGAGCAGCGGGTTGATCATGCCGGCGTCGGCGATCGACGCGAACAGGACGGGAGCCATCGTCTCACCAGCTCCCGGCGAGCATCAGTTCGCTGTACTTGTGCTCGTTCGACGCCTTGCGCAGGTCGGCCTCGACCATCATGCGCATCAGCTCTTCGAAGTCGACCGACTGCTTCCAGCCGAGCTCGGCGCGCGCCTTGTCCGGGTCGGCGCAGAGGGTTTCGACCTCCGCGGGCCGCACCAGGGCCGGGTCGACGACGACGTAGTCGCGCCAGTTCAGGTCCACCGAGTCGAAGGCGATCTGGACGGCGTCGCGGACCGAGTGCATCTCCCCGGTGCCGACCACGTAGTCGGTCGCCGTGTCCTGCTGCAGCATCAGGTGCATCGCGCGGACGTAGTCGCCGGCGAAACCCCAGTCGCGCACCGCGTCCAGGTTGCCGAGGTAGAGCTTGTCGCGCATGCCCAGCTTGATCTCCGCCACCGCCATGGTGATCTTGCGGGTGACGAACTCGGCCCCGCGGCGCGGCGACTCGTGGTTGAACAGGATCCCGGAAACCCCGAACATGCCGAAGGATTCGCGGTAGTTCTTGGTGATGAAGTGCCCGTAGGTCTTCGCGACGCCGTAGGGGCTGCGCGGGTGGAAGATGGTCTGCTCGTTCTGCGGGGTCTCGGCGACCTTGCCGTACATCTCCGACGACGACGCCTGGTAGAACCGGATCCCGCCGCCGCCGGTGGGCCGCGACTTGTCCAGCCCGCACACCATCCGGACCGCTTCGAGCACCCGCAGCACACCCATGCCGTTCACCTCGGTGGTGAGTTCCGGCTGCTGCCAGGACATCGGCACGAACGAGATGGCCGCGAGGTTGTAGACCTCGTCCGGCTGCACCAGGTCCACCGCGGCCACGAGGCTGACCTGGTCCATCAGGTCCCCCTCCACGAAGTGGAGATCGGAGACCAGCCTGCTGATCCGCGACTTGCGCGGGTTCGCCTGGCCGCGGACCAGGCCCCAGACCTGGTAGCCCTCGGCCAGGAGGTGTTCGGCCAGGTACGACCCGTCCTGGCCGGTGATACCGGTGATCAACGCACGCTTCGCCATGAATGTGTGCCTTCCTGTGCCACGTAACGAGTGCAGCCCCCGCCGTGGCGTCGTCCGGCCGCCTTGCGAGCAGCTTCGGTGAACCCTGCCGCCGCGAAAATCGCGCTGTACCGCCGAATCCGCGTCCGGTGGTCGGCAACGACGTCCACGCTCGCGCCAGGCCGCCGCGAAGTCAAGGAGATCGGCACCAAGTCAGTGGGCCGCCCCTACCCCGTCCGAAGTGGCCTAGGGGCGGGGCGAAAAACCTAGGGGTGGGCCCGAAACACGCGAAGGAGCCGGGGCCCGCGCGAGGCGGGTCCCGGCTCCTTCGCACCGCCGAGGTGTCAGCGCACGGGCGGTACCGGCCGCAGCGGACGGCGGACCGGGGGCACCGCCTGGTGGTTGACCGCGACGGGCTGACGGGCCGCGCCCGGCACCCGCTCCTGCTGCTCCGGCACCCGCAGCTGCGGTTCCGACGCCAGGTCGCGGCGCCGGGTGACGCTCAGCTTGCGGTAGACGCGCGTCAGGTGCTGCTCCACGGTGCTGACGGTGATGTAGAGCCGGCTCGCGATCTCCCGGTTGGTGTGGCCCCGCGCGGCCAGCCAGCCGACCCGCTGTTCGGCGTCGGTCAGCAGCTTGACGTCGGTGGGCGCCACCGCACCGCGGAGGGAGACCACGACGTCGTCGGAGCCGCCCTCGAGGAAGGACCGCCGCAGCAGCTCCGCCCCGCACTCCTTGGCCAGCGCCCGCGCGTCCCGGCTCGCCGTGCGCGCGATGGCGGGGTCGCCGCCGGCCCGGCTCAGCTCGGCCAGCGTCCGGGCCAGTTCCAGCTTGGCACCGGACTTCTCGAGCGCGTCGGCCGCTTCCTGCATCAGCTTCGGCCGCCGGGCCGGGTCGGCCACGAGCGCGAGTGTCCGCAGCGTGATGCCCCGCGTCCGGTCCCCGCAGTCCGGGCCGAGCTTCGCCGCCTGCTCCTCGGCGAGTTCCCGGGCCTTCTCGCGGTCACCCAGCTTCAGGTAGACCTCCGCGGCGCTGGAGCGCCACGGCACCAGCGACGGCTGGTCCAGGTCCCAGCGCGCCATCTGCTCCCCGCAGGCGAGGAAGTCGTTCAGCGCGGTCGGCAGCCGGCCCGTCGCGAGGTAGTAGTGCCCCCGCGCGTGCAGGTAGTGCAGGCCGAACCGGGTCTCGCCGAGCGCGTCGGGCACCGGCTGGTTGAGCAGCTCCGCCGCCTCATCGAACCGGCCCATCTCGGTCAGCGCCGCGAGCAGCGTGGCCAGCGGGGCGCCGACCCCGATGCCCCAGGCCTCCGGCGTCATCTTCGTCAGCGCGATCTTCGCGTTGCGGGCCGCGAGCGGCAGGTCGCCCTGGCGGAGGGCGACCTCCGCGCGCAGTTCCGCCAGCGACGCCTGCCACGTCGGGGCCGGGCGCCCGGCGGCCTGCGCCATCAGGTGCTCGGCCCAGGTCGCGGCCTTGTCGAGGCGCTCGGCGTAGATCAGCACCGTGGCGGCGAACACCAGGTGCCGCAGGCTGGTGTCGGTCATCCGGGTGCCTTCCAGCACCTGCTCGGCGTCGAGCACGGCCGCCTCGGTCGGGCCTTCGCGGACGGCGCTGGTGAGCGCGTCGACCGCCTTCTGCTGCGAGTTCACCACCAGCCCGAGCCGCGGCGCCGCGGCGTCCCCGGTGCAGGTCGCGAGCATCGGCTCGACGAGGTGCCGCATCCCCGGCACCGAGCTGGCCAGCCACGAGTCGAGCGTGAGCAGCTCGCCGCGGGTGCGGCGGTCGGTGGAGTCGACGAGGTCGCCGAAGGCGTTCGCGATCTCCACGGCCTCGTCGACCCGGCCGAACCACAGCAGGAACTCGAAGATACCGACGACCCGGATGCCCGGCAGGTGCCCGGCGCGGGTCGCGTGCACCAGCTCCGGCAGCCGCCGCATCGCCTTCGCCGGGGTCGTCCGCCACTCGATGTCGGCCAGCGACGCCTTGGCGATCGCGCGGTCGCGGTCGTCGGTGCAGCAGCGGCTGGCCAGCGCGATGCAGGCGCGGGCCAGTTCGACGTCGTCCTCGAGCAGCGCCGCCTCCGACGCCTCGGACAGCAGGTGCTCGGTCCACGGCTCGTCCAGGTTCCCCGCCACGACGTGGGCGGCGATCGCGGTCGGCCGGGCGCCCTGGTCGAACAGCAGGCGCGCGGCCTGGCCGTGGAGGGCGGACCGGACGGCGGGGTCGAGCTCGTCGAGCACCGCCACGCGGGCCTCGGCGTGGCGGAACCGGTGCCCGTCGAGGACGCCGGCCGACTCCAGCGCCCGGCGCACCGGCTCGGCGGTGGCCGGCGCGAAGGAGACCATGCCGCCCGCCAGGGCGATCGGCGACTGCTCGCCGTCGCCGAGGACGGCGAGCGCCCGGGCGAGTTCGAGCGCCCGCGGCTCGCTGGAGTGCAGGCAGCTGAGCACCGCGTGCCGGTAGGCGGGCCCGGCGACGACCCCGCCCGCGCCCGCCGCCCTGGTGTCCTGCACCAGCGCGGTGGCCAGCAGCGGGTTGCCGCCGCTGATCGCGAAGCACTCCGCGGCCAGCGCGTGCGCCTTGCCCTCGTCCAGCTTGCCCGCCAGCAGGACGCCGACGCCGTTGCGGGACAGCGGGGCCAGCCGCAGCTGGCGGCAGTGCGGGCGCCGCATCAGGTCGACGTGGCGGACCGGGCGCCGTTCGCCGGGGTCCGCGCGTTCGGCGAGCAGCACGAGCACCCGGGCGGGCCGGATGCGCCGCGCCATGTGCTGCAGGAACTGCAGCGACGCGGGATCGGCGTAGTGGGCGTCGTCGACGCAGATCACCAGCGGGGTCTCGGCCGACCAGCTGATCACCGCGCTGGACAGGCGGTGCAGGAACCGGCTGTCCAGCAGCGTCGCGTCGGCTTCGGCGTCCTCCACGTACGCCGAAACCTGGTCGACGATGTCCGCGCGGACACCCGGGGTGTGCACCAGCTGGGAAACGACACCCAGCCCGACGGCGGTTTCCGACCGGGCGCCGGAGGCGGACAGCACGACCGCGCCGGTACCGGCGGCCTGTCTGCCGAACTCTTCCAGCAGGGCCGTTTTCCCGCTGGCGACCGGTCCGAGGACGAGGCCGACACCGCCGGCCCCGGAATGGCAGTCGGCGAGCATCTGACTCAGCGTCGCCGTTTCGAAGTCACGTTCGATGAGCATGACGGAACTTCCCCCAGAAATTCTCTGTGTGTTGGATTCCTTCGATCCACGGCCGGCACGACGACCCCCAGGCCGCCGGCTCCGGTTTGTTCCGCGAATCACCAGCACAGGCACGTGTGCGGGCAGGCGAATGCCTCCGCACGCATTGCTTCACGGCAATCACACGGCCCACCGCTCCCCAACGGCGTCGACCGGCGATTGCGAACTCGACCGGCTCGCGCATGAGCCGGCGTCAGTGTCTATTCAGCGTCCCTCACGAAGGACAGCGGTATCCGTTCATCAGACGAACCTTTCCCCAGACCCCAGATCCCCGCAGTTTCCCGGTTGGGTGATTACCTGTCCCGATCACCCGGTCTCCCGCGAGGAGATAACGAACCAGAAGCTACCACCTGCCCCTACGTGCCGCAACGAGCCGCGAAGGGGCTTCACCCGGACCACGATGTCCGTTTGGTCCTGTTCGGCAGGACATTCCGCATACCCGTCCCGACCAGCGTTTACCGTGGGGAAACGCCGGTCGACGGGCAAGGGGCCGAAAGTCGGTGGGCGCTATGAGCCACACCACTTGTTCCTCCCAGTCGAAGCCCCGGCCCGGGGGTTCCGGCATTCGAGTGAGCGGCGGGCAGGCCTTTTTTTCGGGCGTAACCGAAAGGCCGGAAGGAAACAGATTGTGAACATTTTTTTAGCGGGCGCCGCGTCCACGGATCGGGACGCGGCGCCCGTCCGTCAGACCTTCGCGGGAACGCGGCCCTCCTTCGAGAAGTACCCGCGGACGCCCTTGCTGCAGAGCAGCAGGAACAACACCAGCAGCACCACTGCCTGCACGACCTGGCCGGCCCGCATCCAGTTCGGGAATTCGGCCGAGACGACGAGGTACACGAGACCCGCCAGCCCGAGGACGGTCACCAGCATCACGCGGACGTAGGTGCGCCGGCGGCCGAGCTTGAGCCGCGCGGCCAGCCGGACGTAGACGATGGCGATGACCAGCACCGACACCGGGCGGATCCACAGGACGCTTTCGAGCGACGTGCGCGTTTCCGCGTGGTCGGCCGGGTTGGCCTGGCCGGTCGATTCCCAGTGCAGCACCTGGTAGTCGAGGATGCCGTCCTTGTTCAGGAACGTCAGCACCGCGAACGCGATGCTGAGCAGCAGGTTCAGGTAGAGCAGGAAGATGACCGGCCGCAGCGCGCGGCCGGTCGAGGACGAGGTGGCCATGGTTTCCCCAGTTCAGTCGTGCGCGGTGGCACGTTCGACGATGCGGACTAGTTCGGCCGCGTAGGCGGCGACGTCGATCCCCGGACGGCGGATCGATTCGGTGTGGAAGCCGTCTATGGCCTGGCGGATGGTGATCGCCATGACGCGCGGGTCGAACCGGCCGAAGTCGCCGGTCCGCTGACCCTCGCGCAAGCAGGTCTCCAGGACGTCGATGGCGCCGTGGTACCACTCCCCGGTGCCACCGTCGGCCTCGCCGCCGGGAGCCCCGCCGTGCCGCAGGCTTTCGAGCAGCGCGGTGAGTTCGACGGGGTGCTCGGCGATGAACGCCAGGTTCGACTCGATGTAGACCCGCAGCTCCGCCGCTGGCCCGTCCACCGCGTCGATCCGGTCCCGCATGTACGCGAGGCTCGTGGTCAGCACGTCCCGCACGACTTCGGCGATCAGGTCCGCTTTGCCGTCGAAGTGGTAGGAGATCATGCCGGTGCTGCTCAGCCCGGCACGCTTCGCGATCTGCCCGAACGAAGCCTTCGCGTACCCGAGTTCACCGATGGTTTCGATCGCCGCGCGGACGATCTGCGCCCGCCGGGCGTTCTCGGTGAACGTTTTTGCTTGCATGAGCAAAAGGTAGCACGATCGAGCAAACAATCGCCAGAATGCCGTCTTTCCGCAATCGATCAGTTGCGGTACGTGTCGATCTTTTCCCGGGGCACGGGAAAGGCCGCCCCGGAGAACTCCGGAGCGGCCTTCGGTGGGCTTGATCCGCCGGCCGGGCGCTACTCGGTCACCTGCCGGGCGGTCGCCATCGCGCGCTCGGTCTCCCAGAACGCCCGCATCGACCGGATCAGCCCGTCCTCGCCCACCCGGTAGACGAACACCCCGTCGGTGTCCACGCGGTAGCCGCCCGGCAAGTACGTCGTGATCGTGCCGACGTTGGCCACCTCGTCGCCCGCCGCGTGGGAGTCGCGGATCGTGAACTCGAAACGCTCCACGTTGGCGATCGTCTTGTCCCAGAACGCGCTGATGCCGTCGCGGCCGTGGTGGCCCTTGCCCTCCTCGTCGAAGAACGAGGGGCCGACCGGGTCCTCCACCACGGCGTCGGCGGCGAACAGGTCCAGCCACGCCTCCTTGTCGCCCGCCGTCACCGCGGTCATCGACGCGACCGCCGCGCGCCGCGCGGGCGGCTGCTCCGCCGCCGTGTCCCAGCTGACCTGCACACCCACGGCAGTCACTCCTCGAACTTCGCGATGATCTCGGCCCCGAACTTGTGGATCGCTTCCAGCTTCGGCTCGACCGGCGCGTCGAACCCGACGCCGTCGAACACCCACGGCATCGTGATTACGTCGGTGACGCCCGCTTCGGCCTGCTCGCGGTAGCCGTCGAGGCCGAAGCGGTCGATGCAGACCGCCTGGTACTCGAACGGGTCGTCGGCGCGGCCGCGCTCGGCCAGCAGCTCCTTGAGCCGGGCGATGGTCTCGCGCAGCTCTTCGAGCTTCATCATCGCCGACGACCAGCCGTCGGCGACCCGCGCGGCGCGCTTCAGCGCCACCTCGGTGTGGCCGCCGATGTAGAACGGCACCCGCGACGGCGGCGCCGGGCTCATCTGGATCTTGTCGAAGTCGTAGAAGTCGCCGTGGTACTCGGCCATGCCGCCGTCGAGGAGCAGGCGCAGCACGTCGATGGCCTCGTCGACGCGCCTGCCGCGCTTTTCGAACGGGACGCCGCAGTACTCGAACTCCTGCGGCAGCCAGCCGACGCCGAGCCCGAGCCCGAAGCGGCCGCCGGTGAGCACGCTCGCCGAACCCACCTGGCGCGCCAGCAGCACCGGGTTGCGCGAGCCGAGCTTGAGCACCGACGTGTAGAAGTGGATCCGGCTGGTGACCGCCCCCATCGACGCGGTGGCGACGAGCGGGTCGACCCACGGGGTTTCCCCGGTCCAGAACCGGCTGCCGTCGGGGGTGTACGGGTAGTCCGTGTCCACCGTTTCGGCGTAGAAGAGCGAGTCCGGCAGGGCGATGGAGGCGAAGCCGGCCTCTTCCGCGGCCCGGGCGAGCTCGCCCAGCTGATCGAGGGGGTTCATCGCGATCGACAGGGTGAACTTCATGGTGTCGAACTATAACGTGTTCTAGTTTGCTCGGCCAGGTCCGACGGTGTGCCGGATCACTGTCCGGGAACCCTCCGCGTAACGTCCGCGTTGTCCGGATCAAAGGTGACTTCCGGTCACCCGAGCCCCGAACTTCTGGGAGTGGTCCATGGGCACCGCGATCTTCCTGATCGTGCTCGTCGTCGTGATCGTCGGTGGCGGCCTCTATTTCTCGCGGCAGCGCGCCGCGGCCCGGCAGCGGGAGCTCGACGACGCCAAGGCCGACGCCCGGCGCCTGGTCGAGCGGCTCGGCGGTCAGGTACTCAACCTCAACGGCAACGACACCGCGTCGATGCAGGCGATGGCCGACGCGAGCGAGCGCTACAACGCGGCCGGCTCGCAGCTGGAGCAGGCCCGCACCATCGAGCAGGCCCGGCTGGTCAAGGACACCGCCGTCGAGGGCCTCTACTACGTCCGCGCCGCGCGCGTCGCCATGGGCATGGACCCCGGCCCGCAGCTGCCGGAGGAGGCCGAGCGCGAGCGCGCCGGCAAGGTCACCGAGCGCCGTGACGTCGACGTCGAGGGCCAGCACTACGCGGCCTCGCCGGACGCCGGCCAGGACACGCCGTACTACTACCCCGGCGGCCGCGTCGCCGGGCGGCCGGTCCCGCAGGGCTGGTACAGCGAGCCGTGGTGGAAGCCCGCGCTCGTCGCCGGCGCCTGGGGCCTCGGGTCGATGTTCCTGTTCAGCGCGATGTTCTCCGGCATGGGCGGCATCGCCAGCGCCTCGGCGTGGGAGTCGGGCTACGACGCGGGCCAGCAGGACGCGCTCGAGTCCGGCGACGCGGGCGGCGGCGACGGCGGCGACATGGGCGGCGACGGCGGAGGCGACTTCGGCGGCGGCGACAGCGGCGGCGATTGGGGCGGCGGCTTCGACGGCGGCGGGTTCGACGGTGGTGGCTTCGACGGCGGCGGCTTCGACTTCTGACGCCCCGAAGGCCACATCGGGGCGCCGGTCAGGCGGGCTGGCAGGTGGGGCACCAGTAGAGGTTGCGGCCCACCAGTTCCGAGTTCGCCACCGGTGTCCCGCACACCAGGCACGGCTCGCCCGCCCGGCGGTAGACGTAGACCTCGCCGCCGTGGCGGTCGACCCGCGCGGCGCGGCCCATCGCCTCCGGCAGGTGCTCCGGGCGGACCGTGTCGATGCGGCCGACGCGGACGCCGTCGCGCATCAACGTCACCAGGTCGGCCCAGATGTCGTCCCACAGCGCGCGATCGAGCGCGCGGCCCGGGGTCAGCGGCGCGACGCCGTGGCGGAACAGCACTTCGGCGCGGTAAACGTTCCCGACCCCCGCGAGCACCGCCTGGTCCATCAGCAACGCCGCGATCGACGTCTTCGACCGCGAGACGCGCTCCCACGCCCGCTCGGGTTTCGCGTCGCGGCGCAGCGGGTCCGGGCCCAGCCGGGCCTTGATCGCGTCGGCCTGGTCCGGAGAAAGCAGCTCGCAGCGGGTGGGCCCGCGCAGGTCCGTCCAATGTGTCCGGCCGGCCAGCCGCAGCCGGACCTGTCCGACCGGGTCCGGCGCGGGCAGCGCGGCCTCGCCGAACGTGCCGTACAAACCCAGGTGGATGTGCACGATCCCGTGCGGCCCGTAGTCGTGGAACAGGTGCTTGCCGTGCGCCTGCGCGCCGACGAACACCTGACCGTCCAAACGGGACGCTTCGGCGGCGAACCGGCCCTGCGGGCTGCTCACCTCGACGGGGGCGCCGGCGTACCGGCGCTTGTGCAGCCGCGCGAGCCGGTGGAGCGTGTGCCCCTCGGGCATCAGGCCTCCGGCAACGCCGGCGGGGTCCCGGTGCGCTCGTAGTCGAGCAGCTGCTGCACGCGGCGGGCGTGCCGCTCCTCCGGCGAGACCTCGGTCGCGAGGAACGCCTCGACGATCTCGGTGGCCTCGTCGGCGGTGTGCATCCGGGCGCCGACGCCGATCAGCTGGGCGTGGTTGTGCTCGCGGCACAGCTTCGCGGTCTCGACGCTCCACGCGAGGCCGGCCCGCGCGCCGGGCACCTTGTTCGCGGCGATCTGCTCGCCGTTGCCGGAGCCGCCGACCACGATGCCGCGGCTGCCTTCGTCGGCCACCACGCGCAGCGCCGTCTCGACGCAGAACGCCGGGTAGTCGTCGGCCGCGTCGTAGACGTGCGGACCGATGTCGGTCACCTCGTGGCCCTGCTTCTCCAGGTGAGCCACCAGGTGGTTCTTCAGCTCGAAACCGGCATGGTCGGATCCCAAGTAGACACGCACGGCTGGGAGTCTGCCACCACGCCCGGTTTCGGGCATGCTCCGGGGGTGGGCAGCTGGGAGCAATCGGGGTACGACGTGCGGCTCGACTGGGGCGGCGAAGGCGTCGCCGCGCTCGGCCGCGAATGCGCGGTCCTGGTGGTCGTCGACGTGCTTTCCTTCGGCACCACCACGGATCTCGTGGTCGGGCGCGGCGGCCGCGTGCTGCCGGTGCGGTGGCGCGACGAACGCGGCGTCGCACGGGCGAAGGCGGCGGGTGCGGTCATCGCGGGTGAGGCCGGATTCACCCTGCGGCCCTCTTCTGTGACGGAGATCCCGCCGGGGACGCTGCTCGCGCTCCCCTCGCCCAACGGCGCGACCCTGTGCGAAGCCGCCGCCGAGACCGGGGCCGCGGTCCTCGCGGGGTGCCTGCGCAACGCCTCCGCCGTCGCCGCGAAGGCACTCGAGCTCGGCGGGCCGGTTGGGCTCATCGCCGCCGGGGAACGTTGGGGCGTGAACATCTTCGGGGCCGGCGAGACCCTCGGGCCGCTGCGGCCGTGCGTCGAAGACCAGGTGGGCGCGGGCGCGATCGCCGCCGCGCTGGCCCGGCTGGGCGCCTCGCTGTCCCCCGAAGCCGCCCTCGCCGCGCGCGGCGTCGACGTCGAAGCCGTCGCGGGTTGCGTGTCGGGGCGCGAACTGACCGAATCGGGTCACGGCGGGGACGTCGCACTGGCCACGCAGCTCGACGTGAGCCAGGCTGCCCCTGTCCTGAACGAAGGAGTACTGGCATGACCGGCCGCTGGATCGACGTCGCCGACGGCGTGCACGCGCGCCGCTACGAGGAACTGGACCTGACCGTCGGGCTGGTGGTGGGCGCCGAGCGCTGCCTGGTCGTCGACACGCGCGGCGACCTCGAGCAGGGCGCCGAACTGGCCGCGGCGGTGCGGGAGATCACGCCGCTGCCCTGGTCGGTGGCGTTCACGCACGCGCACTTCGACCACACCTGGGGCACCGAGGCGTTCACGCCCTGCGCCGTCTGGGCGCACGAAGGCTGCCGCGCCGAGCTGGCCGAATACGCCGAAAACGCCCGGGCGAAGTGGATCGACTACTACCGCGAAGCGGGCAAGGCCGAGATCGCCGACGCCATCGCGCGCACGACGTTCGTGGTGCCCGACCACCTGTTCACCGACCGGGCCGTGCTCGACCTCGGCGGCCGCACCGCCGTGCTGCTGCACCCCGGCCGCGCCCACACCGACCACGACGCGGTCGTGCACGTCCCCGACGCCGACGTCGTCTTCGCGGGCGACATCGTGGAGAACGCCGAACACGGCTTCAGCGCGTTCTCCTTCAGCGCGGAGTCGGACCTGACCGCCTGGCCGGACACCCTGGACGCGATCCTCGGCCTCCAGCCGCGGGTGATCGTGGCCGGCCACGGCGACCCGGTCGACGCCGACTTCGTCCGCTACCACCGCCACGGCCTGCACGAGCTGCTCGCGCTGAAGGCGGCGATGGGCCGCGGCGAAACGACCGAGGCCGCCGCCGTGGCAGCTTCGCGCTACCCCGGCGACGTCACCCTGGCCGCCCTCGCCACCCCCTGACGCGGAGCTTTCACGTGAAAGCGACGCCGTCAGTCGAAGTTCAGGTCGCCGGTGCGGGTGCGCTTGAGCTCGAAGAAGTCCGGGTAGCTCGCCAGCGCGACCGCGCCGTCGAACACCTTCAGCGCGGCTTCGCCACGCGGGATCGAGCTCAGGACCGGGCCGAAGAACGCCACGCCGTCGATGTGGATCGTCGGGGTGCCGACGTCCTGGCCGACCGGGTCCATGCCCTCGTGGTGGCTCTTCTTCAGCGCCTCGTCGTACTCCGTGGAGTCCGCGGCGTCGAAGAGCTCGGCGGGCGCGCCGATCGCGGCCAGCGCCTCCTTGATGACCTGGTCGCGGTCCTTGTTGCCCTGGTTGTGGTAGCGGGTGCCGAACTCGGTGTAGTACTCACGCAGCATCTCTTCGCCCTTGAGCTGCGAGAGCGCGACGGCGACGCGCACCGGGCCCCAGCCCTTCGACAGCAGTTCCTTGTACTGCTCGGGCAGCTCGTCCCGGCCCTCGTTGAGCACCGACAGGCTCATGATCCGGAAGCGCAGGTCCAGGTTGCGGTGCTTCTCCACCTCCAGGATCCAGCGGGAGGTGATCCACGCGAACGGGCAGATCGGGTCGAAGTAGAAATCGACCTTCGTGGGCTGCTCGGCAGCGGTCATCGGGGTACTCCTGGGTTACGTCTCGATGTGGGCGGACCCCCACACGACGGGCCAACACCGGCGCACCCGAGGTTGTTCCCTTATCGCCGGGCACCCCGTCGCCATGATTGGATGCGGGGAGTTGAAAACCGATACCAACGACCAGAGGTGCCTGTGCCCGCCCCCAACCTGACCCGCGACCAAGCCAAGCTGCGCGCGGATCTGCTCGACGTCACCGCGTACGACATCGAGCTGGATCTGACCGACGGCCACGGCGGACCCGGGGAGAAGACCTTCGCGTCGACGACGACCGTCCGGTTCTCCAGCGCCCGGGCCGGCGAGAACACGTGGGTCGACATCGTCGCCGACCGCGTGCACTCGGCCACCCTGAACGGCTCGGACGTCGACGTCAGCGCCTACGTCGAGGACAAGGGCATCGCGCTGGCCGGACTGGCCGAGGCGAACGAGCTGACGGTGACCGCCGACTGCCGGTACATGAACACCGGCGAAGGCCTGCACCGGTTCGTCGACCCGGTCGACGACGGCGTCTACCTGTACACGCAGTTCGAGACGGCCGACGCCAAGCGGATGTTCGCCTGCTTCGACCAGCCGGACCTGAAGTCCGTCTACCGGCTCACGGTCATCGCGCCGCGGGACTGGAAGGTCGTCTCGAACACGATGCCCGAGTCCACCGAGGAGACGCCGGAAGGCGCCGTCCGCACGGTGTTCAAGGAGTCCGAGCGGCTCTCGACGTACCTGGTCGCGCTGATCGCCGGCCCGTACGCCGAGTGGCGCGACGAGTACACCGACGCCCACAAGACCATCCCGCTCGGGATCTACTGCCGCGCGTCGCTGGCCGAGCACATGGACGCCGACCGCCTCTTCACCGAGACGAAGCAGGGCTTCGGCTTCTACCACGAGAAGTTCGGCACGCCCTACCCGTTCTCCAAGTACGACCAGCTGTTCGTGCCGGAGTTCAACGCGGGCGCGATGGAGAACGCCGGCGCGGTGACGTTCCTGGAGGACTACGTCTTCCGCAGCCGCGTCACCCGCTACGCCTACGAGCGGCGCGCCGAGACGCTGCTGCACGAGATGGCGCACATGTGGTTCGGCGACCTGGTCACCATGCGCTGGTGGGACGACCTGTGGCTGAACGAGTCGTTCGCGACCTTCGCGAGCGTCCTGGCCCAGGCCGAGGCGACCGAGTACAAGAACGCGTGGACCAGCTTCGCGAACATCGAGAAGTCGTGGGCCTACCGGCAGGACCAGCTGCCCTCGACGCACCCGATCGCGGCCGACATCGTCGACCTGCACGCGGTCGAGGTCAACTTCGACGGCATCACCTACGCCAAGGGCGCGAGCGTGCTCAAGCAGCTCGTCGCCTACGTCGGGCTCGACCACTTCCTCGACGGCCTGAAGGTGTACTTCGGCAAGCACGCCTGGGGCAACGCGACCCTGGCCGACCTGCTGGGCGCGCTGGAGGAGGCGTCCGGGCGCGACCTGTCGTGGTGGAGCGCGCAGTGGCTGGAGACCACCGGGCTGAACTCGCTGAGCCCGCGCTACGAGATCGGCGCGGACGGCAGGTTCACGGCGTTCGCCGTCGTGCAGTCCGGCGCGAAGCCGGGCGCCGGTGAGCTGCGCACGCACCGCGTCGCCGTGGGCGTGTACGACGAGGACGCGTCCGGCAAGATCGTCCGGAAGCACCGCGTGGAGCTGGACGTCGACGGCGAGCGCACCGAGGTGCCGGACCTGGTCGGCCAGCCCGCGGGCAAGCTGGTGCTGGTCAACGACGACGACCTGACCTACTGCACGATGCGCCTCGACCCGACGTCGCTCACGACGCTGATCGACCGCGTCGCCGACATCACCGAGTCGCTGCCGCGCACGCTGTGCTGGTCGGCGGCGTGGGAGATGACCCGCGAGGCCGAGCTGAAGGCCCGCGACTTCGTCACGCTGGTCCAGCGCGGCATCCACACCGAGACCGAGGTCGGCGTCGTCCAGCGCCTGCTGCTGCAGGCCCAGACCGCGCTGAACTCCTACGCGGAGCAGGGCTGGGCGGCCTCGACCGGCTGGCCGGCGTTCACCGGGCGGCTGCTGGAGCTCGTCCGCGCCGCGGAGCCGGGTTCGGACCACCAGCTGGCGTTCGTGAACTCGCTGGCGGGCTCGGTGCTGGACGAAGCGACGCTGGCGGTGGTGGCCGGCTGGCTCGACGAGTCGGCCCCGCTCGAAGGCCTGACCGTGGACACCGACCTGCGCTGGCGCCTGCTGCACGCGCTGGTCGCACACGGCAAGGCCGACGCGACGGAGATCGACGCCGAGCTGGCCCGCGACAACACGGCCACCGGCCGCCGCCAGGCGGAGCGCGCCCGCGCGTTGCGCCCGACGGAGGAGGCCAAGTCGGACGCGTGGCAGCGCGCGGTGTACGACGACGAGCTGCCGAACGCGGTCAGCGACTCGCTCATCTCGGGCTTCTCGCACCCGGGCCAGAAGGCGCTGCTGGGCTCGTACGTGCCCCGCTACTTCGAGGTGATCGACGAGGTGTGGCAGCGCCGGTCCAGCGAGCGCGCGCAGCCGATCGCGATCGGGCTGTACCCGTCGTGGGCGGTGGCCCCGGAGACGGTGACGGCCTCGGACGAGTGGCTGGCGGGCGACCACTCGCAGGCCCTGCGCCGCCTGGTGTCGGAGGGCCGGGCGGGCATCGTCCGGGCCTTGGCGGCGCGGGACTTCGACGCGCAGGCCTGACCCAGGCGCCGAACGTAGAAGAGCCCCGCACCTCACCGAGGTGCGGGGCTCTCGCGTAAGAGATCAGCGGGGTGCGGGGCCCGCCTGGTCGGACAGCATGCGCAGCGCGTTCACCAGTCCGCTCACCAGCCCGCGGACGAGGTCGCCCTCCTTGAAGGAGGCCACCATGCTCGCCACCGCCAGCTTGGCACCGCGGTCCGGGAGGCGGGTGTACGCCGTCTTGCCCGTGACGATCTCGATCTTGCGCTCGCCCGGCGAGACCGCGATCAGGACCGCGTTCGCCGGGTCCGTCGTCGTCGCGTGCAGCTTCTCCGCCGCCGCGCGGCTGTCCTCGCCCAGTTCGCCGAGGTACAGGCTGAAGTCGAGGCCGGTCTCCCGGCTCGCGAACGTCAGCGCCTCGTCCAGGCGGGCCAGCTGGCGGGTGTCGAACGGGCCCGACGGCGCGGCCGGCTCGTACATCTTCGCCGCCGACACGCGGCCGCTCGACGTCAGTCCCTCGCCGTAGGCCAGCTCGGACTCGTCGACGCGCTTCGTCAGCTCACCAGTTGCCACGAGCGCCTCCCGCCGCGGTCGCGGCGCCCGAAGGCGCCTTTGTTTCGGCGCCGGCGTGCCGGTGCCCTTCGCCGACCCCGTCGGGGTTGGCGCTCCACCACATGGCCGGGTATTCCCAGGCCTGGCCGGACCGGTACCGCGGGGCGCCGCCGGACCTGCGCCGGAGCGTCAGGAGCCCGGCGAGACCGTAGATGGCCAGCGGGATCACGGCGAAGACCACGATCGTCTCGACAACGTTCACGGCGCTGAGCGTATCGGATGACCTCGGCGGCCACCGCGCGCGCCGCACTCGACCGTTCGTCGTAAGCCGACTGCCGTCCGCCGCTTGGCTCGCGGCCACTGGAACGTTGGGGCGAAGACCGTCGGGCCGAAAGGTTGCAACTCAACGTACAGGCGGCCGCACCCGCCGCTGTCGTCTTGTCGCGGCCTTGAAATCCTCGTAGCTTTTTCACCTGTACGGGCCTTGCGCCCCGCTCTCCAGCCCCAGCAGGTAACGCACCGGTCCCAGGAGGCCTTGCCATGAACAGCGCCCACACCCCCGCACAGGCGATCACCGAGACCTTCTCGTCACCCAGCGACATCGAATTCGTGCCCGGAACACGTGTGACGGCGGGCACAAGGGTTACCCGGGGTACACGTGTCACGCGCGGTACACGCGTAACGGCCGGAACCCGCGTCACCATGGGCACCCGGGTGACGGCGGGCACGCGGGGTACGCGAGTCACCCGGGGCACTCGCGTCACGATGGGCACTCGTGTGACGGCCGGCACGCGAGTCACCCGCGTCACGCGCGGCACGCGGGTCACCCGCGGCACGCGCGTCACCATGGGCACTCGCGTCACCTGCCAGAGCGACTACGCGCTCGCTGCCTGACCCCGTACTCCAGGGACGCACGCACTACCTGAACACGCGCAAGCACCCGGCTCGCCCCGGCCGCCGCAAGGCAGCCGGGGCGCCGGCGCGTCTGGAGCAGCTAAGCGGCCGAGCCGAGGTAGGGCTGCCAGAGCGGGTCGGCCTCCCGGGAATGGGCCAGCAGCCGCCAGTGCGGGCCGTGGGGCGCCCGCGGGACGACGCGCAGCCGCCAGCCGATCTCCGAGAGCAGCCGGTCCGCTTTGCGGTGGTTGCACTTGGCGCAGCAGGCGACGCAGTTCGTCCAGCTGTGGGGCCCGCCGCGGCTGCGCGGCTGGACGTGGTCGATCGTTTCGGCCCGCCCCCCGCAGTACGCGCAGCGGTACCGGTCGCGGTGCATCAGCCCGGCACGGGTGAGCGGCACCTGCGCCCGGTAGGGCACCCGCACGTACGTGCTGAGCCGGATCACCGAGGGCACCGGCAGCGACACCTTCGCCGAATGCAGCTCGATGCCGCCGGGGTCGCCGTGCACCACTTCGGCCTTGCCGCACATCACCAGCACCACGGCCCGCCGCAGCGGGAGCGCGGTCAGCGGCTCGAAAGTGGCGTTGAGCAGGAGCACCCGGCGCCGGCCCCAGGCCGGGGCAGCCGGATCCCGGCCTCTACTACGCTGTCCGGGCGGGCGGGTAACTCCCCCTGGGCGGTTCCCCGGCCCGGCCGGGACGGTTCCGCCGGATGCGGACCCCCCCGTGTAGGCGCGCAGGACCACCTCTGGCGTCTCGTCGGCCGTGGCTTGGCCGGAGGCGCCGCGGGGGCTGGGTTGTCGGTCTGGCACTCGACCACCTCCAGGGGCGTAGGCATAGTCGACCACAGAACAGGCCCCCAGCGCACGTGTGTTACAAGACGTGTCACATCCGCGCGACCCGACATCCACTTGAAGTTGGGCAGACCGACCTGATCGGAAGGATGATCGAACTCCCGTGTCCCCCTTGCTCTCCGTCGCGAAGCCGCCCTGCGTGAGCGACCCCAGCACCTTCTGCTCCCAGGTGTACGCGGCCACCGGCAACGCGTGGCTGGCCGGATCGGCGAACTGGCTGCTCACGAAGCCGCTGAAGATCCTGATGATCCTGGTGATCGCGTTCGTGGTCCGCCTGCTGATCAGGCGCATGATCAACCGGGTCACCACGTTCCCGCGCTCCGGCGGCAAGCTCCCCGCCCTGCTGCGCCCCCTGCGCGAGCGCGCCCCCGAAGTGCTCGGCTCCGCCGTGATCGAACGGCGGCGCCAGCGCGCCCAGACCATCGGCTCCGTGCTGAAGTCGATGGCCACGTTCCTCGTCTACGGCCTCGCGTTCATCCTCGTGCTGGGCGAGCTCGGCCTGGACCTCGGGCCGATCATCGCCTCGGCCGGCATCATCGGCGTCGCGATCGGGTTCGGCGCGCAGAACCTCGTGAAGGACTTCCTGTCCGGCATCTTCATGATGGTCGAAGACCAGTACGGCGTCGGCGACGTCGTCGACATCGGTGAGGCGACCGGCACCGTCGAGGCCGTCGGCCTGCGGATCACCACGCTGCGCGACCTCAAGGGCACCGTCTGGTACGTCCGCAACGGCGAGGTGCTGCGCGTCGGCAACTCCAGCCAGGGCTTCGCGGTCGCGGTCGTCGACGTCCCGCTCGGCTACACGGCCGACGTCGAGCGCGCGACCACCGTGCTCCTGGGCGCCGCGGCCAAGGCCACCGAGAGCGAGGCGCTGAAGGACAACGTCCTCGAGCCGCCGGAGATGCTGGGTGTGGAAAGCGTCACACCGGAAGGCCTCCAGCTGCGCCTGACGGTGAAGGTCCGCCCGGGCAAGCAGTGGGCCGTGCAGCGCGCCCTGCGCGCGCAGCTGCTCGCGGCCCTGGAGGAGGCCGGGTTCGAACCGCCGCTCGGCCGGCTGTTCCCGAGCGTGGTCCCGGCCGTCGAAAAGTAGCGCCGTTACGCTGGGAAGCGGGTTCGCGACCATCCGGAAGGAGCGGGACCGGCGTCGGGAACCCGCACCCAGGAGGGCAAAATGGAAGGCGTGTCTGCAGTGAGCGAACCGGCGAACCTCTACGAAGCGGTCGGCGGCGAACCGACGTTCCGCCGCATCGTCGGGCGGTTCTACGAAGAGGTCGCGCGTGACGAGATCCTCCGCCCGCTCTACCCCGAGGAGGACCTCGGCCCGGCCGAGGAGCGCTTCCGGCTGTTCCTCATGCAGTACTGGGGCGGCCCGCACACCTACTCCGACCAGCGCGGGCACCCGCGGCTGCGAATGCGGCACGCGCCGTTCAAGATCGGGCCGATCGAGCGGGACTCGTGGCTGCGCTGCATCCGGATCGCCGTCGACGAGGAGAACCTGGAAGAGCCGTACCGCGGTCAGCTCTGGGCGTACCTGGAGATGGCCGCGCACAGCATGATGAACAGCTTCGTATGAGACCCGGGCCGGACTGGTGGCGGAATGCCGTCTTTTACCAGGTCTACGTGCGCTCGTTCGCCGATTCGGACGGTGACGGCGTCGGAGACCTGGAAGGCATCCACTCCAGGCTCGGTTACCTGGAGCTGCTGGGCGTCGACGCGCTGTGGCTGACCCCGTTCTACCGCTCCCCGATGGCCGACCACGGCTACGACATCGCGGACCCGCGGGACGTCGACCCGATGTTCGGCACCCTCGGCGACTTCGACGTCCTGCTGACCGAGGCGCACAAGCGGAACATCAAGGTCACCGTGGACGTGGTGCCGAACCACACCAGCAACCAGCACGCCTGGTTCAAGTCCGCGATGGCGGCGAAGCCGGACAGCCCGGAGCGCGACCGGTACATCTTCCGCGACGGCGTCGGGCCGAAGGGCGAGGACCCGCCGAACAACTGGGTCAGCGCGTTCGGCGGCCCGGCCTGGACCCGGGTGCCGGACGGCCAGTGGTACCTCCACCTGTTCGCCCCGCAGCAGCCGGACCTGAACTGGACCAACCCCGAGGTCGCCGCCGACCTCGAACGCACCCTGCGCTTCTGGCTCGAACGCGGCGTCGACGGCTTCCGCATCGACGTCGCGCACGGCATGGCGAAGCCGCCGGGGCTGCCGGACATGGACCCGCGCGCGGACGCGCTCGGGCCGAGCCACTACTACGACCCGCGCTGGGACCACGACGGCGTCCACGAGATCCACCAGATGATCCGCAAGGTGCTCGACGAGTTCCCGGAGGCCATGGCGGTCGGCGAGATCTGGGTGACCGACGAGGAGCGCCTCTCCCGCTACCTGCGGCCCGACGAGCTGCACCTGGCGTTCAACTTCCGGCTGGTGCTGACCCACTTCGACGCCGACGCGATGCGCACGGCCATCGAGCGCTCCCTGACCGTCCCGGCGAAGGTCGGCGCGCCCGCGACCTGGACGCTGGGCAACCACGACGTCTGGCGCCAGGTCAGCCGCTACGGCGGCGGCGCGGCCGGCGTCCGGCGCGCCCGGGCGATGGCGCTGGTGGAGCTGGCCCTGCCCGGCACCGTCTACCTCTACAACGGCGAAGAGCTCGGCCTGGCCAACGTCGACATCCCGGCCGCAGAGATGGCCGACCCGCGCGCGAAGACGAGCGGCGCCGAGTTCGGCCGCGACGTCTCCCGCGTCCCGCTGCCGTGGGAGGGCGACCTCCCGCCGTTCGGGTTCTCGCGCAACCCGCGCACGTGGCTGCCGATGCCGGCCGGCTGGGCCGGGCTGACGGTGGAGAAGCAGATCGAGGACGCGGACTCGACGCTCTCCCTGTACCGCCAGGCGATCGAGCTGCGGAAGACGCATCCGGCGTTCGGCGGCGAGGAACTGGAGTGGTACGGCGCGCCCGCGGGCTGCTTCGCGTTCCGGCGCCGCGGCGGCGGGCTGGTGTGCGCGCTGAACACGTCGGCGAGCCCGATCGCGCTGCCGCCCGGTGAAGTGCTGCTCTCCAGCAGCCCGCTGGTCGACGGGAAGCTGCCGGCGGATTCGGCCGCCTGGCTGGTTTGAGGGGGTTGACGTGCGGAAACTGGTCTACGGGATGAACCTGAGCCTGGACGGCTACACCACCGCGCCCGGTGGCGACCTCGGCTGGAGCGAGCCGAGTGACGAGCTGTTCGAGTGGTGGCTCGAGCAGGAGCAGGCGGTCGATCTGTTCCTGTACGGGCGCAAGCTGTGGGAGACGATGGGCTCCCACTGGCCGACCGCCGACGAGCTGCCGGGCGCCACCCCGGCGGAGATCGCGTTCGCGCGGAACTGGCGGGACACGCCCAAGGTGCTGTTCACCTCGGCGGAGATGGACGAGCCCGGCTGGAACACCCGCGTGGTGACCGGCGACCCGCTCGCCGAGATCACCCGGCTCAAGGCCGGGGACGGCGGGCGGATGCGGGTCGGCGGGCCGACGCTGGCCGCGGCGGCCCTGCGGGCCGGGCTGGTCGACGAGTACGAGATCGTCACCCACCCGGTCCTGGTGGGCGGCGGCACGCCGTTCTTCACCGCGCTCGACAGCCGGGTGCCCCTGAACCTGGTGGAGACGCGGACGTTCCCCGGTGGGGTCGTCCTGACCCGGTACGAGCGGCGCTGACCGCCCCTACCCGCTCTGGTCGCCCGAGCCGTCGTCGAAGGCGCCGCTCGCCAGCCACGCCACCAGCGCCGCGGCCTGGAGGTAGGGCGCCGCCTGGGCAGCCGCCCGGCCCGCCGCACGCGTGCGGCCCCACCTCTCAGGTCTTTCGGCGCGCTCCGGCGCCGGCTCACCCACCGGACGGTCCTGCCGCCACGGCGTGTCCTCGACGCGTACGGCGTCGAGGAAGTCCGCGGTCGGGTCGTCGTCCCCCGCCCTTAGGGGGTTCCGGGTGGCGGAGCCCCCGGCCCGGGGCGAAGCCCCGGATGTCTCGTTCATGACTCCAGGGTGCCACCGGTGGCGCGCACCGGTGGCACCCGTAAGGAATCCGTCAGAACAACAGCGGCAGCAGCGCGTGGCGGCGCCGCACGATCGCGCCGTAGCGCGCGTCCAGGCGCAGCCACGAGTCCGTCGCCGACACGCGGACGACGTCCTCCGCCAGGTCCGAGTCCACGAAGCCCATGCCCGACATCGCGAACAGGCAGCGCATCTGGACCTTGACCTCGACCGCGTCGCCGGACACGGTCAGCACCGCCTGGTCCATCAGCGACGACGGCGGGTTGCCGTGCGGGCCGGCGTTGTCCCTGGCCAGCGTCACGCCGCGGTCGGCCAGCTCCGCGACGACCCGCGCCGGCAGCTCGTCGATCAGCGGCCAGCGGCCGGACGGCGGCAGCTCGCCGTGCCACAGCAGGTCGCGGGCCGGGCCCGGGTCCATCTTCGGCCCGCCCGCCACGGTCAGCGCGGCGAGCAGCTCGTTGCCGGACACCGTGACGTCGCCGGGCGTGACGTCCCCGGCCACCGCGCGCGTCGCGAAGCACTCGAACGGCGTCGCCGTCCAGGCTTCCACCACGCCGTCGCCACGCTGGCGCAGCCGGACGGCCGTCTGGCCGTCCAGCCGGACCGCGCGGGCGACGAACGCACCGAGGGTCTCCCGGTCCGCCGCGTCCGGCACGAACAACTCAGGCATCCGCGAACCCCTGCTTCAGAAACTCCGACTCGGGCGGGCTGAGCCTACGCGGCCGCAACGCGACCGTGTCGTACGGCGCCAGCACCGTCTCCGCGGTGACCGCGACCGGGTCGGTTCCGGCGGGCCCGGTGTGGACGCGGTAGGCGAGCGTGAAGCTCGCCGCGCGCAGCTCCGTCAGGTCGATGCCGACCCGCAGCTCCTGCCCGGACACCACGATCGGCGCCTTGTAGGCCACCTCCAGCTTGACCACGACGATGCCCTTCGGCAGCTGGTCGAGCCCCGCCTCGACGGCACCCTTGAACAGCAGCGGGATGCGCGCCTCTTCGAGCAGCGTCACCATCTTCGCGTGGTTGATGTGGCCGTAGACGTCCATGTCCGTCCAGCGCGGACGGACGCGCGCAACGTAGGTCACCGCACCGTGCTCCGGATCTGCCGGGCCGCCACCGAAAGCGTCGCGAGGTCGAGCCGGCCGGACTTGTGGATCTCGTCCAGCGCGACGCGAGCCCGCTGCAGCCGCGAGGAATTCGTCTTCTCCCACTGCGCGATCTTGGCGTCCGCGGACGAGCCGGGATCGCTGTGCCGCAACGCGTCCAGCGTGATCGCCCGCAGCGAGCCGTAGACGTCGTCGCGCAGCGAAAGCCGCGCGAGGGCGTGCCAGCGGTTGCCGCGTTCCAGCGCGCTGATCTCGGTGAGCATCTTGTCGACGTCCAGGTGGTCCGAGAGCGCGTAGTACAGCTCCGCCGTCTCGGCCGGGCTGTGCGTCGCGTCCACGCCGATCTGCTGTTCGGCGAGCTCGGCCACGTCGGTGACGTCGAGCAGGCCGAAGGTGTGCAGCAGCAGCGACACCCGGCGGGCCAGGCCCTCGGGCACCTTCGCTTCGATCAGCTCGTCCACGTGCTTCTGCACCGACTCCGCCTCGCGGCCGCGCAGCAGGTCGCCGATCTTCGGGACGAGCTTGCCGAGCACCCGGCTGAACCGGTTGATCTCCGCCAGCGGGGCCAGCGGCTGCGGCCGGTTGGTGAGGAACCAGCGCGCGGCCCGGTCGAGCAGCCGCCGCGTCTCCAGCACCATGCTGTCCGCGACGTCGGTGGACACGACGTTGTCGAGCGCGTCGATCTCCGCCCACAGCGCGGGCAGGTCGAACACCCGCGTCACCACCGCGTACGCGCGCACCGCGTCGGTCGCGGTCGCGTTCATCTCCTCCATCAGCCGGTAGACGAAGGAGATGCCACCGCCGTCGACCACTTCGTTGGCGATGAGCGTGGTGATGATCTGGCGGCGCAGCGGGTGCTCGCCGATCGCGGAGGCGAACCGCTCGCGCAGCGGCACCGGGAAGTACTCGGGCAGCCGGCCGGCGAACACCTGCGAGTCGGGCAGGTCGCTGGCCAGCAGCTCGTCCTTCAGCTCCAGCTTGACGTGGGCGAGCAGCGTCGCCAGCTCCGGCGACGTGAGGCCCTTGCCCGCCTTCTCCAGCTCACGGAACTCCGAGTTGCTCGGCAGCGCTTCGAGCTTGCGGTCGAACGCGCCCGCGGAGACCAGCGCCTGGACCTGCCGCTGGTGCACCGAAAGCATCGGCGCGGCGTGCGCCCGGCTGACGCCGAGGACGGCGTTCTGCCGGTAGTTGTCCGCCAGCACCAGCGCGCCGACCTCGTCGGTCATCTCCGCCAGCAGCTCGTTGCGCTGGGCCTCCTCGAGCTTCCCGGTCTGCACCAGGTGGTCGAGCAGGATCTTGATGTTGACCTCGTGGTCGGAGCAGTCGACGCCGGCCGAGTTGTCGAGCGCGTCGGTGTTGATCTTGCCGCCGTTGCGGGCGAACTCGATCCGGCCCAGCTGCGTGAGGCCGAGGTTGCCGCCCTCGCCGAACACCTTCACGCGCAGCTGCTTGCCGTCGACGCGGATGGCGTCGTTGGCCTTGTCGCCGGCGGCGGCGTGGGTCTCGGTCTCCGCCTTGACGTAGGTGCCGATGCCGCCGTTCCACAGGAGTTCGACGGGCGCCAGCAGGATCGCCTGGATGAGGTCCATCGGAGCCAGCGCGGTGACGCCCTCCTCGAGGCCGAGGGCCTCGCGCACCTGCGGGCTGATCGGGATCGACTTCGCCGTGCGCGGGTAGATCCCGCCGCCCTCGCTGATCAGCGAGCGGTCGTAGTCGTCCCACGAGCTGCGCGGGAGGTCGAACAGCCGGCGGCGCTCGGCAAATGTTACGGCCGCCTCCGGGTTCGGGTCGAGGAAGACGTGCATGTGGTTGAACGCCGCGACCAGCCGGATGTGCTCGGACAGCAGCATGCCGTTGCCGAAGACGTCGCCCATCATGTCGCCGATGCCGACGACGGTGAAGTCCTCGGTCTGGGTGTCCTTGCCCAGCTCGCGGAAGTGCCGCTTGACGCTCTCCCAGGCACCCTTCGCCGTGATGCCCATGGCCTTGTGGTCGTAGCCGACCGAGCCGCCGGAGGCGAACGCGTCGCCCAGCCAGAAGCCGTACTGGCCGGAGACCTCGTTGGCGATGTCGGAGAACTTCGCGGTGCCCTTGTCCGCCGCGACGACCAGGTAGGAGTCGTCGGCGTCGTGCCGGACGACGCCCGGCGCGGGCACGGTCTTGCCCTCGATCCGGTTGTCGGTCAGGTCGAGCAGGCCGGAGATGAACATGCGGTAGCAGGCGATGCCCTCGGTGAGCTGGGCGTCGCGGTCGATGCTCGCGTCACCGGTCGCGGCCGGCGGGCGCTTCACGACGAAGCCGCCCTTCGCGCCGACCGGCACGATCACCGCGTTCTTCACCGCCTGCGCCTTGACCAGGCCGAGGATCTCGGTGCGGAAGTCCTCGCGCCGGTCCGACCAGCGCAGGCCACCGCGCGCGACCTCGCCGAAGCGCAGGTGCACGCCCTCGACGCGCGGCGAGTACACGAAGATCTCGAACTTCGGCCGCGGCTCGGGCAGCTCGGGCACGCCGGCCGGGTCGAGTTTGATCGCCAGGTACGTGCGGTTGGCCCCCGCGGCGTCGGTGACGTGGTAGTTCGTCCGCAGGGTGGCCTGGATGACGGCCATCAGGCGGCGCAGGATCCGGTCTTCGTCGAGGCTGGTGACCTCGTCGATCATCGAGCCGAGCTCGCTCGCCAGCGCTTCGGCGGCGGCTTCGCGGTCGGTGTCGTTCAGCTTCGGGTCGAAACGGGCCTCGAACAGCCGCAGCAGCTTCGTCGCGACCTGCGTGTGGTTCAGCAGTGTGTTCTGGATGTAGTCCTGGGAGAACGCGCTGCCGGCCTGGCGCAGGTACCGCGAGTACGCGCGCAGCACGGCGACCTGGCGCCAGGTGAGGCCCGCCCGCAGGACGAGCCCGTTGAGGCCGTCGACCTCGGCGTCACCGCGCCAGGCGGCCTCGAAGGCGTCCTGGAAGCGGTCGCGCAGCTCGGTGATCGCCTCGGCGCCGGTCTTGGCGATGACCTGCTGGCCGATGCGCAGGCCGAAGTCGTAGATCCAGCACGCGCCGCCGTCCTCGCGGTGCAGCTCGTACGGCCGCTCATCGACGACCTCGACGCCCATGGCCTGCAGCACCGGCAGCACCTTGGACAGGGTCACGCCCTCGCCGCGCAGGTAGAGCTTGAAGCGCCGCTCACCGGGCTCGGCGCCGGCCGGCAGGTAGAACGACAGCGCGAGGTCGCCCTCGTCGGTCAGCGAGTCGAGGGCGCGGAGGTCGCCCAGCGCCTCTTCGGCGGTGAAGTCCTCCTTGTAGCCCTCGGGGAACACGCCCGCGTAGCGCTGGCCCTGCTCGGTCGCCGACTCCTCGCCGACGATCCCGACCGCGACGCCGCCGTCCGAGCGCTCGCGGCGCTCGTCGAGCACCGCCTCGACCATCCGGTCGTCCCAGCTGCGGACCGCGGTGTTGAGCCGCTCCTGGATCCGCTGCGTGTCCGGCTCCAGGCGGCGCGCCGGGTCGGTGTGCACCATGAAGTGCACCTGCGCCAGCACGGTTTCCCCGATCCGGGCGCTGTACTCGAGCTGGGTGCCTTCGAGCTCTTCGAGCAGGACTTCCTGCATCGCCAGCCGCGACCGCGTCGTGTAGCGGTCCTGCGGGAGGTAGACGAGGCAGGAGTAGAAGCGGCCGTACGGGTCGCGCCGCAGGAACAGCCGCAGCCGCCGCCGGTCGGACAGCGTGATCGCGCCGGTCGTCGTCGCGTACAGCGAGTCGGTGTCGGCGGAGAACAGGTCGGCGCGCGGCCAGTTCTGCAGGACTTCGAGCATCCGCTGGCCGGAAAAGGACTCCATCGGGAAGCCGGCGCGGTGGATGACCTCGCGGACCCGCTTGCACACCACCGGGATGTCGAGGACGTTCTCATGGAGCGCGGTGGTGGTGAACATGCCGAGGAAGCGGTGCTCGCCGGTGACGGTGCCGTCGGCGTCGAACGTCTTCACGCCGACGTAGTACGGGTAGACCGGCCGGTGCACGGTCGAGGGCGCGCTCGCCTGGGTCAGCACCAGCAGCGACGGCGCGAGCGCGGTGGCGGCGGTGTCCGGCCCGGCGGTGAGGCCGCGGGCGGCGAGGCTGTCCTGGCGCAGCACGCCGAGGCCGGAAGCCAGGACCGCGCGCAGGGCCGGGTCGTCGGAGTCCGGGTGCGGGTTGTCGATCAGCTCGTAGCGGCGGTAGCCGAGGAAGGTGAAGTGGCCGTCGGCCAGCCAGCGCAGCAGCCGCGCGCCCTCGGCGACCTCGGCCTGGGGCAGCTTCGGCGGGTCGGTCTCGAGCTCGCTCGCCAGCTGGCAGGCCGTCTGGGCCATCTTCTCGGCGTCCTCGACGACCTCGCGGACGTCCCCGAGCACGCTGGAGAGCCGGTTGTCGAGCTCGCGCGCGCGGTTGCGGTCGGTGACGAAGTCGATCTCGATGTACATCCACGACTCGGCCGCCGAGTTCACGGGCGGCTCGCCCGGGTCGGCGTCGGGGTGGACTTCCTGCAGTTCACCGGTCAGGTCGCGGGTGACGACGACGATCGGGTGGACGATCCGCTGCACCTGCACCCCGTCGCGCGCGAACTCCGCGGCGATCGAGTCGACGAGGTAGGGCATGTCGTCGGTGACGACCTGCACGACGGTGGCCTCGCGAGCCCACCCGTCTTCGGCGACGGTCGGGTTCAGCAGCCGCACCGCCGGGCGGCCGGGCATCCGGTGCTTGGCCAGCTGCAGGTGCGACCGCACCGCCCCGACGAGGTTCACGGCCTCGTCGCCGACGATCTCTTCGGCCGGGATGTGCCGGTAGTACAGCCGGATGAGCTCACCGATCTCCGGCGCCAGCCCCGCGGCCGCGTCGATCAGGTCGTCCCTGATCTGCTCCGGGCTGGCCGGGGCGCGCTGGCCGAACTCGGGTTCGGTTTCCGCGCCGGTTCCGGATGGGGACGAGACTCCGGTCGAGCTCATTTGAGACAACTCTCCAGTTTGCGTGAGGTGGCACCGCGCCGGCTCGTCGTTGGGCCGGACTCACCCCACACTAATGCGCCGGGCCGCGGGTCCACACGAAGACCCAGACGTTGGTCGGGACCGAAAAACCCTTTTGGGCCAGGGAATTTGCCGGATCGGTAAAGCTACCGGCGGGTTGTGTTGGCGCTGGTCGCGCGGCGCTGACCAGCCACGCGGGACGCCACGTGTCCAACGTGATCGGTTCAGCTTTCGTCTCCTGACACCGCTCGGCGAACGTTGTCGGCCGGTCGGCGACCCCGTGGCGCCCGGGACCCGGGGGCGGCGGAGGCACGGGCAGGTCGGCGACGAAACGGGGTGTCTCACCGACGGGAGGCCGACCGGGCGAACGCTCCCGGCCCTGGAAACGACATGAAAGGGTCGTTCACTGCACCGCCGGGGTCGTGACGGGTCCGGGCTCCCGGCCGGCTGCTCCCGCGGTGGTGCGGTCCCGGGCGGGTCAGTCGCCCGAGCCGTGGCGGCGGGAGTCGACGTCGGCTCCGTGGCCGTTGCGGGCGTGGCCGTTGCGGTGGCCCGTGTCCTGGGAGCCCAGCTGTTTCACCAGGGCGGCCGCGCTGGCCGTGCCTGCCTGGTGCTCCGCCAGTGCGCGGGCGAGGAGGTCGGCGAGGCCGGCGTCCGGGGGTGGCTCGTCCTCCGCGATCGCGCGGGCGTAGCTCTCCGGGAACGGTGCCGTGGCCGGCGTCCAGTGCCCGAAGTCCTCCATCGGCTCCAGCGTCGGCGGCATCCGCAGCCGCGGCAGCCAGGGCTCGGCCTCGTCGCGGTAGTCCGGCGCGGACGGCGGCTGGTCCTCCGGCCGCGGTGGCGGCGCGAGTTCCGGCTCGGGCCGTTCCTCGGCGCGGGGGGTCTCGGCGTCTTCCGCCCGCCGACGGCCCCCGGCACCCCCGGAGGAAGACGAAATACCGAGGCGATCCAGCACCGACCGCGCGGCGACGGACCCGTGCTCAGCGTCGTGCCGGGTCGAGGGCTGCGGCTCCTGGCGCGGCCGCGGCTCGGGTTCACGCTCGGCCGCGGGCTCGGGAGCGAGCGGCAAGGCGGGAGTGATGCGCGTGGGCGCCGACTCCCGTTCGGCCGCCGTTTCCTTCAGCCGGGCTTCGGCCAGCGCGGCCCACGAGAACTTCGTCTTCCCACTCGCCGGTTCGGCCTCAGCAGGCTCCGGTTCCGGCGCACGGGCGGACCGGGTCTCCACCGGCTCGGACCGGAAGTCCGGCTGCCGTTCGGCCCGCACCTCGACGGGCTCGGACCGGAAGTCCGGCTCGGACGGCGCCTCCACCGGCTCCGGATCCCGCCTGCGCTTCCCCCCGGACCGGACCTCGACCGGCTCGGCTTCACGGCCACGCTCGGCCTCGGCTCGCTGCCCCGGCTGCCGCTCACGAACGGGCTCGGACCGGTGGCCCGCCTCCCGCCCGTGCTCCGACGGCACGTCCACGGGCCCAGCGTCACGTGCAGACCGCACCTCAACGGGCCCGCCGTCGCGGCCGCGCTCCGACCGCACCTCGTCGGGCCTCGCGTCACGCCCAGACCGCACTTCGACGGGCTCAGCGCCGCTCCGACGTTCAGACCGCACCTCACCAGCCTGAGACCGCACCTCGCCAGGCGCCGCCTGACGTCCGCGCTCCCCCGCCGAGTGCACCTCGATGGGCTCGAGCCGCGGCTCAGCCCGGAACTCCGGTTGCCGCCCGCGCTCAACTTCAGCCCGCACGGGCTCCGCCTTCGGAACCACCCGCGGCTCAGGACGACCCACCGGCCGCCGCTCCACCACGACCGGCTCCGCGCGCCGGGGCGCCGGCTCGTCACGAATCGCCGGCATCACCGTCGTCTCGGCCGCGTCAGCCGTCGCCCGCGGCCGCTCGAACGACCAGCCCGGCGCCGGCTCACGGCCGAACGACCACGCAGGTGACGGAGGCGACGGCTCGGCAACCACCGGAACCGGCCGCGACGGCACCGCCTTCAACACCTCGTCCAGATCCACCGAAGCCGGCTCGCCGGTCCCGAACTCGCCGGCCAGCACATTGCACGCCTGCCGCCGGGCACGCGCGTGCAGCTGCTCCGCCGCCCGTGAGCGGTACAGGCAAGCGATGGCCTCCTCGGCCCGGCCGAACCGCTCCTCCAGCTGCGCCAGCTCCAGCCACAGCCGGGCCGTGACCGCCGGAAGCCCGTGCCGATCAGTGCTCGCCACGGCCTCGCGGACCAGCTCGATCGCCGCCTCGCCCGAACCCGCGGGCAGGTGGATGCGGGTCGCCACGGCCAGCCGCAGCCAGCCCATCGGGGCGACCCCGGCCGCTCGCACCGGCTCCGCCAGCACGGGCTCCGCGATCTCGTACGCCATTTCCGCGTCGCCGCGGTCGAGCAGGGTGCTCACCAGCAACAACACCAGCCGGATGCGGACGAGGCCGCCGTCGTCGGCCGGGTTGTCGAGCTTCTCCAGGAAACCGAGCCCGGTGCGGGCCGCGTCGGCCGCCGCCGTCAGGTCGCCGTGGCGACGCCGGTGCGAAGCCGTGCCGACGCGCAGCAGCGCGCGGACCAGCAACTGGGTGTCCGCGCCCAGCGACTCGTCGCCGAGGACGAGCTTGTCCGCCTCGACGAGCACCCGGTCCAGCTCCGCCTTGCGCCCCAGCAGACCCAGGCAGCCGGCCAGGTGGCACAACGCCGCGGCGCGGTGCACCGGCGAGACCACGGGGTCGGTCAGCACCGGCCGCAGCGCGGCGAGACCGGTCAGCGGCACGCCCAGGCTCCGGGCGCACACGGCGAGGTCGATGCGCAGCCGCGCGGCGATGTCGCCGTAACCGGCGTGCTCGGCCGCGCGCAGGGCCGCGACGGCCCGGCCGACCGTGGCCGGGCGCATCCCGAGCCGGACGCGCGAGGACACGACCAGGCTCTCGGCCCGGATCCACTGCTCGTCGGCGCCGGCGGCCTCCGACAACGCCGCCGCGCGTTCGCCGAGGACCAGTGCGAGCTCGGGCGCGCGCAGGTGCAGCGCGTCCGCGCGTTCGATCAGCCTGCCGACTGCGGAGAGGGTTCCCCCGGCATTGGCGGAGCGCCCGCTCTCCACGCGGGAGAGCGGGCCCGTCCGGTGCGCTTTGCTGGCTTCCACGGGGAAACCCGCCCCCTCAGTCGCGGGTCAGCTTGCGGTGGGTGACACGGTGCGGGCGGGCGGCTTCGGCGCCCATCCGCTCCACCTTGTTCTTCTCGTACCCTTCGAAGTTGCCCTCGAACCAGAACCACTTGGCCGGGTCTTCGTCCGTACCTTCCCAGGCCAGGATGTGCGTTGCGACCCGGTCGAGGAACCACCGGTCGTGCGAAATCACAACGGCGCAGCCGGGGAACTGCTCCAGCGCGTTCTCCAGCGAGCCCAGGGTCTCGACGTCCAGGTCGTTCGTCGGCTCGTCGAGCAGGATCAGGTTCCCGCCCTGCTTGAGCGTCAGCGCCAGGTTGAGCCGGTTGCGCTCACCACCGGAGAGCACGCCCGCCGGCTTCTGCTGGTCCGGGCCCTTGAAGCCGAACGCGCTGACGTACGCGCGCGACGGCATTTCGGTCTGGCCGACGTGGATGTAGTCCAGCTCGTCGGAAACGACCTGCCACACGGTCTTCTTCGGGTCGATGCCGCCGCGATTCTGGTCCACATAGGACAGCTTGACCGTCTCGCCGATCTTGACGACGCCGTTGTCCGGCTCCTCGAGCCCGACGATCGTCTTGAACAGCGTGGTCTTGCCGACGCCGTTCGGGCCGATCACGCCGACGATGCCGTTGCGCGGCAGGTCGAACGACAGGCCGTCGATGAGGACGCGCTCGTCGAAGCCCTTCTTGAGCTTCTCGACCTCGACCACGACGTTGCCCAGCCGCGGGCCCGGCGGGATCTGGATCTCTTCGAAGTCGAGCTTGCGGTGCTTGTCCGCCTCGGCCGCCATCTCCTCGTAGCGGTCGAGGCGCGAGCGGGACTTGGTCTGGCGCGCCTTGGCGTTCGACCGCACCCACTCGAGCTCGGTCTTCAGGCGCTTCGCGAGCTTCTGGTCCTTCTTGCCCTGGACCTCGAGGCGCTCGCGCTTCTTCTCCAGGTACGTCGAGTAGTTGCCCTCGTAGCCGACGACGCGGCCGCGGTCGATCTCCATGATCCACTGGGCCACGTTGTCCAGGAAGTACCGGTCGTGGGTGACGGCGAGGACGGCGCCGGCGTAGCGGGAGAGGAACTGCTCCAGCCACAGGACACTTTCGGCGTCCAGGTGGTTGGTGGGCTCGTCGAGCAGCAGCAGGTCCGGCGCCGACAGCAGCAGCTTGCACAGCGCGACGCGGCGGCGCTCACCACCGGAGAGGTGGGAGACGCCTTCGTCCGGCGGCGGGCAGCGCAGCGCGTCCATGGCCTGCTCGACCGTCGAGTCGAGCTCCCAGGCGTCGGCGTGGTCCAGCTCCTCCTGGAGCTGTCCCATCTCTTCCATCAGCTCTTCGGTGTACTCGGTCTCCATGAGCTTGAGGACCTCGTTGTACCGGTCGAGCTTGACCTTGATCTCGCCCAAGCCCTCTTCGACGTTCCCCCGGACCGTCTTCTCCTCGTTGAGCTCCGGCTCCTGCATGAGGATGCCGACGCTCGCGCCGGGCTGGAGGAACGCTTCGCCGTTGCTGGCCTGCTCGATCCCCGCCATGATCTTGAGAACGGTGGACTTACCGGCACCGTTCGGCCCGACCACGCCGATCTTGGCGCCGGGGTAGAACGCGGTGCTGACGTCGTCGAGGATGACCTTGTCCCCGACGGTCTTGCGCACCTTCTTCATGGTGTAGATGAACTCGGCCATACCCACGATCGTAGAGCGCGCCTGATCGCGTCTCGACGCCGGTCACCACCGGACTACCGATTGTCAGGCCTGGGTCACCGCGAGCGTGGTTTTCGGGCGCCCGGACGAGCCCTCAACCTCAACTGGAACCCGAGGGTCGCTTGCCCTCGGCGAGGTTCTTGAGCATCGCGTTGTAGGCGTTCAGTTCTTCGTCGCCGGTGACCGCTTCGCGCCGGTCACGCCGCTTCGCCTCGCGCTCGTCCTGACGCGACCACTGCACCAGCAGCGCGATCAGCACCAGCAGCACCGGGATCTCGCCGGCCGCCCAGGCGATGCCGCCGCCGAGCCGCTGGTCGGCGAGCAGGTCGGTCACCCACGGCAGGTGCAGCTGGCCGTAGAACGCCTGCCCGATGACGGCCTGCTTGCTCATCAGGATCACGCCGAAGAACGCGTGGAACGGCATCGCGGCGAACATCATCCCGAGCCGGCCGAGGTACGGGATCCGCCGCGGCGCCGGGTCGACGCCGATCACCGGCCAGTAGAAGACGTACCCGGCGAGCAGGAAGTGCCCGTTCATGATCAGGTGCGCCCAGTGGTAGTTCAGCGCGTTGTCGAACAGGCCGGAGAAATAAAGCGCGTAGAACGACCCGACGAACAGCAGCAGCGCGACCACCGGGTGGGTCAGGAACCGCGACACCGGGGAGTGCACGAAGGCGACGAGCCACTCGCGCGGCCCCGGCGGGTTCTCCTTACCGGCCGCGGGCAGCGCGCGCAGGGCGAGCGTCACCGGCCCGCCGAGCACGAACAGCACCGGCGCCACCATCGACAGCAGCATGTGGTTGCCCATGTGGACGCTGAACATCGCGGGCGCGTACCGGCCGATGCCGGACGACGTCGCGATCAGCAGCACCACGCAGCCGCTGATCCAGGCGACCGTGCGGCCGACCGGCCACGGGTCGCCCCGGCGCAGCAGCCGCCGGACCCCCGCCAGGTACAGCCCGCCCACGACGAGCGCGAGGACGCCGTAGACGAGGTCGAAGCGGGTGTCGAAGAGCAGCCGCCACAGCGTCGGCGGGCCGTCGAGGTTGTAGCCGATCAGCAGTTCGGTGGTGGACGGCTGGGTGACCGCGTCCGCCGGTGGCGGCGTCCGCGCGAGCCCGGACGCGATCCCGATCGTGACGAACATGATCACGATCTCGACCGCGGCCAGCCGCAGCAGCTGCCCGCCGCCCTTGCCGTCCACGAGGTCGGCGACGCCCTTCTGGCGCTGCTGGTGGCCGAACACCCCGAGCAGCAGCAGCGCGACCGTCTTGGCCACGACCAGCAGGCCGTAGTCGGTGGTGAAGAGGTCGTTCAGGCCGATCCGGACCAGCGCGTTGACCACGCCGGAGAGCAGCATCACGATCCAGCACACCAGCGCCAGCCGCGAGAACCGCTGGGCGGCCAGGCTCAGGTGGTTCCCGCGCCGGTAACCCAGCGCCAGCACCGCGATCAGCCCGCCGACCCACAGCGCCGCGGCGACCAGGTGGAACAGCAGGCTGTTGGTGGCGACGTCGTGCGAGCCGCCGCTGGCGGAGTGGCCGGTGACCGCGACCGGGACCAGGCCGACGACGGCGAGCCCGAACAGCACCGCCGTCCAGCCCCAGGTGAGCGCGAGCCGGCAGCCGAGCGCGACGAGGACCGCGATCAGCGCCGTCCACAGCCAGGCCTTCGGCTGCTCGATGGCGCCGACGAGGTCCAGCAGCGTCTGCGGGTCGAGGATGTCGCCGAACGGCTTCCCGGCGGTGTCGGCGGCGGTGAAGGCGACCGACAGCAGGGCGGCGGCGAACCACACCCAGGCGGCGATCCCGGCGGCGCGCAGTGCGCCGTAGCCCTCGGGGCCGAGCGTGCCCGACTTCTGCGGCGGCACCAGGAACGCCGCCAGCAGCAGCGACCCGACGCAGATCACCGACGCGGCTTCGGACAGCACGCGCACGACGGTGACGCCGTACTGCGTGACCAGCCCCGGATCGGGGAGGCCGGCGATGACGTAGCCCGCCCCGCCGGTGAGGGCGATCAGCCCGACCGCGACGACGGCGGCCAGCAGCACGCCGACCGAGAGCAGGGGCAGCACGCTGGCCCGCCGCTGCGTGGGGACGTCGGATTTCGTGACGGACTGCTCGGACACGCCCCTGAGGGTATGCCCAGCCCCGGTCAGGCCCGTGTGACGGGCAGGATGGGAGCCGTGAAGATGATCCTGCTGCGGCACGCCGAGTCGCTCGGCAACGTCGACGAGCTCGCCTACACGCGGATCCCCGACCACGCGCTGCCGCTGACGGAGAAGGGCGAGCGGGAAGCGCTCGCGGCCGGCCCGGAGATCGCCCGGCTGCTCGACGGCGAGCGGCCCGCCGTCTACGTCAGCCCGTACCTGCGCACCCGGGAAACGTTGCGGCTGCTGGACATCGAGGCGTCGTGCGATCGGCTGCTGCAGGAGCCGCGGCTGCGCGAGCAGGACTGGGGCAACCTGCAGGACCCGGCCGACCAGGAGGTCCAGAAGGCGCGGCGCAACGAGTTCGGGCACTTCTTCTACCGGCTCCCGTTCGGCGAGTCGGGCGCGGACGTCGACGACCGCGTCGCGGCGTTCCTCTCGGACCTGCGCCTGCGCGACGAACGTCACCCGGAGACGGTCCTGATCGTCTCCCACGGGCTCACGCTGCGGTTGCTGTGCCGCCGCCTCTTCGGCTGGAGCATCGAGCTGTTCGAGTCGCTGTCCAACCCGGGGACCTGCGAGTACCGCGTCCTCGAGGAGCAGGACGGCAAGTGGACGCTGGACCGCCCGTTCGCCCAGTGGCGGGACTCACCCGACGGGGAGACGCAGCTCTAGCCGTGATGTCCGGGGTGGTCCGGCCCCGGTGCCGGACCGGGTCGGCCGCTCGCGCCACCGCAGCCGCACGATCCGGGCACTGGTGCACGGTCGGGCCAAGCGCCCCAATGTGGCGTTCGGTGCGTCCAACGCACCCAATGTGGCGTTCGGTGCGTCAGACGCAACCAACGCCACTTTGGGACGCTTGCCCGGATCGCGGCCGACGGACCTCGGACGCGTGACTCCGTCCCGGCTGTACCTTCGGCGCGGTCACCTCAACTCGGGACAACGTCCCTGGACATCACGTCCAGCGGGGCGGTCAGCACGACGCGGGTGCCTTGGCCGAGCGCCGAATCGATGCGTGCGGCGCCCCCGATCTCGGCCAGCCGCGCGTGGATGGAGTTGTCGATGCCGAACCCGGCGCGGCGGGCGCCGGGGTCGAAGCCCGTCCCGTGGTCGCGCACGGACACCGTGACGACGCCTTCGCGCTCTTCGAGGCAGACGACGGCTCTGGTCGTCTTCGCGTGCTTAAGGGTGTTTCGCAGCGCTTCGCGGGCCGCGTCGTGCAATGCGTTGACGACGGCTTCGGGCACGTCCGAAGGCTTCGCGAGCACCACGAGGTCGACGCGCAGGCCGTCCGCCGTCATCTCGACCGCCAACGCGCCGAGGCGGTGTTCGAGCCCGCCCGGCTCGGCGGGCGCGTCGCCGTCGAGGCTCAGCCGCAGGCGCAGCGCGTGCGCCCGGGCGGTGCGCCGGACCTGGTCGAGCCTGCCGACGGGGTCGAGCGCGTCGTCGGGGGCGGGCAGGGCGAGGGACTCCATCACCTGCAGCACGGTGTCGTGGACGTCCCGGCGGTGCCGCTCGCGTTCGGCGGCTCGGCCGCGCTGTTCGCCCAGCCGGTGCGCGAACCGCATCGAGCCGGCGACCAGCAGCACGATCGCCAGCGCCGTCGCCGCGGCCGCGAGCAGGGCCGGCAGGATCCACGTCGCCGGCGCGGACGTGCCCGAGACCGCGGCCGTGCCGTAGCGCAGGAGAACGGCTCCGGCGATGGCCGCCGCGCCGGCGGGCGCGCCGCGCAGCAGGGTCCAGACCATGACCGTGCCCATGATGTTCGGCCAGGTCAGCCCCAGCAGGCCGGGCGCGAACGCCGCCGCGGCCAGGCTGGTGACGAGCGTGTACGCGGTGTCGGCGACCAGCACCGGGCGGATGCCGGTGGCGCGGCGGAAGACCCAGGCGACCTCGAGGAGGTTCGGCACCAGGAAGAACGCCACGGCGAGCCAGAGCACCGGCGCCGTGCGCCCGCCCGCGGCCCACAGCGCCTGGAGGAACAACACCAGCCGGAACACGACCGGCACCAGCACGAGCCTCGGTACGGCGCCCTGCACCAGCGAAAGCGCACCCCACCGACCGCTCCCGCCGGCGAGCGCCCCCGCTCCGCCGAGCAGCACAACCCTCACGACGTCCTCCCCGGATCAAGGCCCCTACCCTGATCAGCCGACCTGAAATGGAAGCGTCGCCGCATTCATCTCAGTTTACCGACAGGGTCAGCTTGCCCCCACCGGTTCGGCACTGTCAACGGGTTCAGCCCAGACGGCGGGCAATCGAGGAGACGAGCGATCTCCATGCCGGGAGCCATGATTTACCCATGAGTCCGGGGGTGCGCCTCCCAGCTGAGACCCAGCGGAAGGCACCCGGCTCGATGGGAGAACCGCACAACTGGCTCTCCTGCGAGGAGCCCCGGGAACGCCCGCGTCGCTGTGATCCAGACGGCCACGGCACCCGGCTCGGGACGAGAAACCAGTGGAACGGGGAAGGGGGCCGACGGGTGACGCACACGATGACGTCCCGTCGGAGCCCCCGGACCCTCCCGCCGGTGTTCTGGTGGATCTGGATCAGCCTTCTGGTCAACTGGGCCGGCGCCTTCACCCGGCCCGTGCTCGCGCTGTCGCTGACGGCCGGGCACGGGTACCCGGTGTCCTACGCCGGGTTCGTCATCGCCCTGATCGGGCTGGGTGGCGTACTCGGCACCGTGGCCGGCGGCGTCCTCGCCGACCGGCTGGGCCGGCGGCCGACCCTCGTGCTGGCGCACGTCGTCACCGCGGTGGCGATGGTCGCGCTCGGCACGGCGAGCGGGCGCTGGCAGCTCGAAGCGGCGGCCTTCGCCGTCGGCGTCGGTTCCGTGGCGGCCCGGCCGGCGATGAACGCCGCGCTCGCCGACGTCGTGCCGCCCGCCGACCGGCCGCGCGCCTTTTCGCTCAACTACTGGGCGGTCAACGTCGGCGTCGCCGTGTCCGCCGCCCTCACCGGCGTCATGGTGGGCTTCGGCTACCCCGTCGTGTTCATCGCCGACGCCGCCGCGACCGCGTTGTGCGCGCTCGTCGTGCTGCTGAAGGTGCCCGAAACCCGGCCGCCGTTCACCCCACGGGCCCGCGTCGCCCGGCCGCCCTTGCGGTTCGACCTGCGGTTCGCCGTCTTCCTGCTCGCCACCCTCGCGATCGGCTCGGTCTACGAACAGAGCGCGACGACACTGCCGGTCGTCATGGTCGGCGCCGGGCTCACCGCGGGCGCGTTCGGCCTCGTGCAGGCCTTGAACGGGCTGCTCATCGCGTTCCTGCAGCTCCCGCTGACCCGGTGGGCGCGCCGGCACCGGCGACGACCGCTGCTGATGGCGAGCGCGCTGCTGATCGGCTGGGGCTTCGGGCTCAACCTCTTCGCCGAGGGGCTGCTCGGCTACGCCGTCATCGCCCTGGTCTGGACGGTCGGGGAAATGCTGCAGATGCCCGTCGGCAGCTCCGTGGCGGCCGACCGGGCACCCAGCACGCAGCGCGGCCGGTACGCGGCCCTCTACACCGGCGCGTGGTCGGCCGCGGCCCTGCTCGGGCCGGCCGGCGGCGGCTGGCTGCTGGACCGCGGTGGCCCCGCGGCCGTGTGGCTGGCCTGCGCCGCGCTCGGCGCGCTGGCCGCCGCGGGGTTCGCGGTCGGTACCAAGCTTCCGCGCGAGGTGGCCGCCTCGGACGCGCGGAACGGGGAGCACTCCCCGGATCCCGCCACCGGAACCGGTGGTGGGCCGTCGATGGAAAGGGTAGCGCCATGAAGCAGGAGCAGTTCTCCGTCGAGACCGCCCCGGAAGCCCTGGTCGTCAACACCTGCGTCGCGGCGAGCCTCGTCGTGAACACGTGCGTGGCGGCGAGCCTCACGGTCAACACGTGCGTCGCGGCGTACCTCCCGGAGCGCTGATGACCGCTCTGCACGAAGGGCTGCCCGGCCGGAGCGGTGAACGCCGTTCCGCGCCGGGCTCCGGCCCGATCATCACCCGGTTGCGGTCCTTCGCCGGCTTGGAAGGCACTCCGGCGGCCCTGCACCTGGCGGTGGCCGACATCCGCGACGTCCGGGCCGAGCTGCCGTGGCAGGGCGACCTGCAGGGCTTCGGCACGTCGTGGGACGACCCGGCGCACGCCCGCGTGTCCGCCCGGGGCGAGGCGGTGGAGCGGTACTGCGCGACCCGGCCGCCCCGCGACGTCGTCCACGGCAGCCACGACGACCTGGTCGCGCGCGGGCTGACCGCGCTGTCCCCCGGCCGGCTCGCGCTGTATTCGCCGCGCCAGTACGCCACCCCCGGGTTCCCGTTCACGCCGTTCCTCCCCTCTTCGCCGGTGCACTGGGTCCGCGCCACCTCGCTCGGCGGCGGCGACGTCCACGTGCCCGCGTTCCTGGTCCACACCGGCTGGCCCCACGTCCCGAAGGCGACCGAGGAGCCCCTCCACGCGTTCCCGGCGATCGGCGGCACGGCGGCGGGCGAAACCCTCGAAGCCGCGATCCGGTCCGGCTTGCAGGAAATCGTCGAACACGACGCCTCGGCGGTCTGGTGGCTCAACGGCGCGCCCCAGCCCACCCTGGCCCCGACCCCGCGCCTGGCCTCACTGGCCGGTGCCGACGAGGTCCGGTTCTGGTCGATCGCGAACGCGTTCGGCATGCCGGTGCTCGCCGCGGCGGTCCGGTCGCCCGAGGGCTGGCTGACGGTCGGCACGGCGACGCGGCCCGACCCCGAGCAGGCGGCCCTGAAGGCGCTGGCGGAGGCGTACACGCTGCAGATCACGTGCCGCACGCTCGACGACCGCGACGCGCTCTCGGCGATCGTCGCGGGCTACGGCGGCCGCCCGGGCCCATTGCGCCCGTGGCGGGCGGAGCGGGACTACGCCGACCACTACGGCCCGGCGGACCTCGTGGAGCTGCTGTGCCACCAGCAGTTCCACCTCGACCCGCGAGCCGGCGCGGCGGCGCTGGCCTGGGCGACGGGCGGGCCGCCCCTCGACTGGGCGGCGATCCCACGGCCGGCGGACGACTCGCTCGACGCCCTGCTGGCGTGCGTCGCGGCGGCGGGGCACGAGGTCCTGTACGTCGACCTGACAACGCCGGAAGCGGCGGCGGACGGCGTGCGGGTGGTGCGGGTCCTGGTGCCGGGCACGGTCGGAACGGCGCCGGCCGCCTACCCGCCGCTGGGCCTGCGGCGGGTCCAGGACCTGGGGGTGCGGCTGGGGTGGCACCCGGAGCCGCTGGACGAGGAGCAGCTCAACCGGGATCCGATGCCCCACGGGTGAGCTCCGGCGCGGGCTGCCCGGCTTCCTCCCGGCGCCGCGACCGCCGGGCCGCCACCGCCGCGGGCAGGATCAGCGCCGCGACCAGCGCGACGAACACGAACGCGGCCCCGAACCCGACCGCCTGCGCGATCCCCCCGATGATCGGCGGCCCGGCGAGGAACCCGGTGTAGGCGACGGCCGACACGAACCCGATCTCGCGCTCCCCACCGGCCCCGTCACCGCGTTTCCCCGCGTCACCGGCGAGGCTCAGCGCGAGGGGGAACGAAGCCGCGAGCCCCGCACCGGCCAGCGCGAAGCCGGCGTAGGCGACGGCAGCGGCCGGCACTATGGCCGTGGCGAGGAAGCCGGCCGTCGCCAGCGCCGCGCCCGCGACCAGGCAGCGGGTCGGCCCGAACCGCCGTTGCGCCCACGGTCCCGCCAGCCGCGCCAGCGCCATGACCAGCTGGAACCCGGCGAACGCCAGCGCCGCCGCCCCCTGGCCCACGCCGCGTTCGGCGGTCATCAGCAGTGCCGACCAGTCCGCCGCCGCGCCCTCGGCGACCGCCGAGCACAGCGCCACCGCGGCGAGCAGCCACAGCACCGGACGGCGGATCGGCGCCCGGCGGCGACCGGTGACCACGGCAGTGTGCTCCGGACGGCTGCCCGGGACCGCGCGGACCACGACCAGCAACACCACGACCGCGACGACGGCCGCGGTGGTCAGGTGGCGCGCCGGTGACCAGCCGTGTCCCGCGGCGAGCCCCGCGGCCAGCGAACCGGCGAGCGCGCCCACGCTGAACCCGGCGTGGAAGACCGGCATGACCGGCCGCCGGGCCCGGCGTTCGACGGCCACCGCGGCGACGTTCATCGCGACGTCGAGCATCCCGACGCTCGCCCCGACCACGAACAGCGCGCCGGCCAGGAGCGGGACGCCCGGCGCGTAGCCGATCAGCACCAGGGCGACGGCCGCCAGGACCGTGGTCCCGGCCACGACCGCCCGGGCCCCGAGGCGTTCGACGACCCGTCCGGCCACCGAGGCGGCCGAGAGCAGGCCGACGCTGGCGCCGAGCAGCGCGAGCCCGAACACGCCGGGCGAGGCGTGCACCTGGGCGGCCAGCGCGGGCGTGCGCGTCGCCCACGAGCCGATCGCCAGGCCGTTGAGGGCGAACACGGTGAACACCGCGACCCGATCCCGCATGGCTCCCCCTTCCGCGGCCTCAGCTTGACACGGCGCGCGTAACACCGGAACGGCCCGTTCGCAAGCCCCGTTCGCGGCCGTGTGGACAACCGCGGCCGGTTCCCCGAGTTGTCCACAGAATGGAAATCGCGGGCTGACAACCCTTCCCCGGCGCGCCAATCTGGAATCACACGTTCACCGCGGCCACCGGGCCGCGAACTCCAGAGGGGAATCCACCATGTCTTCGAGCCGTCTCCGTTCCCGGCTGCCGCAGTTGCTGGTCCTGGCCGTGCTGGGGTTGCTGACCAGCACCGGAGTGGCCCAGGCCGCTTCGCCGCCGCCGGATCCCGCCTGTCAGAAGGGCGAATTCTGCCTATGGTCGGCAGACGCCTACGGCGGCGGGTCCCAGCGGTTCGACCTGCGCACCGCGAATCCCGGGGAATGCATTCCACTGCCCGACGGATTCGCGGGATCCTCGTTCGCGAATCTGATGAGCCGTGACGTCACGGTGTACCAGGACGAGGAATGCTCGACCGAGGGCGATTTCATCACCTACCCGGGTGGCGGCACGTTCGTGCCGAACGCGCCGTTCCTCGTCCGGGCGGTCCAGATCTGGGAATGACCCCGACCCGGGCCCGTGCCCGCCGCCGCTCCCAGGGTGGGGAGCCGGCTCGCGGCGGCGGCCGGGCCCGACCGGGGCCGCTCCCCCGACAGCGGCCCCACCCCGTGGGCGCGCCTCTGCGGCGTGGCGCGCCCACGGGCCCCCGGCGGCAGCTCACCGGCGGACAGCGCCTTCCGATCACCGCCGGACCGCGCACCTCCCCCGACCGGGTCGGATCGCGGGCCGTGACGGTGTCGCCACCGGACTCCCGAATTACGTCGAACGAGACCTGAAACGATTCGCCGGTGTCGAACGATCGAGAGGATGGCGACGACTAAGCTGCCGGTGCCGGGCGACCGGTACCGATCGGCTGCAGCCGTCGGCGCGGGCCCTCGTAGCTCAGCTGGATAGAGCAAGAGCCTTCTAATCTCTAGGTCGCAGGTTCGAGTCCTGCCGGGGGCGCCTTCGGCCTGGTCAGACACTGTGTCTGGCCAGGCCGCACGAACGAAATAGGCCAGATGGCCCACTTACGCACCACATTCGTAGCCGAACGTACCCGTCTAGATACGACGGCGCCCGGCACAGTCCGAGTGTGCCGGGCACCGTCCACGTCGATCACTCAGTCGCGCTGACGAACCCTCGCCGCCAGCCCACGCCACCCCGAACCCGGCAGCTCAATGACACCGCCCTCGGGATCCTTGCTGTCGCGAACAGCAACACCATCCGGGTCCTTCGCGACCTCCACGCAGTTGTTCGTCTCGCTGTGACTCGACTTCCGCCAGCGGCGGGGTCGGTCGGGTACGGTCACGTTGTCGTCTCCTCCTTCGCTCCGGGGGACTTCGATTCCGCGATGAGCCTGGCTGTGGCCGCCGGGCTCATCGCCACCTCTTCCAGCTGTGGAAGTGTGTCCGTGTAGACCTTGACCTGGTCGGGGTCGTGCAGGAACAGACCGGCGAGCCGGTCCTCGCGATGGATCACCGTCGAATCAGGCCCGTACAGCACACTGAACGGACCTTCCAACTCGGCTGTCCACTCGGCATTGAAGGGGATCGCACGGATCGTGACCGTCGGCAGCTCGCTCAGTACCAGCAGGAGATCGAGCTGCAGGTCGAGAAGCTCGTGGTCCCCGAGCGTTCGCTTGAAGACGCCGGCGTCGACGAACGCGATCAGCTCCGCTGGATCCTCGCGACGCTGGAACGAAGCCGGCCCGCGCCCTTGACGTTCCGCCACACGCCTCGCGATCTCCACCTCTGGAACGCCCGCCCGACGCAAGATGCTCCGCGTGTAGGCGGGGTGTTGCAGCGGGCCGGGGACCAGCAGCGGCGAGACCGTGACGATCCGCGTGGCAACCGCTTCGAGCCCCAGAAGTGCATCAGCCTGACGCTGCTGCTCGGTCCGGCCGGACGCGAACCAACCGCGGTCGTCGTCGGAGCTGGCCATCGACATCAACTTCGTCGCGATGTCCAGCGGCGCCCCGAGCGCGACGATCAGATCGCCAAGATCGTCCGGTTCGAGCGGCCGTTCGCCGGTCTCTGCTCGGTGGATCTTCAGGTGGTTCCACCCAAGCTGCGTGGCGACATCCCGCTGTGACCGCTTACCGCGGGCCACACGCAGCTGCGTACCGATCGCCTTCGCCTTGGGCGTGTTTCCGGCCATGTAACAGAGCATAGACAGCGAGCTCTGACGACCAGACGTCACCAGCGAACTACTACATCACCCTAACGGGCCATTGAGATCATGTTGTTTCCGTGTCGATACTGGGTTCGGAAACAGTCGGAAACAAGCGGTAACAACCCAGTCTGGGGTGCAGATGGCAGACGACAGCTGGCGCAAGGTCCGCGCCATCCCCAGCACCAAGCCCGACGGCACGCCCGTCAACATCATCGTCGGGATGGTCTCCCGCAACGGCCACCTCGAACCCGCAATCCGCATCGACGACGGCCCCATCGCACTCCTCCCCCTCGAAGAAGTCGGGGCCGACGTCATCGCCGCCATCCGCAAAACCCTGCTGGACTGGTACGAGCGGGAAGGCCGATGACAACCCTCGTCACCAAAGCCACCCCAGCTCCAGGAATCGCCAAACTCCGAGTCGCCGAAGATGTCTGGACAAGCTGGACAGAGCCCGTCCGACTCATCCGGACCTGCCAGTCCTGCGGAACTGTCTACCGGTCAGCTGGCGCCGCTTGGGTGTGCGAGCACTACCACGAGGGCCTGTGATGGCCATCTCCGGCAAGGGTGCTGAAGGGCTCTTCACCGCTGCCCGCGCGATGGCGAATGCGGTAACCCACGACAACCCGGCCGACGCGACGGATCCCGATGAAGACGCGCCGGCCGGGTCACCAAACTCCGCCCACCGTGGAAGCGACTCGAGCGGGTCTCGGGAAGCTGTCCCCCCGTCCGCGGCGGGCGGACCAGACCGCGCTTAGTCCGAGACGGCGCGGAGGCGGCCCCCGGGGAAACCCGGGGGCCGTTCTTTCGGTCACAGTCGGGTCACGTGGGCAACGCAAGTCTTGATCCAGACGACACCATGCGAGACCACCACCCTGGGGAGACCACGATGACCACGACCGACAAGCCGCGGATGAAGCTGAAGTACGCCGTCATCGGCGTCGTGGTCCTGCTCGTAGCCGGCGGGATCGTGACCCTCATCATGCTGCTCTCCGGTCCTGCGCCCGTGGACTACAAAATCACGGCAACCGGTGCTGGCACGACCATGTGGATCACTCCCGACGGGAGCGGAGAAATCGTCATGGTCGGCGGTTCCGGAACGGAGACGGTCCACGCCGGCAAGGTTTCCGTGATCGTTGGATCGACTCCAGCCGACGGCGCCAGCTGTCAGATCACAGGCCCTTCCGGGAAGGTGGTCGACTCGCAGATGACCCACCGCGGGGGGTCATCGGTGACCTGCTCGACTCCGTAGCCGAAGACGCGAAGAAGCCCCCGCGCTCGACCACCCCGGGGGAATGGGGTGGGAGCGCGGGGGCTTCTCGTTCGGGCCGCCGACCACGGCACGACCCGAAGCTCGGTGGAACTTACGGGGCGTCGTCCGCCTGGAACGGCGCGCCGGTCTGCGAGGCGTAGAAGTAATTCAGCCCGCCGTCCCGCGAGAACGCGTCAGGGTCCCGCTTGGACTGCCACAGCGGGTTCCCGCCGATCGTTGGCGACCGGTCGACCCACTGCGCGGACTCGTTCGTCAGCGGCGACAGCGGCTTGAACCCGAGCAGGAGCAGCACCTTCTGCAGAATCCCGTCACGCTCGACCGGGTCGGTGTAGTTCGCGAACGTGCCGACGATGTTGACGATGTTGTCGTAGTCGGTGCCGGTGATCCCCTGGTAGGTGAGTTCGTAGATGGCGTGGTCTCCGAGCGCGGTCAAGGGTCCCTCCCGGGGTCAGAGCATGCGGAGTTTCCCGAACGGCGCGCGGGGCCGCTCGGGGTTGTCGAGGATGTCGATCCAGGCGTCGTAGTCGCCGCGCGGGACGTCGAGTGCGCCCGGGCCGGCGAGGACGCCGAACACGCCGGGGCGGGTCCGGCCGTTGTCGGGGGACAGGGTCTCACGCAGGAACGTCGCCGGGTGCCAGTCGACCTCGAGCGGCTCGGCGCCGACCGCGGTGAAGGCGAGCTGGATGGTGAGGGTCGCCGGGTCGATCGGCTGTCCGCCCGGCGTGCTGCCTGCGGCCTCGGCCTCGATGTACTCGAGGCTCTGGGCGTACCGCTCGATCATGAGGCCTCCTGGACGTGCCAGCGCGACGGGAGGAGCCGCGCGGAGAAGCGGGACGGCAGCAGCACCGCGGTCACGGTGATGTCGCGCTGCTCACCGAACACGACACCCGTCGCGGCGAGCTGCATCACGGCGTCGCCGGCCGCGGTCCGGATGGCGGCCGATGGGCCGGACGCGTCGAGTAGAAGCGTGGCGGTGCCGCTGTCGAGGATGGGCAGGACGGGCTGGCCGGTGCCGGACGCGTCGAGCGTCAGCACCGCCGCGCCGGCGGCTGCGCGGATCGCCGAGTGCGCGCCGGTCGCGTCGAGAATGAGCACTGCGGTGCCGGACTGCTGGTCGCTGCCGGAGTCGACGGTGCCGGTCGCCTGCACCGCGAGGTCCGCTGCCCCGATCGCAGTGGCGAGGTGGAGAGCGGCCCCGGCGGCGGCGAGGGTGAGCACCGCGGTGCCCGCGTCGGCGGCCTGGCGCGCCGCGGCGCCGGAAGCGCCGAGTTGCAGCGCCGAGGTCCCCGCGTCGGCGGTCGTTCGGGTCGCTGTGCCGCTGGCGCCGAGCTGCGACGTGCTGGCGCCGGCGTCGCCGGTGAGGTGCGTAGCGGTGCCGGACGCGGACAGCAGTGCGTCGGCCGTGCCCGCCGCGGCGCGCAGCGCCTGAGTTGTGCCTGCTGCTCCGAGCGCCATGGCCGCGGTGCCGCTGCCGGCCCGCACCGCGGTGCTCGTGCCGGTCGCGGCGAGCGCCGCGTCGGCTGTCCCGGCGGCGGCCGCGGTGCGGCCCTGGGTGCCGCTGGCGCCGAGGGTGAGGGTTGCGGTGCCGGCGTCGGTGAAGGACGTGCCGATCGGCGGGTCGGCTTCGGTGGTGCCGGAGACCGAGCCGGCGGTGAGCGTCCGGGAGTTGCCGGATGCGTCGGACAGGTCGGTGCCGGTGGCGAGCGGGTGATCGGAGTAGGTGCCGGTCTTGACGGCGGTGAAGCTGTCGCGTTCGGCGGCGAGTTCGGTGGAGGTGAGCTGGACGCCGGACCACTGACGGACGCAGCGGGCGCGGCCGCTGAAGTACTCGGTGCTGTCCGAGCTGGAGCGGCCGCCGATGGTGTAGCCGTCGGGTGCGCTGCCGCCTGACGACGTCCCGGACGCGGAGTGCATCGTGCCGCCCGGCGTGCAGGTGTAGATCGTCGCGGTGGTGCCGGACTGGACGATGGCGATGAACAGCCAAGCGCCGCCGGTGAAGACGTCAACGCCGGCGACGCCGCCGGTGTTGCCGGGGGTGAAGATCGCGGGGCTGGTGCCGTCGGTCTTGGTGGCGAGGGTGAGGCGGGTGGTGCTGCCGGACGACGCGTGCGCCCGGAACATGGTGGAGAAGTCGTTCCGGTCGACGCTGAGGTAGAACCAGCCGCACATCGTCCAGCCGCCGGCGCCCTGGGGGTCGGGGGCGCCGCCGGTACGGGTGACGCGGGAGTTGGCGGTGCTGTCGGCGCCGAACCGGAACGACATGGGGTCAGCCCGTCGCGGTGAGGGTCGGGGTGTAGTTCAGGGTGCCGCCGGCGGTGGAGAAGTTTTCGGTGACGGTGAGGGGGATGCCGGTGATGAAGGTGCCGGCGGTGCTGGCGGTCCAGATGCCGACGTGGGTGGCGGCGGTCGCCGAGCCGGTGCGCGCGGTTACCGCTGCCTGGGTGCCGGTCGAGCCGGTGCCGCCGGACGCCGCGGGGAACGTCGACGATCCGCGGGCGTAGCTGGTGCCGGTGGCTTCGCTGGCGCCGGTGGTGCCGGGGTCGGCGGTGTGCAGGGAGACGTAGCCGATGTTGGAGGTGAGGAGCGCACGGATCGCGTTGACGGCGGCGTCGCGTGCGGCGTTGGTGTAGGTCATAGGTCAGACCTCCGTCGGGCCAGCCGGCCGCGGCCGCGCCACCGGGCCGGCCGGGTACTGGGGTGCCGGCAGCGCGATCACACCGACGGCGCCGAGCCCGGCCAGGATCAGCTGGATGATCTGGCCGCTGCCGAGCGCCGTGCCGCTGGCGAGGATCGTGGCGAGGAGGGTGAGCACGGCGATGCCGACGGCGACGACGCCCTTGGCGTACTTGGCGGTGCCGGCGTTGAGGTTGGGGACGACGGCGACGCCGATGGTGGCGAAGGCGAGCAGGAACAGGTTCACCGTCTCGACCGTCGACAGGTGGCCGTCGACGAGGAACGGGACGAGTCCTGCGAGGACGGTGGCGATCGCCTGGGCGACCGCCTTGCCGAATCCGGGCATGGTCAGGGGTCCTTTCGGTCTCAGAAGCAGTCGATCTCGAACGGGCGGTCGGTGCGGGCGCTGTACTCGATGTCGGCCCACACCGCGTCCGGCAGCGAGAACCGGCGGTGAGAGGTGAGGCGCGGGTCGTAGCTCGGGTCGGACTCCGGGTTGTGGCCGACACCGGCCTTGTCCGAGCCCCACGCGAAGATGTTCCCGACCCACATCGGGTCGGCGGTGCCGTCGCCCTTGAGCGGGGGCCGGACGATGACGGCGGCGCCGTCGGTGCCCGACAGCTTGACGCGGACGGTGTTCTGGTTGGCGTTCGGCGGGGTGACGGTGATGCGTTCCATGAGGTCGACTCCGGTGGTCGTGGTCGGACCGGACGGCGCGCCGCCGCCGGTGTTGCTTCCCTGGCCGAGCAGGGCGGCCAGCTGGTCGCGTGTGCCCCGGAACGCGCTGGCGTCGAGCGGGGCGTACCCGGCGATCCGGGCAGAGGACGTGAACTGGAGCAGCGCGACGTCGAGTCCGCCGTAGCCGTTCCAGTACGAGGCGGGCACCTCGGTCCACTCGTTGGCGAGGAGCCCGACGACGTTGTTCGGGTAGCGGCTGGACCACAGCGGCGGCAAGCCGGCCAGCGACGGCGAGCCGAGGTTGTCACGCCAGTACCACAGCGGCAGGTACAGCAGCGGCACCCGGTACCCGGCTGCTCGCAGCTGCGCCACCAGGTCGCGGGTCAGCGCGACGCCGCCGGAGTTCGCTTCGACGTCCGGGATGATCGGGACGTCGAGCGGAACCACCTGCCGGATCTTCGCGACGTGCTGCGCCGCGGTCGCGTTGGCGCGCTGGTACCAGTACGCGGCGACCAGTTGCCCGGCCGCGCGTGCCTCGGCGAGGTTGCTGGCGAAGTCCTCGTCGACGAAGCTGCTGCCCTCCCCTGCTTTGAGGATGGCGAGTTCGCAGCCGTCGCGGCGGGTCTGCGCGAGGCTGAGTGCCTTGTTCTGGTGGTGGGAGATGTCGATGGCGAAGGTGACGGGCATGGCGCTCCTACGTGGTCGGGATGGGAAGCACGGGCGTGGCGGTTGTCGGCGTCGGGTAGGTCGTCACGACGCAGGTCCAGGTGTCGGCGGAGCCGCCGTCCGCGAGCTGCACCCGCAGCTGCGCGATCGACCCGCCGTTCGGGCACAGCGCCTCCGGGTGGTCACGGAAGTACACGCCGACCGCAGCCTCGATCTCCTCCGCCGTCGGCGCTCGGCCCGGCGGCCCGGGTGAGCCAGCGGTACCCGGCTGCCCTGCAGTCCCGGGCTGACCGGGCGCACCGCTGGCGCCTGGCGCACCGGACGGCGGCGGGTTCGTCGTGAAGTAGCCTGCCAGCGCCGACGAGATCTGGCCGAGCGTCGGCTGCGCCGGCGCGATCGGATTCGCCGCCACGTACCGGGCGACCGCCTGCCCCAGCGCCGCCGACGACGGAGTCGTGTCCGGCAACGACGCCAGTACCCGCGCAGCCGCGGACGCCACGATCACGTCCGTGTCCGGTGCCGTCCCGGGCGTCGGGATCGGGACCTGCGGCTGCCCGCGCGACGCGAGCTCGCCGTTCGCCCGGTCCCCCGCGGTCTTCGCCTGCTGCGCCTGCTGCAGCGTCGTCAACGCAGCGCTCGTCGCCGAGGACCGGAAGTATAAGTCGACGATCGCGTAGCCGCCGCCGATGACGATTAGCACCACCACGACCGCGACGGAGATGATGATCCGCGGCCACCAGCGGCGCACTTCGTCCCGCGCCGCCCGCCGCGCCTCGGCCGGTGCCCGCTCCGCGAGCGCGTGCACCCCGGCCCGCGCCGTCTCCACCGCGCCGTCAGCCCGCTGATCGTCCACTGCTGTCCCCGTTCCACATCGGATCGAGCCGATAGACCAGCGCCCGCAGCTTCACGGTCTCCAGCTCCAGCGCCGCGTTCTTCTTCACCAGCCGCTTGTTCTCGGCCTGCGCCTCATCCCGCTCACGGTGCGCGTCCGCCATCGCCGCACCGACCAGATCAAGCGCTTGGTCGGTGCGCTGCACCACCGTCGGAGTAGGCAGAGCGGCCGGCTCGGAGCTCGGTGCTGCCTTCGGCTCATCCTTCGGTTTCCCCCGCTTGACCTTCTCGACCAGCGCCGGACCGAACGCCGTCCCAAGAACACCGAGCAGCGTGAGCGCGGCCAGCACGACCGCCAACCACGGAGGCCCGGACGCCGGAGCGGCGTCGGCAGCGAGCAGCACGTGACCCCCTCGAACTCGGCATCACCCCGACGTGCCCGCATCCAGCCGTGTCTTCGACCTCTGCCACAACGCGAACGCATGCGCAGGCGCCGCCAGGATCAGCGTGTGCGCCCACCCGCCACCACTGGTGGCCTGACCCCACAAGATCGGCACGATGAGCCCGATCCCCCAGAAGAAGCAGGAGAACGCCGCGATCGCGTGCCCCAACGTGCGGCGCCGCAACAGCAACAGCACCCCCGCGGCGGCGAACACACCTCCCCACACCGGAATCGGTACACCCAGCTGGCGGATGAACGCGAACCCCGCGCCCGACGCCGGACCGAACACATACCCCAACCCGACGACGATCAGGTGCGCGGCTAACAGCCAACGCGGCACCCGCACGACGTCGTTCATCCGAGTTTGCACAGCACGAACCAGCTGTTCTTCGTCATCATGTTGATCACGACCGTGTCGTTGACCGTCGCCGTGTACGCCGCGTTCTTCGCCAACGTCACCGACCCGCCGTCGAACGCCACCACAACTTTCGATCCGACGATCGCGGTGACCGTGCCGATCTTCTGCCGGTCGGCCAGCATCTGCTCGAGCTTCAAGGTCAGCGCGTCGAGGAGCCGCATGTCGCCTCCCTACGACTCGGACGGGATCATCAGCGTCGACCGGGTCTGCAGCGGCTGCCCACCGTCGGGCAACAGTGGGATCGACACCTTGTCGATGATGTGCTGTGCTCGCCCGAGGTCTTCGTCGTCGAGGTCGATGACGTCGCCGGCGTCGAGCGCGCGGTTCGGGAACAGCGAGAAGTCGACCGAGCATCCGAGGCCCTGGTACCGCGCGAGCATCGTCTGCCCGATGGTCGTGCACTGCCCGGTCGTGGTGGCCAGCGGCGTCGAGTAGAACCGCGGTTTCCGGCCGAACGCGCCACCGACGTACGTCGGCGACAGCGGATCCATGTCGGCCACGGTCGCCGACACCGGCGGTGTTCCGTCCGCGCGGACACCGGAGACGACCCACACGTTGTAGACGTTCTGGCGCGTCCACTCCTCGTCGGTGGACAGGATGTTCCCTTCCTGCCCGGTGCGCGCGTACCAGACCGGCGCGTCGTTCAGTGTCGGCTGCGGCCGGATCACCGCCTGGCCGAGCTGGTCGAAGAACACCTCTGCGGCGATCGCGTCGGCGAGCTTCTCGATGCCGTCCTGCCAGCGTTCCCGTTGCATCTCCATCACCGGGCACACCGCGGTCGAGCCGGTCAGGTCGACGACCGGCCACGTCAAGCCGAGGACTTCACGGATCAGCCGGGTGATCTCCGAGACGTTCGTCGCGCCCGGCAGCGTCTGCGTCGGCGCCTCGAACCGCGCCTCCGCCACCCGCTGCGACAAGTCCACGAGAGACAGTTCCGCGGCCGACGTCGCATCCGCCGACCGTGACCGCTTGTTGCGGTCCAGTGAGAACAGCCCCTGCGGGATCCACTCCGGCTCGTCCTGGCCGGGGATGATGATCCCGCAGTCGATCCGGCACGTCGACCCGAACGGCGTCAGCAGATCCGCCGGCGACGTCGGCCACAGCGACGGATCCGTGACGATCGTCGCCGTCCGTCGGACCTGGCTCGTCGCGTCAACCTCGACCGACCCGCCGAGGATCGGCAAGTACCGGGTGCCGGCGGTCGGGCTGTCCACGACCGCGCGGACGTCGACGTTGTGGCTCTTGGCCGAGACGCGCCGCGCCGGGTCGCTGATGTTCCACACAGGGCGGCTCCCCTCACAGTGCCGGCGCGGCGACCTGAACCCACGGCGCCGAGATCTTCAGCATCTGCTGCCACGGCGACGACCCGTCCGGGTCTTCTTCGAAGTCGAGCAGGGACAGCCACAGCGGCGGCCCGTAGTTCAGCGACGCCGGCGCGCGCAGAAGCACCGGCCGGTTGTCGTCGAGGATGGCCACCAGCCGCTCGGTGGACTCCGACCCGAACGTCCACAGCGCGATGCTCTCGGTGGACTTCCACGCGGACCGGCGCCGCGACCCGATGGTGAGGAACATCGGGTCGTTGATCGCCTGGAACACCGCGACGTTCGCGGCCTTACCCCGCAGCGGCCGCTTCTCGACGAACACCTCGAGCGGCTCGTCCGGCGCGTCCGGGTGGGTCAGCCACACGATCTCGTTCGACGGCAGCGTCGCGTAGGCCGAGGTCATGCGCCCGCCCGCGAGTCCGCCGTTTACAAGCTGGTACTGCACGGGGACGTCGGTCGGGCATTCGCCGTCCTCAATGACCAGCAGCGGCGCCAGCGCCGACGCGGACAGGTCGGTAGTGCCGAGCCAGGTCGCGCCGTAGGTCCCTCCGTCGAAGTAGCTGCCGTCGCTGCTCGTTCCGCGTTCGATGGTGATGCCGTCGAGGCTCATCGCGCCGCCGGCGGGCATGCCACCGGCGATGACCTTGATGGTCGCCGCGACGCCGGCGGCGGGGGTGGCGATGCGCAGCACTTGCCGGGCGAACTGCGCGACGCTGTTGTTGATCTGGTCGGTGGTGAGTGCGGTGGATGCGAGGGTGAGGGGGTTGCCGTCCAGGTCGGTGAACGATGCCTGGACCGTCAACGATGTCGCGGCGGCGGAGAGGCGCAGGTCGAATGCGACGGTCAGGTCTTGGCCGGCGCCGACGGCGTTGGGGATGACGACGCCGCAGGATCCAGCCGCGGCGACGGTCGCCTTCAGGTAGTAGGTGCCGCGCGGTGCGGTTCCGTCGTTGGGGCGGGTCAGCGTCGGCGATCCGAGGTCCGGGACGGTGCCGTTCAGCCCGGATTCGAAGGACGGGTTCTGACAGAGGTTGCGGCGGGTCGGTCCGAGTGCGGTGAGTGGTGCCCCACTGCGGACGGGAGTCTGGGTGCCGTCGGCTTCGACTCGGATGAGGCTGAGGACGGTGGCGTCGGGCCACCACGCGGTGATCTCCATGATCCCGCGGTCGGTGATGGGCCGGATGCTGAGGCCGCCACCGGGGTAGATGCCGGTGGACTGGCGGGCCGCGAACCCGCGCAGCGCGAACGCGTAGGTGCTGTTCTGCTCGTACACCCACGTGGCGGTGCCGCCGGGAATCGGCGGCGGGAGCGTCTGCTGCCCGGACGGCGGTGGCGCGCCAGCTCCGGCGCCGGCGTAGCCGGTGCGCGCGTACGGCCCGGTCCCGAAGGCCACGAGGTCACCAGCCCAGCGCGAACAGGACGCAGCTGACGTTGGTTTGCGTGGTACGGGTGCTGTTGCCGTTGTAGGTCGTGAACGTCACCGACGACGCGTTCACGGCCGACACCACGAAGGGGCCGACGTGAGCGAAGTCCACCGAGGTGATCATCACGCCGAGACAGTTCGTGGGGAACGGCTGCTTGAAGTTGACGGTCTTGTCGCCGTTGCCGTTCGTGGTGAACGCGGGGACGTACTGCATCTGCGCCAGGATGGTGGCGCCGTCGGGCGGGGTTGCGCTGTGCATGTTCGGTCCGACGTTGCCGGCGAGGGCGACACCGGCGGCGGGTACCCAGCCGTTGAAGGACTTCATGACGACGTCGAGCTTGTCGGTCCGGTAGGCGCGCTGGCCGAACTGCGCGTCCGACGGGAGCGCACCGGACGTCGCCATCATGATCATGTCGTAGGCGGTCGGTGCGCACTCGACCCGCGTCCCGGAGGGCCACGGCCGGGCGCTGCTGCCTTCCTTGCCGCGGGCCACTGTCACAGTGTCGGAGGCGGCGGTGTGCGCGCTGACCCACACGATCTCGAAGACGCCGGCCGCGTCGTCGTGGAGCACGAGCGGGACGTACTTCTCCCCGTAGCCAGTGCCGAGCGCGGTGAACCCCGGCGCACGCATGGTCGTGTCCGTGACGGACGCGGCGATGCTCAGCTGCGTCGAGAAGTAGTTGTTCGTCTCGCGAAACGAGAAAACCACGAGCCCTCCTAGTTCCTGCGGCCGCGGTAGAGCGCGTCGCCGTCTGCGTGGTCTGCTGCGGAGATGCGGGCGTCAACGAGCGGCACCAGAACTCCGCCGATGTCCAAGGACCCGGTGATCTGCAGGGGCCCGCTCAGCCCCGCACTGGAGACGGAGACCGAGCCCTGTTGCGCGATCCCGCCGGTGGCGTACCGGCGCATCAGGTCGAACCCCATGCGCCGCGCCGTTTCCGTCAGCAGGCTGATCGAGCGGGACTTCTGGTTGATCGGGATGTACGCCTCGTCGTCGACCATCCGGTCACCGATGACCCGCAACGTCCGCGGCGGGACGATCTGCGCGATGCCCGCGCGCATCGGCTTGATCCCGCCGGCGGCGTAGGGCTCAAGGACGTTGCCGGTGGCGTTCATGATGTTGTTGCCGCCACCGACACGAACGCTGCCGTCGGTTCGGACGATCATCGTGATCGTTCCAGTCCGATCCCGGGATACCTGGTTGATCGCCGCCTCGGCCGCAGCCGTATTCGCTTTCACCTGGATGTAGCCCACGCTGCCGTCGGCGTAGCGGACGACCTCGATCGTCTTGTCCTTGGCGCCCTGGTTGATGGCGTCGATCCGCATGTACGTCGTCGTGCCATCCGCAAGCGTGACGACGGCGTAAATCTTGCCGTCGGCCGGGTCCTTATGACCGTCGATCGTCACGACACCGGTGCTGCCATCGGCGTACTGGACAGTCTGATCGATCTTGCCCGTGGCTTCGTTGGCGTCTGCACTGATCGGAACCGTGCCCTTTTTACCTGCGGCGTACGGTTCAAGGCTGTCGATCGCATCCTTGGCCTGCTTAACGTCTCCAGTGATCACGATCGTGCGCCCGTCAGGCAGTTCGTAGACGGCTTGTCCGGCTTCATCGACAGAGATTTTCAGGCCGGCTGCTGCAGCGTCGGCCGCTCCGATGCTGCCAATTGCGGTGCGCAGCGCATCCGGAATTACATCCTTGTATGTTCCTGCCAGCTTCACGGCCTCGGCGTTGGATGCAACGATGCCGTCATGTTGCTTCTGCAGGTCGTTATTTGCCTTACTGTTAGCGGCGCCCTCGGCGCGCTTCGCGTCAAGCACAGCAAGAATTGCGTGTTCCTCTGCACGAAGGGAGTCCTGGTACTCTTTCGAGTTTTTACCGTGCTCCTTGGCCTGAACGTTTGTGTTCTCCTGCGCAGTCGCTAGTTGAGCCACAGCGTCACGATAGGACAAAGAAGCATTTGCTGCGGCCCGAGCGGAGTCGACTTGACGAAGCTGATCTTCCCACATCTTCACGGTGGCAACGTCCGTATGAGCAGCGGCAGCAGCCAAAAGTTCGTACCCCTGCTGCGCTTCACGATTCATCTTGATCTGCTGTCCGACTGCGCCGGTTCCATTCAGGATCGCATCGACCTGCCGCCGTTGCGCCTCTGTAAACTGGTCTACCGCACCTTGACCAGAACGTGTTGCCGCGGTTGATGTCGAGGAATATATCTTCACCTTCGCGGCGACGTCCTCGTATGCGCCACCGTTTTCCAGCAGCTCGTGATTTATTCCCTGAATTCCCTGAATCTGCTTGTCGTTGAGGCCAGCCTGTTTTCCGATCGATGCGAGTGCAGAATCCGAAGCCTTGGTCACTTCTCCCAGCGCGGTCGCGTTTCCGTTCGCGGCGGCGGCGTAGAGTTGGAAACTGGAACCGGCAGCCTTTGCGTTGTTTGCCGCGTTGAGATCGGCGATGGATTTATTGTTGACATTGATGATGTTTTGGTCAACAACGCCACCAGACTGCTTGTAGGCGTTGGTGAGGTCGTCAACGGCCTTCTTGTGCTCAGCTGTCTTCTGAGCTGCCTCCTCGTTCCGCTGGGCGAACAGCGATAACGCGACACCTGCGCCGGCCAGCGCAAGACCCCAGGGACCGCCGAGCGCACCCACGAGACCACCTGCTGCGCTCTTCAGCAGGTTTCCGCCCGCTGCGGCAGCGCCGGCGAGCTTCCCGAACCGCTCGGTACTCGACGAGACCTCGTTGAACCGGTCCCGTGCCTGCGACAGCGCCGATGTCCGCTCCACCAAAGTCCCAACCGCAGCGCCGAGCGTGTTGATCGGCTGCCCGGCGCCGGCTGCGCCTTCCTTGATCGCGCGGGTCTGCTCGACGAAACCACGCGCCGAGGCGACTGCGGGAATCGCCGAGGTGTTGAACGCCGCTGCCGCGCTCCCCATCCGCCCGATCGACTGGCCGGCCGCCGCGCCGATCTCGCGCTGGACCCGGGCCTCGTCGTTGAACTGCCGCAGCACGCCCACCGCGCCACCGACCGCGCCGACTGCCGCGCGAGCCGGCGCGGCGATGACACCGACGGTCTTGCCGAACAGGCCGAGCTTCGACGTCGCGCCCTCGGCCTCGCCACGCACACCAGACAGCGCGCCCTTCAGCCCGTTCAGGATCCCGGGTCCGACCTTCAGCGCCAGCAGAGCGAACGCGGCCGCCTGCACCGGGCCGGGGAGCTCCCCGAACAGGTGCAGCACCTCGCCGATCCCCGCGGCGAACGGCCGCAGGATCGTCAGCACGCCGGAGGCGGCGTCGTAGGTCAGCTCGAGCGCGAGCCGGACGGCGCCGAGCGGACCGGACGCTGTGGTCGCGCCCTTGGCGATGTCGGCGATGCCTTTCGCGATCGGCTGCGCGACGTCGACGGCCTTGCGGCCGACGTCGACGAACCCGCCGACCGCGGTCGTGACGATCCCGATGCCGCGGTCGAGTGCCTGCTTCGCGCCCTGCTCGAACGGCGCGATGAGCCGCTGCCCAGCCTGCGCGACCTCGGTCGCGCCGGCGGCGACCTTCTTCGCGATCCCGGGGCCGACCTGGCCGGCGAAGTCGATGACGTGCTCGAGGCCGTCGACGACCTGCGGTCCGTATTTCGAGACGGCGTCCGCCGCGCCGCGGACACCGGCCTCGAGCGCCGGACCGATCTTCTCGAACGCGTCGATTTCGACGGTCTCGACCTGGGACTTGAAGCCCTCGATCGCGCCGCCGAGACCCTTGGTCTTCGCCGCGGCGACTTCGGAGGCGCCGCCAGCGTGGCCTATGGCGGTGGCCATCGCGTCCCACTGCTCACCGGTGGTGCCCGCGGCGACACCAGCCAACCGGACCGCGTCCGACCCGAACACGGTGGCGGTGGCCTGCTGGTACTGGGCGTCCGTCATCCGGCCAGAGGCGTCGTGCAGCTGGTCGAAGATGGACTTCAGGCCGACGAACTTACCGGTCGCATCGTAGGTGGTCAGACCGAGCTTTTCGATGGCCTTCTGCGCCGGCTTCGACGGGTTCGCGAGCGCCAGCAGCGCCGACTTGATGAGCGTACCCGCGTCGCTGCCCTTGATGCCAGCGTTGGCGAACAGCCCGAGGGCGGTGGTGGTTTCGTCGATGGACAGGCCGAACTGGTGCGCGACCGCCCCGACCTGCCCCATCGCCTGCGCGAAGTCCGTGATCTCTCCGGACGCGGCGTTGGCGGCGTTGGCGAGAACATCGGAGACATGCCCAGCCTGGTCCGCGGACAGCCCGAACGCGTTCAATGCCTGCGACTGGATCTCCGCGGCCTTTGCCGCTTCGATCTGCGCCGCCGCGGCGAGCTGCAGGGTGCCCTTCGCCGCGGTCATCGCCTGGTCGACCGACAGGCCACCCTTGGCGAGTTCGGTCATCGCCGCCGCCGCGTCCGCCGCGGACGTCGCCGGGAGGGACATGTCCGACCCGAGCGCCTTCGCGGTGGCGCCGACGCGGGCCATCTGGTCGCCGGTGGCGTGACTGACGGCCTGCAGGGTGTTCAGCGAGTTCTGGTACTCGATGCCGATGTCGATGACCTGCTTGAACCCGACGGCAGCGAGGCCGATGCCGCCGGCGACGGCGAGACCGATTCCCTTCGCGGTCGAGCCGAGCGGGCCCTGCAGCCCGCGGAGCCCGGCAGTGACCTTGCCGTCGAACCCGCGGAGGTTCGGCTCCACGTCGATTTCGATCTTGCCACCGGGCATGGCTGGTCACCTCCCGGCGGTCGTAGTTACTGCTGCTGGTCGTCCTGCTCGCGCATGCGCTGCACCAGTTCGGCTACCTGGGCAAGGAGCGCCTTGCCGGTGCCGGGCTTGATCGGGACGTACGTCTCTTCGCCATCTCCGGCGCTGATGTCGATCCAGGTGCCAGGCGGCAGTATGCGTGGTTGCGGTTCGCTCATGGCGTCCCTTGTGGTCAGACGTGTTCGGCGGTCAAGCCCATGGCGCGGTCGAACTCGCGGCTGGACAGGTGCTTCACTTCCGGTGCCGGGCCGGCGCGGTAGCACTCGACCGCGTCGATGTACTCGCGGAGACGCTGCTCAGCGAGCGAGTCGGGGCGGTGCGCGACCGGCGGGATCAGCGGATGCGGCGGCGGCTTGATCCCAGCCTTCTTGGCTTGCGCGCGTTCCCGCTTGAGCTTCGGGTCGTCCGGGTCGGTGATCCGGTCGGACCACGCGAGTTCGAGCTTGTAGGCCTGCGCTTCTAGGAGCAGCGCGGTGTTCTCTTCGTGCGGGCCCCAGTGAGTGAGGCCGTCAGAGAGGAGGTCGTAGAGCGCAGCGTCGCGGATCCGGGTCAGGCGGTGGACGTACGCGACCAGGTCTACGGCGGGCATGGTGCGCCACGCGCGGCGAAGGTCGACCTGGAAGTACTGCCGGAGGTCGGTGAGGACGGCGTCCCACCAGGGTCCGAGGACCCCGATCAGGACGCCGAGGATTCCCCCGCGTCACCGTCGACCGAGCCGCTGATCACGTAGTTCAGGATCTGCTTGAAGTACTCCTGCTCGAGCGCGCCGGTGAGTGGCTGCCGCTGCTGCTTGAACGCGTCGACGAGCTCGTCCTTTTCGGACGGGTCGACGAGGAGCACAGCGAGCGCGTCGCCGAGCGAACCTTCCTTGATTGCTGTGTTGTACTCGACGATCTGATTGCCGGTGGCGGAAGCGGTGAACCGGAACGACTTCTTAGCGACCTTGAGTCGGCGCTCGGTCAGCAAGCCGCGACGGCTGAGCCAGGCGTCGAGGTCGAATTCGGGGCCGTCGTCGGTGGTGACGATGAGGTCGCTGTCGCGTACGGCCGGCGCGTCGGGCTTCTTGGCGGTGCGGGTGGTTCGGGGGGCGCCCTGCGTCATGCTGCTACTCCTGTTCAGGCGAGCGGGTTGGTGTTCTTCTGCCACTGGCGGATGGCCTTGCCGCCCGACGGCGGCGCGAGCGGCGCGATCTCCAGCGGGAACCCCGAGATGTCCTCACCGTCCATCTTGTCCTCGGGGATCGCGCCGAGCTCGCCCTTCTCGACGTAGTAGGCCTTCGCTTCGTCGCCGTCGTACACGCGGACGATCAGTGCGAAGTCCTCGTCCTCGCCCTCGATGAGCTCGTAGCCGCCGTTCCCGGCGACGACCGAGCCGCCGCGGAGGATGGTCAGCGCGGTGGCCTTGGACATGTCGACCGGCTCGAACGCGATGGTCGGCTTGACGGGCTGCTTCTTGCGCTTGTAGGCGGCGCCGGACTTGTTGTTCCAGATGTCGAGCTCGTCGACGGTCTGGTCCTTCTTCACGCTGAACCCGGCGCGGATGCCGCCGAACGCGTCCCATCCGGACAGGCTGGGGGCGAAGATATCGGCCGGGATCGCGGTCCCGGTGGGCGCGCGGAAGGCGTCGCCGTCTTCCCACACGCGCGCCAGATCGCTGTTCGCGTAGCTGGACATGAGTCCTCCTGGTAGTCCCGCAGCGCGGGGATCGGGTGCGGTGGGGCGCCGCTGAAGGTGCGGGGGCGTCGGAGGGTAGGGCCGGTCCGCCGCCAGGGCGCCCCCGCCGAAACGGCGGACCGGGGTCTATCGGAGGTGGATCGGCATCGTGGCCGTGATCAGCGCCCAGTACACGACGGCGTCCGGGCCGCGGCTCGTGTTCGGGTCCATCGGCAGCGGCCCCGCGGTGACCCGCGGCGTGTAGGTCAGCGACCGACCGCCGGGCTCCGTCTCGGTCCAGGTCTGCTGCCCGGACCGGTCGAGGACCCGCGCTGCGGCCGCGCAGATCTTCCACGCCACCTGCTCTGGCGAGAGGTCACCGACGTCGCGTGCCGCGCAGCCGTGCAGCTGAACTCCGCCGCGCCAGCCGACCGAGCGGCTTGACGCCGACAGCGGGTTCGCCGAGCAGCGGATCACCGCGTACGGGGCGAGGACGTTGTCCGGCGCCCGGGTGCCGACCCGGCCGCCGACGAGCGCTGCGAACTCGGCGTCGGCGAGTAGCTGCTCGCGGATCGGGATGTGCAGGTCCGGGAGTGCGTAGGCGGCGGTCATCGTCACCTCCTCAGGCCGCCGTGATGCGCGCGAGGTCGCTCGCGGTAATCGGCCACGTCTGGTTCTTCCGCCGGTTGCAGCGGGCGCACGCCGGACGGATGTTCGCCAGCATGTGCCAGCCGCCAAGCTTGATCGGCTTGACGTGGTCCGAGTGCTCCGCAGGCGCGGAGCACATCCAGCAACGATTGCCGAAGTACGCCAGCCGTTGCTGGAGTTGATCTGCCGTGAATGGCACACGCCGCGAACGGATCTCTCGGTTCCGAGCGTTGATCCGCTCGCGCCGGTGAGCACGGCACTTGCGGTGACGACCGTCGCGGTCGTCCTGACACCCGGGATGGATGCAGGTTCTGATCAGCGGCCGCGCGCTTGCCAACCCGTGTACCTGCCATAGCGGGACGCCGCGTTCACCAACGTCATGTGCGCAGGAGTATCCGAGGTTCCGAACTCCTTATAGATGGCGTCCGGGTCGCTGTCCACGATGGACACTCGGTCGCCGTCAGTCTCGACGCTGATGCCGTCCCGGTACTCGCCAGTCAGGACCGGTGCGTCCCCGACAGCGTCACCGGCGGCTTCGTGCGCGATCTCGACGCGCCGATCGGTGGAGATGCGGCGCGCCTCGGCGAGAAGTTCGGCCCGGTACAGCGTGACGCGGATGCCCATCGCTCAGCCCGCGTCGGTCGCGACGATCGTGATCGTGTTCACCGAACCGGTCACGAGCACTTCGGACCCGTAGGTGTTGACCGGCCAGCCGCCGGCGAGGCGGGTCTGCGCGCCGGTGAAGGTGTAGGTCAGCGGCGTGACCGTCTGGCCGTCGACCTTCTTCGGGAACGTGACCGTCACCGTGCCGCCGGCCGACGCGATCATCTCCAGCGCGAGGTGCCCGCTGTTCGGGATCCGGTTGCCGTTGACGGTGTCGCACGGGACCGGCGCGGGCTTGACGACGGCGGTCTTGTGGTCGAGGTAGGCGGGGGTGATCAGGGTCGCTGCCATCGTGGCGCTCCTAGCTCTGCATGTCGGAGATGAGCCGCGCGGCGGCGGCGAGGAACTCGGGTCTGTGCTGCGGCCGCCGCGCTACGGCGCCGACGATCTCGAACCGCTGCCCGAGCTCGTCGGTCACGACCGATTCGGATGTCAGCGCCGAGCTGGGGCCGACGAGGATCGTCCAGTTCGACAGGACGGTGGACTGCTGTCCGCGGAACTCGGTGGCGGCGGAGACGTCGACGACGGGTTTCTGGCTAAGCCTTGCCGGTTCGACGACGTCCACCGGTGTTCCCGGCGTCGGCCGGCCCGTCACCGGATTCGGCGGTCCCGTCGCCGGTCCCGGGTTCGTGATCGTGACTTGCTGATCCAGTTTCGGCGCCACTGGGCACCTCCTCGGTGCGCTGCTCGCCGCCGGACTCGTCGGTCCTCGCGGGCGGTTCGGTGGTGAGCGTGCCGTCGGCCAGCCCGTCGCCGACGAACTTGGACGTCGGCGACGCGAAGTGCTCCCGCCCCTCGGCGTCGTACACCCGCGTCACGGTCTCGGCCGGCTGATGCGCGGTCGCCGGGTTCTCGCCGGCCTGCTCGATCTCGGTTTCGGTCTGCGTCGTCTCGTCGGCCATGCTCAGATCCCTCTATCCGGGGTGGACGGAGAACGCCTTGCCGCGGACTTCGTCGGCGCTCGGCCCGGTCGGCGTCAGCAGTCCGATCTGGTCAGCGGCGAGGTCGAGGCCCGCGGTCGTGGCGTCCTGGAAAACGATCGTGTACTCGGGGTGCGCCTCGGACTTCACGCCCTGCTTCACCGACACGGCCTGCGTGACGACGTCGACGCACACGGCCTCGGCGAGGTCCCGCTCGATCGTGTTGGCCGCGAGCCCGGTGTCGAGGTTCGCGCCGACGTCGGCGAGGCGCTTCCGCATGATCGCCGAGACGTAGCGGATCAGTGCCTTCGCCTGGTCGGTTTCGGTGTCGGTGAACGTGACGCCGAGGCGGGTGGCCACGTCAGCGGGCGAAGCATACGTGGCCACCCGGCATCACTCCTGGTTCTGCTCGGCGGCGCGGCGCTCGCGCTCGTCGTCGATCGCCTTGGCGATGTCGTCGCGGCTCGCGTTCTCCGGGATGGACTCGAACCAGCCGAGCTTCCCGGCGTACTCGCGCCACGCCTCGACGCTGCTGCCCTTGCCGTGCCGCGGCGGCTCGACGGGCGGGTCGCCCTCGCCGGCGGGTGCCGCCGGCTCCGGGTCGGCCGCGGGCGGGTCGCCGTCCCAGACGTCCGGGTTCGTGATCGCCGCGGCCGCCCAGGCCGGCAGTTCGTCGGGCGGCCCGAACGTACCGGCCTGCTGCGCGCCGCCCGCGTCTACGGCGACGACGTGCACGAAGGTGTTCAACCGTGCCATGTCCGTCACCCCCTACGCCACGTCGGCGATCATCAGCAGCTTCGGGTTCGCCAGCACCGGCATCCCGACCGCGTCCACGTAGGTGAACTCGCGGTACGGCGGGCCGGACTTCTCGACGACGCCGACGATGCCGGGCGCCTGCGAGAAGCTGAGGTCCGCGGCCTGCGAGTTGACCAGCTCGAGCGAGGTGGCGGTGACGCCCCACGCGGTGTAGCCGAGGTCGGTGACGTTCGGCGGCACGAAGATCACCCGGTCGTCGGGGATGACGCGGGTGGAGACGCCGTCGACGTCGACGACCGTGTCGTAGACCATCTGGATCGGCGGCAGCCCGTACGCGCCGAGCGCCGCGTCCAGGCCCGGGCGGGTGATCAGGCCGGGCGTGCCGACCAAGCTCGCCGCGAGGGTCCGCAGCTCCGCGTTCTGGAGCATGTAGTTCAGGATCCGGCGGGAGATCGCCATGCCGCCGGGCGCGAAACCGTTGGTGGCGACGTAGGTGTCGACCCAGGCGCTGAGGTTCGCGATGATCGTCGCCGAGGCGACGGTCGACCACGGCACACCCGGGGAGACGAAGTGGTTCGCCGGGACACCGAAGTCGGCCTCGAGGAACAGGCCGCCCTCGCCGGCGAGCGTGAACTTGCCGTCGGTGAGGACGTCGCCACGGGCCTGCTCCATGCGGGCCTGCACCTCGCGGGTGAGGCTGGTGGCGTCGTCGTAGATCGCGTCGATGATCGCCGCGTTGTTCGTGCCGCCGGTGCGCGCGAATTCGAGGTTCAGGCGCTCGAGCTCGCCCATGCTCAGCGAGGTCGACAGCGGGGGCAGCTTCACGGTCTTGGTGAGCTCGGTGTCCCGCTCGGACACGTGCAGCCGGCCGTCGAAGGCGCGGAACCGCGCGGTGCGGTTGGTGCGGGTGAGCTCGGCGAAGTCGATGCTGTTCTTGGTGAAGTACTTGTCGGGGAGCAGCTGGTTGAGGACCTGGTCGGCGGGGGTGGGGACCTCGCGGACGAAGGTGGTGAGGGCGTCGGGCGTGACCGGCCCATCGAAGATGATCATATGTCAGGCTCCTTGCCGGTCAGGCGACGAAGTGGATCATCGGGAGGTCGGCCTGCCCGTTGGCGTTGAGGCCGAACGGCAGCTTGGACAGCTTCACGAAGCCGTGCACGAACAGGCCCGCGCCGACGTCCTTCGTGGTGTCCGCCAGGTTGGGGACCTTCACCGAGCTGAACAGCAGCCCCTTGCAGACGTCCAGGCCGCCGGTGCCCTCGGTGCCGCCCGCGGTCGCCGTGGCGACGGTGACGGTGCCGGTGCCGCCGGTCGGGGTCGTGGTCATCGCCGCGACGTCCGTGCCGGCCAGCGCGCCCTGGAACGTCACCGTGTACGGGCCGCTGGCGTTGCCGGTGACGACGACGTTGCCGGCGCCGATGTTCGACAGGGCCTCGAGCGCGGCCTGCACCTGCGCGGCGGTCGCCGCGGCGGCGAGGCTCGCCGTGGTCTGGCCGTTCCAGGTGACGGTGAACGACGTGAGGCCGGAGCCGCCCTCGGTGAGGGTCTGGACCTCGTTGGACACGGTGTACGGGCCGTACAGCCCGCTCGCGGTGATCTTCGCCAGCGCGGTGCCGGACGGGATGAACCCGTTGGGGTAGTGAACGGCCGGGGTGAACGCGGACACGTCGAGGGTGATGGAGGGCGTGGTGCCCGGGTCGGTGCCGTGCTGGCTGAGCAGCCAGGACCGCTTCTCGACCTGGTAGCTGGTCGTCTGCACCTCGATCGAGGTCATGATGGACTCGCTTTCAGGGGTGTCTAGGACTTCTTGCCGAAGCGGCGTTCCGCTTCGGCCTTGCCGGCGGCGGCGCCCGACTTCGGTGCCGGCTGGTGGTTCCCCTGCCCGGGGAGTGCGGCCGGGGGCGTCGCGCCCGGGGCCTTCACGAGATAGGCCTTGTTCTTCGCGAGCTCGGCGACGAGTTCGTTGACCTTGGCGCGGTCGACGTCGCCGTCCTTGGTGACCTTGACCTCGGCGAGCCGGTCGCGCAGCTGCACGGCGGCGTCGCCCGGGTCGTGGAAACCGGCTGCTGCTGCCGCTGCTTCGACGACGGCACGGGTCAGGCGCACGTTTCCTTCCGCGCGCCCTTCGGCGCGGGCAGCTTCAACGGCCTTCTCGTGGTCCGTCTGGGTCGCGGTCTTGAGCTCGTCACGTTCTCGCTCAGCTGCCTCGGCGCGTGCTACGGCCTCGGCGTGGAATCGGCGTTCGGCCTCGAGGGCACGCTTGCCAGCTTCGCCGAGCGGCTCGTCCGGCGGTTCGGGCGTCGCGCCCTGGCCGTTCGGTGCGGGCGGCGTGGCCGGCGGCGCGGGAGGTGCCGCCGGGGGCTGGCCGCCGCCGGGGACGGGGTCGGAGGCACCCATGATCGGCCAGACGGGGCGGCCGCCGACGATCGCGACGGCGCGCAGCGGTTCGCCCGTGCGCGGGTCGATGATCGTGGGGTGGGTGGGCAGTTCGGGCAGGGTGGTGTTCCGCATCGCGCGGTCCTCCATCGGGTGGGCGTCTCGCCGCGTCGCGCGGTCGAGCCGGGGGAAAGCCGCGCGGCACGTCGCGTGTCCGGGCGGGTGTTGCTCTCCTGACCGTCGCGGTCAGGGGAAGTCGTGGCGCTGCGTCAGCTGCGGGCGTACCGCCGCTGGATCTGCACCAGGTCCTCGTGCTCGTCGATCAGGTCGTCGATCGCTTTACGGGCGCGACGGGCCGCCTCGTACGTCGGAACATTGGCGGAGACCGTGGCGATGACGAGGTCGTCGTACTCGTCGCGCAGACGGAGCAGTTCCGTGGTGATCTCCGTCAGCCTGATCTGGCCTGGCATCAGACGATTTCCGGGCCGGGGGCGGACATGTCTGGCGTGGACCAGTCGCGCTTCCAGGTCGGGAACGCCGCCGCTCCCGCGCGGACGAGCGCATCGATCGTGCGCTCGATGGCCCGCTGGTCGAGCGTGACCCGCCAGCCGTCGAACGGCTCGGGAGCGGCGAACCCGCTCGCCGTGGACTCCGCGTGGAACTCGAACGGGCTGTCCAGGTTGACCGAGGCCAGCTGAACGTGACCCGAGGTGATCGGCACGTCCTTGCGCCCGCACTCGGAGCAGTCCGGTACCGGCGCCGACCAGATCGCGCCACAGGTGCAGACCCGCTCTTCCGGGCGCCATGACACCTCGGCGCGCCAGCGGTCCTGGGTCATGTCGTTGATGTTCTCCTTGGGCATCCCGCCCACCTTCTTCCTGTACAGCCCCATCCCGGGGCACCCGCTCCGCTTCTCAGAGCAGGTAGGCAAATCGGCGGAGCTGCCGCAGGATCTCATCGCGGTCCCAGTCGAACTCCTCCGCCAGCGCGAAGATCTCGTCCGGCAGCAACCGCGGCACCTTCGCCCGCCGGTAGTGCGAACCCTTCACCTTCCGCAGCTCCGAGTCCGCGCGCTTCCGGAACCGACCATCCGGCAACACCTCGTACCCGCCGAACACCGCGCGCCGCGTCGTACCGACCGTCGTCGACTGGATCTCACGACCAGCGAACGTCGCCGTCGTCACACCCTCATAGGCGTTCACGACCTGCGACATGTCCGCGCCCGCGCGGATCGCCTTCGCCGCCGCCTCACCGAAGATGTCGTCCTGGTCCTTCGTGGACAGCGACCGGAAGTACTGCTTCGGGTCCGTGCGCCAGTCGTCCGCCGTGTCCTCCACGGACGGCACGTTGTGGCAGTCGCACCGGTCGTGCCGCTTGAACGCGCTGACCTTGTACACCCGGCCCGCCAGGATCGCGCACCGCGGACACGACTTGCCGTTCAGCATCCGCACGTACCGGTTCGCACCCCGACTCGTACCCATCGCCGTGACCGCCGCCCGGCCGGCGTCCTGCATGCCGGTCGAGACGATCGACATCGCCACCAGGTCCGCGTGCCGCCGCGCCTCGTCAACCCCGACCTCGCGGGCCGTGCGACCAACCGAGATCGGCGCGTAGATCAGGTTCTTCAGCCACGAACCGCCACCGGCGGTCATATCCGCGAAGCCTTCGGGCGCGAGCTCCGGGCCGGAGAGCACCGGGGCGCCCTGCTCCTCGAGCAGCGCGGTCACGTAGTCGTCGGCGCCCGTGACCATCTCGACCTGCAAGGCCAAGAGGTCTTCACCGACGTCGGCGATCGCGTCGCGCCACCGCTCCGGGTTCGTCGCCCCGTACCGGCTGGCCCGCTCGATCCGGCCGATCGCTTCGTGGGTCAGCGCGGTTTGGTCGTCGGCGTAGGGCTGGACGATGTCACGAACCGACGACGGCAGGGGCATTTCCCGCTCCCGTGTCGGCCGGCTGGCCGGTGTCCGTGCCCTGGCCCGCGCCGACGTCGATGTTCCGCAGGTTCAACGCGGCCCGCTGGAACTGCGCCGACCGCTGCCCCATCCGCATCCGCAGACCCTTCTTGGTCTCCTCGCTGTACCCGATGTCGACCCACGCTTGCTCGTTGTCGATGATCCCGCCTTGCACGCCCTTCAGGGCGGCGTCCATCTTGGATGCCAGCGTCGGCGTCGCCGGGTTCGCCCACTTCGCTTCCATCGCCGCGATCGACGACGGATCCTTCTCGAGGATCGCGTACTGGATCCGGCCAGCCTGCTTCCATGACCCGCCAGCCCACAGGTTCCGCTTCCCCGTGCGGAGCACCAGACGCTCAATCGAGTACAGGATCGACTCAGCCGACGGCGGGTTGTCGCTCGCGTACCCCATGTACGACGGCGGCAGTCCGTAGACCGACGCGGCGACTTGAGCTAGTAGCTTGTGCGACTCGTGGAAGTTCCGCAGGTCGGATGCGGCGAACTGGCCGACCTTCACTTCGGGCGCTTGCTCGCCGCGGGCGGTCGCCTTGGCGTGGGGGATGCCCCACACGTCGCCCATGGCGACCTTCCACAGCGGGATCTGGTTGCCGGACTCGTCGACGAAGTCCTTCTCCGTGGCGCCGACGACCCACTTCCGGCCGACCGCGTGGTGCTCGCCGGCGGCCATCAGGTTCGTCGCGAACTGGTTGGCGCCGTCCAATGCCGGCTTCAGCTGAACCAGGTCCGAGCGGCCATGCCCGCGGCGCGGATTGGCCAGCATCGGCACCAGCGGCACCGACGGCAGCGACGGGTCCTCCGCGATGACCCGGGACCAGTCTCCGAGCGGTTCGATCTCCCGCATCTTCCACTGGCTGTCGAGCTCGAAGACCCGGCACGGACCGGACTCACCGGCGACAGTGGGGACGTGCGGGAGGTACAGGAAGGCGCGGTCTTCGCTCTTCCCGATCCCGACGTCCTCCTGATACATCTTCAGACCGGCGACCGGCTGTCGAGTCCGCGGGTCGAGTTCGACGGCGACCTGGTCGGCATACTCGGTGGTGACCATGGGGCTGCCGCCCGGGCCGTCCGGGCCGACCATCAGGAAGTGCAGGCCGCCAACCTGCATCGCCATGTGCGCTTCGTCGGAGAGCTCGTCGAGGTTGTTGTCCTGCCACGACTTGTCCAGCTCGGGAACGGGTTTCTCGGCGAGCAGGAACGACTCGAACTTCTGCCGCTCCACCACCGACTGGATCACCAGCTCCGACCACGGGAGCAGCAGCGGCGGGAACCGGCCGTCCTGCTCTGCGATGATCCGAGCGACATACACCAGCGGCTGCTCGAGGTTCATGTACTGCCACCACAGCAGCGCGTACTTCCGCTGCTCGGAGATGCGGTTCGACAGCCGTGCGTACCACTCGTCCGGGGTGAGGTCGGACAGCTTCACGCGGACCTCCCCCGGCTCGAAATCACGATCTTCGGACGTTCTTGCGGCGCTTCTTCTTCGTACGGTTCGCGGAGCATCGCGTTGCACGCCATCGCCGCCGCCGGCACCCCATCAATCCGCTTCCCGACTTTGCCGCGCTCCGGCTTATCCGGCCGGATCAGGTCCGGGTTGTACGGCGCCTTCCGGACCTCGACGGAGTCGAAGCAGAACTCGGCGACCGGGTTGCCGTGATGCAGGAACCGGCCGGTTTTGACCAGCGCCATGAGCTCGTTCATCCCCAGCGTCATCGAGCTGAAGTCGTTCTTGTAGGCCTCGATCTCCCACAGCCCGGTGTCGTTCTCGATCCGCTGGATCACCGGCGCCGACGACCACACGTCGCAGTCCGCGGCGAGCAGGTCGAAATCCTCCGCGTCCTTCGCGACGTCGGTGTAGACCTGCTCGTAATCGAGGACCGGGCCCGGGGTCGACGTGATCCAGCCCTGCTTGACCCACTTCGAGAACTTGTCGTCGTTCTTCTTGTCCAGCTCCCGCAGCGCCGCCTCGGGGAGCCAGAACCGCCACAGCGCGTGAATCCACTGCTTCTCGGGGATCAGCGTGCACCACGCGGTCAGGTCCGACCGGGCGGCGAGGTCGAAGCCGGCCCACCCGGGTTTCCCGAGGAGCCGCTTGCGGTGGTAGTCCGGGCGCAACCAGATGTCGTTCGCGTCTCCACCGCTGCCGCGGTAGAGGTGCATCGGCATCCAGCGGAACTTCTGCTGCACCCGCTGGTTCGTCTGGAACTGCCGGAACCCGTTTTCCTTCGCCGGGTCGTTCCGCGCGTCCAGCGCTTGCCGGCGCATCGCGTCGCGGGACTTGAACTGGTCCAGCGCCGGGTTCGGCCACTTCCAGTTCGCCTCTTCGAACGGATCCAAGCTGACCGGCAGGTGAGGGTGCCCCGGGAACGTCTCGCGGAGCCGGTCCAACTCGTCCTGGCTGTGCGGCAGCTTCCGGACGAAGCTGAAGACGTGCGGCGCCCGCGCCGGGTCCTCCTGCGTCTTCTCCGCCTCGTCGATCAGGTCCGCGCCGAAGCTGGAGTCGTCGTCGGTCTCGGTCGTCGTCGCGTACAGCAACTCCTGCAGCCGCGCGCCGGCCGCGGTCGTCATGGCCTCCCACATCGACCCGTCCGGCTGCGACAGCACCTCGTCCAGGTTGAACGCGTGCGGGTTGTGCCCCAGCTCGCCCTCAGCGTCCGCCGTGAGGATCTCGTAGTGCGACCCGGACTTCTCGTCGATCAACCGGCGCGCGTTCTTGTTGTGCACCAGCCGCTTCGACAACGCGGGCGACAGTTGCGTCATCCGCAAAGCGGGCTCGAACACCTTCCCGGCCTGTTTGGTGTCCTTCGCCGCGCAGTACACCTCGGCGGACTCCTCGTCGTCGCCGACGAGCATGTACAGCTGGATCGCCGCCGCGATCTCAGACTTGCCGTTCTTCCGCGCCACCACGATGTAGGCGATGCGGTAGCGGCGCGCGTACGTGCCCCACTCGTGCGACCACTGGACCTCGCCGAACAGCGGCCGGATGATCTCGAACTCCTGCCAGTCCAGCAGGATGAACGGCGTCCGGACGAGCGGGCCCTTGACGTGTACGAGCATCCGGGCGAAGAACGTCACGACCCGGTCGGCGCGCGGCTCGCAGTAGTGCGCGCCGGACTTCGGGCAGATGTTGCCGCGGAAGGTGTAGCTGCACACCGGGCCCGTGTGGTCGTCGGGGCGCCAGCGGGCCTCGAGGTCCCAGCTAGCCGGTGAGGAGGTCGTCGTCTGCATCGCCGGACGCCTCCCCGATGGACAGAGCCGCCCGGTCGGAAGGAGTCAGTCCAAAACGGGCGGCGTACTTCTGCATCTGCGCGTCGGCCTCGTTCAGCACCAGCGTCCACGGGTTCTTCGCGTACCGGTGACCGGTCTCCTCGCCGTTCTTGTTGAAGACCGGCAGCTCGATCACTTCGCCCTCGACCTGCAGCCGCTTCGACGCGTGGCGGCGGCGGACGACTGCGTCGCACCACGACGCGAACGCTTCGACGTCCCACCCGGTCAGCACGCCCTTCGCCTTCAGGTCGGCGGCCAAGGTGTTCCAGACCTTCACGGCCTGTTCGCCGAGCCAGTTGGGCGGCGCGACGTCCACGGTGGACGGTTTCGGCTCGGCGGTGTTGATGCGGTCCTTGCGGTCGCCGTGCAGGACGGCGAGGTTCGTGGGCTTCGTCGGCCGGCCGGTCGTCGCCATCACTCGCCCCGAACCCAGGCACGCGCTTCGTCTTCCCACACCGCTGTACCCAGTGCGAGCAAGCCGAGGGTCTCGTGTGTCCGGGCGCCGTTGTTCACCGTCAGCGCCGTCCGCATGTCGCCCGTCGAGTCGTAGTACGTGGCCACCAGCACGAAGCCAGCGGGCATGCCGCTGGTGTCCTCGCCGAGCTCGCCAGCCTGGATGCCCGCGGTGATCGCTGCGCTGAGCCGGTCGGCGAACTGGTCCATGCCCTCTTCGCTGACCATCTGCCACCTCCCGGTTACGGCGGGTCTGGAGTTTCGTCCACGCGAGATCCGCCCTTGCCCGGGGCGAACGTGCGTTTGACCTGGGGGGAGGGGGCATCCCCAGGTGGTATTGATCATGTGTTGTCGATCTTTGTTTGATCATCTTGTGATCGACTACTAGTGATCGACTGCTGCTCTGGTGCCGTGCTGTTGACCCTGCCGTGTGGCCGCGGTGCGGGTGGCCAGCTGTGCCGCCCTCTGCCCAGAGGTGGTGGGCTGGCGCGGTTGGCCGGGCGCGTGGGGTGCGTGGCTCTCAGGCCCGCTCAGCCTGGAACTTCCAGCGCCGGAGGATCTGCCCTGCTCGGGCTGGGCATGGTGTGTCTCCGATGGGGGCGTCGGGTCAGCGTGGTCAGGGTCGTGCGCCTCGTGCCGAGTTGCATGACCGGCAGAGAGTTCGGAGTGGACCGTCGGGTGCTCCGCCTCGCGCGACCGGGGTGATGTGGTCGGCGGTGAGGTCGGTGGCCGCGTGGCCGGGCCGGTTGTAGCCGGGGCACCAGTCGCCGTGCTCATCCCGCCACGCGCGGACGGTGGCGCGTCGGCGGGTGATTTCGGTCCAGTCGCGTGTGCGTTTGGTGGGGGTGGTGCGTGCGCGGTGTCTGCGGTCGGCTCGTGCGTGGCGTTGGCAGGGGCCGCGGTGGTCTTGGTCTTCGGACTTCTCGGGGCAGCCGGGTCGGGTGCAGGTGTGGACCGGCACGGCTCAGGTGCGGTACTCGTCGAGGTGGGCGACCTGTCTGGTGACGACGTCGGTGGGGCTGACGCCTTGGGTGCCGAGTTCGAGGAGCCAGCCGCAGGTGCAGGTCAGGCAGATGCTCGGGACGTGCAGCACCTGGATTTCGAGGGTCATCACGTGGAGCGCGAGGGCGGTCCAGGTCTTCGGCGGCTTGGTGCCCTTCGGCATGACGAGTTGGGTCTCGTTGAAGCCGTGCTCGTAGATCGCGTGCCAGCGTCCGTCGTGGAGTGGCGAGCTGACGACGAGGGTGGCGCCTTCGGGTGGCGGAGTGCCGGTGGCATGTTCGGGCATGGGGGCCTGCCCTTTCGTGGTCAGTCGAGGGCGATGTCGAGCCACACGCCGACCAGCACCTTGCCGGGCTCGCCGCAGAGGAGGCAGGCGACGTAGTCGCAGCGGTGATCGTCGTGGATGGAGGGGAGCTTTGGGAGCTGGTTGGCCACCGCGGCGTCGCCTCCGGAGGTTGTGCGGCTGATCGAGGCGGTTGCCCCCACCGGGTAGGTCCGACTCACGAAGTCCGGTCCCGTCTCCCGGCAGGGCAGCCGTGCGCCGGGCGGGACGTCACTCGCTCGACGGCTTCGCAGGGCTTTTTGCCCGGTCCGCGCCCCGGGTTTCCTTGGGGCGGTCGGCCCTGCATGTGACCGGCCACCGAGGGTGGATGGGTGCTTGCTGCGGAAGGCGGCGCGTCCGGTGGTGTCTGGCGTCCGGGGCGTGGACGTGAGGCGCCTGGTTCGCCCCTGCGGGTGGCGGGGAGCTGGTGCTCGACCATGCCACTCCTGTGGATCTTAGGGGAAAGTAGCGTTCGCGCTGGTCGACGTCAAGGGGCACAAGCGGGTGATGGCGGATCTTGGCCGAGGGCTGAGGAGTCGAACCCCTGCGCTTTCACGCCCCATCCCGGTGTTCGAAGCCGGTGGCCGGACCAACCCAGCCGGAGCCCTCGCTGTCCGAAGTGGAGTTCAGCGGGATGAGGGGTGGGACTCGACGACGGCAGCCGGGGCGGCGACGCGGCGGGCGTCGGCGGCGGTGGGCTGCGGTCGGGTCATGGCGGCGAAGGTAGCCGGGCCGGGCGTGGGTCGTCAAGCGGGTCGTCGGCGGTCGGGGCGGGTCTCGCGTGCGCGTGTACGCGCGCGGACGCTCACGCGTGCGCGACCCAGAAACTCAACCACCTCAGGAACGTAAGAGAACCACTTCCCCTTCCCCCTCCCCCTAGGGTTCGGGGATCCCTTAAATGGGTGAGTCCATTCGAAGGATTCGGGGAACCCTTCTCGTAGTGTTCGCGAAGGGTTCGGCGCCACTACATGTTGTGGTGGTCGAAGGGTTCCCCGCTTGCCGATCGGCTAGTGTCCGGGCCCCCCACGGGGATGCATTGACGGGCCCGACCATCCCGACCGTAGAACATACGTTCGACAACTTGCAAGGGCTGTCGCATACTCCAGGCATGACGTTCTCGCCCTCGTTCGCCGTGACCGTGGTCGCTGGTGACCATGGCGCGCCGACGCTGTTCGTGCACCGCCTGAACCACGAGCTGGAGGCGTGGACGACGTTCGAGTCGGACCAGGACTACGACGTCGTGCTGGGACGTCTGGGGTTCGCGCGGGCCGGCGAGTGGTCGATGAACCAACACGGGGCGCAGCAGTGCACCGCTCAGCGATCCTCATAGGCGTGCGTCACGGCTGCTGGTCCGGTTCGTCGACGAAGTGGCCGTTCTCGTAGATCAGCACGCCATCCTTGTAGGCTTGCGCGCCGGGTGTGCTGACGAGCGGGTAGGTGTGCCCATCGGCCGTGGTGATGGTCTTCTCCGGCATCCGGCGCTTCTGTTCGTCCTCTAAGGTGCCACTGCTCGACCGGCTTTCCTTCGAGCTCGTCGGCGACCTTCTCGTAGTCGGCTTCGCCGCGGTAGACGTCGCGCGCCACCAGTTCGCGCAACACGGCAGCCACCGCGCGCTGAAGGTCGGCGTACTCGAAGCCCGGTTCGCCGCGGTCGCGGGCAGCGGTCTCCAGTTGGTCGAACGCGCGGTCGGTGAGCCGCTTCGCCAGCGGCGTCAGGTCGGTCACGGCTTCCACTCCTCTCGGTAGCCTGGTAGGTCCGCGAGGGGCAGGGCGAGCAAGCGCAGCGTCGAACACGGCCAGACCTGGGTCGAGTAGTCGAGGCAGTCGTCGCACGAGTCGCCCGTTGCGCACTTGCGGCAGAACTGCTGATCGCTCGAAAACTGGATGTCAGGCTGGTGCATGTCGATGATGGCCCGCTTGGCTTCAACCTCGCGACGCACGCGAGCCGGGTCATGGCGGGCCATGTGCTCGGCGTCGTGCTCCTCCAGCTTCGCCACAGTGCCGCCCAAGCGCATGACCTCGGCGGTCACACGGCCCGGCAGCAGCTCCAGCACGTGCCATGTGTCGCCCGCGAGCACGCCGTCCTGGGTCGCGATCCGCTCGTCTTCGTCGAGCTGGGCTCTCAACCAGGTGATCAGGTCGTCCATCACGGCACCTCCGGCAGTCTCACGGCCTTGATCTTCGTGAAGCACGGCGGACACAGGATGCCGCCCGGGCCAGCCGGCGCCTGGTCGCACTTCGAGCAGTTCGGGGACTCAGCCACGGTCGTTCTCCTTGCCGTCGTCGGCCGCCCGGAGGATCGAGTCGACCGTAGGACCCTTCACGCCGAGCACGGCGGCAATGCGGTACTTGGACCAGCCGGCCGCCCGGGCCGCGACGACGGCGTCCTGCCGCCGGATGCGCGCCTGCTTGGCGCTGTCGACGGCCGCCTGCGCGGCGACCAGCTCGGCCTCGATCTCGGGGTCTTCCATCACCAAAGCGTACACCACTGTGTCTACACCACTTGCACTACACACACTGGTGTGTCTACACTGGTGTGGTAACCAAGCGAGAGCCCCGGAGGCCCCGATGACCGACCAGCCCTACGCCCCACCCATCGCCAGCAAAGCCACCATCGCCACCAACGCCGTCCGCGCCCACGTCTACGTCGCGCTCAAGAACGTCGCCGACGTCGACACCACCGTCACCTACCCCGACGGCGGCGGCCCGCTCACCGTCACCGCCTACGGCCACACCATCCAGATCACCACCACGGACATCACCGACCAGCAGTAGCCCACCCCGCCCCCGGCTCCGGGCGGGGGCGCCACCATCCACACAGGAGAGACGATGACCGACAGCCACCTCGTCGACATGATCCCCAGCTACTGCCACATCGACGGCCCGCACACCGATGACACCGTCACCGACGCCACCTCGTCCCTCAGCGAACTCGTCCGCTACCTCAACCACGCCACCATCGGCCGGAACCCGTGGCGCTGGGCGTCCACCACACACCGCGTCGTCGGCGGGCTCAGCGCCACGGTCTACGGCATGGAACAGCTCGTCCGGCAGCTCGCGCAGGTCCTCGCCGCGCAGGCGGAGAGCGCGACGCTGTACGACGACCGCCGCGACCGACCAGGTGCCGACACCGCGATCGCCGCAGCGATGGAGATGCAGGCGCTGCAGCTGCTGATCGGGCAGCTCGCGTCCGCTTTGGACGCCGTCCGGGCACACACCGTCCACCTCGGCAACAACGACTAGATCCCGTGGACCAGGACGAGGCGGTCGCGGTGCTCGCCCGATCGCTTCGGAACCTGCCCGCCCCGGCCCTTCGCCGAATGGCCGCGTCCCCCAGCCCGACCACCGCCGCTGTCGCCCGCGCCATCCTCGACACCCGCGCAGACGAGGCGCCGCGCGACCACATCTTCTCCAGCTGAGCCGAAACGAGTCGCGCCGGGAGGCGTGGCCGTCCAGGGGATCGTGACCCTGTTGACGACGGCTCCCTCGTCAGACACCTTCCGGCGCTCCGCCGTCAAATCCTTTGTGGACGAACCATGCCCAGAGCACACCACGGCGGATCGCCGCTCACCAAACGCCAGCAGCACGCGAAGACCGCACTCGACACGGCGGTCGCCGCGCTCGCAGCTGGCACCGACCGGCCCAGCATCGACGCTGAGCCGTTCGACCACGGCCGCTGGGAGCGGGCCGTCACCACCCACATCGCCGGGCTCACCCCGGCGCCAACAGTAGGAGGAACCTTGGCCACCACCGAGGAAAACGCCGCCCTCGTCCGCTCCCAGACCGAGAAGGTCGGCGAGGCGGTCGCGTCCATCGTGTACGCGCTGGACTTACTGGCCGACGCCAAGAACGCGGCAGTCGGCGCGCTGGGCAACACGCAGGGCGCGAACACGTTGAGCGCGCAGGTCGAGGCCGTTCGCACCGATCTCGACGCCATCCAGGGTCGGGTGATGGGGCTGAACCAGGCATTCGAGGACGCCGCCAAGTCCGGCGCCTGAAGCGGCGGCCCGCTCTATCATCGAACGCACCGCGCACGGCTCCGACACTGAGGACCAGCAGGCGCGGTACGACAACCTCAAGCAGGCACGTGGCTCGCTGAACTGAGAAGGCCCCCGGCACACGCCGGGGGCCTTCATCACGACCAATCCTCGGTCCCGCCGCAGCCGCACCGCGCGACCGGACCATCCGGCATCTCGTACCGCGCCAGGTTAGACGCCGTCCGGGATCGGTGCCAGCGGCCCATCTCCCGCGTGCGGAGGTAGCGGGGACCGCGCTGCAGCGGCACGCCGTCGACGCGGCCGAGGCCACGGGTCAGCGGCGGCATCAGCTCGACGGTCTCGTCGACAGCCGTCACGACGCTTCCCGCGCGGACACCTCGGCGAGCACGTCGAGCACGTCCCCCACCCGGTACCGCGGCGCCCGCCGACGCCCCGCCACCACGAGCACGCCCTCGACGGCACCGTCGTCCGGGTCTGCGTCCGCCGTGCCATGCGCCAGCAACCGGCCCCGCAGCGCATAGCCGCGGACCATGCTGGCCGTCAACGGCTGCTCCAGGTAGGACGGCAGGGCCCGGGACAACTCCGTCGCCGTGAGCAGCTGGTCCTCCATCGCGTCCAGCATCACCTTCCGCCGCACCGCCACGTCATGCTCCGCGCCGCAGTCCGGGCACGCCATCCGATCCCGGTCCTTCCGCCCGTACAAGTCCGTCTCGCACTGCAACGTCACCGTGACCGGGCCCGTCTCCAACGGCACCGTGATCGTCATCGCCGCCGAACAGATCCCGAGGTAGGTCCGGGCCTGCGGGCCGTAGATGACGCCCTTCGCGTGCCGCACCGCCGTCGTCACATCGTCGTACAGACCGGCCGCCTCCGTGTGCCCGGCGACCCAGGACGGGTGCCGCAGCAACCACTTCGACAACGGCAACGGATGCACCGCGACGTTCAGCGGGTCGACGTGCGTCTCCCACTCCGTCGGGCACCCCGGCGCACAGTCAGCGCCCACGCTGCCGCGGTCCTCCGTCCCGCACGCCGAGCAGCGGTGCCAGCGCGGCGCGTTCTCCTCCCACAGCGTGTGCACCCACAACGCCAGCTTGTCCCGCAGTTCGGCGACGACCGCCGACGCGCCCAGGTGCACCGGGATCCGTTGCTCCGACGTGCCGGACACGAACCCGACGCTGCTTCCGCCGATCTTCGCCTGCCGCGTCACCGCGACATCCAGGTCCGGGAGCAGCGTCTCGATTTCGTGGAGGTCGTCGAGGAGGTTCTTCAGGTCCACTGTGCAGAGTTGGGTTTCGGTGGGCCGGCCGCAGCCGAGGACGCAGTCGTTCATCGTGGTGTCCTTCCGCCGAGGTTCTTGGGGGCGCGCGGTCGGTGCTGGGGGCCGGTGTTGCGGTTGCGGCGCGCCTCGAGCGCGGCCTGCATCCGCTCGGCACGTGTCGGCTGCGAGGACTGCTCAGCGGCCGGATCTGCTTCCAGGACGCCGCCGGTGGTGAAACCAACGTCCGTCCAACCGCCGAGCTGGGTCTCGTCGATGATGGCGTGGCTGATGCGGTTGCCCGCGATCGCGCGGATGAAAGGCCCGGCCGTCTCGAACGCCACCCGTAGCGCATTCTCGAATCGCGACATGTCGGGCACGATCCTGACGACGATCTCGTCGCCGTCCGGCGAGTGGCGGAGCGCGCTGGCGACCCGCGGCACCGTCGCCGTCAGGCCGGCGCGGTCCCGGTTCCAGCTCTCCTGGTGCCCTTCGCTGCAGAAGTCCCCCGAGTAGTCGTCAGCGGTCAACTTGGCCGAGCACCAGCCGCACACCGACGACGTGACCTCGTCGATCCGGTCGATGATGTCGATCACAGGGCCTCCTTGTGGTCGATCGCGATCCAGCGCGCCGGCTTCGCGTTGTGCTTCGTCACCCGGACGACGAGGCCGCGCCGCTCGAGTTCGCGGATCGTGCGGTACGTCGTCGAGTGCGACGGGTCCGGGTACTCCCACCGCTCCTCGGGGTTGAGTTGCGCGCCGAGGAACGCCTCCCGCGTCGTGAACGCCCGTCGGCGAGCCTCGATCCACTCGACGACCGCCTCGATCTTGAGGGCGGTCTTGTCGCACGGGTGGTCGCTGATCCAGGTCTTCACTCGATCTGCTCCGGGCGCTGGCCGGCGAGCAGGGCTGCGAGGTCGGCGAGGGTCATGGTGACCCACTGCTTGGCGGGGTCGCCGATGCCGTGGCGTTTGTGAGGTCGCCGCGGTCCTTGCCGCCTGATCGTGTGCGTCTCTCGATGCGGTCGTCGACGTTCTCAGCGAGGTATCGGGCGATGGTGGTTTCGAAGCGGGTTCCGCCGGCTTTGGCGGAAGCGCGGGTGCGGGTAACGGTCGGTCTCCAGCGTGGTCGTCTTCGGTGCACGTGTCGCCCGGGAAGAACACCCGAGGCGCAGACGGGGCGGGCACGAGCCGCACGGCGCTGGCGCACGGGCGCTGATCGCCGCCGCGATACAGGTGATGCGTCGGGCACCACCAGAAGTTGGGCATGCGGTTGTCCTCGGTCACGGCTGGACTCCCGTCCACGGGCCGACCTCACGGCAGACCAGCTCGGTGCCCGGGAACGCGCCGTCCTCGGCGTCCTGGCGGCTGTGGCCGAACTCCTGGACGATGCCCGTGCCCGGCCAGCGGCGGCCCCACTCGGTCTCGCAACCAGGCGTCGCCGCGATCACTTCTGCTGGCGTCGCGACCAGACGGAGCCAGTGGTCCGGCACCGCGTCGAGCATCCCCTGGCTCACCCAGGCGCCGTAGCCGTGCTCGCGGCCCAGCTCGATGAGGGAGCCGTCCTCGGCCTCGATCGCCAGGCCGCTCCAGTCCGGGGCGAGCCAGATGCCGCGACTCTCGGCGGCGGCGGTCATCGGCGGAACCAGCCGATCGCACGGGCGAACCAGCGGCGAGCAGCGGGCATCGTCCAGGCGCCGTCGCGCAGCAGCTGGGCCACGCGGTGCTGGCCGCGGTTCGCGTGGGCGTGGGCGTGGGCGTACGGGCGGGCCGGGACGGTGGCCGGGGTGCTCGTCGTCGCCCAGCGTCGTCGAGGCGCCGACGGTGCCCGTCTTCGGCCAGCCGCCGCGCGGCCGGCGCCGGGCGGGCGGGTCGTACGGGGCGCAGTCGAGCCCCGCGACCAGCTCCGACCAGACGAGGCTGTCCCGAAGCGGTTTCGGCGGGGTGGTGGGCTGCTCGGTCACGATGCCTCCTTGGGCGGAAGTTGGTCGAGCCAGTGGAGGACGGCGATGGTGTGGTCGAGGTCGAGTGCGCCGGTCCGTTCGAAGCGGGACATGGTGCTGGGGCAGACGCCGATCGCGCGTGCGACGGCGCGCTGGCTGAGCTTCCGGCGGTCGCGGGTTTCGCGGACGATGCCGGGGAGCTTGACGAGGATGTCCGCCAGGTCGCGGTAGACGGTGGTTGTCGGGTCAGCCACGGCCGACTCCTTCCAGCCCAGTGAACAGGTGCGGCTCGGCGAGCCGGTTGGACCACAGGACCTCGGTGCGCTCCTGCTTCGTGCCGCCCTGCCCGGTCATGGTCTCGATGCGGGTGACGTGCCAGTCCGGGTACAGCTCGAGGTAGAGCGGCGAGTCGTAGCCGGACAGCACGACGGAGGCGTCCGCGGCGTGCAGCACGGCCGCGAGGTCGCGGTGCTCCTGCTCGGTGCGCATCTCGTGCCGGTAGGCGTTCCCCCAGCGGCGGGAGCTGCCGAGGTACGGCGGGTCGACGTAGAGCAGCACGTTCGAGCTCTTGCCGTAGCGGGTGATGAGGTCGAGCGCGGGCTGGCACTCGAGCGAGACGCCGGTGAGCCGGGCGGCGGCGGGTGCGATCCGGCTGACGTAGGCCTCGAGGTAGCCGGGCATCGACGTGACCGATCCGGCCGGGTCGACGTGGTTGAGGGCGCAGCGGTGCCGCTCGCGGTACTCGGCGATGTGCCCTTCGGTCCAGTGCACGATCGGGGACACCCAGACGACCGAGCCGGCAACGTCGATCTCGTTGGCGTTGCGCCACCGACGGTCTGACTCGGACCACCGGGTTCCGGCGATGTAGGCGACCTGTCCTGTCCGGCCGCGCCGGCCCACCAGGTCCCGGCGGACACGGTCAAGAGCCCTTTCCTTCAGCCGCTGGTACATCACCGAGTGAGCGCCAGGCCCCGGGAACCCGCGCCACACCGTGTCGTGCTTGGCGCCGGCGGTGGAGGGCTTGACCTCTCCGAGCACGAGGTCGCGGTAGCTTCTCGGCGGGTCAGCCCACGTCACTGGCAGCCCCCACACCGTGCACACCGCTGCGACGTACTCGGAGGTTTTCGGGGCGGCGATGGTGGTGCGGATGTGCACGGCGGTGTCGACCCGGTCGCGCACCAGGTGGGCGAGGAGGGTGGAGTCGTTGCCTCCGGAGAACAGCAGCAGCAGCTTCTCCGGGGCGTACACCTGGATGACCTCGTCGAGCAGTGCGTGGGACCTGGCGATCGCTTCGTCCAGGGTGAGCGCTGCGTACTCGCGCGCCTTTGGTGGCACCTTCGCCAGGGCATCCGGCATGCCGGGCAGGATGTCGTGCTGTCCGTTGTCGCGGCGCGCCCGACGCACGGCGCCGGCAGCGTCGTCAGCCATGAGACACCTCCGGCGGCCCGGCCAGCTGGTCACCACGCAGCGCGGCGACGGTGGCGCACGGCCACGCGATCGCCTCGCCGTACGCGTCCACCCCGCACTCGCGGCAGTCCCCGTCGTCGTCCCGCTCGTGCAGTCCGAGCGCGGTGTTGATCCGGCGCCACAGGCCACCTACGGCGTCCTGCAAGTTCTTCTCCGCGCGCGACGTCGGCCGCGTCGGCGGGTGGCAGGTCTCGTGTCCGGCCCCCATTCCGTTGCTGGGCTGGCCGCACACCGTGCAGTGGTAGCCGATGCACACGCCGTTCTCGCGCGTGCAGCGCGGGTTCTGGCACTCGCCGGGGTAGCGCGCGGCGCTGACAGCGTCGTCAGCCACCGTGCACCTCCTCCGAACGCTCAGCCTCGGTGATCTCGGCGTGGCGGTCGGCGCGGAGGTCCTCGTCGTCGTGCGGTCGGGCCTCGGCCACCGCACGCTCCTCCCGCTGCTGCGCGGCCGCCGCGGTGACGTCGTCGGACTCGGTGCCGTACGCGAGCAGGGCCGCGCTGACCATCGGCCACAACTCGACGCCCTCGCGGTCGAGGTTGTGCTTCCGGAGGACGAGCTTGTCGTCGCGGCTTTCCGGGCCCGTGCCGTACCAGACGCACGGCTCGCCGTAGCCGTCCTCGTCGACGTAAAACCGTTCGGTGGTCATGGGTTGTCCCTTCGTGGTTCGAGTCCGTCCACGGTGGTCGGTCGTGGCGGCGCGGGTCGGCAGTGCGCGCACTGGTCGGTGGGGAGTTCGGTGGTTTCGCAGCGTTCGGTGGTTGGGGTGGGGTTGGCGGTGGCGCGGAGTTTCTGAGCGGCTTGTTCGATTTCGACGCGGTCGGCGCCGGTGAGGGGAACCAGGTTGCTGGTGATGGGGTCGCGTTGGCGGTGGGCGGCGTTCCAGCGGCGGAGCGCGGTCTCGTAGTGCTCGTCAGCAATCACGATTCCTCCAGCGAAGCGATCGCGGCTCGGCCAAGACGGATCATCTTGACTGTTCGGGAATCCCAGCCGAACCGATCCATCACCTCACGGAAAGCTCCCTGGCCACCACAGTCGTCGTCGTGCTTGTGGTCTTCTTCGCAACCCCAGCCGACGAGGAGCGCCCACACGATCGCGTCGACCTGGTCGACGCTCCAGTCGCGGGAGTCGCTGACGATCGCGTCTCGTGCAAGTTCCAGAGCCTTCGACAGGCCAGTCATGCGGTCCTCTTCTCGTAGTGGGCCCGGATCGTCGACCACGTCGGACACGGCCCATCCGCCAACCGCACCGGATCCACCTTGTCCTCCGTCAACGGCTCCGACGGCTGGCATCCCCTGCACACCAACCGATCCTCCGACTCGACGATCACCGGCGCGTGGTCCCGCAACAGTTCGAGGAGCGCGGCGTTGTTGTCGACGTCCGGGATCCCCGCGAGCATGTCCCGGTGCGCCGCCAACACCCGCGCACGCTCACCCGCCGCGCGGATCCGACGCTGCGCCGCACGCCCGGCGAGCTTCTCGACCACAGCAGGTTCAGGCAACAACCGGATCTCCATCGGCTTTAGAGTTTCCTTCCTCGGACGCGGGTACGGCGTCGGCTTCTCATGGGGCGACATGACCATCAGGTACGGACCTGATCGCCCCGGCACCGTGTCGGTGTCGTCAGCCGGCCAGATCTCGTCGGGGACGTGTTCGCAGCCGTCGTGGTGTAGCGGGCGTTCGGTGTCGGCGTGGGCGCGGCATCCGACACCATCGTCCACACAGGTGGGGCAGAGGAGGCGGTGGTCGTCTTCGCCGCCGGGGATGGTTTCGAGGTGCTCGGTGCGGGGCTGTTCTTGGCCGCCGAACGAGTTGCCGCAAGCGGCGCATTGGCGCCAGGGGTATCCGAGGAGGACAGCCCAGCCGTGCGCGATGGCACGACCCAGCCGAACCCCGGCGGTCACGGCGCACCGCCAGGCAGATCGACCTCACGCACCGAACGACCCGCCTGCCGGACCACGTCCACCCCGGTCCGCACCAGCGACCGCTCGGTCACCCCGTACGCGGCGAGCAGCGGCTCGGCCGCACGCCACGCCCACTCCGGGATCCCCTGCTCGCGGGCCTTCGTCTTCGTCCACCGACCGAGGTGCTGGTGCCGGTACTCGGTCAGCGAGAACTGGAACGCGACGGTCCGGCCGACGCAGTTGATGAGAAGGGTGCGGTCGGATCGGTCGGGCCCGCCGGCGATGACGGGTGCGTGGACGCGGTAGGCGGTGCCGTCGCCGGGCAGCCAGTCGACCCAGCAGATTTTCGCGGCTTCGGCGGTGTACCGCGGATCCCGCGCGCTCACGGAGCCACGCCTTGCCGCTCGCATTCCTGCCGGTTCGCACGCCGGTAGCCGGTCGCGGTCGGCTTGAACCGGTCGAGTCGAATCTCGGTCGTACGGGAGTGGCCGCCACCGTGCTCGTACCAGCTCTCACAGACGGCGTGCGTTTCACCCACCGAAGTCACCATCAGGAACCGGGTGCCCCGACTGTTTCCTCGGGTCGTTGTCGACCCACAGCTGGCCGGATTCGAATCCGCTCTGGTCGGTCATGAGGTCTCCAGGTTTCGTTTCGTGTTCAACGGATCCGGGGCCGGGTCGTCCAGGTACGCCCTGCGGCGCAACACCTCCGGACGAAGCCCGGGCCGACACACGTAGCAGGGCTTCGGGTTGTCCGCCTCCGGGTCGATCCACCCACCCTCGCAGCGCGGATCATGGAACGGGGCGTCCACCGACTCGCTGTCGTCCTCGATCGGCTCGCCGGTTCGGTCATGCTGGCTCACGGGACACCACCGTTGGAGAGCTCCAGCAGAACGTCGGCGTGGCACGGCACGCGGTATCCGTGCTCATCGGACAGCGGGCACCAGCACACGAGGTCGCGGCCGCGAAGCGGTGACAGATCCCAGGTGGGGGCGATGACGTCTCGGAAGCAGTCGACGACGATCCGCCGCGCCTTCAGTAAGCCGTGCTCTTCGATCGGCGGGATCGACGCGAACTCCCGGTCATCCGGACGGTAGAGCACGATCACGCCGCTTGCACGCTTTACGAACCTGTACGGGTTCCCCCACTTGCTGGTGCGGTCGACAATCACCGCGCCCTCCGGCTTGCGCCACCCGGCCGTGCGCTTGCGCTGGATCCGCTTCGGCTTCTGCTCGCTCACGCCGTGTTCCTCCTCTTGATCAACGCACGCGGCTTGTGGTCACACACCGCCGTCCCCACATAGCCCCGCTCATCACAGATCCCGCACGCCGCGATCGCCTTCCGCTTCTCCCCCGCCCGCACCCGCGCCGCCGAAGCGTTCACGTCGTCCTTCGCCCGGGCCCGCGCGACGTGCCACTCACGGTTCGCGTCCTTCGCAGAACCACACGCCCGGCACGGCCGGTTCGTCGGATTCGCCTCATGCTTCGGGCACCGCGACGGCGGAGCCTTCTCCCCCGGCTCCGGCTCGGCAGCCGGCGCAGACTCCGCCGCCTCGCGAGGCCGCACCACGCCCTCCAGCTCGTCCGCCACGAACAGGCACTCGTCCAGCACCTCACGCAGCAACCCCTCGGCCTCCGGGGCACGCTCGTCGTGCAACGTCCGCAACTCGACCGCGAGCTCCTTCCGCAGCCGATGGGACTCGATCAGCACGGCGGACTTCAGTGCGGCACGGAGAACGTTCGGCATCTTCGCGACCCCGTCGCGGCGCACGAACGTCCTGATCAACACCTCTTCGGTGTCGTGGTCCACGAAAATCTTGCGGTGTTCGTCCAATTCTGACAGGACGGGTTCTATGCGGTCGCGTTTCCAGCGGAGGTTCTTGCACCATTTGGACGGACGCAGCGGGCCGGCGCCGCACTGCGTCAGGCTGGAGTCCGTCAGGACCGCGAAGTAAGCCAGCTTCGCGGCGTCGCTGATCTCGGCCAGGCCTTCCCAGACCGAGAACAGCAGACGGGCCTCACTCCTTGCCATCAGGCGGCTGATCCCTTCCTGATCGGCGCGACCTGTGCGGCCAGGTGCGCGGCTTCACGGGCCGGGACACCGGCGGCGCGGAGCCGCCGGTACTCGTGCGGGTTGCGGCGCCACGCGAGGAGTTCGGCGGCGGTCTGGTCGTCGGGGACCATCGCAGCGAGGAGCACGACGAGGGCGCGGGCTGCGGTGGCGGGGTCGGTGTAGACCATTTCGGCGTCGGCGAGCATCGCTTCGACGTGCATGGGATGGTCGTTGTGGACGGCGCGGACGATCTTCTCCGCGGACGGCACCAACGTCTCGAGATACCGGTCACCGGTGAGGGCGCTGTCCGGCGCGCGGCAGGTCATGAGCTGGCCAGTTCTGTCAAGACCTGGTCAGCCAGTCGGCAAGTTTCGTTGCTGCACCAGCGAAGGCTGTCCGCGTGGTTGTCCTCGTGGTCCTTCCGAACCGCCTCCGCGAGAGCGACCTGGGATTCGCCGTACTCCTGAACTTCCTCCGCGACTTCGGCGAGCCGGTCGGACAACGTGGTCAGGCTCGCGATCAACTCGGGGTAGACGGGCGTCTTCGTGACGGTGTTGGCCATCCGGACTGCCCTCCTCTCGTGGTCGTTGGGGGTGTGGTCGGGCGGGCTCGGGGTTGCCCGCCCGACCACGTCAGGTGCGCCCGTCGGGATGTACGGGCGACACCGGTATCGGCTGACCGCTCGGCGCCGGGTACGTCAACAAGCGGCCGGGCGCGAGATCCACGTCCGGGTCAGCCGCAGGAACGGTGAACCGGATGACCTTCGGCTGCGCCCAGCCCAGGGCAACGTGCGCCTCCGCGAACCGGGCCGCGGTCTCCGCGCGCCGCAGCAACGACACGTCCCGCGGCGCCTCGTCGGACTCGAACTGCTCGTACGCCTGCTCACCGCTCGCGAGCCACGCCTCAGCCTCCGCGAAGTGATCCGTCATGACCGCTCACCGCCAGCCACGTCCGGGTCGTCCGGCAGCGTCGGGTCGGCGAGCTCCTCGATCCGACGCTTCAGCTCCTCGCCCTCTCCCAATCCCTCCAGCGTGTCGATCAGCACCGTCGCCTCGTCCTTCGTCAGGTCGCTGGCGGTGCAGATGTCGCGCTGGAGGATCGCCGACGAGGCCGCCAGCCGGACGTCGCGATCGACACCGGCGTTCGTGAAGATCGACTGCATCTTCTTCATCTGCGGCTCGGTGATCGGCCCGGACGACTGGACAGCAGGGACCTCGTCACCGGGCAGCGGCGGGTCACCCGCGGACTCGACCGCCGGGGCGCCAGCGCCGAGCGCGGGCCGCGCGACCCGGGTGGTCGTCGCGCGCCGCTTCGCCGGCGCCCGGACCGCCGTCGTCTCCGGTTCGAACGTGTCGGCCAGCTCCTCCGCGGTGTAGGCGATGCCGAGGATCGCGTCGGACGCGACGAACCGGGCGCATTCGGCGGTGGCGCGGGCGACGAGCATCGCGCCAGGCTGCTTCTTCCAGCTGTCCTTCGTGTGCAGCCCGAGGCCGCGAGCGCGGTCCATCGTCCACGTCGACTCGTGGGTCTCGTCGGATCCGGCGCGCTTCCCGCGGACGATGGCGCGGCTGTTCGTGGACTCGACGACCCACATGTCGTGGCCCTTCGACTGCACGACCGCCCGGAGCGTGATCGCCCGCGGCGCCGCGGAGCCTTGGATGATGTCGAAGCTGTTCATCGACGCGCGCGGCGAAAGACCGATCTCGGATCCGGCGAGGATCGCCGCGGCAGCCTCTTCGGGCTTGTTCCGGAACTGCTGGGGGCAGAACGCGGTGGCGCAGAGCGCGTCGGCGATCTGCTTCGCGGAGCGGAGCGCCTGCGCCCACTCGACGAGCGCGCCGGCGGCGGCGGGGAGCGCGGACGTCGCGACGACCTCGCCACCACCCTGGTAGTGCTCAAGCTCGGTCATCAGAACGGGGGCCTCTCACTGCTCTGGTTGATATGGGCGACGGCGTGACTGGCCGCCATCTGCGCGATCTCGGCGCACTCGCCGACGTCCTTCCACGCCGCCGACAGCGGGATGTCGATGACCACCGCGACGCGCACGCCGAAGCGGTTCGTCACGGCGGACTCGAACTTCCATGACCGGCTCTCGTCGTCCATCACGCCACCGCGCCGGTCAGTTCCAGGCGGCGGCGCGGCGTCCGGCCCGGCGGCTCGATCGCCGCACCCACCAAATCCCGCGACATCTTCGTGAAGTCCGCCACCTGCTTCGCGTACCGCAACTGCCGCAACTGCTCCTCACCCGCCACCACCGGGATCAGGTACGCGCCGTCGGCGGTGATGTGCACCGCCGCGCAACCGTCCACTTCGAGCATCGGCTGCTCAAAGCCGTCCTCGTCCAAGTAGGTGTCGGCGAACCGGTAGCCGGCCAGCTGCAGCGCCGTCTCCCCGAAGATCCCCGACCGGTTCGTCTTCAGATCCACCATGATCCGCGGACACGGCATCGGCAGGCCCTTGAGCCCGTTCGGGAATTCGAAGATCGCGTCGAACGTGCCCGCCCACCCGTACTTGTGCGACATGCACGTCGTCTCCAGAAGCACGACGCGGACGGCGAACTCTTCGAGGAACTGGATGTAGGACTCGATGTGCCCGGTCAGCGCGTCCGGGACTTCGACTTCTTCGCCGCGGGCGAGCTTTTCGCCGAGGTCGTGGACTTCGGTGCCGCGGTTGGCGGCACGATCTTTCTCGGCGTACCGGGCGCCCTTCAGCTTCTCCAGGCGCTGCGACGGCGAGAGCCCCGACAGTTCGTCCCAGTGGTCCACCGCGTAGGCGGCGGTGCTGTTGGCGGCCCAGTTGATGAGGGCGGGTTTGGGGATGCCGTCGCCGAGGATGGTGGTGACGCCGGGGACGCGTTCGTTGTTGGCGTCGAGGTAGTAGTGGCTGCGGGCGGTGTCGACGCGCCGGATGGGTGCGGTGTACGTGGTCACTGCTGGGGGCCTTTCTTGGCGGGTCGGCCGTGGAGTAGGCGTGGGATGGCGTCTTCGTGCATGCCGAGGTGGAAGGCGATGGCGCGGTGGGTGAAGTGGCGGGCTTCGAGTCCGCGGGCGATGACGGCTTTTTCGGCGCGGGTGAGGTCGCGGCCGACGTCCTGGCCGGTGAGGGATCGGTCGACGGCGACGTGGAACGGGATGTCGGGTTCGGTCACGCGCCCGGACCTTCGATGTCGTCGTTGACCAGGATCTCGAAGTAGGCGCGGCCCTCTTCGGCGACGAGCTGGCCGGTGAAGCTTTCGGGCTGTCCGTACTCGGTGCCGTCTTCGAAGCGAACGCTCCAGTCGGAGACGGCCCGCATCGCGCTTTCGAGGTCGTTGGCGGGCCAGTCCATGAGGCGGACGGCGTTGGACTGGTCGGTGTGGCGGATGCGTACTTCGATCATCGGAGTCTCCTGTGGAGGTTGTGTTCGGCGGCGATGCGTTCGTCGGTGGCGCGGTTGAGGTCGCCGTCACCGAGCCACGGACCGGGCACGTCGTCCGCGTGGTGGGGGCGGTCGTCGAGGTGGCGGAGCGGGCGGCGTTTGTCGACGAGCACGACCGCGGCGAGCACGACGAGCGCGGCGACAGCGGCGGCGATGAGCACACCCGGGCCTGTCACGACGCACCAGCCATCTGCCGCGCCGGCTCCGGGGTCGGCTGCACGAACATCCGCGTCGCGCGCTCCGGCCGCGGGAAGAGACCGTCCATGCCGGGCGGGTCCGGCTTCGGGCGCGGCTCGCCCCCTCCACCGCCGCCCGGGACCTTGAACTCGATGCAGTGGTACTGGTCCGCCATGCTGTAGCGGCCTTGCTCGTCGCGTGGTCCGTCGAGCCACTCGGCCGGTGTCCGGGACATCATGGCGACGAGGATCAGGGGGCAGCCGGAGCCCTTGCCCATGTTGCGGTGCGGCGCGTCGCGGAGGCAGCGGTAGCACCAGTTCGCCATCCAGGTCTCGCCTTCGGTGCCGTTGCTGAAGGCCGGGACATCGCGCGAGCGGGCGTACGCCTCGTCGTAGTCGATGCTCACGGCTCATCGTCCAGGCGCGAGAGCAGGTCCGGGCCGCCGTGGTCGGCGAGCAGCTTCATCGCGGCGCGTCCGCCGTCGTGTCGGGCGACCTGCGCGGTGAGCCGCTGGCCGATTTCGAGCTGCTCGACGACGGCCGACCCGCCGTTCATGAGGTTGAGGATCCGGGACACGTCGTGCGTGCCGGAGACGACCAGCACGACGACGGGTTCCGGTGAGCCGAACTCGGTGGGCCTGTCGTATGCACGGGACTCGTACATCAGGCTTCGCCTCCCGTCAGCAGACCCTTGCGGTAGCCGACCGCGACTGCCTCCGGCGCGCCGCCCTTCACCTTCAACTGCCGGTACAGCCGCGCCGCGTGCGTCTTCGCCGTGTACCGCTCGATCCCCATCCGGTGAGCGGCCTGATCAACGGACAAGCCGAGCGAGATCAGTTGCAGCAACTGCAGCATCCGCGGAGTCACACCCAACTCCTCGGCCACGTCGTCCGGCGACCGCCTCACCACCCGAGCGGTCGGCGTGACCGGCTCGTCGAGCTTGTGCACCCGCAGCCGCTCCTCCCTCGCGACTGGCGCGCTGAGGTGCATCGCGCCAGCGCCGAGGATCTTCGCGACCTCGGGCATGACCTCCGGCTTCACGGCCAGCGCGACCGTCCGCGCCGCCATCACTGCACTTCCACATAGGACTCGGCGGGCTGCTCCAGTTCACCGGGTGCGGAGACGCCGCAGGCACGGCCGTCGAAGGAGACCCAGGACACGTTTCCTCGTCCGGTGACCTCGCGGACACGGACCAGCATTCCCGCGCCTTTGGGTCCGCCGCGGCGAGGAACGACAGCCAAGCCGCCCGGGACCGGTGCCCAATGGCGGGCCGCCCGCCGGACCTCGATCCCGGACGCCTGCATCGCCTCCAACACGCGCTCCGCGTGCGCACGCCGGTCTTCTGGCGTCCACTGCTCCGGAGCGGAAGCCGCCAACACCTCGACGAGCACGTCGCCGTTGACGGTGCCGCGCCACTCGGCGCGTTCCAGGCGGAGCCGGGCGATCTCTGCGCGGAGCCGGCCGATCGTCTCCGACGCCTTCCCGTTCAGACGACGGGTGACCCGCAAGTTCTCAAGGACTTCGGCGTAGGGCAGGTCCTTCATGCGGCACCGATCCCCTCGACCGTGCCCGCCTCCACGTACTCGGTGAGCTGCGTCACCGACATCGGCAGCATCACGCCGTCCTTCGTCAGCCGGTACAGCTCGCCGAAGTCGACGTCCCACACGCGGACCCGGCGGCCACCGATCTTTCCGACGACCTCCACGTAGGTGGCCCGGTTTCGGGGTTCGCCGTGGATACCTAGCCACACGGAACCGTTGTCGCCGAACGACTTTGCCCACAGCAGCAGCGCGGCCGTGTTCTGGGGTTCGCCCTTCCACGGGTAGGTGCTGATCTGGAGTGTGATCGTTTCCGGGTCGAGGGACCGCCCGTCGATCTTCACGTTCGGGACTTCCGGGTGCGTGCGCAGGTGCTCGGCCAACGCGGTGAGCCGATCCGCCAGGTCAGTCGCGGGTGTGGTTGTGGTCGTCATCGTGCACCGCCGTCGAGGTAGTCGACACGCCAGGTCGGGTGGGCGGACACGACCAACCCGTCCTCGTACTGGACAAGGAGTCGTCCGGATTCGTCAGATCCGGTGATCACTCCGAGGACGTCGTCGACGACAACACGGCCGCCAAGCTCGGCGGGCACGCCGTAGTAGTCGCGCGCGTGAGCGAGTCCAGTCATCGCTTGCCCTTCCGGGTGATTGTGAGGAGCAGCGCGGCGAGGAGTCCGAACAGGACACCCCGCTCGGCGCAGCCAGCCGGTCCGTAGTCGCGTCGTCGGTCACCCATCACACACTCGCTTTCTTCGCACACCTGGTGCATTCGGGGACGCCGTCGAGTGCCCACCACTCGGCCTTCCAGTACCAGCCGCTGGCACCGCACAGGGCGTCCGTGTCGCCGGAGTCGTATCGGTGCTCCTTATGGTTCTCCAAGCCGATGTCCGGAACGACGTGCTTGCGACCACCCTTCTGGCCCGATCGGTAGATCCGGGCCCACTGGTGCCCGTCAGGCAGCGGCGTCTTCGCGACACCCCACTTCGGTTCGTGCGAGCAGTCGTCGGAAAGCACGCGCGCGTCGGACAGAAGTCCGATCTGAACCCGGAATCCGGCCTTCTGGTCGCGCCGCCGCTGCTCGGCGTTCGGCTCGAACGATCGCCACGCCTCGTCCGCCGTCATCGCGCCTTCGCGGACCGTGCAGGCACCGGACATACAGCCGCACGGCGCGTACATCAGCCACGAGCAGTCCCTCATCGGCGTCGGCTTGCCGTCGATCTCGAACAGGACCTTGGTCATCGGGCACCCACCATCGGCGCGAGACGCGCCAGCTCGTGCGCCGAGATGAACCCGGCGAGATCGTTGCGGCGGAGCAGGTCCGCCCGAACATCTACGGCCACCGAAATCCGGCGGCCGCAGCGGATCAGGCCCGTGCAGGACAGGACGGCGCGGCGCTGTCCGACCTCGCCGTGCACGGGCGACGCCGCGGACAGGCTCGCGACCCACGCGCGGAACCCGGCGACGTCGTCGTCGCGGAGCCGGACGGTCGGCGCGCCGCCGACGGCGATCCCGCCGATGCGGGGGCGGAGGTCGTCGGCGTGCGCGAGGATCGCGCGGACCGTGTCGAAGTCGTTCACGACGCCTCCTCGGCGCGCATCGCGTAGGTGCGCTGGTTCTCGTAGTCGGTGACGACGAACCGGTCCTGCCGGAGCGCACCAGCGGCGGCGGTAATGGCGGGGAGCGCGTCGGGGTGGGCGGTGATAACGACGCCGGGTTCGTCGTAGAGCCGCGTCCACCCGTCGACGTGGCGGGCGGAGAACAAGTGCGCGGCCGCGAGCCCACAACCGCTGGCGCCGTGGTCGTCGAGGTGACGGCGGACGTCGTCGACCGTGTGCAGCGGGGCGCCCGGTTCGTAGCCTTCGCGGAGTCCGAGCGGCACGATGACCGACGGCGAGACCCGGATGCCCGGGCGGGAGAGCCACCCGTGCTTGGTGGTGAGCCGCTCGGCGAGCGCGACGTACTCGGCGATGGCCGGGGTGCCCCAGATTCGGCTCGGGTCCCGCAGCAACGCGACCCGGACCACCTGACCGTCGAGCTCTTGGATGGCGGCAGTGATCGGGAGGTCGGGATCACACTGTCCGATCAGGACGGTTCGAACGTGGTCGACGGTGCTGCCGCGCGGACGTTCGATGACGGCGTCCCAGGCGTAGTCGGCGGAGGCGCACTCGGAGTAGGCGGGCGCGGTCACGGGTTTGTCCCTTCGGTGTGCGCCCACGTCGCGTCGGCGCGGGTGTCGCGGGCCCGGTCGACAGCGGCCTGCCACTCCTCCGGCGAGAGGACGGTGGCGGTGATCTCAACCGCTGGGCCGTTGCTCTTGCTGACGCGCCACGGGCCAGCGGCGACCGAGATCACCGCCCCGATGGGAATCATCACCTGCACTCCGGCAGGTACGAGGTCGCCCGGGAAGAACACCCGAGGCGCGGACGCATGCTCGGCGCAGTGGAGCGAGCCGCGTTCCCGCAATTCGCTGCAGGTCTCTTCTTCGCCGTCCGAGAGCACCTCAACGATGTGCTCGCAGTATCCGAGCGCCGTCGCACGCTGCTCCCGGATGCGGGCATCCGCCTGCCACTGCTCCGGCGCGGGCGCCGGGCGGTCGAGGATGGCGCGGATGCGAACCGGGCAACGACAGAGAGCGCCGTCCGTGCACCCGTCGAGCACGGCGCGGATCTCGCTGATGCGGGGGTCCTCGCTCATCGGGGCACCTGCACCGACAGCACCAGCACACCCACGACCGTCACCAACGCGAACCCGCCGAACACCGCGAACAACACCCACCAGTCCCGCACGAACCGGCGCACCCGACCCAGCGACGACGACGTCACCCGCGTCCCAGCGTGCCGACCACCACCACGCAACCGCGCGAACAAGACCAGCGACAGCGCGACCAGCAGCGGCTCGAACCACTGCGGCGCCTTCCGCCGCGCGTGCGGCTGCCCCAGCACCACGATCGGCACCGAACGCGACACCTGGTCGCCACCGAGCCCACGAGATGCGAGAATGCTGACGGTCATGAGGGTCTACTCCTCTTGATCAGGGCCCGGTGTTCACAGCACCGGGCCGTCCAATGTGGTCAGAAGAAAGTCAGGCAGCGTCGGGCATCTCGGCCGCGGCGCGCTCCAACACCCACGTCGGGTAGGTGTTGACCGTCCCGTAAGCGGGGTGCTGCGCCTTCCCAGGCGTCAGCCCCTCAGCCCGCAGGATCCGGCCGGCCCGCGTACCGAGGCGCTGCAGGAACCCGCGCTCCGTCGGCAAGCCCGCGTTGATCGCGTACGCCAGCGCCGCAAACCAGTCGTGCGCACCCTCGACGTTCGCGACCCGAGCCGAGATCTCGTTCAGCTGCTGCGCCTGCCGCCGCTGCTCCACCTCGACCGCCGCCTGCTGATCGACGAGCGCGTGCAACGCGACCGCCCAACCCGGCAACTCGGCGCCGCGCTGCTCGACCGCCTCGGCCTGCTGCGTCCGAGTCGCGAAGTACGCCTGCGCCGACGCGACCTCCGGCTTGTTCGGGTCACCGTTCATCGCCACCAGGTACGCGGCATGCCGCGACAACTCGAAGTCCTCGCGCGGCTTGCCACCTGTCCGGATCGGTTCGCGGGATCCCACAAATTCCCTGCTCACGTCCAGCCCGGTGTTGCTGGCGGACTGCTGTGCCCGGGCGATCGCGGGCGCCAGGTTGCGCCACTCGCTGTAACCCATCAGCACCTGCAAGCTGCGAGCCGACCAGAACTCCGAACCATCCTGGCGGGTCTGCTTGATCCGATCGAACGGCGAACCCGCCGCCGGGACGAGGCTGGCCATCACGCGGCCTCGCGCTTCTTGCCGAGGAACCGGTCCACCTCGTCGTCGGCCACGACGTACAGCTGCCCGACCTTCGTCGCGCGCAGCGTCCCGGCGTGGATCAGCTCCAGCACCGTGTCGTAGCCGAGCCCGGTCATCGCGGCCACCTCGCGCGGCTTCCACGACTTCCGCGGCGGCGCCTTCACCGCCTTCTCCAGGCGGCCGATGCGCTCAGTGAGCCGCTCGATCGCGGCGGCAACCCCTGTCACGACGCGACCCTCACGGACGCGTCGGTGGCACGCTTCGGGCCAGTGGTCTTCTCGGCCTCTTTGCGGCGAATCGGGCCGCGCGGTTCGCTCTTGGTTTCCCGCTTCTCGTCGTCCTTCGCGGCGCGGATATCGGCGGCGACCGTGGGGTCGGCGACGATGTTTGCGGCGACGTCACGAGGGTCCTGCCCGGGGCGGTCGTGCGAGGGACGAGCGAGTGCGCCAGCGATCGCGTACAGGGCCGGGAGGCTGGCGGGCTGGGGGCTGTTGGGGCGGGTGGTGTTGGCCAGGGTGCGGGGGTTGAGGTCTGCCTTCCGTGCGAGCGTCGGCAGGTCCCAACCGCGCTCGGCGGCGAGGTGTCGCACGCGGGGCCCGTTGAGGAGTGGCATGCGGTAGATCATGCGTCGTCATGCGTCGTTGGTCAAGCATGTTGGCGCATTTTCTCGCATCACAGGTTCACAACATGCGCTGCCATGCGCTAGCATGCGTCCATGACCAGAACCCAGCGCGTTCTAGTCCGGGGGGACCACGGACGAAAATCACGTCTCAAGCAGCCAAGACGTGGCCCAACATGCGCCGCCATGCGGCACAATGCACCCATGGCGTCGAACAGAGTGCGCACAGCCAACTACGCCCCGGAGGCACGCAATCGCCTCGGCGACGCGGTCACCAAGGCACGCGAGGCGCTTGGCATGTCCAGGCCACAGCTCGTCGCCGCAGCAGCAGCGGTCGGCGTCGTGCTGAACAAGAAGAGCTTGGAGCTTGTCGAGACAGGGCAGCCGGGAGTAGGCCAGTCGTTCCTCTACGCACTCGGGCGCTTCCTGCCGAACTGGACCGAGGAAACGCCGCGGCAGATCCTCGAAGGCGACGCGTCTCCGGCGACGTCGGCGAGCACCGACGCGGCAGACGTGCCGGAGAAGCACCGGAAGATCATTGGCATGTCTGAGCGGGAGCTCGCGGAGCGGATCGTGGACATCGCGGAGGACAGCCCGGAGGCAGCGAAGCGTTACGCTGAGGATGCGCTACGGATTCGTCGCGAGTACGCCGAGCGAAGCGGCCGAATCGTAGTGGAGTGACACCGCATCTGCAGGTGTCATCTGACGAAGTTACCGAAACAGTAGGTTGATCTTAGTACTTCCGCGTAGATAGACCGCATGTTCGATAACGATGCGCCACTGACGTACGAAGATACCCCTGCCGAACGGACCAACATCGTTCACCGAAAGGGCCCATCAGGAGGGGATAACCGTGATCATCCAGGACGCCGCGCACCTGACCCATGCCGCGACCACCGCTGCCACCAGAACCAGGCTGGCGCGGTACGCGACCACCTCAGGGCTACTTCTCCTGGTCCACGCAATCCTCGGCTTCATCCACCGATGGCCCACCCACCTGTTCGGCTTGCACCTGGGCATCGCGATCGTCCTCGGTGTCGCTGCTGTTCTCCAGGCTGACCGCCGGCGACGCGCGATCGACCGAATCGCGGACGCGATCCGGGACCGCGAAGCCGCCTGACCCCTCCGCGGAGAAGCAGCATGGCACGACCAAGAACCGAGATCGGCACATTCGGGAACATCAACACCCGCGAAGTGTCCCCCGGCGTGTGGGAGGCGCGTGCACGGTTCCGGATGCGGAACGGCCGGCTGCGGCCGGTGAAGCGCCGCGGCGCGTCCCGGACGGCGGCGGAGCGGAAGCTGAAGGCGGCGATGGCGAAGCTCGCCACGGAAGCCTCGAGTAAGACGATCAACGTGGAGACCCGGTTCACGGCGGTGATCGACCTGTGGTTGGCGGAGTTCCGGCGGAAGGTGGAGCGTGGGGAGCGGGCGGCGAAGTCGCTGTACGACTACGAGGACTCCGCGGAGCAGATCCGGAAGCTGATGGGTGAGCTGACCTGCGGGGAGGCGGACAACGCGGGGCTGGCCGATGAGACGTTGAAGGCGATCCGGGACTCTGCGGCGAAGTCGAACCGGTCGAAGCGGGGCGCTGGGTATGCGGCGGCGAAGCGGGCGAAGACGGTCCTGACGGGGATTTGCGGGTTGGCGGTGCGGCATGGGGCGATGACGTCGAATCCGGCGAAGTCGGCGGAGGCGATCGAGCAGTCCGGTGACCGTGAGGACGTGCGCGCCCTGGAGCCCGGGGAGCGGCTGGACTTCTTGACGAAGCTGCGGGCGTGGTGCGAGAGGAAGGCTGGAGGCTCGGCGCGGGGCGGGGTGCGGATGGCGGTGTGGCTGGATCTGCCGGATACGGCGGAGGCGATGCTGGCGACGGGTGGCCGGCCGGGTGAGATCCTCGCGGCGACCGGGTCGGGGGTGGATTCGTCGGCGCGGACGGTGCTGCTTGACCATCACCTGGTGCGGATCGAGCGGGTGGGGTTGGTGCGGAAGCCGCGGCGGAAGGGCGGGGGTGAGGCGGTGGAGCCGATGTATCCGTCGTGGGCGGCGAGCATGTTCGCGCGGCGGAAGTTGGCGGCGGGTGAGGGGCCGTTGTTTCCGACGTGGAATGGGGAGTGGACGGATCCGTCGAACTTCCAGAAGCGGTTCCGGCAGGCGTGTGATCAGATCGGGTATGAGTGGGTGGCCGCGCGGATGTTGCGGCACACGGTGGGGACGCACATCGTGGACGTAGGCGGGACGAACGAGGACGCCGCAGATCAGTTGGGGAACACGCCGGAGATCGTGGAGCGGAACTACCGGCGGAAGCGGCGGACGTCGCCGGAGAACGCGGCGAAGCTGGAGTCGCTACTCGGCGGGTGACGACGTGGTCGTCTGCTCGCCGCGCGCGCGGATCGAGTCGATTAGGTCCTTGAGGTACCGCTGTACTTCGAAGCACGCCGTGTTGCACGCCATCATCTGGGCGGCCTGCTGCGTGAGGCCCTTCTGGTTGTATCGGGCGTGGGCGTCGGAGAAGTTGGTGGCGTCCTTGACGATGCGGGCGCGTGCTCTGGTGAGCGCGTGGAGATGCTGCGGACCGAACTGGGGCGGCTTCAGGTCATCCACGGGAAACCTCCGCGCGCGGCGTGCGCGCGATGCGGCGGAGCTGGCTGGCGATCTCTTCCAGGCGGTCGAGCTGGCCGGGCCGCGCGGACACCGAGGCTTCGGAGTCGAGCTTCTCAGCGAGCTCCATCAGCTCCGCGTTGGCCACTTCACCGCGGACCTGATCGTACTCGCGTAGCGCCTCGTCGAGTGCATACATGTGGTGCTCGGTGAAGAACGCCCGCCAGTTCGGATTCTCCGTCCGGTACTTGTCGTAGTGGTGGCGGAAAGCGCCCCACACGTACGGCCAGCTCTCGCCCGCGTGCGGACCGGTGCGCTCTTCGGTCTGGGTAGTCTCTGCCACGTCGACTCCTCAGGTCGGCCATGCCCCCGGGGCCGTTCGCGCGGCTGCCGGGGTCTCTCGTGCCCAGAGCGTACGCGGTGACACGCCCGAACGATGGTCCACAAACGGACCAGAAACGTATCCGAAAGTGCCCGTTAGTACCCCACGGTCAGAGCATATTCTAGCTGGCCAGGCGCCCGTACCGGTCTAGATCGGACGGTTTCCTGCGACTCTCTAGGTCGCAGGTTCGAGTCCTGCCGGGGGCGCCACCAGGGAAGACGTCGTGCGCGGCTGCGCACGACGTGCCCTGGCCACGTGATCGGCCCCACACCGGAACAGCTTCTCCTGCTCGGTGTGCTCCCACAGTGGACGGTGGCGGCCCGCATTCCCCCGCAGCGCGCGAAGGTCCGGACGACCCACCGTGCGAGCGGCCAGGTGGCCCAACCTGACCGGGCCGAGTTCCAGTCGAGACAACCTTGTTACCCAGGCGGCGAACCCGGCCGTCGTGCTCGCGCGCGACCGAACGGTCACACCGAGCAATGAAACCCGTCAACCCGACACGCCGGACCGATCCGGCACACCCACTGGAGGACACGATCGTGGCGTATCACGGATCCACCCCGCGCCACCGCCGTCGCCGCGAGAACGGCGCCGCGCGGGCCATCTTCGCCGAAGCGCGGCGGACCGGTCTGGTGCAGCGGCACCTGAGGAAGCTGCACCACTTGGCCTTCCGGGCGGCCGCGGAGCATTCCGGCACCGCACCACCGGTCGCGGGCGGCACCGCACTGTCCAGTTCGGATCCGACGACGGGCGGGCTCGCGGCACCGTGCGGAGACACCGTTCGGACGGCGAACGATCCGGTGCCGGACCAGGCCGCGGCCGACCGGGCCGCCTGACCATCACTTGTGGGCACCCGGCCCGTTCCCCGGTACGCCAAGCACTTGCCTCCGAGCCGCTGACCACCGCAAAGGCGAATCTCGCACGCAGCAAGATGATCGTTTGCTTGATCATGTTCCAGATTGGAGGAAAGCCGGCGACGAGAGGACGGACATGGACCTGCCCACACTGCTCGAGCGCGCTTTCCGGACGACGGCGGACGTGGTGGCCGCCATCGAACCGGCGGCCTGGGACCGGCCGAGCCCGTGCCAACGGTGGTCGGTCCGCCAGGTCGGCAACCACATGCTCGGCATGGTCGGGTTGGCGACGCAGGCGGCGACCGGGCCGGCGCTGGACCCCGCGGACTCGCAGCCGGACCGGCTGGAGCACCTGGCGCACACCGAACGGCTCGGCGCGGACCCCGCGGCCACCGTTCGCGCGCTCGGGGACCGGTGCGTCACCGCCTTTTCCGAGCCGGGGATCCTCGACCGGGTCACCCCGGGCAAGGGCGGCGCGGACACGCCCGGTTCGGTGCACGCCTTGATGTGCCTCAACGAGGTGCTCACCCACGGCTGGGACCTGGCGAGCGGCGGCGGGATCGCCTACGCGCCCGACGCCGAGGTCGTCGCCGCGGCGCAGAAGTTCGCCGCCGTGCTCGTCGGGCCCGAAGCGCGGGCGCTCGGGATGTTCGGGCCGCCCGTGGAAGTCGGGGCGGACGCCGACCTGCTGACCGCGCACCTGGGTCACGTGGGGCGCCGGTCGCCGTGGCCGGGGGCGCAGGCGGCCGCGTAGGTTTCGCGGCGGACCGGAATCGTCCGACGAGCGAGGGGAATTCACCATGAGCGGTGCGGCCGGGGGTGGCGTGCGGCGGTTCGAGCACGTCGGCGTGATCGTCGACGACCTCGAAGCGGTCACGGCTTTCTTCGCCGACCTCGGCTTCGAAGTCGCCGCGCCGATGCGGATCGAAGACGAGTGGGTCGAGCGGATCCTCGGGCTCGAGGGCGTGCGGCTGGAAATGGTGATGGTCAACGCGCCGGACGGGAGCGGAAAACTGGAGCTGACCAAGTTCCACCACCCGGTCGACCCGGCGACGGATTCAGCGGACGCGCAGGCGCCGGCGGTGAACCGGTTGGGGTTCCGGCACATCGCGTACATCGTCGGGAATCTCGACAGCACGATCGAGCGAATTCGGGCAAAAGGACTGGACACCATCGGCGAGATCGTCAATTACGAAAACATCTTCCGGATGTGCTACGTCCGCGGTCCCGAAGGTCTCATCGTCGAACTCGCCGAGGAGAGCAATTAGGGAGATGCGCCCCGCGGCCCCGCCGATAGCATCGCCAACGGGCGCAGGAATGTCCTGCGCCGCCGATGAAATCAAGGAGCGGATGCAATGGCCCGAGTTGTCGTACACGCCGTGGTCTCGCTGGACGGCTACATCGCCTACCCGGACGACTCGGTCGGGCCGCTGTTCGACTGGTACTCGAACGGCGACGTCACGATCCGCGCCAACGACGAGTGGTCGTTCAACGTCAGCCAGGCCTCTGCGGACTACGTGCAGCCCTTCTGGGACGCCATCAAGGTCACGGTGATCGGCCGGCACCTGTTCGACACGTTCGACGGCTGGGGCGGCAAGCCCGCGTCCGCCGACGAGCTTGTCGTCGTCACCCACCGGCCGCTGCCGGACGAGTGGCTGGCCCGGTTCCCCGACGCGCCCTTCCACACGGCCGACTCGGTCGAGAACGGCATCAACCTGGCCAAGAAGCTCGCCGGTGACGGGCTGGTCTGCGTGGCCGCCGGTGACGTCGCCGGACAGGCGTTCTCGGCCGGGCTCGTCGACGAGGTCGCGCTGGACGTCGCGCCGGTCGTCTTCGGCGAGGGCAAGCGGTACTTCGGCAGCCACGCCGGTACCGTCCAGCTCGAAGACCCGGACGTCGTCATCCAGGGCGACCGCGTGCTGCACCTGCACTACAACGTCAAGCGCTGACCGGTCCGGCGCCCGGCCGGTGAACGCGTCCGGCCGCCAGGGAAAACGTTTACCAGATCGCCGGGAGCACGGCCGCTCTCGGCGATCTGCGTGCCTCGGCGCAGTCGCGCGCGCGGGCCTTCCCGCACGTTCGGATACGCCCGCCGACCGGCGGTTCTTGTAGCTTGGCAAGCATGGCTGACTGGTTGGCGGATGCGGTCCTATACCAGATCTATCCGCAGAGCTTCGCGGACTCGAACGGGGACGGGATCGGCGATCTCGGGGGCGTCGAGTCCAAATTGGACTACCTGGCGTGGCTGGGTGTCAACACGGTCTGGCTGAACCCGTGCTTCGCCTCCCCCATGTTCGACGCGGGGTACGACGTCGCGGACTACTACCGCGTCGACCCGCGGTACGGCAGCAACGACGACCTGCTCAAGCTGGTCGATTCGGCGGGCAGGCACGGGATCCGCGTGCTGCTCGACCTCGTGCCGGGGCACACCTCCAACGAGCACCCGTGGTTCGTGCACTCGGCGAACGACCCGGACGACCACCGGTACATCTGGGCGGCGGAGCGGGGGCCGAACTTCCAGCCGTCGCCCGGCAGCCGCGAGGGTTTCTACCTGCCGAACTACTTCCCCGTGCAGCCCGCGCTGAACTTCGGCTACGGGCGGCCGAACGAAGCCGAGCCGTGGCGCCAGCCGGTGGACGCCGAAGGGCCGCGGGAGAACCGGCAGGCCCTGCGCGACATCATGGACTTCTGGATGGGCTACGGCATCGCCGGGTTCCGCGTCGACATGGCGCCGTTCCTGATCAAGGACGACCCCGGCCTCGTCGAGACGTCGAAGCTGTGGCGCGACGTGCGCGAGTGGATCGACCGCGCGCACCCCGGCACGGTGCTGCTGTCGGAGTGGAACGACCCGAAGGTCGCCGTCCCGGCCGGGTTCGACGCGGACTTCTTCATGCACTACGGGGAAAGCCGCGCGTTCCGTTCGCTGTTCCACAACCGCGCCGTCTACGACATGACGTGGGAAGACCCGCGACCGGCCTACTTCGACGCGGCGGGCCAGGGCTCGATCGACGTGTTCCTCGCCGAATGGGCGACGACGACGGCGTCGATCGGCGACCGCGGCCACGTCATCCTGCCCACGGCGAACCACGACTGGCCGCGCCTGGTGGCGGGTTCGCGTTCGGCCCGGCACGCGCGCAGCGCGCTGGTGTTCCTGCTGACGTGGCCGACGCTGCCGGCGATCTACTACGGCGACGAGATCGGCACGCAGTACCAGCCCGGCCTGCCCGACCACGAGGGCAGCCTGCTGCAGGTCTTCGAAGACGGCTTCAACCGCGCGGGCTCGCGCACGCCGATGCAGTGGGACGCGGCGGATCCGGAGGTCACGTACCTGCCGCCGAACCCGTCCCCGACCCGGCCGGACGTGGCTTCCCAGCAGGCCGACCCGGACTCGAACCTGAACCTCGTCCGCGAGCTGATCGCCCTGCGCAAGGCGAACCCGGCGCTCGGCGCCCGGGGCGAGGTTTCGATCGTGCGGGCCGGCTACCCGTTCGTCTACCGCCGCGGCGAATTCACCGTGGTGGTCAACCCGGCCCTGCGCCCGGCGACGGTGACCGTCCCGGACCCCGGCGAGCTGATCCTCGGCCAGGGCACGAGCTACGACGCGGCCGGTCTGCACGTCTCGGGCTACGGCTACGGCATTTACCGGGCCGCCGCAGACTGACGCGCTTCGACGCAACGAAACGGATCCCGGCCCGGTCACGACGACCCGGCCGGGATCTTTCGTCGGCGGCAGGCAGCACCGCCGCCACCGGGGCGGGGCGCACGACCGGGTACCGGCGGGGGCGAACTCGCGCGCCGCGCCGGGCCCAGGACGAGCCCCACGCGGCGAGCCCGGCCCGCGCGGGGTCCCAACGCGAGGCAGGCGCGGGTCCGCAACACGCGAAAGCCCGCGCGCGTCCGCAACGCGCGAAGGCCCGCGCGGTTCCGCAACGCGCGAAGAGGCCGCCGGACGGCGGCTAGCGCCGCCCGGCGCGCGGAAAGCCTCGCCCCGCGCAAGTCCGCGCCGCGTGAAGAACCCCCAGGCGACGATCCGCACTGCCCGGATCGCGAAAGGACCCCAGCCGACGATCCGCGCTACCCGAAGCACGAAAAGACCCCAGCCGACGATCCGCGCTACCCGAAGCACGAAAAGACCCCAGCCGACGATCCGCGCTACCCGAAGCACAAAAAGACCCCAGGCGGCGATCCGCACTGCCCCGAGCGCCGACTCGCGCGGAGGCCCGGCCCCCGCGCGAGTCCCCGCCACGCGAAAAGGCCCCAGGCGGCGCTTGGCGCTGCCTGGGGCCCGTTCCCAAAACTACCTACCGCTCGTGCGTCTTCAGCCAAGCGACGTAGTCCTGCACCGTCCGCGCCGAGTCGTACTCGGGCTCGAAGCCCGTGTCCTCGCGCAGGCGGGTGATGTCCAGGTAGTTCGGCGAGGGGCGCTCCGGGCTGCGGCCCGGGGGGAGGGTGATGTTCGCGCCCGGGACCGCCTTGTTGATCTCGTCGACGACCTCGGCGTAAGGCACCAGGCGGCCGCTCGAGACGTTGTACGTGTTGTGGTTCAGGTGCTTCGCCGTCATCAACAGGGCGATCGCGCGGCCGCAGTCCTTGACGTAGCAGAGGTCCGTTGCGTCCTCGGCGTAGGCGTCCGGGCGGGGCGGGGTCAGGTCCGCGTCCTCGCCCAGTACCGCCGAGCTGAGCAGGCGGGGCAGGGCGAAGAACGGCGAGTCCGGCAGGCTCAGCGGGCCCCAGATCGTGCCGATGCGCAGGTTGACCAGCTCGAAGCCGCCGGCGGCCGCGGCTGCGATCGAGAACAGCTCTGCCGTCTTCTTGAACTGGAGGATCTGGGGCAGGGGCAGCACCGGGAGGGCCGCGTCCTCGCGCCACGGGGCGGAGTCGTCGACACCGACGTACACGCCGATCGAGCTGGCGACCGAGAAGCGGCGGACGCCCCAGACCGACGCCGCCTTGAGGGCGTTCAGGAGGCCGAGGGTCTCGACGCGGAGGTACTCGACCGGGTCGGGGGTGGCGAAGTAGCTCGCCGCGAGGTGGACGATGCCGGTGATCTCGTGGCGCTTGCCCAGGTCGAGGAACGCCTGCTCGTCCGTGGTGTCCAGCGGCTCGACGACGACCCGGCCCTCGGCCTCGTTCGCGAGGTATTCCGGCAGTTCGGTCGACCGGTGCGCGGTGAGCACGACGGACTCGCCCTGGTCGAGCAAACCCCGTGCGGTGTGCGACCCGATGGAACCCAGGCCGCCGGTAACGAGTATCATTTTCATCCTTTCGCGCTTCGCCGACGAATGATCGCGCTCGTCTTTGCCGACAGTCATCCTGCCCTACCTCAGCGCATTTTTCGCCGGGGTGGAAGGGGATCGGCACGCTGGGAGATGTCCTGGTCCGGGGCGCGCGGGCACCGTGAAACGGTGAACCAGGACCTCAGGGAGCGTCGCCATGCAGCTTGATGACCACGCGATGAAGGAATTGATGCTGGCCGGCGAGTACCACCTCGCGAACGGGGAACTCCTGAGCGAGGAGGTCCGGCGCGCGCAGGTACTGCTGGAGGAGTACAACCGCAGTTCCGTGCTGGAAGGCGAACGGCGCCGCGAGATCTGCGAAGAGCTCTTCGGCGAATTCGGCGAGGGTGCCTACCTGCGCCCGCCGTTCTACTGCAACTACGGGTACCAGACCAAGATCGGGGCCCGCAGCTTCGCGAACTTCGGCGTCATCTTCCTCGACGTCGGGCAGATCACCATCGGCGAGGACGTCCTGCTCGGGTCGTACTCGCAGCTGCTGGCCGCCGGGCACACGATCGAGCCCGAGTCGCGCCGCGCGAAGTGGGGCTACGGCAAGCCCATCACCATCGGGGACAACGTCTGGCTCGGCGCGGGCAGCATCGTCGGCCCGGGCGTCACGATCGGGGAGAACGCCGTGATCGGCGCGAATTCCGTGGTGATGAAGGACATCCCGGCGAACGTCGTCGCCGTGGGTGCGCCGGCCCGCGTCGTCCGGACCATCGAGCCGGGCGAAGACCGGCCCATCGACATCGCGAGCTGACCGTACGAAAAGGCCCCGGATCGCTGAGCGGTCCGGGGCTTTTCCGTACGCGGGTCAGGACGGGAGTTCGACCGACTGGCGGTGCCGGAACACGTTGCGCGGGTCGTACTTCTTCTTCACAGCCTGCAGGCGCGGGTACGCGCCCTTGTAGTACAACGCGTGCCACGGCGAAGCCGACTTGTTGAACGCGGGGTCGCTCAGGTCGGCGTCGCAGTGGTTGACGTACGAGCCGTCCGAGACGTCGTTGGGCACCGGGACGCCGCCGGTGGCCGCGTAGACCTCGGAGTAGACCTCGCGCGCCCAGGCGATGTTGGCGGCGTCGCCGGCGGCGCCGCTCCACACCGACGACCACTGCACCTGGTAGGCGGCGTCGCGGTGCTGGATGGCCGTGTTCGCCTGCGGCACCGCGGAAACCTGGCCGCCGTAGGGCTGGAAGATGATGTTGATGTTGGGGTTGCTGATGTCGGACCGGGTGAGGTGCTTGTACATCGCCGCGGTCTGCGCCGGGGTGAACAGGCCCTTCATGAAGGCGGCCTTGTACTTCGCGCGCGACGTCGGGTCGTTCGCGACCGAGTTGGTGGTCCCGGTCAGCTCGACGAACTGCAGCCACGGCAGCGTCTGCGGGGCGACGAAATCGGGCGGCGCCACGCCGTCGGCGAGGTAGGCGATGTAGCCGTCCATGATGGCCTGCGCGTTCGGCACCGACACGTCCAGCTGCGCCAGCGCGGTGACCGACCCGCTCGACTTGTGGTTCACCGACAGGGCAGCGGTGAGGTCACGGGCCGGGCTGTTCGGCGACTTGTTGTCGATGTGCCACTGCGAGTAGTTCCGCACCAGGCGGGAGAACTGCGCCTCCGTCAGGTTGTTCAGGTTCCAGCCGGCGACGGTGAAGTTCGTCCGCGCGGGCGGCTTCGGCAGCAGCTTGCGCGGGTCGGTGCCGGTCGCGCCCGGCGAGCGGAAGAAGTACCGCGTCACGATGCCGAAGTTGCCGCCGCCACCGCCGGTGTGCGCCCACCAGAGCTCGCGGTGGGGGTCGCCGGGCTCGCGGGTGGCCACGACCGTCTGGGCCCGGCCCGCGGCGTTCACGGTGACGACCTCGACGGCGTACAGGTGGTCCACGACCAGGCCGTTGCGGCGCACCAGCCAGCCCCAGCCGCCGCCGGCGACGTGCCCGCCGACGCCGACGGAATAGCAGACGCCGCCGGGGATGACGACGCCCCAGGTCTTGTACAGCTTCTCGTAGACGTCCAGCAGGATCGCCCCGGACTCGACCGCGATCGCGTTGCGCTGCTGGTCGTAGTAGATGCGGTTCATGCTGCTCAGGTCGAGGATGACCTGGGTTTCGTCGCTGTAGACGAAGTCTTCGTAGCAGTGGCCGCCGCTGCGGACGCTGATCCGCTTGCCCGCGCTGACGGCCGCGGTCACCAGCGGGGCGACCTGCGACGGCGAGTCGATGACGGCGACCCGCTCCGGGTGCGCCACGAACCGGGCGTTGAGGGCGCGCACCAGGTCCGGGTACTGCTGGTCCGCGGGGTTGACGATCGAGGCGGGGCAATCGGCACCCGCCGCGGTGGATTCGGCGGCTCCCGCCACGCCGGTGAGGAGCCCGTTGTCGAGGAGCGCCGTCCCGCCGACTCCGAGAACTGCGCCAGTGAGGAATTTTCTCCGACCAGTGACCTGCCGCTCATTGAGCATTTCTGCCGTTCCTCTGCGATCGCGACTGAGTGCCGAGTCAAGAATTGAGAGGAAAAAATTAACCGATCAGGTGATTGACCAGCATCTTGCGTCGTGCCTTTAACAAAAAAGATTCACTTTGACACTCCCCGTGACCGCACAAAGGAAGGGGACTTCCCCCTGCTGAGGAAAGCCCCCTTCGACACCGCGGCGGACCCCTAGACCTGCGGGACGACCTCCGCCGCGATCAGGTCCAGGTGGTCCAGGTCGGCCAGGTCGAGGACCTGGAGGTACACGCGGGAGAGCCCGGTGCGCTCGCGCCACCGGCCGAGCTTGTCGACGACCTCCGCGGGCGAGCCGGCGAGCGCTTTCTCCCGCAGGTCTTCCACCGTGCGGCCGATCTTCTCCGCACGTGCGGCGAGCGCGGCTTCGTCCGCGCCGACGCAGATGGTCTGGGCCACCGAGAACGTGATCTCCGCCGGGTCGCGGCCGATCTCCGCGCACGCCGCGCGGACGCGGTCGAACTGCGCGGCCGTGTTCTCCTCGTCCCACAGGGAGTTGTTGAACTCGTTCGCGTAGCGCGCCACCAGCCGGGGCAGGCGCCGGGGCCCCTTGCCGCCCATGATGATCGGCGGGTGGGGCTGCTGCACCGGCTTCGGCAGGGCCGGCGAGTCGACGATGCGGTAGTGCTTGCCCTCGAAGGAATACGTGTCGCCGACCGGGGTGCCCCAGAGTCCGGTGAGGATCTCGAGCTGCTCCCCCAGCCGGTCCACGCGCTCGCCCTTGGTCGGGAACGGCGCGCCGATCGCCTCGTGCTCGCCGGCGAACCAGCCCGAGCCGATGCCGAATTCGACGCGCCCGCCCGACATTTCGTCGACCTGGGCGATCGTGACGGCCAGCGCGCCGGGGTACCGGAACGTCACCGGGCTCAGCAGCACCCCCAGCCGGATGCGGCTGGTCTCCCGCGCCAGCGCGCCGAGCGTGACCCACGCGTCCGACGGGCCCGGGTGCGCCGCCGCGGTTCCGGTGCGCATGTAGTGGTCGGACCGGAAGAACGCGGGGAACCCCGTCGCTTCGGCGTGCCGGGCCACGCGCAGCAGATCGCCGTGGGCGGCACCTTCCTGCGGTTCGGTGAAGATCCTCAGCTCCATGGCGAAAAGCCTATCCCGGCAAGGCGGACGCGCTAAGCGAGGCGGCACGCTCGGAGATGAGCACGACAAGGACCGGTGCGAGAGTTCGATAAGCGACGGCGCAGCCCGCGGTGCTCGCCACCCGGCCATTCCCGGTGACTACAAACTACCAGCCGGAGCACGGGGTTCCACGATTTGGACACCGAGCGGGTCCGCAAGGTGCGGTTGCGCGATCAAGAGGACTTCAAGGGGAGTCAAACCATGCTCGAGCACGTGCGTTGTCCGCATCTGGTACCGATTCCCGCCGCGGACGATACCGAGCCGTTCACCGCCTCCGCCAGCCGGGACGACACCTATTCGGTGTTCGTCTGCAAGGCCGAACCCTGCGCGGAGAAATTCCTCCTCAACCAGATCGACGGGCGCCGGGTCGCGCTCATCACCGACGACACGGTTTCCGCGCTGCACGCCGAGCGCCTCGCGAACTCGTTGCGGGACAAGGGAATCGACGTCTCGATGACGTCGTTCGCACCCGGGGAGGCCAACAAGTCGATCGACACCGCGGTCCGCATGCTCGACTGGCTGGCCGGCACGTCCATCGCCCGGCGCGACATCATCCTGTCGGTCGGCGGCGGCGTGGTCATCGACACCATCGGCTGGGTCGCCAGCGCCTACATGCGCGGCATCCCGTACATCAACGTCCCCACCACGCTGCTGGGCCAGGTGGACGCGGCGCTCGGCGGCAAGGTCGCCGTCGACCACCCGAGCGCGAAGAACCTCATCGGCGCGTTCTACCAGCCGAAGGCGGTCGTCTCGAACGTCGCCTACCTGTCCACTTTGGACCGCCGGCAGATCGCGGCCGGGCTGGCCGAGGCCATCAAGAAGGGCATGATCGGCTCGCCGCCGCTGTTCGACCTCATCGAGGACAACGCCGATCTGGCGCTGAACCGCGACCTGCCGGCGCTGGAGCAGATCGTGCGCGCGGCGAGCGTCGTGAAGTCCGAGCTGATCCAGCTGGACCCGTACGAAGTGGATTTGCGGCGCCCGCTGAACTTCGGGCACACCGTCGGCCACGCGGTCGAGACGGTGACCGGCTACGGCCCGGTGCTGCACGGCGAGGCCGTCGCCTACGGCATGACGATCGCCGCCGAAATCGCGGTGCGGCGCGGGATGCTCGCCGAGAAGGACCGCGCGCGGCTGGTCGGCCTGCTGAACCGCTGCGGGCTGCCGACGTCCACTTTGGACCTCCCGAGCTCGGTCCAGGCGGGTGCCGTCACGGCGGCGCTCGGCCAGATCCGGAAGATCCGCGACTCGAAGATCCGGTTCGTGCTGCCCATCGAGTACGGCTGCACGGTCATCGCCGACGACGTCACCGACGACGAGGTCGCCATGGCGATGGCCGCGACCCGCGCCACCGCGCTGGCCGAAGCCCGCGAGGGGGCGAGGGCGGCATGAGCACCCCGGCCGATGCGCTGTCGTGCGCGGCGGTGCTGTTCGACCTCGACGGCGTGCTGGTGGAGTCCGGCAGCACCGTGGAGCGGTCGTGGCGCGCCTGGGCGGTGGACCACGGGCTGGACCCGGACGCCGTGGTCGCCGCCTGCCACGGACGCCCGTCGGCCGAGACGATCGCGGCCGTCGCGCCGCACCTCGACGCCGCCGGTGAAGCCGCCGCACTGGAACTGCTCCAGGCGGCGGACACCAGCGAGCTCGTGGCGTGCCCCGGAGCGGCGGAGATCCTCGCCGCGCTGCCCGGCACCCGGCACGCCGTGGTGACGTCCGGGACGCGGCCGCTCGCGACCGCCCGGCTGACCAGCGTGCTGCTGCCGGTCCCGGCCGTCCTGATCGCCGCGGGCGAGGTCCCGCGCGGCAAGCCGGCCCCCGACGGCTACCTCGCCGCCGCCGCGCGGCTCGGCTTCGCGCCGGAGTCGTGCGTCGTCGTCGAGGACGCCCGGCCCGGCGTGCTCGCCGCGCGGGCCGCCGGCTGCCGCGTCATCGGCATCGACGGGCCCCTGCTCGGTGATCCGTCCGATGTGGACATCCTGGTGCCGGACCTCGCCGCGCTGGCGGCCACGGTGGGCACCGGCTCGATCGCGCTGACGAGGAGGAGCGAAACCCATGTCTGACCACACGGTTCTGGTCGTCGGCCGCGGGCTGATCGGTGCTTCGGTGGCCGACCGGCTGCGCGCGGACGGCCACGACGTGGCGACCGTGTCGACCACGCCGCTCGCCCACGCCGGGCACCTGTCCGTCGATCTCGACGACCCGGCGGGCCGCGAACGCCTGCGCACCCACGTCGACACGCTGCGCCCGGCGCGGGTCATCCTGACCCACGGCCCCAGCGACGTCACCTGGATCGAAGCGAACGAGCAGCGCGCGGAGGCCGTCCACCACGGCGTGGCCAAGCTGCTCGCCGGGTCCGGGGTGCCGACGGTGCTGGTCTCCACCGACAACGTCTTCGACGGTTCGCGCGGCGGCCACCGCCCGGCCGACCCGATCAGCCCGCACAACGTCTACGGGCGGGTCAAGGCGCTGGCGGAGCAGGAACTGCTGACCGGCCCGAACCTCGCGCTGCGCGTCAGCCTCGTCTACGGCTGGACCGGCCCGGCGCACCGCGCCACCTACGGCCAGCGCTGCCTGCAGGCCGCCGCCGCGGGCGAGGAGCTGGAGGCGCCGACCGACCAGTCGTTCACGCCGGTGCACATCGACGACGTCTCGGCGGTGCTGGCCGCGCTCTGCCGCGTGCCGGAGCTCCCGACCGGCATCGCGCACCTGGCCGGGCCGGCCGAGCTGAGCCGGTTCGACTTCGCGACGGTGGCCTACCGCCTGAGCGGGACCGACCCGGCGCTGGTGCGGCCGGTCCTGCGCCGCGACACCCTGTGGGCTTCGCGCCCGCGGCACTCCTCGCTGGCCTGCGACGACTTCGGGCACCTGCCCGGGCTGGCCGGCTGGACGCCGATGACGCCGGCGGACGGGCTGCGGCAGATGCTGCGGACCGGCCCCGTGGTCGCGGTCTGATGGTCGGCCGGTTCGCGATCGACGCCGGCGGCAGCCGGACCCGGGCTCTGGTGGTGCCCGGGGACGGCGGCCCGCGGCGGACGTTCGAGCTGCCGTCGATCAACCCGCACGCCACCGGCGACGCCGCCGGCCGCACCCTGCGCGAGGCGTTCGCCGAGATCGGCGCCGTGCTCGGGACCGGGCCGTCGGTCGGCTGGCTGGCCAGCGCCGCGGCCGGGCCCGGCGGGATCGGCCCGGAGCTCGAGCGGGCCCGCGCCGCCGCCGACGCTGTGGGCCTGGACGCCGGGCTGGTCGTCTCCAACGACGTGCTGCCGCTGCTGTGGGGCGTTCCGGCGCTCTCCGGCGTCGGTGTGGTCGCCGTGTGCGGCACCGGCTCCGGCTTCTTCGGGACCGACGGGAAGCGCGTGGCCAACGCGGGCGGCTGCGAGTACCTCGGCAGCGACGAGGGCGGCGCCGTCGACATCGGCCTGCGCGGGCTGCGGGCCGCCGTCCGCGCCACCGACGGCCGCGGCCCGGAGACGCAGCTCGTCGACGCGCTGAGCGAGTACGCGGGGACGACCGTCGCCGGCCTCGCGCGCCGGCTGGCCGCGCAGCCGTTCCCCAAGCAGGGCCTGGCCGCGCTCGCACCGGTGATCTGCAGGACCTGGCTGGCCGGCGACGACGTCGCGCTCGGCGTGATCGACCAGGCCGTCGGCGATCTGGCCGAAGGCGTGTACGCGGTCCGCGACGCGCTCGGCCTGCCGGACGGGTTCGCCGTCGCCGCGGCGGGCGGGGTGTTCACCGGGTGCCCCGAGCTGTACGAGCAGTTCGCCCACCACCTGACCGGACCGGTCGGCGCCGGCAGCGCCGACCTCGTGACCGACACGGCCTCGGTCGTGCTGACCGCGCTCGACCGGTTCGCCGGCTCCGGCGAACCGGCGCTGCCCGGCGGGCTCGACGCCTACGCCGCGGCGCTGCCCCCGAGGAGGCGACATGAAGCTGGGACTGTGCTTGGCGGCGTTCGGTGACCTCGACCTGGCCACCGCGTTGCGGCACGCGGAGAAGTTCGGCCCGCTGTGGCTGGACGTGCCGACCGACACGACGTTCGGGCTGATCGACGCGGTCCGGTGCGCGGACGACGCGACCTACCGCGACGAGGTGGCGGAGGTGCTGCGCGGGCAGCAGATCGGCTGCGTCAGCAACAGCCGCGACGCGCAGCTGCTGCTCGGCCCGCACGACCGGCACACCGACCCGGTGCACCGCGGCGACGCGGCGGCCAAGCGCGCCCACGCGCTCACCTGCGCCCTCGGCGCGATCCGCCTGGCCGAGCGGCTCGGCGCGCCGGACGTCCGGCTGCTGCCCGGCTGCCCCGACTTCGGGCGCTGGCTGTCGTGGTGGCACAGCGACGTGAGCTGGGCCGACAACATCGCCGCGTTCCGCACGGCCGCCGAGCCGCTGGTGCGGGCCGCGCGCGAGGCCGGCGTCCGGCTGCTGGTGGAGCCGCACCCGAAGCAGGTCGTCTACGACCGCGCGAGCGCGGACCTGCTGTTCTCGATGACCGAAGACTGGGCCGACGTGCTCGGGCTGTGCGTCGACCCGGCGAACCTCGCCGCGACCGGCCACGACCCGGTCGACGCGGTGCGCGGCTGGGAAACGCGGATGGGCTCGGTGCACGCGAAGGACCTGCAGCGCTGGTCCGGGCGCGGCCTGCCGTCCGGCCCCGGCTGGGGCCGCTACGGACCGCAGCCGCCGATCCGGTTCCGCGCGCTCGGCCTCGGCGAGCTGCCCTGGGCGGAAATCGTGGCGACGCTGCAGGACGAAGGTTTCGACGGCGTGCTGTACCTCGAGCACGAGGACACGCTGCTCCCCCGCGAACGCAGCATCGAGCGCGGCCTCGGCGTGCTCCGGTCGATGGTGCCGGACGCGGTGGCCGAAGGGCGGACGTGGTGAAGCCCGCGTGGGTGCGTGAGCCGGGCCCGGGGCCGCGGCTGGTGCACGTCAACGCGACCGCGACCGGCGGCGGTGTCGCCGAGCTGCTGCACGGCCTGGTACCGGCGCAGCTCGCCGCCGGCGTCGACGCGGGGTGGGCGGTGATCGCCGGGGACGACGGGTTCTTCGCGTTCACCAAGTCCCTGCACCACTTGCTGCACGACCGCGGTGCGCCGCGGATCCCGGCGGCCGGCCTGGACCACTACCGGGCGGTGCTGGCCCCGCAGGCGGAGTGGCTGGCCGCGCGGGTGGGACCGGGCGACACCGTGGTGCTGCACGACCCGCAGGTGCTGGGCCTGGCCCCGGCGCTGGCGGCGGTGGGCGCGCGGGTGGTGTGGCACTGCCACATCGGGACCGACGCCGCGGGTGCGGCGGGGCCCAAGGTGGTGTGGCGGGCTTTCGCGGGTGAACTGTCCTCTGTGGACGTCGTGGTGACGGCGCTGGCGGAGTACGCCCCGCCGGGACGTCCGGTGGCGGTGTGCGCGCCGGCGTTCGACCCGAAGGCGGCGAAGAACCGGCCGATGTGCGCGGCGGAGACGGGTGCGCTGCTGGCGGAGGCCGGGCTGACGGCGGAAGCCGCCGGGGCGCTCGCCGTCGTCGAGCAGGATGCGCCCATGCCCGTAGGGGCTCGGATGGTGCTGCAGGTCTCCCGGTGGGATCCGCTCAAGGACATGCCCGGCGTTCTCCGCCTCCTGCCCGGCCTGCCCGGGGACGTCCACCTCGTGCTGGCGGGCAACGACCCCGAAGAGATCCCGGACGACCCCGAAGGCCTCGCCGTGCTCGCCGAAGTGCGGCGGCTCAGGGCCGGTCTGCCCGCGTCGCTGCGGCGCCGGGTGCACCTCCTGCGCACCTCACAGCAGCACCCCGAACGAGCCGCCCTGCTGATCAACGCCTTGCAACGGCGGGCCGACGTCGTTGTGCAGAAGAGCCTCGCGGAAGGCTTCGGGCTCACCGTCACCGAAGCGATGGCCAAGGGACGGCCGGTCGTCGCGGGGCGCGTCGGCGGGCTGTGTGCCCAGATCGAGCACGGCCGGACCGGGCTGCTGGTCGATCCGGCGGACACCGCGGCCGTCACGGCTGCCGTGTGCGGGCTGCTTTCCTGCCTGCGGGACCGCGAGCGCATCGGCGCGGCCGCGGCGGCCGCGGCGGCAGCCACCTACCCGATGGACCGCCTGGTCGCGGACTACCGCGCGGTGGCGGCCCGCATCCCGGAAGGGGCGTCTCGATGAGAACCGGAGTGGTCACCGCCGCGGGCGGGCGGATCGGGTCGGCCGTGGCCGAGCGGCTGCTCGACGCCGGCGTGGTCGACGAAGTCGTGGCGGTCGACGTGGTCGAGCCGGTGGTTCCCGCCGGTGCCAAGGGTTTCGTCTGCGACCTGCGTGAAGCGTCCGAAGTGGACAGACTGGCGGCCGCGCTGCCCGACGAGCTCACCGTGCTCGTCAACGTGCTCGGCGGCGAACGGCGCCCGCACCTCGAACCCGTCGACGACCCGGCGTGGCCGCCGGAAGCGGTGTTCGACGACATCTTCGCGCTCAACCTCACCACGGCCTACCGCGTGACGCGCGCCCTGCGCGAGCGGTTCGGCCGCGGCTCGGCGATCTGCAACGTCAGCTCGATCGCGGCGAACATGCCGTGGGTCGTCTCCCCCGCGTACGGCGCCGCGAAGGCCGCGCTCGAGCACTGGAGCACCTCGCTCGCCGTCGCGCTGGCGCCGGCCGGGGTGCGGGTGAACACCGTCCGGCCCGGGTTCGTCTGGAGCAAGCAGTGGCAGGACGTCAGCCGCGCCGAGTTCGACGAGGTCGTCGCCGACCGCGTCCCGCTCGGCCGGGAACAGACCGCCGACGACGTCGCCGACGTCGTGGCGTTCCTCTGCTCGCCCGCCGCGAAGCACATCACGGGGCAGGGCCTGGACGTCGACGGCGGGGCGACCCTGGTGCGGAGGGCACGATGAGGCTGATGGCGGTGCACGCGCACCCGGACGACGAATCGAGCAAGGCCGCGGCGACGCTCGCGCGGTACGTCGACGAGGGCCACGAAGTCCTGGTCGTCACCTGCACCGGCGGCGAAGAGGGCAGCATCCTCAACCCGGCCATGGACACGCCGGAAGTGCGCGCCGACCTGACCGCGGTCCGCCGCGGCGAGATCGCCCGCGCGATCGAGGTGCTCGGCGTCGAGCAGAGGTGGCTCGGCTTCGCCGACTCCGGCTGGCCGGACGGCACCCCGGTCCCGCCGGGCCGGTTCGCCAGCCTGCCGCTGGAAACGTGCGCCGAACGGCTGCTCGTCGAGATGCGGGAGTTCCGGCCGCACGTCGTGATCACCTACGACGAGAACGGCGGCTACCCGCACCCGGACCACATCCGGGCGCACGAGGTCGCGGTCGCGGCGTTCGAGGCGGCCGGCGACGACCCGGACTGGCAGCCGCTGAAGCTCTACTACGTCCACGAGTGGTGCGGCAAGAAGATGGCGATGTTCCACGAGGCGCTGCTCGAGGCGGGCCTGGAGTCGCCGTACCACGAGTGGCTGAAGGAGTGGGACACCAAGCCGGACGTCTACGCCCGGATCACGACCAGGGTGCCGTGCGCGGACCACTTCCCGCGGCGGGACGCGGCGCTGCTCGCGCACGCCACCCAGATCGACCCGGACAGCCACTGGTTCGCCGTCCCGCTGGAGCTCCAGCGGCAGCTGTGGCCGACCGAAGATTTCGAGCTCGCCCGTTCCCGGGTGGGCGGCTCTGGGCCGGAGGACGACCTGTTCGCCGGCATCGAAGTGCGGAAGGGGTAAGGATGAACACCGTGGAACAGTGGTTCGACCCGATGGACCCGTGGTCCTGGGTCGTGTCGCGGTGGCTGCTGGAGGTCGAGCAGGTCCGGGAGATCGACCTGCGGTTCCGGGTGATGAGCGTTTCGGTGGTCAACGCCGACCGCGAGATCCCGGAGCAGTACCTCGACGACCCGCAGGCGTACCTCAAGCGGATGCAGGCGGCCTGGGGCCCGGTCCGCGTGGCGACGGCGGCCGCCGACCAGCTCGGCCCGAAGGTCCTGCGCGACCTCTACACCGCGCTGGGCAAGCGGATCCACGAAGAGGGCAACAAGGACTTCCCGGCGGTGATCTCGGCGGCGCTGGACGAGCTGGGCCTGCCGGCGGAGCTGAACGAGGTCGCCACGACGGATGCCGCCGACGACCAGGTCCGCGCGAGCACGCGCGAGGCGATGGACGCGGTCGGCATCGAGATCGGCACGCCGATCATCCGGATCGACGGGGCGGCGTTCTTCGGCCCGGTGGTCTCGAAGATCGCGCGCGGCGAAGACGCGGGACGGCTGTTCGACGCGCTGGCGACGCTGGCGGGCTTCGAGCACGTTTCGGAGATCAAGCGGGCCCGGATTTCGGAGCCCGACTTCTCCTGAACGGCGTGCTGAAGGGGACTTTCCCGGCATCGGCTGCGGGGAAAGTCCCCTTCAGCGCACCACGCGGCCGCGGGCGACCACCAAGCGCACGTCGGCCAGCACGGACGTCGAGGTGCGCGGATCGCCGCCGACCACGAGCAGGTCCGCGTCCAGTCCGGGGCGCACGCGGCCGGTCACCGACGACAACCCCAGGATGTCCGCCGCGCCCGACGTCGCCAGCTCCAGGACGCGTTCCGGGCTGAACCCCAGCCACTCGTACATCCCCAGCAGCCCGGCGTATTCGCCGAACACCGCGTTCCGCACCCCGCCGTCGGACCCGGGCAGGATCGGCACGCCCAGCGCGTCGAGCCACGCGATCCGGTCGAACAGCGGCCGGGCCGCCGCCTCGCCGAGTTTTTCCCGCTGCACCAGCCAGTCTCGCGGGCCGGCCGTGCAGCACGCCGCGATGCCGGCGGAAGCCATCCGGCGCGCGATGTCCTCGCGGCGGTGCCACTGCGCGTCACCGGCCAGCCAGTAGCAGTGCTCGATCGTGTCCGCGCCCGCGTCGACCGCGAACTCGATGGACTCCGTGCCGTGCGCGTGCGCCGCCACGGGCAGGCCGAGCGCGTGCGCCTCCGCGACGACCGCCTTCATCTCGGCCGGGGTGAACTGGGACTCCCACATCGCGGCGCCGCCGGGCGTGAGGCTGCCGCCGCTGGCCATCACCTTGATGACGTCCGCGCCCGCTTCGGCGTTGGCGCGGACCAGGTCTCGCATCGCCGCTTCGCCGGTCACCTCGCCGCCGAAGAACCAGCAGTGCCCGCCCGGCGGGGTCAGCGGGGCCAGCGCGGCCAGGATGCGGGGGCCCGGCCGGGTGCCGGCGTCGATCTCCCGCCGGAGCCCGGTGATCCGCGGCGGCCGGTCGCCGAGGTCGCGGACCGTCGTCACGCCGGAGGCGACGAGCCGCGCGGCCCGCGCCGCCATCCCGGCCTCGACTTCGCCGGGGCCCGCGGCGAGCAGCGCCGCCACCGGGTCGCTACCCCCGTCCATCGCCAGGTGCACGTGCCCGTCGATCAGGCCGGGCACCAGCGTCGCGCCCGGGAACGCCAGGCGCCGCGCGCAGTCCGGCGCCGGTACGGACCCGCGCGGGCCCGCCGCGGCGATCTTCCCGTCCACCACCAGGACGGCGGCGTCCGGGACGCATTCGCCGAGCGGGCCGCGCAGGAGCCTGCTCACCTCGATCAGCAGCGGCTCCGGAGCACTCATGCCACGGACGATAGCAACGGAACGCTGGCCGCCACCCGGCCTTTCAGGTCGCAGAGCAACGGCCAAGAAGTCGCGAAGTTCAGCCGCGCGAACCCCTGCCCGCCGCGGCCGAACGACTCGCCCGGGCTCAGCTCGATGCCGGCGGTCTCGCGCACCACCGACGTCGGGTCCGACCAGCCGAACGCCCGGAAGTCCAGCCACGCCAGGTAAGTCGCCTCCGGCAGGTGGTAGCGCACCATCGGCAGCTCGGTCCGCATCGTCTCGGCGACCATGTACCGGCTGCGGTCGAGGTAGGAGACCGTCGCGTCGAGCCACTCGTCGCCCCGGGTCCACGCGGCCACCGTCGCGGCCGCGCCGAAGATGTTGACCGAGCCGAGCAGGCCCGCCTGGACGTCGACCACCGCGCGCATCCACTTGGGCCCGAGGTGCGCCACCGCGCAGCGCAGCCCGGCCAGGTTGAAGGCCTTGCTGGCGCCGTACACGGTCACCGTGCGCGCGCCCATTTCCGTGCTCAGCGAAGCGAACGGGATGTGCCGGTGCGGCGCGAACGTCAGGTCGGCGTGCAGCTCGTCGGAGAGGACCAGCATGTCGTTCCGCTCGACGGCGGCGGCGAGCGCGGTCAGTTCCGCGCGGGTGAACACGCGCCCGGTCGGGTTGTGCGGGCTCACCAGCAGGAGCAGCTTGGCCCCGGCCAGCACCGCGTCCAGCTGCCCGGCGTCGAACCGCCAGCCGGCTTCGGTGTCCTCCATCGGGATCGGCACGACCCGGCGGCCCAGGCTGGTGATCATCTTCGTGAGCGGGCCGAACGCCGGGGTGTGGATGGCGATCCCGTCGCCCGGGCGCGTCGACGCTTCCAGCACCACGCGCACGGCCTGCGCGACGTTCGTGAACTCGCGCACGTCACCCGGGTTCACGAACCAGCCGTAGCGGTCGGCCATCCGGTCGACGAAGGCTTCGCGCACGGTCCGCGCGCCCGTCGGCCAGTCCGGGTAGCCGAAGTCGCCCGCCGAAATCAGGTCGTGGAGGGACTCCCGGATCGGCTCCGCGACCGGGAAGTCCATGTCCGCCACCCACGCCGGCACCACGTCCGGGCGCACGACCTGCCACTTGGCCCCTGGCCGCGACCGCAGTTCAGGCTCCGACAGCGCCGAGAACGCCTGATGCAGCCGCGATCGCGCCGCCGGCACCAGCGTCGCGCTCGCCTGCTCGATCGTCATGACCGCACCTCGTTTTCGTCTCCACCCAGTGGTTGTTGCCTGCTTATGTGACGGCCGGCGGGTGCAGAACTCATCGGTGCCAGGCGAAAAATCCCCTGCCGATCGCGATTTTCCTGGTCAGGGCATGGGAAGAGCCCGGCCGCGGCCGGGCTCTTCTTCTGGTGAGCGGACTTTCAGCCGTTCCCGGCCGGCTTCCCGCGCTCCAGGGAGAGCGTTTTCGTCGTGCCGTGCGCGACGGTGAACCGCGCCGCCAGCTCCGGCGGCAGGTACTCGGCGAGCCGGTCCACCGGGACCCACTCCGAGCGGTCCAGGCCGTTGCGGCCGAGCGTGAGCCGGATGTCGTCGTCGGCGAGTTCGCCGCCGTCGAAGACGTAGAGGAACTCGTCGCCGTCGTCGCCGGGCACCCAGTCGACGACGACCAGGCCCCGCGGCTCCCGGTCCAGGCCGAGGTCCTCGCCCAGCTGGCGCCGCGCGGCCGCGGCCGGCGATTCGCCGTGCCCCACCAGCGCGCCCGGGATGTCCCAGCCGTTCTCGTAGATCGAGCGGTGGAGCAGCAGCACCGTGTCGCCGCGGGTGAACAGCGTCCCCGCGCAGACGTGCGGCGCGGGCGTGGGCTCGGTCATGGTTCCTCTCCTTCCTGGCCGTCCCGCTACGCGAGCGGCACGGACTGGGCGAACCGGAACAGTCCGTCCGGGTCGTAGTGCGCCTTGACCGCCCGCAGCCGGGCGAGGTTGGCGCCGTAGTAGGCCGAGGGGGCGTCCTCGAGGTCGGGGTCCGGGAAGCCCGGGTAGGCGCCGCCGGTGCCCCACGGGCGCGTCAGGTCCCACGAGCGGTTCAGCCACTTGCGCGTGTCGGCCGGCTCGAGGTCGGCGTCGATGTCGGCGGCGTGCTTGAGCAGGTACTGCGCGTCCCGGTGCGGGAAGGCCGTCGCGGCGGGGTCGACGTCGTTGTACGCGCCGCCCGAAGGCAGCAGCTCCAGGGAGCGGCCCTCCCCCGCCTTGCGCCCGTCGTCGAACTCGGCCAGCAGCGCTTCGACGACGTCGGCGGGCAGCGGCGTGCCGATGAACTCCGCCCGGCTGTAGAGGTGCGCGCCCGGGTGGTCGTCGCCCGGCCCGTTCTCCGCGAGGTAGGCCTTGGTTTCGCGGTAGGGCAGCGTGACGCGGGTGTCGGTGAACGGTGCGGGCAGTGAGCGCACGAACTCCGTCACCGATTCCGCACCGCCGGTCAGCGTGCCGAACAGGTGCGTGACGGGCTCGTCGGCCGGGTTCGCCGACGCCGTCACCATCAGGCTCGGGGCCACTTCGCGCGGCGCGCCGGCGAGCCACTCCTGCCAGGCGAGCACCAGCGCCGGGGCGTGCTCGCGGCCCCACGTGAGGTGGAAGCTGGTGGCCTCCGGCGCGGGCACGGGGTCGAAGACCAGCCGCGTCACGACGCCGAAGTTGCCGGTGCCCGCCCCGCGCAGCGCCCAGAACAGGTCCGGCTCCCGCTGCTCGGAACAGGCCACGACCCGGCCGTCCGCGAGGACCACGGTGGCCGCGCGCAGGCGGTCGGCCGCGAACCCGTGCCGGCGGCCGAGGATGCCCATGCCGCCGGCGAGCGCGTGCCCGGCGAGGCCGACCGTCGGGCCGCAGCCGGCCGGGATCGTCCGGCCGTGCGGCGCCAAGGCGTCGTAGGCGTCGGCGAGCCGGGCGCCCGCACCGACGACGAGCCGGCCGCCTTCGACCGACGCCGTCGCCATCGGGCGGGTGTCCAGCAGGATCCCCGCGGTGGACGAATGCCCGGCGAAGTCGTGGCCGCCGCCGCGGATGGCCAGCGGCAGCCCGGTTTCGCGGGCCGCGGCCAGTACCACCGCCACGTCGGCGTCGGTGGTGCAGCGGACCACCACGGCCGGGCGGACGCTGTCGTACCGGGCCATTTCGGAGCGGCGGGCCTCGTCGTAACCGGCCGAAGCCGGGGTGAGGAGCTCACCCGCCAGCCGCCGCTCCAGCGCGTTCCAGCGCACCAGGGTCGTCCTTCCTCGCGGTCAGGCAGCTTCGTCGGCGCGTTCGGGGGTCCCGGCCTCGCCCGTGGGGGCGGCGGCCGGCGAAACCGCCGCGACCGGGCGGCTGCGGAGCAGCAGCAGGAAGGCGACGATCGGCAGGATCCCCATGATCTCGGCCATGATCGAGTACCCGCCGGCGCCGAGCAAGGCGGTGCCGCCGATGGTGCCGGTCGCCGAGACGCACCAGACGACGGCGTCGACCGCGCCGACGACCTGGCCCTGGCCGTTCGAGGACAGCGTCGTCGCGAGCGTGCGGCTGCCCGCCATGAACCCGAGGTTCCAGCCGTAGCCGAGCAGGAACAGCGAGATCGAGCCGAGCACCGTGTGCGACATCGTGGAGCCCGCGCCGATCGCGGCGGCGAGCACGAGCACCGCCAGGCCGGCGAACATCACCTTGCGCGCGCCGACCCGGTCGATCATCCAGCCGGTGAGCGGGGCGAAGACGAACATGCCGCCGGCGTGCGCGGCGAGCGCGGCGCCCACGACGACCAGGGTGCCGTCCTTGAGGATGATGTCCATCGGGGCCGCGGTCATGATCCCGACCATGATGAGCTGGCTGACGATCATGACCAGCAGCAGCATCCGCGCCGAGCTCGAGCGGAACACCGAGCCGAGCACGGCCAGCTGCGAGCCTTCCCCGCGTGGGGCCTTGTGCCGCGGCAGCGTGATGCCGCCGAGCCCGGCCACCGCGCTGACCACCGCGGCGAGCAGGAACGGCCCGGACAGCTCCGGCAGGCCGAACTTCCCCATCAGCGAGCTCATCGGGGCCAGCAGCAGCGGGCCGCCGACCGAGCCCACCGCACCGGCGGCGACGACCAGCCCGAGCGCGTACCCGCTGCGGTGCTTCGGGTAGAGCTCAGCGGCCGCGTACCGCGAGACGATCGAACCGCCGACGCCGAGGCCGAGCACGAACATCCCCGCGTCCAGCAGGGGAATGCTCTCGATCAGCGTCGCGGTGAAGCAGATCAGGCCCCCGAGCGTCCCGACGGCGAAGGCGACCATCAGGCTCGCCCGCCAGCCCAGCCACGACGTGGCCCGCACGAGCAGCAGTGCCCCGAGACCGGTGCCGAGGATGGTCAACGTCTGCGGGAACGCGCTCCACATGACACCGACGTACGGTTCGGCCCAGATGGTGCTCGTCGGCGCGACGGCGGCCATGGCGGCGTTCATCAGGGTGGCGGTGGTGAACAACGCCAACATCCCACGCCGCCGCGCGGACAGCTCGGCCCGGCTCGCCGTGTCGGCCGGCGGCGTCCCGGCGGCGGCTCCCAATCCTGGTGACACGACTTCCTCCCGGCCATCGGCGTCAACCACCTCATCGTGCGGGAGCTGATCGACCGGCACATCTCCCGCGTTGCCGAGCGGCAAAGGGCACTACGGAAGACGTGCCGGCGGGCCGAAGGGCACCCGCCGCTGATCAACGGGCCGGAACGGGCCTTCACCGCACGTGCCCGGGTGCGAACTGACCGCGACGGCCGGGACCGCGGACCGCACCCTGGGAGAAGAACCGCCGCGCCCGGTCCCCTCCCGCGCGCGAACGCGGACCGCAACCGAGGAGTAGGGCGCTGCCCACCGCGCTGCGAGCCTGGACCCGGGGATGCGAGGGGAGTACGACGAGTGGACGACAGACCGGGCCGGACCAGCGCCGTCGCCGTGAGCGACGAGCGGGCGTTCGGGAGGCTGCTCGAACGGCACCGGCACGAGCTGCGAGTCCACTGCCACCGGTTGCTCGGGTCCTACGACGAGGCCGAGGACATGGTGCAGGAGACCTTCCTCCGCGCGTGGCACAAGCGCGAGCAGTACGCCGGCCGCTCGACTTTCCGGGCCTGGCTGTACCGGATCGCCACCAACTGCTGCCTCGATCACCTCGCCCGGCAGCCGGACGCCGACGAGCTCGATGCCGGCGGCCCCGAGCCGAGCACGCCGGGTGCGGACGCCGCCGTGCTCGCCAGGGAGGTGCTCGAGCTGGCGTTCCTCACCGCGCTGCAGCACCTGCCGCCCAAGCAGCGCGCGGTGCTCGTGCTGCGCGACGTGCTCGGGTGGTCGGCCAAGGAGTGCGCCGACGTGCTCGGGATCAGCGTCGCCTCGGCCAACAGCGCGCTGCAGCGGGCGCGGTCGACGATGAAGCGGCACCTGCCCGGCGCGCGCAGCGAACGGGTGCGGCCCTCCGGCGCCGAACGGGTCCGGCTCCGCCGGTACATGAGCGCGCTCGACCGGTCCGAAGTGGACGTCGTGATGGAACTGCTCGACCGCGACCGGCCGGCGGCCTGACGCGCAAGGGAAGAGACGCGCCGGCGGTCCGCGCCGTGGCACCGTGCCCGCATGCGGATGCTGGTCACGGGCGGAGCGGGGTTCATCGGCGCGAACTTCGTGCAGGACACGATCGAACGGCGGCCGGACGCGGAAGTGACCGTGCTGGACGCGCTCACCTACGCGGGCAACCGCGACAGCCTCGGGCCGGTCGCCGACCGGATCCGGTTCGTGCACGGCGACATCTGCGACGCGGGGCTCGTCGACCGGCTGGTCGCCGGGTCCGACACCGTCGTCCACTTCGCCGCCGAATCCCATGTGGACAATTCCCTGCACGATCCGTCGCCGTTCGTCCGGACGAACATCATGGGCACGTTCACCATTCTGGAAGCGGTCCGCAAGCACGGGCGGCGGCTGCACCACATCTCCACCGACGAGGTGTTCGGCGACCTGGCGCTCGACGCGGTCGAGCAGTTCACCGAGGAAACCGCCTACGACCCGTCGAGCCCGTACTCGGCGAGCAAGGCGAGCTCGGACATGCTCGTCCGCGCGTGGGTCCGCTCCTACGGCGTCGAGGCCACGCTTTCCAACTGCGCCAACAACTACGGCCCGTACCAGCACGTCGAGAAGCTGATCCCGCGCCAGGTGACCAACCTGCTCACCGGCGCCCGCCCGAAGCTGTACGGCGCCGGCGCCAACGTCCGGGAATGGACGCACGTCGCCGACCACAACGACGCCGTGCACCGGATCATCGACGGCGGCCGCACCGGCCACACCTACCTCATCGGTTCCGGGGACGAGCGCAGCAACAAGGAAATCGTGGAACTGATCCTCGAGCTTTCCGGGCTGCCCACGGACGCCTACGACCACGTCGAGGACCGGCCCGGCCACGACCTGCGCTATTCCAACGATTCCACCAAGGTGCGCACCGAACTCGGGTGGCGGCCGCGGTACGCGGATTTCCGCGCCGGACTGGCCGCGACCCTCGATTGGTACCGCGAAAACGAATGGTGGTGGAAACCGCAGAAAACGGACACCGAGGCGCGGTACGGCATTCTCGGGCGCTAGCGCGCAATCGCGGAGACGCCTGCGCGGAAGCGGCCGCCGTACGTTTGTCCACCGGAGCACCGTACGGCTAGCCCGAAGGAGTAGGTCGTGAGTAAAACGCTCTGCCAGACGTGTGGGGACGTGGAGGTCCGCAAGTTCCTCTCACTCGGCCAGCAGCCTTCGTTCCATTTCCCGGCGAACCGGGAAGAAGCGGAGAACGAACGCCTCTGGCCACTCGAACTGGGTTTCTGCGAACAGTGCAGCCTGGTGCAGGTCTTGGAGTCGGTCAGCGAGCGCATCCTGTTCTCGGGCGACTACCACCACCTGGCCGGCCTCACCGCCGGCTACCACGAGCACCTGCAGGGGCTCGCCGACACGCTCGCGGGCCTGTTCGACTCGACCGACGGCCGGTCCGTCGTCGAGTTCGGCAGCAACGACGGCAGCCTGCTGGACAAGCTGGCCGCGCGCTCGTTCGACGTCCTCGGCGTCGACCCGGTCGGCCAGGTGACCGCCGCCGGTTCCCAGGTGGTCAAGGACTACTTCAGCTCGACCGTCGGGGCCGACCTCGCCGCCACCCGCGGCAAGACCGACCTCGTCGTCGCGCTCAACGTGTTCGCGCACGTCACCAACCTGCACGACGTGCTGGACGGCGTGACCGCGCTCCTCAAGGACGACGGTCTGTTCGTCACCGAGTCGCACTACCTGGTGGACCTGCTGGAGACCCTCCAGTACGACTTCGCCTACCACGAGCACTCCCGGTACTACTCGGTGACCGCGCTGGACGAGGCGTTCCGCCGGCACGGCCTGGAGACGGTCAAGATCGAGCGGATCCCGACCCACGGCGGGTCGATCCGGGTCTACGCCGGCTTCGTCGGCGAGCACGAGGTCGACCAGTCGGTCGTCGAACTGCGCGAGCTCGAGGACTCCCTCAAGCTGCGCGACTCGATGATCTACACGCAGTTCGCCGAGCGCGTCGAACAGCACCGCGAGAAGCTCAACGAGCTGGTCCGGTTCCTGAAGAACACCGGCGCGCGCGTCGCGGCGGCGTCCGCGCCGGGCCGCGCGGTCACGATGCTGAACTACTGCGGCCTCGGCCCGGACGACATCGACGTCGTCTCCGAGATCAGCCCGCGCAAGATCGGCAAGCTGTTCCCCGGCACGCACATCCCCATCATCAGCCAGCAGGAGCTGGCCGGGGACAACCAGCCGGAGTACGCGCTGCTGATGTCGTGGCACATCGCCGACGAGGTCATCACCAACCTGCGCAACGAAGGCTTCCGGGGCACGCTCATCGAGCCGCTGCCGGAGCCGCGGATCCTCGAGCGCTGAGGCCGCACCCGCCGTACGGGCAGCCACCGGCCCCGTCCCTCTCCGGAGGGGCGGGGCCGGTGGCTTTCCCGCGTCCGCACGGACAGCGGCCGGGACGGCGGCACGAAAGCGGCCCCGCCACCACGGGGGTGACGGGGCCGCTCGGGAAAGCGCTAGCTCGCGCGGGGTGCGGGGATCCGCGCCGGACGGGCCCGGCTGAACCGGCGCATCATCGGCGTCTCCACGAACCGGTAGAGCAGCCAGCCGACGAACAGCGTCACGACGAACAGGCCGATCAGCGTGAGGATCGCGAGCGGCGTGCTCAGCACGGCGTTGCCCATCAGGGACCGCAGGTAGAAGATCGTCACGCCCTGGGACAGGTAGAACCCGAAGGACACGTTGCCGAGCCAGACGGCGATCGGGCCGCGCAGCCGCGTGCGCGTGCCGTGCAGGTCCGCGTTGGCGAACGACGCCACCATCACCGCGATCGGGATCAGGGTCGCGAAGTTCAGCGAGAACTGGAACGGCACGAACATCGAAGCGACGTACCCGACGACCATGAACACGACCGACACGGCCGGCTTGATGCCGATCCACTTGCCGGCGAGCACGATCCGGGCCAGCACGGCGCCCAGCACGAACTCGAACAGCCTGCCGACCGGCAGGAAGTAGCCGAACCAGTACTGCAGCGGCGAAATCGGGATGTTCGGGTTGGCGCCGTCGCTCGGCACGACGAACGTCGCGATCAGCTGGTAGGCGAACAGCCCGGCGACCATGATCCCCGCCCACAGCCACAGTCGGCGGGTGCCCATCCGCAGGATCGGGCGGATGATCAGCGGGAACAGCATGTAGAACAGCAGCTCGCCGCCGAGCGACCACGACGGGGTGTCGACGCTCATCGCGATGCTGAAGTCCGGGAACCACGGGTGCACCAGGAACAGGTTGGGCAGCCACGCCTTCCAGCTGGTGTACGCGGCCGCGAACAGCACCATCGCCGCGACCCACATCGCCAGGTGGTTCGGGAACACCTTCACCAGACGGCGGCGGATGAACGCCCGCGCGCGCTCGCCGGGCTTCACCGACCACGACAGCACGAACCCGCTGAGCACGAAGAAGAAGGACACGCCGACGAAGCCGCCGGTCCCGAAGATCGCGCCGTACCACTTCGCGACGTCCACGTCGGCGAACGGGTTGATCGGCCCGGTCGGCAGCGCCGGGTTCATCATGATCCCCGTGTGGAAGAGGAACACGACGAACGCGGCGTAGAACCGCAAGCCGGTCAACGAATCGAGTTTCCTCGGCGCCCCCAGGTGGTGGGGCTCGAGGGGTACTTCCACAGTTTGCGCCATGCCGGCTCCTGCTCTTGGGATCGCTCGAGGCAGCCGAAGCTGATATTCCGGTTTCACTCTTCAACTCGCCGTGCGGTGGCGGCGTCTCCCGGCGTGCCGCCCTCGCGCGCAACCTCGAAGGCGCGCTCGAGCACCGGTCTCTGCGATAGTCGTTCCTACACCGTACTTTGGGCGTGGAGGCCGGAAACATGACCACGATCGACCTTTCCGATTTCGAAGGCTTCTGGGCCAAGCCCCTCGATTTCCGGCACGCCGCGTTCGACGAGCTGCGGGCCCGGCCGGGGCTGCCGTTCTTCGAGGAGCCGGAGTTCGGCTCGCTGGCGCGCGGCCGCGGCTACTACGCGGTGACCAAGATGGACGACATCCTCTTCGCCAGCCGCAACCCGGGCACGTTCATCTCCGGCAAGGGCAACGCCACCCCGGTCGACATGCCGGCGGAGTTCCTCGACCAGTCGATGATCTCGATGGACGACCCCCGGCACGCCCGGTTGCGCCGCATCGTTTCGCGCGGCTTCACCAACAAGAAGATCAAGTCGCTGCACGACAACGTGGCCCAGGTGGCCAAGCAGATCGTCGACGAGGTGATCGACCGCGGCGAGTGCGACGCGGTCGAGGACATCGCCTCGAAGCTCCCGCTGCGCATCATCTGCGACATGATGGGCGTGCCGGAGGCCAACCAGCAGTTCGTCTTCGACCAGACGAACAAGATGATGGGCGTCCAGGACCCGGAGTACGTCCCCGAGGGCGAAGACGCGTTCGAGGCGCTGTTCAAGGCCGTGCAGGAGCTGACCAACCTGCTGCACGAGCTGGCCGCCAAGCGCGCCGAAAACCCCACCGACGACATGATTTCGCAGCTGATGACCGCCGAGGTCAACGGCGAGTCGCTGACGCCGAACGAGCTGGCCCAGTTCTTCATCCTGCTCACCGGCGCCGGCACCGAGACCACGCGCAACGCGATCACCTGGGGCATCCACCTGCTGACGCAGCACCCCGAGCAGCGCGAAGCCTGGCTGGCCGACCTCGACGGCGTGACGCCGACCGCGGTGGAGGAGATCGTCCGCTGGACGACGCCGGTCATCGCGCAGCGGCGCACGATCGCCGAGGACGCCGAGCCGGTCGAGCTCTCCGGTCAGCTGCTCGTCCCGGGCGACAAGGTGATGATGTACTACTGGGCCGCCAACCGGGACCCGAAGTACTTCACCGACCCCGCGGGCTTCGACGTGCGCCGCGACCCGAACCCGCAGATCGGCTACGGCGGCCCGGGCCCGCACTTCTGCCTCGGCGCGCACCTGGCCCGGCTGGAGATCGGCGTGATGTTCCGCGAGCTGCTGACCCGGCTCCCGGACCTGCACTCGACGGGCGAGCCGGCCCGGCTGACGTCGCCGATGATCAACGGCATCAAGCGCCTGCCGGTGGCCTTCACGCCGGGCGGTGCGCGGTAACCGTTTGTCGTACGTGCCCGGGCGTCGAGGTCCGTGAGTTCCTCGCGCTCGGGCCGCAGCCGGCCTGCTTGTTCCCCGCGGACGCGGCGGCCGAGCCCGCGTGGCCGCTCGACGTCGCTTTCTGCCCGCGCTGCGGCCTGGTCCAGATCGTGACGCCGGTGAGCGAACGCGTGCTGTTCTCCGGCGACTACCACCACCTCGACGGGGTGACCGGCAGCTACCGGCGGCACCTGCGCGACCTGGCGGCGGACCTCGCCACCGCGTACCCGCGCGCCTCGGTCGTCGAGATCGGCAGCAACCACGGGGTGCTGCTCACCGAACTGGCCGCCCGCGGGCTCGACGTGCTCGGCGTCGACCCGAACGGCTTCGGCGCGGCTCCGGTCATCCGGGAGTTCTTCGGCGCCGAGACCGCCCGGCGACTGTCCCCTGTGGACATCGTCGCCGCGGTGAACACGCTGGCCTACGTCGGGGACCCGGCCGACTTCCTGAGCGGGGTGCGCGCGATCCTGCGCGAGGACGGACTGTTCGTCTCGGAGTCGCACTACCTGCCGGATCTCCTCGAGACGCTGCAGTACGACTTCTTCTACCACGAGCACCCGCGGTACTACTCGCTGACGGCGCTCGAAGCGGCGTTCGCCCCGCACGGGCTCGAGGTCTTCCGCGTCGAGCGGATTCCCACGCGCGGCGGATCGCTCCGCGTCCACGCCGGCTTCGCGGGCAAGTACGCAGTGGACAGCTCGGTGGCCGCGTTGCGGGAGTTCGAGAAACCCCTGCGGCTGAACGAAGAAGCGGTCTACCGGAAGTTCGCCGCGCGCGTGGCCGACCACCGCGACCGCCTGCGTGGCCTGCTGGCCGAGGTGACGCGGGACGGTTCGCGCGTCGCGGCCGCGACGTCTCCGGCGCGGGCGACGACGTTGCTGACCTACTGCGGGCTGGGCCCGGCCGACCTCGAGTTCGTTTCGGAGGTCAACCCGCGCAAGATCGGCCGGCTCTCCCCCGGCGCGCACCTCCCCGTGGTGGCGCAGGATCGCTTGTGCGGCCCCGACCAGCCGGAGTACGCGCTGCTGCTGTCGTGGCACATCGCCGACGAGCTGATTTCCCTGCTGCGCGCCGACGGGTTCCGGGGGCGGTTCATCGTCCCGCTCCCGGAACCTCGCGTCGTCGACGGCTGAAGGACTACACGGTTTCGGCGGCCGGGACCTTCTCCGGCTCGGGAGCCGGGGCGGGTTCCTGGCCGCTCTTCGGCACGTGCCGGAACAGCAGCAGGGCCACCGTCGCGAGCACCACCATGAGCACCGCGCACACCACGGCCGCACCGGCGAACCCGCTGGTGAAGGCTTCGCGGATGGCGGTCAGCAGCTGCCCGGCGAGGTCACCGGGCAGCGTGCCGGCCGCGGCCGTGCCTTCGGCGATGCCCTCGCGGGCGGCCGCGGCGACGTCCGACGGCACGCCGGCCGGGACCTCGGCCACGCCGCGGTAGACGGCCGTGGCGATGGACCCGAACACGGCGATCCCGAACGCGACCCCGAGCTCGTTGCTCGTCTGCGAAATCGCGCCCGCCGCCCCGGCCTTCTCCGGCGGCGCCGAACCCATCACCAGGCCGATGCCCAGCACGAGCATCGGCGAGAGGCCGGCGGTCGCGAGGACCGTGCCGAGCACCGCGATGACCAGCCCGCCGCTCGCCGGCACCTGCGTGAGCAGCACGAACCCGACCAGGGACACCAGCATCCCGCCGGCGATGACGACGGCGGGGCGGAACCGCTGGGCCAGGCCCGGCGACACCATGTACCCGGCCACCATGCCGACGGTGTACGGGATCAGCCACAGGCCGGAGTTCAGCGGCGACAGGCCGAGCACCAGCTGCAGGTACTGGTTGAACAGCAGGATGATGCCGCTGATCGTGGAGCCGCCGAGCAGCATCATGCCCAGCGCGCCGCTGAAGGCCGGGCGGCCGAGCAGCCGCACGTCCAGGAGCGGGTCGGCGAGCCGGCGCTGCCGCCGGACGAACGCCACCCCGAAGAGCAGGCCCGCCGCGAGGACCACCAGCGACACCACGACCGAGCTGCCGCGCGCCAGTTCCTTGAGGCCGTAGACGACCGGCAGGATGGTGGCCATCGACAGCACGATGCTGACCAGGTCGAGCTTGAAGCCGCCGGCGCCGGCGGCCCGGTGCTCGGGCAGCAGGATCGGGGCGACGACCAGCAGCAGCCCCATCACCGGCAGGCCGAGCAGGAACACCGAACCCCACCAGAACGCCGACAGCATGACGCCGCCGACCAGCGGGCCGATCGCCATGCCGACCATGAAGAAGCTCGTCTGGACGCTGATCGCGACCGCCCGCTGCTTGGCGTTGCGGAACATCGTGGAGATCAGGCCCAGCATCGTGGGCATCAGCGTGGAGCCGGCGATGCCGAGCCCCGCGCGGGCGGCGATCAGCATCTCCGCGCTGGACGACCAGGCCGCCACCGCCGAGGCGATGCTGAACAGCGCGGCGCCGATCATCAGCAGTTTGCGGTGCCCGATGCGGTCACCGAGGTTGCCCATGGTGACCAGGAGCCCGGCGATGGTGAAGCCGTAGATGTCGACGATCCACAGCATCTGCGCGCTGCTGGGGTGCAGGTCCGCGGTGACGTGCGGGATCGCCAGGATGAGGACGCTCAGGTCGAGCGACAGCAGGAGGGTCGGGAGGATGAGGACGGCGAGGCCGATCCACTCCTTCTTGCCCGCCCGCTCGCCTGGGGGCGTCGAGCTGTTGGTGGTCATGATCCCCTTTGGATGATTTGTCTGAACCGTTTCAAGAGTCACCGGGCGTGACTCGTCCAACACTGATCGTCGGTCACTCTCGATGACGACCGCATCTTTCTGATTGCTCTGCGTCACGAACTCCGCAAGCAATCGACGAGACGCTGACGGCGCCGGGCGGCTGGGAACCTCGAAGACAAGGACCGTCGCCCACCTGGGCGTTCGCCGACGCTGGGAGCACACGATCATGCGGATCCTCTTCGCCACGGTGCCCCTCTCGGGACACTTCTTCCCCCTCGTGCCGCTCGCGTGGGCCTACCGGGCCGCCGGCGCCGAGGTCGTGGTGACCACGTCGGCGGACTACCTGCCGACGGTGCTGCGCGCGGGCCTCCCGGCGACCCCGGCCGGGCCCGCGGCGGACTTCACCGGTCTCGCCGGGGACGGCTTCGACGACGCCGGCGAGCACCTGCTCGCCCACGGCCGGGTGTTCGCCCGCATCTCCGCCGCCAACCTGGTCGGCACGCTCCGGCTCGCCGAGAGCTGGCAGCCGGACCTCGTGGTGTTCGAACGCGCGGCCGCGGCCGGCGCGGTCACGGCGGCGGTGCACGGCGTCCCCGGCGTCGAGCTGCAGTGGGGCGTGCCGGCGCTGCGCGAGTACCGGGCCGCGGCGAACGAGGTGCTCGCCGGCGAGCTGTCCGCGCTGGGGCTGCCGGAACTGCCGCGCGCGGACCACGTCGTCGGCACCTGGCCGCCGAGCCTGCGCCACCTGCACGCGGCCGAGCACGCGAGCATGCGGCACGTGCCCTACAACGGCGACGCCCGGCTGCCGGGCTGGCTGGCGGTCCCGCCGCGGCGGCCGCGGGTGTGCCTGACGCTGGGCACCGTGCTGCCCGGGCTGGGCACGGCCGGGCTGTTCCTGGCCCTGCTCGAGGAGTTGTCCACATTGGACATCGAGCTGGTGGTGGCGGTGGCCGACGAGACGGCGGCGGAGTGGGGCACGCTGCCGTCCGCGGTGCTCCACGCGGGACGGCTCCCGCTGGCCCAGGTGCTGCGGACGTGCGACGCGGTGGTCCACCACGGCGGCAACGGGACGTCGCTGGCGGCGATCGAAGCGGGCGTCCCGCAGCTGGTGCTGCCGCACTTCGACGACCAGATCGGGAACGCGGAAGCCGTGGTCCGTTCGGGCGCCGGGCTGCGGCTGGCGCCCGGGGAGATCACGCCCGAAGCTGTCGCGGCGGCGTGCCGGGAGCTGCTGGACGACTCGCGGTTCGCCGAAGTGGCGGCCGGGGTCGCCGCGGAGAACGCCGCCCAGCCGTCACCCGCCGAAGTCGTGCGGACGCTGACGCCCCTGGCACTGCAGCCGAAACTCCGCCGCGCCGGCTGAACCGCTCGCACGAAAAGGCCGCGGGCCGGGTGATCGCTCCCCCCGGCCCGCGGCCTTTGCTCCCAGCCCCCGGCTCAGCCCTGGTGGTCGAGCGTGAGCTGCTCCAGGATCTTCACGTACTCGGCCGGGCCGGGGACCGAGTTGATCTCCTTCTGCAGCCGCTGGGCGTTCTCCTTGAAGGACTTCTCCTCCAGGACCCGGCGGATCTGCTCGCGCATCACCGAGGCGTCCGGCTCGGCCACGTTCAGCACCAGGCCCGCGCCCTTCGCCAGGGTGAAGCGGGCCAGCGCCGGGCCGAGGCTGTAGCGCGAGCGGGCCAGGCGGGCCGCGCCGGACGGGTTCGCCCGGATGCTGTGGCCGACGAAGTCGACCAGCAGCTGCGGGACGCTGTTCAGGATCGCCGGCATGACCGTGCCGACGCCGCCGTGGTGGATGAGCAGCGAGCACGTCGGGACCAGCTGGTCCAGCGGGACGAACGGGAGGACGCGGACGTTCTCCGGGATCTGCTCGACCTTGGCCAGCTGCTGGTCGTCGAGCGTCGCGACGACCTCGACGTCCAGTTCGGACAGTGCGTTCAGCAGCACCGGGATGTGGTCCCAGCCGCCCTCCATGAACGCGCGCTCGGACAGGCCCAGCGACACCGCGACGCGGGGGCGCTCCGGCACCGGGTACAGCCAGTCCGGCATCGGCTGCTGGCTCGAGTACGACACCCAGCGCATCGGGACGACGTTCGCGGACACCTCGGGGCCGATCTCCGTCGGCTGCGAGTTGATCGTCCACTGGCCCCACAGCAGCTCGTCGTCGATCTCGACGCCGTAGCGCTCGGCCGCCGCGCGGACCGTCTCGACCGCCGGGTTCGGCAGCTCCGGCGCGCCCGGCTTGCTCGTGAGCTCCTTGAACTTGTCGATGCTGCGGCAGAAGACGTCGGGCGCGGTCCACCAGCGGGCGTGCGCCGCGCCGGCGACCTTGGCCGCCACCGCGGCGGCGGGCAGGCAGGCGTCCCAGATCACCAGGTCCGGCTTCCACGCCTTGGTGAACTCGACGAGGCCGTCGAGGAACGGCAGCGGCTCGTTCGGGTCGCCCTTCCACGGCGCGAAGTCCCACTGCGCGGGCAGGTAGTACTGGCTGTAGACGTCCCAGTGCTCGCGGTCCGGGTCGTCGGCGTCGAAGCCCAGCGCTTCGAGGGCCTCGGTGATCTCGGCCAGGTCCGCCCGCTCCTTCTCGTAGGCGCGGCCGGGGCCCATCGGGATCGGCATGCTGTCGATGTCGCAGACCGGGACCGGGGTGATGCCCATCGACGCGATCGTCTCCACCCCGCCCGGGTGCGTGGCGATCACGACTTCGTGCCCCGCGGACTTCAGCGCCCAGGCCAGCGGCGCCAGCGGGTAGGTGTGCGCCGGGGCCGGCCAGATGGCGAATTGCACACGCATTGTTTCGGCTCCTCCAGGACGTGTCGGCGGGAGACTTTCTTCAGCCGCCAAGGAAAAATCGTATGGGCGCGAAGCGGGGCGGACATCTCCCCGAGTGCCGCTCAGGCTGCCTCGGCCCGCCGGTCACCGGGCTCTTCCGGGTCCGGGACCGCCGCCAGGCCGCCGCGTTCCGACGCGATTCGGGAAAGCGCCGCATAACGCTCGGGACGGCGGGCACGCAGCCACAGCGCGAAGCCCGCGCCGGCCGCCACGACGACCACGAACGCCCACGGCAGCGAGTTCACCAGCGTGCTGGTGGTGCCGGTCAGCAGGTCGAAGTTCTGGATCACCAGCACCGCGGACGCCACCAGCCCGAGCAGGCCGAGGACGGGCGCGACCCCGGTGCGCCACCAGTGCCGGTCCGGCCGGCGGCGGAAGAACGCGATGACCGAAAGGGACGCCGCCGCCTGCAGCCCGACGATGCCGAGCGTGCCCAGCCCGGTCATGGTCGTGGCGAGGTTGACGTAGGGGTCCGCGCCGGCGATGGCGAAGATCGCGGTCACGGCGACGGTGAAGACGGTCTGCGTCAGGCTCGCGCGGTGCGGCGAGCCGTGCTTGCGGTGCACCGCGCCGAGCCCGGCGGGCAGCACGCGGTCGCGGCCGAGGGCGTACAGGTACCGGTTCGAGGCGCCGTGCATGGCCAGCATCCCGGCGAACAGGCTGGTGCACAACAGGATCTGCATCCCGGTGGTGACCGCGGAGCCCAGGTAGTCGTCGGTGAGGCTGCCGAAGAGGTTGCCGAGCTGCTGCCCGGCGACGTCCCGCAGCTGCCCCGGCCCGACGGCACCGACCGCGACCCAGCTCGTCAGCGCGTAGAAGACCGCGATGAGGATCACCGACCAGTAGGTGGCGAGCGGCACGCTGCGGCGCGGGTTGCGCGACTCTTCGCCGTACAGCGCGGCGGATTCGAAGCCGATGAAGGAGATGAGCGCGAACATCAGGGAGACGCCGAGCCCGGCGCCGACGATGGTCGCCGGGTCGAACGAGGCCGCGGGGAGCGCGCCGCCGCCGTGCCGGATCAGCACCGCGACGTCGAGCAGCACCAGGATGGCGACCTCGGCGATCATCAGGACGGCCAGCACGCGGGCGCTGAAGTCGATCTTGCGGTAGCCCGGCACGCCCATCAGCGCGAGGCCGATCGCCGCCCACACCGGCCACGGCCAGTCGAGGCCGTAGGAGGAGGCGACGAGCTGCGCGAAGTAGGCGAAGGCGCCGGTCATGCCGACGGTGGCGGTGTTGTAGGCGAGCACGGCGGCCCAGCCACCCCCGACCGCGGCCGGCCGGCCGAGCCCGGCGGACAGGTAGCCGTAGAACCCGCCGGAGGTGACGATCCGGCGGCTCATCGCGGCGTACCCGACGGAGAAGCAGAGGAGCGTGAGCCCGGCGAAGACGAACATCGCGGGCACGGCGGCCCCGTTGCCGATGGCGAAGGCCAGCGGAACGGTCCCGACCATGGCGGCGAGCGGAGCCGCGGCGGCCACGACCAGGAAGACGATCTTGGGAGTGCCGAGGGTGCGGCGGAGGGACGCCGGTCGCGCGTCCCCGGAGCCGCGGTCGGATGCTGCGCTCACGGGTTCTTCCTCTCACTCGCTCGCGATGGGGTTCGCGACCAAGTTTTCGCTTGCGAGCGGCCCGCCCTCGTCTCCCCCGCTGCGCACTTCGACCGGGCGGGTCGTGAGCGGAGCAGGGGACGCGAAAGGGACGGCCGGCGGGTGCCGGCCGTCCCTTTCTCCGCGCGGGGAGCCGCGTCAGGACGCCTTGGCCAAGTGCGTCGACTGCGCGCCGCGGACCAGGTCCGCCGCCTTCTCCCCGATGACGATCGCCGTCGCGTTCGGCGCGCCGCGCCCGACGGTCGGCATCACCGAGACGTCGGCGACCCGGAGGCCTTCGACGCCGTACACCTTGAGCTCGTGGTCGACGACCCGGCCCATCCCGCAGGCGCCGCTGCCGTGGAAGATCGAGTTCGTGTAGCGCCGAACGTACTCGCGCAGGTCGTCGTCGGAGTCCGTCGCCGGGGCGTTGAGCAGGCGCTCGTTGAACTTCGCGAACGCCGGCTGGCGCGCGATGTCCATGGCGATCCGGACGCCGGCCACCGCGACGTCGATGTCGCCCTCCGCGGTGAAGTACCGGTGCTCGATCTTCGGCTTGGCCGTCGGGTCCTCCGCCACCAGCGTGATCTGCCCGCGGCTGCGCTGCGTCAGCAGCACCGGGCCGAAGGTGATCGCGTGCCGGGTCGGCACCGTCAGGCCGCTGTCGACGAACTCCATCGGCCCGGCGAAGTACACGACGTCCGGTCCGGGCAGCCCCGGCTGGGTGCGCACGTAACCGCCGGCCTCGGGGCCGTTCGACGTCAGCGGGCCGCGGCCCTCTTCCTGGAACGCCCGGATGCTCTCCGGCTCGAACGCGCTCAGCAGGCTGTTCGGCTGCGAGTGTTCGTAGATCAGCGGGACCAGCGGGTGGTCCTGCAGGTTCTTGCCGACCTCGGCGTGGTCGAGCACGACCTCCATGCCCAGCCCGCGCAGCTGGTCGGCCGGGCCGACGCCGGAGAGCAGCAGCAGCTGCGGCGAGTTGTACGCCCCCGCCGAGAGGATGACCTCGCGCTCGGCGTGCAGGGTGAGCTCCTCGTCGACCTGACGGCCGGTGACGCCGATCGCGCGGCCGTTCTCGATCAGCACGCGGTAGACCTGGTAGTTCTTGATCAGCGTCAGGTTCGGCCGCTCGAGCGCCGGGTGCAGGAACGCCTGCGCGGTGCTCCACCGGCGCCCGTTGCGCTGGGTCACCTGGAAGCGGCCGAAGCCGTCCTGGGTGGGGCCGTTGAAGTCGTCGTTGGCCGGGTGCCCGGCCTGCAGCGCCGCCTCGACGAGCGCCGTCGTCGCCGGGTTCAGCGAGCGACCGTCCGAAACGGACAGCGGGCCACCGGCACCGTGGTACTCCGACGCGCCGCGCTCGTTGTCCTCCGAGCGCTTGAACAGCGGGAGCAGGTCGTCGTAGCTCCAGCCGGGCTGGTTCCAGCCGTCGTAGTCGATGCGGTTGTTGCGCAGGTACAGCATCGCGTTGATCGAGCTGGTGCCGCCGAGCACCTTGCCGCGGGGGTGGAAGATCCGCCGCCGGTTCAGCTGCTCTTCTTCGTGGGAGTCGTAGTCCCAGTCGACCCGGGTGCGGAACAGGTCGCCGAAGACGGCCGGGATGTGGATGTTCTCGACGTCGTCGTTGCCGCCCGCCTCGACCAGGGCGACCTTGACGTCGGGGTCTTCGGACAGCCGGGCCGCGAGCACGCAGCCCGCGGAGCCGGCGCCGACCACGATGTAGTCGTACATCAGCTGGCCTCCTTGATGAGGTCGGCGGCCTTCTCGCCGATCATGATGGCGGACGCGTTCGGGTTGCCCCGGCCGACGACCGGCATCACCGAGCAGTCGGCGACGCGCAGGCCGTCGACGCCCTGGACGCGCAGCTCGGCGTCGACGACCTCGCCGATCGCGCAGGTGCCCGCCGGGTGGAAGATCGAGTGGGTGTAGCGGCGGAGGTAGGCCTTGAGGTCCTCGTCCGAGTCCGACGCCGGCAGCTGGTAGAACGACTCGTGGAACGGCCGCAGGGCTTCCTGCTTGGCGATGTCCATCGAGACCCGCAGCGCCCGCACACCCGTCTCCAGGTCGGACTCCTCGGCGAAGAAGTTGTTGAGGATGCGCGGCTTCGCCGTCGGGTTGGTCGACTGCAGGGTGATGTTGCCGCGGCTCTCCGGTGTGATGAGCACCGGGCCGAGGGAGATCGCGTGCTCGTAGGGGAACGCGAGCCCGCTCTCCACGAACATCACCGGCGCCGCGAAGATCGCCGCGTCCGGGGCGGGCAGGTCCGGCAGGGTGCGGAAGTAGCCGCCGGCCTCCGGGCCGTTGCCGGTCAGCGGACCGCGCTGCTCTTCCATGAACAGCCGGAAGTTCTCCGGGGTGGCCGCCGCGGTCATGCTGATCGGCTGCGAGTGCACCGAAACCAGCGGCACGAGCGCGTGGTCGGAGAGGTTCTGGCCGACCTGCGGGCTGTCGGCGACGACCGGGATGCCGAACGCCGAAAGCAGGCACGACGGGCCGATGCCGGACAGCTGCAGCAGCTGCGGCGAGTTGTACGCACCGGCGGAGAGGATGACCTCGCGCTCGGCGCGGATGTCGACCGGGGCGTCCTCGCGCTGCTGGCCGGTGACGCCGACCGCGCGGCCGTTCTCGATGATCACCTTGTGCGCGCGGAACTCCGTCAGCACGGTGAGGTTCGGCCGGCCGAGCGCCGGGCGCAGGAACGCCGCCGCGGTGCTCCACCGCTTGCCGTCGCGCTGGGTCAGCTGGAACTCGCCGAAGCCGTCCAGCTCGGCGCCGTTGAAGTCGTCGGTGGCCTTGTAGCCGGCCTGCACGGCGGCCTCGACGAGCGCGACCGAGCTCGGGTTGTGCGAGCGGTTGTCCGAAACGGACAGGGGGCCGCCTTCGCCGTGGTAGGGCGAAGCGCCGCGCTCGTTGTCCTCGGACTTCTTGAAGTACGGCAGCACCTCGTCGAACGACCAGCCCGGCTGGTTCCAGCCGTCGTAGTCGAGCTTCGTGCCGCGGACGTACAGCATCGCGTTGGTGGAGCTGGTGCCGCCCAGCACCTTGCCGCGCGGGAGGTAGAGCCGGCGCCCGCCGAGGTGCGGCTCCTCCGCGGTGTCGTAGTCCCAGTCGTAGCGGGTGCGGAACAGCTGGCTGAACGCCGCCGGAATGTGGATCTCCTCGGCGTCGTCCGGCGGCCCCGCCTCCAGCAGGCACACCTTGACGTCGGGATCCTCCGACAGCCGGGCCGCCAGCACGCACCCCGTCGAACCCGCGCCGACGATCACGTAGTCGTACATCTGTTCTCCAAGCTCCAGAAGGTGAATCGGGGTCGAGCTCGCTGCCGGAGCTCGGCGGGCGGGACGGCGGGCTCGCACCCGCCGTCCCACGGGGTCAGCGCGGCGCGAGCGTGCCGTCCGGACGCAGCCGGGACACGACCTCGACGACCGCCGCGGTGGCCCGGCGCGCCTCCGCCTCGGTGAACACCAGCGGCGGCGCGAGCACGAAGTTGTGCCCGTACGGCCGGGCGATCACGCCGTGGGCCTTGCGCGTCTCGAACGCGACCGCCTCCACCTGCGACCAGTCCAGCGGGATCGTCGTTTCCTTGTCGGCGACCAGTTCGAGGGCGGCGAGCGTGCCCTCGATGCGGACGTCCCCGACGTTCGGCAGCTCGCGCGCCGGCGCCAGCCCCTCCTCGAACCAGCCCTGGATGCGCCGCGCGTTCTCCAGCAGGCCTTCGCGCTCGATGATGTCGAGCGTGGCCAGGCCGAGCGCGCAGGCGACCGGGTGCCCCTGGAACGTGTAGCCGTGGAAGAAGCCGCCGTCGCCGATGAGGGTGTCGGCGATGTCGTCGGTCATCAGCGTGGCACCGAGCGGCGCGTAGCCACCGGCGATGCCCTTGGCCGCGGTGATGATGTCCGCGTCCATGCCCTGGTTCGCCGACTCGAACCACGAGCCGATCCGGCCGAACGCCGTGACGACCTCGTCCGCGATGAGCAGGATCCCGTTCTTGCTGAGGACCTCGCGCACGCGCTTCCAGTACCCCGGCGGCGGGGCGAGCACGCCGCCGCCCGCCATGATCGGCTCGCCGATCATGGCCGCGATGTTGCCCGCGCCGATCCGCTCGATGGTGTCCTCGAGCTCCTTGACCAGGAAGTCGGTCGGGTCGACGTCGCCGTAGAGCTGCTTCGCCCGGTACGGGTAGGGCGGGGACAGCTTCTCGACGTGCGGCAGGTTCGGGCCGACCCCCGCCTGCATGGGCGGGAAGCCGGTCGCAGTGCCGCTGCCGTAGGTCGCACCGTGGAACGAGTAGTGCCGGGCGAGGATCCACGTCCGGTCCGGCGATCCCTTGCGGGTGTGGTAGAGCCGGGCGGCCTTGATCGCCGTCTCCACCGCTTCCGAGCCACCGCTGGAGAACGCGACCCGGTTGATGCCGGCCGGCGCGAGCTGCGCGAGCCGCTCGGCCAGCCGGATCGCCTTCTCGTTGGTGAACTCGAGGAGGCTCGTGAAGAACTCGATCTCCTTGATCTGCTTCGCGGCGACCTCGGCGAGGTCGGCGCGGCCGTGACCGACCGGCGAGTGCCAGACCCCGCCACCGGCGGCGTCGAGGAGCTCGTTGCCGCGCGCGTCCCAGACCGTGCTGCCCTGCCCCTTGACGATGACCAGGCGGTCGGTGATGTCACCGCGGTGCATCGAGCGGACCAGGTGCTTGCGGTCGAGGTCTTCCAGTTCCTGCGCCGGGGCGGACAACGGTGGGATCCCAGGTGTGGTCACGGCTTTCAGTCCAATCATGAGAGGAGACGACGTTATTCGCCCCAGGAACGTTGGCACACAACACTTTCCGAAACCGAGTTCACCGTACACGGCGGTCGGTCGTCGACTTCTCCGCCGGTGCGGGGCGCCTCAGATGTACTGCGTGTTCGGTTCCAGGCCGAGCAGGACCCGGCCGTAGAGCTCGTTGTTCGTGTCCGGCGCCATCAGCGCGTGCAGGTTCACCACGTGGATGTCACGCGCGATCCGCTGGATCGGCACGCTGGTGTAGGCCGACGAACCGCCGCTGGCGAGGCTCAGCGCGTCCACCGCGGACTTGGTGAGCTTGCAGATCGCGCCGATGTCCGCGCGGGTGCGGGCGCGCTCGACGAGCGACCACTCCGCGCCGGTCGCGGCCTTCTCGTCCGCGGTCCGGGTGATCCGGTCCGCGTGGAAGGCGGCCTGGTCGATCTGCAGCCGGGCCTCGGCGACCTTGAGGTGCGTGACGGGCGCTTCGGCCTGGTGCGCGTAGTCGGTGTAGGTGATCTTGCGGGTGCCGACGCGCTCGAGGAAGTTCTCCATCGCGGCCTCGGCCAGCCCGATCGGCGTGCCCGCCGAAGACGCGTTCGCCACGCCCAGCAACGGGTTCCGGTAGATCGGCAGCTCGGCGCTGGCCGGCGAGTGGCTCTGCCCCTGCAGGATCGACACCAGCGGGATGACGCGCTCGGCGGGCACGAACAGGTCGTTGGCGACGGTCGTGACACTGCCGGAGCCGGCCATGCCCATCGTGTACCAGTCGTCGATGACCTGCAGGTCGCTCAGCGGCACCAGCGCGGCGACCGGCCACATGCCCTGGCCGTCCGGCGTCGGGGCGATCGCGATGATCTCCTGCCAGTGGCTGTGCAGCGCGCCGCTGATGAAGCCCCAGCGGCCGTTGACGACGTAGCCGCCGTCGGTGGGCACGGCCTGCCCGCCCGGGCTGAGCGTCCCGCAGACGCGGACGTCCGGCGTCGAGTAGACCTCGTCCTGGACGGCGTCCGGGAACATGCCGACCATCCAGCCGGGGATGTTCCACACCGACGTCGTCCAGCCGACGGCGCCGTCACCGCGGGCCAGTTCGACGAGCACGGCGTTCAGGGTCGAGGTGTCGACCTCGAACCCGCCGTACCGCTTCGGCACGCGCAGCTTGAAGAACCCGGCGTCGCCCAGCGCTTCGAGGGTGTCGTCGTGCAGGCGGCGGTTCTCCTCGTGCCACACGGCGTTCTTCTGCAGGAGGGGCACCAGGCCCTGGGCCCGGCGGACCAGTTCCTCGCGCGAAGGGACGGGGACGTTCGTCGTCATCGGTGGTCCTTCCGGGTTTCCACGTGCGGCTTCGGATCGAGAATCCGCTTACCCGCTCCGGCGGCGCACCTCCGCGATTGCGGAGCACGCCGCCGGGCGACGGTGCTCAGCCCCGGACCGGGCTGCTCTGGTGCGACAGGAGCGACCACTCGCCGTCCCGCTCCACCACGATCCAGGTGGCGCGGATCTGGCGCTCCGGCGCGGTTTCGGTCTCGCCGTCGAGGATGATGCCGCCCTGGGTGATCACCATGGCGGTGTCCTCGGCCAGGAACGTCACCTGCAGCGGCCAGCCCTTGACGTGCGCGCCGGCCAGCGGGCCGTCGAAGCCCGCCTGCATGTAGGCGCGGATCTGCTCCCGGCTCGTCAGCTGCTGGTCCTGCATGAGCAGGCTGCCGTTCTCGGTGAAGACCCCGGCGAACTCGTCGGCGTCGTTGGTCTTCCACGCGTGCGTGATGCGCAGCGGCACGGTCAGCGCGGCGCGGTCCCGGGGGTCGGTGAACTCCCGGTAGAAGTCCGTGTCCTCCTCGACCCCGTACGAGGCGAGGATCTCCGTTGCGGTGGCGGGCATTGCGGCTCCTTCGTCGGTGTTCGGGATGGTCACCAGCGGAGGGTCGCGCCGGTGCCGCGCGGGCTGTTCTGGTAGCCGGCGAGGTACCACACGCCGTCTTCTTCCTTCTTGACCGTCCAGGTCGAGCGGACGGCCAGCTCCGGCGAGATCTCGGTCTCCCCCGGCGCCAGGATGCCGCCGTGCGTGCGGATCAGCGCGACGGAGTCGTTGACCAGCCGCAGGTCCACCGGCTTGCCGGTGATGCGCGAGTCCTTGAACGGGCCGGCGAACGCGGCCGCCAGGAACGGGCGGATCTCGTCGCGGCCGACCTTGTAGACGTCACCCGGCAGGATCAGGGTGCCGTCCTTGGTGAAGACGTCGACGACCGCGTCGACGTCGTTGCGCGCCCAGGCTTCGACGAGCCGCAGCGGGACGCCCAGCACTTCCTTTTCCCGCTCGCTCGTGAACGGGCCGTAGTAGTCGTCCAACGCGGACGACGCGTCGACTTCAGCGGACACCGGGTCCTCCTCTTAGCCTCAGCGGACGGGTCCCGTCCATCATCGGCGGCCACCCCGTGACCCGGCGCCTTCTGCATTGCCGCTAAGTCACGCGCTCCGGTCGAGCCCGGCGACGAGCGGCTCCGGGCGCACGTTGTGCGGGTAGGGCCAGCCGCGCTGCGTCAGGTAGAGGACGAGGTCGACGGTGTTGCTCGCGACGTCGATCTGCGAAATGCGGTGATTCTCGATCTTCAGCACAATTGTTTCCACGGACGTTCCCTCCCGGCCGGTCGGCCCGATGTGGAAGAACGGCTCGTCGTGTTTCCAGTGCAGGTTGAAGACGATGAATCCCCGCCCGTTCCCCTGGTCGTCCAGTGCGAGGTGCTCGTCGACGAGGTCTATGCGCTTGCCGAGGCGCACGAACCACTTCGCCCATTCCTTCAGCGCCCCCAGGCCGATTTGCCCGAACTGGGCCGGGCTGTTGATCAGCACGTCGTCGGCGATGATGGCGTCCCAGCGGTCGAACTCGACGAGTTGCAACCCGTCGTACAGTTCTCTGGTCAGCGTGGTTTCCGAATTCACGGTCACTCCTGTGGAGAGTAGGTGTGGAACGACCGAGAATGGCATCGCCCGGCAGGCGTTGCCACTTTCCGGCGAAGCGCGAAACCCAGAGGGCACCCTCGGAGTAGAGCGCTGTGCGAGCCCTGACTACCGTGCGACAGTGGAGTGGACCCGGCCCGCGGAAAGGGCGGACATGATTCCCCTGCGAACCGAGGAGCCGCCGGACGCGCGCCTGCGGGCCGCGCTCGCCGCCGACCGGCCCCTGCTGCACGACCACCCGCGCCTGCGGTCGTTGCTGGAGTCGGCCGCGGTGGCCGATCCGGGCCGGTTCTTCCTGCTGTTCCTGCACCACTGCATGGCCACCGGCGCCGCGCTCGACCAGGGCGCGGCCGAAGAGGACGTGGCCGGCCTCGTCTCCGGACGCTGGACCGGCGCCGCGCTGCTCGCCGAACTGGGCCACGCCAACAGCAACTCCCGCACGCACACCGAGGCCGTCTTCGACCCGGCGACGCGGGAGTTCGTGCTGTCGAGCCCGGTGCCCGGCGCGGCGAAGTACCCCGCCACCTTCGGCCCGGCCGGCTTCGCGACGCTCGCCGTCGTCAGCGCCCGGCTCGTCATCGGTGGCACGGAGCACGGCACCGCGCTGTTCCTGGTGCCGGTGCGCGACGAGCGTGGGCCGTGCCCGGGCGTCACGATCGAGCCGTGCCCGCCGACCGCGTTGCTGCCCCTGGACTACGCGACGGTCCGCTTCGACGGCGTCCGGGTGCCCTACCGGCGCTGGCTGCGGGACGGCGCGTCGATCACCTCCGCGGGCGAGTTCCACGACCCGCTGGCCGACACCGGTGCCCGCGGCCGGCGCACGATGAGCATGGGCCGCTTCGGCTGGGGCGCGATCACCGTCGGCCTGGCCGCGGTCGCGCGCGCGAGCGTGTCCCTCGCCCTCGAACGCGCGAGCCACCGCGGCACGCTCGACCGGCTGGCCGGCGAGATCCCCGCGATCGAGCACCTCAACCAGCAGCGCCTGCTGTTCGGCGCGCTGGCGTCGGCACTGGCGGCGACGACGCTCGCCCGGCGCGAAACCGGCCGCTACTGGTCCTTCGGCGCACCGCCCGGCGTGCACCGCGAGCTGGGGCTGACGAAGGTCGCGGTCACGTCGCTGGCCGACGACGCCGTGAACCGCGCCCGCTCGGCGAGCGGCACGGCCGGCTTCTTCTCCGAGCACCGCCTCATCGGCTACCAGGGCCTGACGCTGGCGTTCCAGTCCGCCGGCGGCGACAACCGGCTGATCCGGCTGGACGCGGCCTGGACGATGGCGGCGGGCCAGGACTACACCCCGCCCGCGGCCGCCCCGGGCGCCGACGAGTGGGTGACGCTCTTCGGGCACCGGGAGCGGCTGCTGCACGAGGAACTGACGACCGGGCTGGACGGGACGTTCGCCGGCTGGAACGCGCGATCCGAGCTGGCCCTGCGCTTCACCGCGGCCCACTCCGCCCGCGTGACGGCGGAAGTCCTCTCCGGCGAGCTGCCGTCGGACCTGTACGAGCTGCACTGCCTCGAGGAGGTCGAGGCGCAGGCGGGCTGGTTCCTGGCCCACGGTCTGCTCACGGCCGGGCAGGTGCTCGGGCTGCCGGAGCGGATCAACGAGATCTGCCGCCGGCTGCACCGGGAGGGTGCCGCGCTCGGGCAGCTGCTGGAGATCCCAGAAGAGCGGGCTGCGTAACGAAAGGGCTCCGCTCGCCGAGCGCGAGCGAGGCCCGTTGCACGAGCCGCACTGCCTCGAAGAAGTCGACGCCCGCGCGGGCCGGTTCCTGGCCCACGGGCTGCTCACCGCCGACGAGGTGCTCGGGCTGCCGGAACGGATCAACGAGATCTGCCGCCGGCTGCACCGGGAGGGTGCCGCACTCGGGCAGCTGCTGGATTTTCCCGAAGACTTGGCGGCGTAGCGAAAGGGCTTCGCTCGCCGAGCGCGAGCGGGGCCCTTTGCACAAGCTGTACCGCCTCCGGGAGGTCGAGGCGCGCACACTCGTAGCGAAAAGGCCCGCTCGCCAAGCGCGAGCGGGGCCTTCTCCAAGCACTCAACGAGCCACGGCCTCCACCACCGACACCGCGAACCCAGTGTCCAGCACCCGGGTCAACTCCAGCTCAGCCTTCGCGAACAGCGCCCGGAACTCCTCCTCGGTCCGCTCGCGACCCGGCAGGATCGACATGACCATGATGTCGAACAGCTTGCCCAGGTGCGGTTCGTTGCGCGGCGGGATCACCGTGTCCAGCACCACGATGCGGCCGCCCGGGCGCATTGCGCGGCGGCAGTTGCGCAGGATGCGGACGCACTGCTCGTCGTTCCAGTCGTGGATGATGTGCTTGAGCAGGTACACGTCGGCCGGCGGGCACTCCTCGAAGAAGTCGCCGGTGACGAGCTCCCAGCGTTCGTCGTCGCCCAGTTCGCCGAGGCGGTGGCCGGACACGACGTGGTCGCCCAGGTCCATCAGGAGGCCGTAGAGGCTGTCGTCCGCGCGCAGCGCTTCGAGCAGCAGCCCGCCGTACCCGCCGCCGACGTCGACGACGGTCGCGCCGGCCGGGAACTTCAGGTTGCGGATGATGGAAGCGTTTTCCGAGTCGGACTTCGACTGCATGCCCGAGTAGAACGTCTCCGGCGACTCGACGTCCCGGAAGTAGTCGAAGAACGTCGTGCCGAACACCTTGTCGAAGGAGGCGTCGCCGTGCTCGACGCTGTGGGCCAGCTCGCCGTGCGAGTTCCAGAACGTCTTGTCGGTGAACGTCAGCACCGCGGACCGCAGTGAGCCCGGCACGTCCGAGCGCAGCAGCTCGGCCTCGGGGGTCAGCTCGAAGCGCCCCTGCTCGTCCTCGTGGAACACCCCGCGCATGGCGAGCGCCCGCAGGACGCGGTTCAGGTTGTCCGCGTGGGCCCCGGTGGCCTGCGCCAGCTCGACGACCGACTTCGGCCCGTCGGCCAGGTGGTCGGCGACGCCCACGGCGGCCGCGGCGCGCAACGCCGCGGAATAGACGTAGCCCAGCGTCTCCTCGAACAGGCGGATACCGGCCTGTTCCTGATCGGAGAGTCTTGCGGGTTTGCTGTCCACGGGATCACCTTCCGCTCGTCGCCTGTGGCCACCCATCGTGGCGGCGGCCCGCGCCCGGCGTCGACTTCTCCCGTGCCCGACCACAGTGGACGGTGCACGCGCGAAGGCCACCCCGCGCGGGGGGTGGCCTTCGCGCCGCGACGGGCTCAGCCGCGGATCGGGCTGGTCTGGTGGGAGACGAGCTTGTAGTCGCCACCCTCCTTGCGCACGACCCAGGTGGCCCGGTTCTCGTTCTCCGGCGCGATCTCGGTCTCGCCCTGGTTGATGAAGCCGCCCTTGGTGATGGCGAGCGCGACGCCGTCGGCCAGGAACTTGACCTGCACCGGCTCGTCGGCGACGCGGCTGCCGCGGTACGCACCCGCGAACTGCTCGGTCAGGTAGGCGCGGATCGCCTCGCGGCCGCGCAGCTGCTCGTCGCCGATCAGCATGCTGCCGTCGACGGTGAACAGGTCGGCGAGCGCGTCGGCGTCACCGGCGTCCCAGGCGGCGCGCAGGCGCAGCGGAACGGTGAAGATCGCGCCCTCCTCGCCGTTCGGGAAGTCGCCGTAGTAGCCGGCCCACTGCTTGGCTTTGGCGACCAGGTCGGAAGCCTTGGAAGTCATCGGTGTCTCCTCGAAGATGGGGGTTACCAGCGGAGGGTGGCGCCTTCGCCGCGCGGGCTGTTCTGGTACCCGGCGAGGTACCAGTTCCCGTCGCGCTTGACGGTGATCCAGGTCGAGCGGACGGCCAGCTCGGGCGCGATCTCGGTCTCGCCCTCGGCCAGGATGCCGCCGTGCGTGCGGATCAGCGCGACGTCGTCGGTCACGAAGCGCAGGTCGACCGGCTGCCCGGTGACACCGCTGTTCTTGAACGGCCCGGCGTAGGCGGCCTTCATGAAGATGCGGATCTCTTCGCGGCCCTCCTTGTACACGTCACCGGGCAGCAGCAGGAGGCCGTCCTCCAGGAAGACGTCGGCGACACCGTCGGCGTCGTTCTTCGCCCACGCCGCCACCAGCCGCAGCGGAACCTGGAGCACCTCCTTCTCCTTGTCGCTGGTGAACTCTCCGTAGTACGCGTCCAAACGGGATTGTTCGGTGGTCGTCATTCCGGCCCCTTGTCGTCACGGATCTCTGCCGGGTTCGGCACAGCAAACCCCGGTTACCATGGTGGGCACCCGGTTCCGCGCGGGCGCCTTCATTCGTGCTTGTCGTCCCTACGCGGCGAGCCGCGCGGATTCGGCGGCCTTGGCGGCGGCGATGACGGCGTCGTAGTCGGGGTGCTCCCCGATTTCCGGCACGTATTCGGCGTGCACGACGGTGTCGTTCGCGTCGATCACGAAAACGGCGCGCGCGAGCAGCCGGAATTCTTTGATCACGACGCCGTAGGCGGTGCCGAAGGAGAGGTCGCGGTGGTCGGAGCCGACCAGCGCGCCCTCGATCCCGGCGGCCCCGCACCACCGCGCCTGCGCGAAGGGCAGGTCGACGGAAGCGGTGAGCACGGAGACGTCGCCGAGCCCGGTGACCTCTTCGGTGAACCGGCGGGTCTGCAGGTCGCAGACGGGCGTCTCGAGCGACGGCACGACCGAGACGATCCGCACCCGCCCGGCGAGGGAGGCGGACGCGAGCGGCGACATGTCCGGCGCCGCGAGGGTGAAGTCCGGAGCCTGGTCGCCGACACCGACGGCCGGCCCGAGCAGGGTCACCGGACGGCCGCGGAAGGTCGTGACGCCGGTGCGTTCGGGAATCGCGTTCATGGACATGACCACTTTCGGCTGGGTACGGGTCGAGGCCCCAGTTTCCGGCTTCCCCGGATCGGGCGCCTCTCCTCGGCTGCCGGGTTTCCCCGGCCCGCCGCTCGCCGTTTCCGGCCGCTCATCGAACGAAAACTCCAGTCTTTCACCCACACGATCGACCGGCGTCTTCTCCCGTGCGCTCCCACCGGCAACCGATGTCCCCCGTCCGAAACCGCTGCTACGGTCGGTTTCCCCACCGCCGAAGGAAAGGACCACCCCATGAATCGCCCGCCCGTCGTCTCGGCGGAGGAATGGCAGGCCGAGCGCGACAAGCTCCTCGTCAAGGAAAAGGAGCTCACCCACGCGCTGGACGACCTCGCCGCGCAGCGGCGGCGGCTGCCGATGGTCCGCCTGAAGGACGGCTACGTCTTCACCGGCCCCGACGGCGAAACCGGTGATCTCGTCTCGCTGTTCGACGGCCACAACCAGCTGATCATCTACCACTACATGAAGCAGCCGGGCAGCGACCACCTCTGCGTCGGCTGCGCGTCGCTGACCGACAACCTCTCGCCGTGGGCGCACCTGGCTCCCCGCGGGGTGCGGCTGATCCTCGAGTCCGTGGCGCCGCAAGAAGAACTCGAACCGCTGCGGCAGCGGTTCGGCTGGCAGATCCCGTGGTACTCGAGCTACGGCAGCACGTTCAACGAAGACATGGGCACCGGCGGCGGCTTCGGCGTGAGCGTGCTGCTGCGCGACGGCGACGAGGTCTTCCGGACCTGGTTCACCAACGGGCGCGGCACCGACCGCCTCCGCCTCGACTTCAACCTGCTCGACCTCACCCCGTACGGGCGCCAGGAGGTCTGGGAGGACTCGCCGGAAGGCTGGCCGCAGACCTCCACCATGGGCTGGCTCCGGCTGCGCGACGAGTACCCGCAACGCTGACCAGCGCACGCACGAAGGCGACCGCGGTCCCGGCGCGGCTTAGGCTCGCGGCCGGGACCGACGTGCGGGAGGCCAGGATGCCGGGAGCAGAAGACGCCGTGGCGGCGGAGAAGCCGTCGCCGGCGCGGATGTACGACTACTTCCTCCACGGGGACAACAACTTCCCGGTCGACCGGGAAGCCGGGGACGCCGTCATCGACCAGGTCGGTGAGGTGCTCACCAAGGACGTCGTCTGGGAGAACCGCCGCTTCCTCGGCCGGGTGGTGCACCACCTCGCGGCCGAGCACGGCGTGCGCCAGTTCATCGACGTCGGGGCCGGGCTGCCCAGCATGGAGAACACCCACCAGATCGCCCGCCGGTCCATCCCGGACGCCCGGGTCGCCTACGTGGACCTCGACCCGGTGGTCGCCACCCACGGGAAGACCCTGCTCACCGAAGAAGAGCAGAAGATCACCCGGCTGCTGACCGCGGACCTGCGCGACCCGTTGTCCATTGTGGACAACCCGGAGCTCGCGGACCTCATCGACTTCACGCAGCCGGTCGCGCTGCTGTGCGTCGCCGTCTTCCACTTCATCACCGACGAAGACGACCCGCACGGCATCATCCGCACGTTCCGGGAGCGGCTGGCGCCGGGGTCGTTCCTCGCGCTCTCGCACCTCAACGCCGACGAGTCGCCGGACGACGAGCAGGACACCATGCGCGCGATCTACCGCAACGCGACGTCGCCGATGGTGTTCCGGACCCGCGCCGAAATCGAAGCGCTGTTCAGCGGCTTCACGCTGCAGGCGCCCGGCCTGGTGCCGACCGGGCACTGGCGCCGCGAAGGCGACACCACCCGCCGGATGTACGGCGGCCTCGGCCGGCTGGGCTGACCACCGCCCCCGCGGCCGGGTCCGCGGCCGTGGTCACCACGAACGAAGGACGAATCCCTTGCCGAAACCGGAACCGTTCCGCATCGCCGTGCCCGACGAGGACATCCAGGACCTGCGCGAGCGCCTCGCGCGCACGCGCCTGCCCGGCGACCTGGCCAACGACGGCTGGGAGTACGGGACCAACCAGGACTACCTGGCCGGGCTGCTGACCGACTGGCGGGACACCTACGACTGGCGCGCGCACGAGGCGGAGATGAACGCCCACGCGCACTACCGCGTCGAGCTGGACGGTCAGCCGGTGCACTACCTGCACGTCCCCGGCGACGGGAAGGTGCCGCTGCTGCTGATCGGCGGCTGGCCGTGGACGTTCTGGGACTTCAAGGACGTGCTGCCGCACCTGGCCGGCCACGAGGTCGTGGTGGCGGACCTGCCGGGCTACGGCTTTTCGACGCCGCTGGCCCGGCCGGGCATCGGGTACGCCGAAACCGCCGCCATGTACCACCGGCTGATGACCGAGGTGCTGGGCCACGAGCGCTACGGCATCTACGGCTCCGACTGGGGCGCGATCATCGGCCAGCACCTGGCCCACCACCACCCGGAGTCGGTCGTCGGGCTGCACACGACGATGCCGTTCAGCCTCGAGGGCCCGATCCCCGAGGAGCTCTGGGCGGACGACGAGAAGGCGCGCCGCGCCGCGAACACGGCGTGGGCGCGCTACAGCAACGGCTACTTCGTGCTGCACACGACCCGGCCGCAGAGCATCGCCTACATCGGCGACTCGCCGGCTGCGACCGCGGCGTGGCTGGTCGAGAAGCTGCACGACTGGACCGACCACGACGGCGACTTCGAAACCGGGTACCCGCGCGAGCGCGTGCTCACGACGCTTTCGCTGTTCTGGTTCACGAATTCGATGGGCAGCACCGCGCGGCTGTACGCGGAGAGCTTCCAGAAGCCGTGGACGCCGAAGAGCGACGCGCAGCCGCTGTTCAACGTGCCGACCGCCGTCGCGGCCTACCCGCGCGAACCCGCGGCGGTGCCGCGGAAGTGGGTGGAGAGCCGGTTCGACCTGCGCCGCTACACGGTGATGGAGCGCGGCGGGCACTACCCGGCCATCGAGGCGCCGGAGTCACTGGGACGCGACATCACGGAGTTCTTCGCCGAACTGGCTTGAGCCGGGAGGACGCCTTCGGCGCGCTCGCTGCGCGCCGAAGGCGTCCCCGGCTTCAGTTCACGACGATGGAGTAGTCGCGACCGACGTTCGACTGCTTGCCGTCGGCCGTCCGGCTGTAGACCTGCATGGGGTAGAACCCGGAAGCGGCCGGGGTGAAGGTGAAGCTCGCCCGTCCGTCGGGACCCGCCGGGACCACGGTGGGGTTGTCCCAATCCTCGTAGAAGTAGTAGACGTACTCGACGACGCCCGGCGTGCGGGGCGTCACGGTGAAGACGCCGGCGACGCCGGGGCCGCCGCTGCCCACGAAGTCCGGGTAGTCGGTGCTCGCCACCAGGGGCGCTTCACTGGCCGTGTACGGCCTGCTCGCGGTGCCGGACGTCAGGCCCGTGCCGGTGGTGCTCCACACCTTGAGCCGGTGCGAGCCCGGATTCGCCGTGACGATGTTCGTGGTCGCGGTTCCGTCGGCCGAGGCCGCGACGGTGGTCTCGGGCCCGTTGTCGATCAGGTAGGTGTAGGAGACGACATCGGCGATACCGGGCGAGAAGCGGACTTCGGCGGGGATGCCGACGCCGGTTTCCCGGGGCAGGCTCACCCCGGGTTCGGTCGGCGCCACGTAGAAGTGGTGGACGTGCTGAGGCGACCGGTTGCCCGCGTTGTCGACGCTCACCACGTAGAGGTCGTCGGGGCCGGAAGCCTGCGGTGTGTAGGAGACCGTCGCCGTCCCGCCGGGGTGGTCCGCCGGCACGAAAGTGCCCGCCGGATCGGTGTCCCCGTAGGAGAACCCGACGACCGCGGCGTCGCCACCGGCGTCGAAGGTGAACGAGCCCGGGAGGCCGGCTCCGGGATGCCAGGCACCGTCGTCGGGGTATTCGGCCGAGGTCACGGTCGGCTCGGCGAGCGCGGTACTCGCTTGGGCCGGTACGGCGCCCAGCACCAGCCCCCCGGCGGCCAGCAGCGCGGTGACGCCATGACGAACTCTCATCGAACCCCCCGGAAAAGCGCATCCTGCTGTCGACTCCAGCCAAGCACGATTCCGGCGGTCCGGCCAGGCTCAGTCTTCGGGCAGGAACTTCGCCAGGCCCGCGTAGCCGCTGTGCTTGAGGCGCTCGCCCGAAAGCGACTTGTACTCGTCGTCGGCGTGGATGCCGAGGCCGTCGACCATGCGGTTCATGAAGTTGAACAGCGCGCAGACCAGCACGGCGTCGTGCAGCGCGCGCTCGTCCCAGCCCGCGGCGAACACCGCTTCGGCGTCGGCGTCGGTCATCCGGGACGGCGACCGCGTCAGCTTCCCGACGTAGGCGAGCACCGGCTTCATGCGGTCCTCGACCGGCGCGGTGTCCAGGTCGGCGAGCGCCGCGATCAGGACGCCCGGCGCGACGCCGAAGGCTTCGGCCGTCACGGTGTGGATGCCGTGGCAGTACCCGCATTCGTTGATGCCGGAGACGTAGGCGGCGATCAGCTCTCGCTCCCCCGGCGTGAACGGCGAATCGCCGCGCAGCAGCACTTCGTGGAAGGCCAGCAGGTGCCGGGCGGGTTCGGGGTTGGCTTGGAAGACCTGCAGCAGCGTGGTCTCAGCCGGCAGGGACTTCAAGTACGACATCGGTGTCCTTTCGATCCGCGATCCGGTCGACGTCGGCGCGGCGGAGCACGCACGCCGTCAGGTAGGCCAGTGACGCGGCGCCCGCCCCGGGAACGGCCGCGGCGACCCGGGCGGACGCCCGGTCCCACTCCCGCCGCAGCGACCCCGGCGTCGACGTCGACGGCGGTTCGCCGAGCGCCGCACGCAGGCCCCGCCACTGCTGTTTGCCCGTCTCCAGGAGACCGGGCAGGCCGGCGTCCGGGACGCCGTGCCGCGCCTGGTCGACGACCTGCGTGACCAGCGCCGGGTCATCCGCGAGCCGCGCGAGGCCGAGCCCGGCGAGCAGCCGGTCGGCCTCGAGGCCGAGCAGGATCACCCCGACCTCGGTGGCCGCGGGCGCGTCGACCTCGGGCAGCGCGAACCGGGTGTCTTCGCCGGCGTCCATCACGTTCCTCCTCAGACCCCGACCGCGGTCTTCGCCGGCGCCGGGAGCTCGCCACCCTGCAGGACCTGGGCGATCGCCGCCGCCGCGCGGGTGGTCGCCACCCGGTGGCCGTCGATGTTGCGGGCGGCCGGGCCGAGGACCATCGCGGCCGCGGCGCCGACCACCGACACTCGCGGGGCGCGGACGTGGGCCAGGGTCCGCTCGTCCAGCTCCGGCCAGCCGTCGCGGACGGAAAGCGCTTCATCGGGCAGCAGGCCTTCGCCGATCGACGGGGTCGTGCCCAGCGCGAGCTGGACGTGGTCGGCGGCGATCCGCCCGCCGCCGGACAGGCGCACCACGGTCGTCCCGCCGACGCCGGGGCCGATGCTCTTGACCGCCGCGCCGCGGTGGACGACCAGCCTGCCCTCGGCTTGCGCGCGTTCGAGCAGCGGGCGGAACTCGAACATGATCGACGCCCGCCGGAACCGGTCCATCAGCTCGAGCCGCTCCGGCCAGCCGACGCGGTTGAAGCGCAGGCGGCCTTCGGGGCGGAAGAACGAGGAGTTCACGTCGGCGCACTGGTAGCGCTCGCCGGTTTCGCGCACCACCCAGTGCACCTCGCGGCCTTCCGCGAGCGCGCCGGCGATCAGGTGGGCCGCCGTGAGCCCGGCACCCACCACCGCCAGGCAGCGGCCGCCGACCGGCACCGATTCGTCCCAATAGGACACCCCGGCCGGCGCGGCCCCGCCGCCCCACCAGGAATCCGGTGCGTCACGGCGTTCTTCGCCGAGGCACAGCACGACGTGCCGGGCGGTGACCGAGAACCGGTCGGCCCGCACGGTGACCGCGTCACCCTCGGGCACGATCTCGCGGACGCGCGCCTGCCAGGTCTTGCGGCCGATGTGGTGGCTGGCGATGAGGTGGTCGCAGTAGGCGTCGAAGACGTCCACCGGCACCACCGAGCGGTGGCCCGACTGCGCCATCCGGATCTCGCGCCGCTCGGTGGGGGTCAGGCGTCCCCAGTGCAGGCGCGCGAAGTCGAGCAGCTCGCAGTCGCGGTAGCCCTCGACCCCGGGGTGGTGCTCGTACGGCGACCGGAGGACGCGCTGGCCCAGCCGGTCGATCCGGCCGAAGAACCGGCCGCACGGGCGGCCGGTCCGGTCGGCGATGACAACGTCGCGGACGCCGTGGTGCCACAGCGCGGAGGCCACCGCGACGCCGGCCGGGCCGGCGCCGACGACCACGACGTCCGCCGAAGCGGCGGGCGCCGTGCCGCGGACCGGGGCCGGCACCGGGGGCCGGGGCCAGTCACGTCCACGGGGCGAGTCCAGCAGGTGCGGCTCGGGCACGAACGTGATCATGTGCTCCCCAGCTCGATCGGGACCCGGTGGGTCGTCAGATGACGGTCACCGGGACGATCAGCTCGATCACGGGTCGCTGGTTCATGCCGTGCGCGACCAGCTCGTCCAGCGTCTGCTGCGACTGCTCGGCGCTGTCGGTGGGGATGGGGCTGTACCGGGAGTAGAAGTACGCCGGCTTGCGCCCGCCCGTCTCCATCGAATAGGCCTTGAGCACGGTTTCGCCCGGGCGCACCTCGCCGTCGTAGAACGTCAGGCGGCGCTGGTCCGGGGTCATGAAGCTCTTCGAGAACTGCGGCGACATGAGCAGGTCGTCGTCGACGAACGTCGAGTCCTCGTCCATCACCGCCTGCATGGCGACCCAGGTCTGGTCGGTGAGGTTGGTTTCCGCCTTGATCACGTGCCACCGGCCCGGCTCGGGCAGGTTGACGCTGACCGAGACGTCGTGGTCGGTGGTGTCCACGGCACCGGTGATCATCAGGACCCGGCGGCCGAGATCGGCAGTCCCGGTCATCTGGATGTCCCGCGCCCGGACCCGGCTGGAAACGTCAAGACCCGGCAGTTCAGGTGACGACATTGTGCTGCCTCCTCGTTATTCGCCCCAAAATAACGTTCTGACCAGCGAACATATGAAGAGTTTCATACCGGGAGGGCGATAGTCAAGGTGCGAAACACATGACAGGGGGAGGCGATATTGGGCCGATCACGTGTCGTTGTACCGCCGCTCGCGAGGACGCGTTGCGCCATTCGGACCAGGAACTCCGCCGGTTACTCCGGGTTGACCTGGCTCGACTGGGCCGGCGCGACGTCGACGTCGTCTTCGAGCGCACCGACGAAGCGGATTTCGAAGGACGATTCCGCGCGCTGGACCATGATTTTGAGGACGAGATTCGCTTTCACGACGATGACGAAATTGCGCGGGTTTTCCGCGTCGCCGAAAATGTCGTAAACAAGGAATGCGGAACCGTCGCCGACCGCGAACAGCGCTTCGTAAAGCGCGTTGCGCTGGGCCTGGGTCGCGGATTCAGCCCACTCCTCGAGGATCTCGAAGCCAGCGGTGAGCTGGAGGCGCACTGCCATTTCGCCGGCCTCCCAACCGAACGTCCGCCGGTGGCCGACGCGGGCGTGCGTCGCGGACCGACCACAGGCTCGCCCCGCCGGGAACCCCGTGACGCCCCGGCCGACCTCCAGTTTCCCGTGGCGGCCGGGACGTGGTCATCTCCGAAAGTGCGAGTCAGTTGTAGCCGAGCACGATGTGCCCGCGCTCGTCCGCCTCCGGCTCGGGATCGGGCACGGCGATCAGGTGCCGTTCCCAGGTCCGCTCGACCGGCTCGGCGGGCGGCTGTGGTTCGGCCGGAACCGCTGCTGCTGTCATGGCTTTCTCCTTCCGGTAGGTGATCTCCACGATGCGCCGCCCCGGTCGCGGATCGGATGTGCGCGAATCAGGTCCGGGTGGATGCGCACCGCACGAGTGGCGGCCGGGGATCGCACCGGAGTGCACTGGAGGAACGGAGATTTTCCTGGACCGTCGAGCGAGGTGCCTCATGACCGATCACGAGACCCACCGGGGCGCCGCGGAGCGCCAGCGCACCTGCGCAGCCTGCGGCGGCGCGTTCGTCCCGGGCGAGCACACGGAGGTCGAGGTCCTCCTCGACGGGATGGTCCGCTATGTGGCGGTCCACCCTGGGCACAGCACGTACTCCCCGGCCCGCGAGGGCGAGGTGGCGGCCCGGCTGAGGGAGTTCGCGAGCGGCCGCCAGGAGGGCGAGGAGCTCGGCGACCAGGCTGCTTGATCGGGCGGGGCCCGGGTCGAACCCGGCCCGGGCCGGAGGCGGGTGGCTGGGGGTTCTGGCCTGGCTGCTTGGGGGGCGGAAGCGGCCCCGGGCCAGCCGGCCCGTGAGGCCGACCCGGCCGGCGCATCCCTGCCCAGGCGGCGGAGGGCGGCTGCGATGCTGGACTGGCCATCCCACCCGGGCTGTGGAAGCCACCCCGCCGGCACAACCCTGCCCAAGCGGCGAAGGCCGGCTGCGGTGCCGAACCGGCCACCCCAAGCCGCGGAAGCCGACCCAGGTCAGCCAGCCCGCGAGGCCGACCCCACCGGCACAACCTGCCGCGATTGCGAAGGCCGACTGCAGTTCCGGACCGGCCACCCCGGGCCGCGGAAGCCGACTCAACCCAGCCAGCCCCGTGAGGCCTGCCCGGGTCTGCATAACCCTGCCCGGGCAGCGAAGGCCAGCTGCACTTCCGGACCCGCCACCCCAGGCCGCGGAAGCCGACCCAGGTCAGCCGGCCCGCGAGGCCGACCCCACCGGCACAACCTGCCGCGGCTGCGAAGGCCGACTGCGGTTCCGGACCGGCCACCCCGGGCCGCGGAAGCCGACTCAACCCAGCCGGCCCCGTGAGGCCTGCCCGGGTCTGCACAACCCCGCCCGGGCAGCGAAGGCCAGCTGCACTTCCGGACCCGCCACTCCAGGCAGCGGAAGCCGCCCCAGGCCAACTGGCCCACCAGGCCGACCCGGTCGGCACAGCCCTGCCCAGCAGCGAAGGCCGACTGCAGTTCCGGACCGGCCACCCCCGGCCGCGGAGGCCGGTTGCAGTTCCGGGCGGGATCACCCGCCGCCCCGGGCGGCGGAACCGGCCCAGGCCCAGCACAACCCATCCGGCCGGTGAAGCAAACCGGCCGGCGCATCCCGGTCCCGGCTGCGAAGGCCGACTGCAGTGCCGGGGGTCCCGGGCCGCAGAAAGCCCAGCCGAGCCGCGGAGGCGGGCCGGCGCAGTGCGCGGGCCCGCGCGGCCACCCCGGGCCGGCACAGCCCAGCCAGCACGTGAGCGTCGGCCCAGGCAATGACGGCCGGTGGCGGTTCCGAGGCCGGGCAATCCCCGGGCACGCCAAAGGGGACGGCCCCACAAAGGACCACCCCCACCGGCAAAAACTCAGCGCGGCAACCCCGACAGCCGCCAAGCTCCCGGCCGGCGGAACGAAGGCGCCACCTCACCCCTCGCCCGCCACCCCACCGCCTCGGCGACCGGCTCCGCCGGGGACTCCGTCCCCAGCAAAGCCAGCGCCGTCACCAAAGCCGCCAGCTCGACGTCGTCCGGCGCTCCCCGGACCACCCGCAACACCATCTCCGCCCCCTAGATCGGAAGGTTGCCGTGCTTGCGCGCCGGGCCCGGCTTCCGCTTGTCGCGCAACATCGCGAGCCCTCGCGCCAGCGCCGCGCGGGTCTCGGCCGGGTCGATGATGTCGTCCACCAGACCCCGCTCGGCCGCGTACTGGGGGTTCAGGTACTCCTCCGTGTACTCCGCGACGAGCTTCGCCCGCAACGCGGCCGGATCGGGAGCCGCCGCGAGTTCGCGGCGGTGCAACACGTTCACCGCGCCCTCCGCGCCCATCACCGCGATCTGGTTCGTCGGCCACGCCAGTGACAGGTCGCACCCGATGGACCGCGAGTCCATCACGATGTACGCGCCGCCGTACGCCTTGCGCAGGATCACCTGGATCCGCGGCACCGTCGCCTCGCAGTACGCGTGCAGCAGCTGCGCGCCCTGGCGGATGATGCCGCTGCGCTCCTGCTCCACGCCGGGCAGGAACCCCGGGACGTCGACCAGGCTCACCAGCGGGATGCCGAACGCGTCGCAGAACCGCACGAACCGCGCCGCCTTCTGGGAGGCCGGGCCGTCCAGGACGCCGGCGAAGACCACCGGCTGGTTGCCGACCAGGCCGACCACGCGGCCGTCGATGCGGGCCAGCGCGCACAGCACGTTGCGGGCCCAGCCTTCGTGCAGCTCGAAGAACTCGCCGTCGTCGGCGATCTCCGAAAAGACGTCGTGCATGTCGTACGGCTGGTTGGGCTCCACCGGGACCAGCTCCGCCAGGCGCGGGCGGTAGTCGTCCTTCGCGCTGGACGAGCTCGCGTCCGGCAGCGGCTCCAGGTAGTTCGCCGGCAGCAGGGACACCAGGTAGCGGACGTCGGCGAGGCAGCTCTCCTCGTCGTCGTGCACGACCGTCGCCACGCCCGAATGGGTGCCGTGGACGTCGGCGCCGCCGAGTTCCTCGTGCGTCACGCGCCGGCCGGTGACCGCCTCCACGACGTCCGGGCCGGTCAGGTACATCCGGGCCGTGTCGCGCACCATGAACGTGAAGTCCGCCAGCGCCGGCGAGTACGCCGCGCCGCCCGCGCACGGGCCGAGGATCACGCTGATCTGCGGGATCACCCCGGACGCCTCGACCTGGCGGCGGAAGATGCCGCCGTAGCCGTTGAGCGCGAGCACGCCCTCCTGGATGCGGGCGCCGCCGCTGTCGTTGAGGCCGATCACCGGGGCGCCGTTGGCCACCGCGAGGTCGAGGACCTTGTGGATCTTGGCCGCGTGCGCCTCGCCGAGCGAACCGCCGAACAGCGTGAAGTCCTGGGCGTAGACGAAGACGCGGCGCCCGTCGATGGTGCCGGACCCCGCGACGACGCCGTCGGTGTACGGGCGGTTGCCCGCCAGCCCCGGCCCGCTCGCCTGGTGGCGCCGGTAGGGCTCGATCTCGGTGAACGAGTCCTCGTCGAGCAGCAGGGCCAGCCGCTCGCGCGCGGTGAGCTTGCCCAGCGAGTGCTGGCGCCGCACGGCGTCGAGCTTGCCCTCGTGGATGTGCGCGCGGAGCTCGTCGCGGCGGCGCCGCAGCAGCGGCATGTCCGCGGGCTCCGCGCGCACCTGGTCGGTCGCCCTGGCCAGCTCGATGACCTGGGCGTCGCCGGTCTCCCCCGCCCGCGCGAGCCGGCGGCGGGCGGGGCGGGTCCCCTCCGGGACCGGCACCACCTCCGCGTCGTCGGCTCGCTGGGCCCCGGACTCGTGGCCTCCGCTCACGCGGCATCCCTCATCCGTAGCTGCTGGTCGTGCTCGATCTCGGCGACGATGTCGGACCACACGATGCCGCGGCCGAGCCGGGGCATCGGGCGGACCGGCCACTCGGCGGGCACGTCCGGCACGGCGGGCGGAGCCGCGGCCGACCGGGCGGGTTCGGTGGCATCGCTGGCGGTCATGGCAGGACCTCCTCGGTCGGGGCGCCGACTCCGGCGTCCACAGTGGACACTCTGGGCAGAAGAACGGTCCCCGCCCGGCGGCGGGTCAGCCGCCCGGTGGCGTGCAGCCACGCCACCGTGTCGCGCACGGTCTCGGCCACCGGCCGCGCGGGGACGCCGGCGTGCGGCGCGGCCGCGTCGACGGGGACGGCGGTGGCGCACACGTAGAGCGCGCCGTACTCCGCCGGGATGTGCCACGGCCAGGCGCGCTGCAGCAGGCCGGCGGCGTGGCCGACCGGGAACATCGCGCGGGCGGGCAGGTACACCGCGGGCAGCCGCCGTCCGGTCGCGGCCCGGACGGCGGCGAGGTAGTCGCGGGTGCGCAGGAAGTGCCCGGGCCCGAAGTACGCGGGGCCCGGCGCCGCCGGTTCGAACAGCCGCGCGTGCAGCTCCGCCGAATCGCGGACGTCGCCGATCGGCAGCCCGCCGGAGGGCCACATCGGCATCAGCCCGCGCAACAGGTCCCGCAGCCGCGCGTTCTGGTCGCCCAGGTGCGGGTCGGCCGGGCCGAGCAGCGCGGGCGGGTAGGTGATGGTGACCGGCACGCCGGCGTCCCGGTGCCCGCGGGCGATCAGCTCGGCCTCGGCCTTGGCCGCGAGGTAGGTCTGCCGCGGCCGGCCGACCGGGCTGGCCGGGCCGATCGACGGCTCCCGGGCCGGGTACAGCGCCCCGACGGTGGAGACGTGCACGATCCGCCCCGTACCCGCTCGGCGGGCGGCGTCGAGCACGTTCGCCGTGCCGCCGACGTTGACCCGCCGCACCTCGGCCCGGCGCCTGCTGTCGAAGGTGTAGACGCCCGCCGCGTGCAGCAGCGCGTCCGCCCCGTCGACGAGCCGGGCCGCCGCACCGGGATCCGTGACGTCGCCTTCCACGACGTCCACAGTGGACGGAGCACGACCGGGGTCACGGGCGAGCAGCCGCACCCGGTGGCCCCGCCGCAGCAGCGCCGCGACCGTGTGCCCGCCGAGGAACCCCGTCCCGCCCGTGACCGCGATCAACATGCTTTCCGCCCCCTTCAGGCCGCGCGGGCCCGCCCGTCGATCTGGTGGTAGCCGCCGCCGTAGAAGACGAGCGCGTGCTCGCCCTCGCCGCGGCTGGTCTCGACCACCCGGCCGAGGAAGATCGAGTGGTCACCGCCCTCGATCACCTGGGCCAGCTCGCACTCCAGCCACGCCAGCGCGCCCTTGAGCAGCGGCGAGCCGGTCTTGCCGCCCGCCGTGTAGCCGACCGCTTCGAACTGGGCGATGCCGTCGGGACGGCGCCAGTCGGCGAAGTACTTCGACAGGTCCTGCTGGTCGGCCGAAAGGATGTTCACGCCGAACGAGCCGGCGGTGACGATCGCGGCGTGCATCCGGGCCGCCTTCGAAACGCAGCACAGCACCATCGGCGGCTCGAGCGACACCGACGAGAACGCGTTGGCGGTCATGCCGTGCGCGTCCTCCCCGCCCGCCGTCAGCACCGTCACCCCGGTCGCGAACTGCGCCATCACCTGGCGCAGCCCCGGCTGGGCCGACAGCCCGCGGCGGGCCGGCGAGGTCCGTAGCCGCTTGAGGACGTGAGTCCTCTCGGAAGGCTCGGTTTCGTAGCCCACGTCAGACTCCCTTGCCGTTGACCGCGGCCGTCGAGTAGGGAACCAGCGCCTCGCGCAGCTGCTCGGGGACCCGCGACGGCACGGTGGCCGTGTTGGGGCCGCGCATGCAGGCGATGCGCTGCCGTCCCCGGGCCACCAGGCGCTCCTCGCCGTCCTCGGTGAGGTGCACGTAGTCGAACGCGAACTGGATCTGCGTCGAGGTGAGCTCCTCCAGGCGCAGCCGGATGGACAGCTCGTCGAACGCGGTGATCTCGGCGAAGAACTCGCACTCCACCTTGAGGGTGAACAGCTTGAGGTCGTGGCGGACCTCTTCGAGCACCGCCGGCGCCTTCTCCTTCAGGAACATCTCGCGGCACCGGCCCTGCCAGCGCACGTAGTTCACGTAGTAGACGTTGCCCACCAGGTTGGTCTCTTCGAAGCCGACCGTGTGGCGGATCTCGTAGTAGTCGGTCATCTTCAGTTCCCCTCTGCGTGGAGCACGGCGAACACGATCGGGTCGGTCCGGTCGTTGACGGTGGTCGACCAGGTGGCGATCCGGGCGTTGCCGGAGGCGAGCAGCGCCCACCCGTCGGCGTCGACCTGGCGGACGGTCAGCGCCTGGGTCATCAGCCCGGTCTTGCGCACGCACTCCAGCGCGCTCCAGACCCGGGTGTTCGCCACGCTGATCGCCTCGCCGGTGTCGGCGGCCAGCAGCCGGCCGAGACCGAGCAGCTCCTCGCCGAGCAGGCCGGCCCAGTCCTCTTCGGTGCGTTCGATCGCCGTCTCGATGTCGCAGGCGACCTGGTCGGCGCCGGCGACCACGAGGGTCAGCTGAGAGGTGTGCGAAGCGCCGACGTTGCCCGCGTCGAACTCGGGCTTGCCGTCGGGGCGGTAGCGGACCTCGATCGGCCGGTCGAGCGCGCGGCCCGCGGCGAGCGCGGTCTGCGCCCTCCGCTCGGCGATGCCCTCCGCCGGGCGCCCGGCCGGGTCCGGCTCGAGCACCACCGACCGCGTCCCGCCGAGCAGCCGTTCACAGGCACGCTCCACGTAGGACCCGAGCATCGACGGGACCCAGGGGCCGGCACCGTCGCGCTTGCGGACCGCGCGCAGCTTCAGCCCTTCCCAGCGCTCGACCAGGGTGCCGTCCGGGTTGCGGACGTCGAGGTCGTAGACGTAGCTGTCGCCGTCCTGGGACCGTTCCTTGGCGTCGAGCAGCACGTACTCGTCGTGCTGGGCACCCGGCTCGGCCAGGTACAGCTTCTCGATGCCCTGCGGCAGCAGCGTCGCGTCCGGGACGCAGCACTGGATCGCGTGCATCATCGCGTCCCGCGTGCCGGGGTCGGCCAGCAGCCGCTCCTGCGGGAGGAACGGGGCGAACCAGTAGTGGTCCGCGCTGGTCGCGATCTCGGCGACCGCGTGCCGGGCGCTCGCCCGCTGGTAGCCCAGCACCCGCTGGAACCGCTTGCCCTGGAACAGGACCGAGCCGTAGAGCTCGCTGATCGGCTCCACCGGCACCGGCGGCAGCGCGACGTCGCGGGGCACCTTCTCGCCCAGTTCCGCCGGCCGCGCGAAGCTCAGCCGCGCCCGGAAGTGGTCGGCGCTGAAGCCCGTCTCGTCACTGCGGATCACGACGTCGACGGTGTCGGCGTCGCGGGCCAGCGTGGCCAGCCGGACCGTGGTCGACCCGCCCGGCGAGACGATGATCGGCCGGAGGAACTCGACGTCCGAGAGCACCGGGGTGCCGGTGCGGTCGAGCGTCGCCGCCGCGGCCTGCGTCATGGCCTCCATGCCGAGCACCGCCGGGAACAGCAGCTGCCCGTCGAGCAGGTGGTCGGTCAGGTACGGGTCCGACCCGTCGGACAGGTCCGCCTCGGTGATCAGCTCGACGCCCGGGTAGTGCACGACCGCGCGGTCGACGAACCGGGTCAGCGGCAGCTCCCGCTTCTGGATCGGCAGCGTGGCCAGGCCCGACGTGCGGCCGCAGACCACCAGCACCGGCGGCGCGGCCGGGTCGGCCAGCACCTGGCGGAGGATGGTGATGCCCTCCTCGGTGGGGATCGGCGTGATGCCGTCGCGCATCAGGGCGCTGACCACGCCGAGCTTCTCGCCCATGCCGGTGCCCGACCAGACCGACCACTCCAGCGCGATCGCCCGCGCCTGCGGGTGTTCCTGGCCGAAGCGCAGGGTCAGCTCGGTCATCCAGTCGTTCGCCGTGGCGTAGTGCGCTTCCCCGCGCAGGCCCGCCCGGCCGATGATGCTGCCGAAGGTGACCAGCAGCTTGATCTTGTCCTGGTCGACCGCGTTCAGCACCGCGTTGAGCCCGCCGATCTTCGGGGCGAGCGTCTTGCGGAAGCTGTCCTCCGTGAGGGAGAACAGCGCGGCCGGCTCGTTGCGGCCCGCGCCGTGCAGGACCGCGGTGACCGGGCCGAGGTCGGCCTGGATCCGCGCGACCACCTCGGCGACCTGCGGGGCGCTGGTGACGTCGGCGCGCTCGTAGCGGTAGCGGATGCCCGCCGCTTCCATGCGGTCGAGGTTCTCCGCCAGCTCGGTGTCGGACTCGGGGTCGCTGCGCCCGAGCAGGGCCAGCCGCGCTCCGGAGTCCTTGGCCAGCGCGAGCGCGCTCTCCGCCGTGATGCCCTTGCCGCCACCGGTGACGAGCAGGACGTCGGTGGCGTCCAGCGAGTCCTGGATCGGGCCGGGCTTCGGCGCGGCCAGCGCGGACAGCCGCGGCACGGTGCGCCCGCCGTCGGCGCCGTAGCGCGCTTCGGTGAAGTCCGTGGTCGCGGCGACCTCGGCCACCACGGTCGTCACGGCCGACGCGATCGCGTCCTCGCCCGACGGTGCCGGGTCCGCGAAGTCGATGATCGTCGTCTTCGCCGAGGGGTCCTCGAGCCGCAGGGTGCGGGCCAGGCCGGCGGCACCGTAGCCGTGGTGCACGACCACGAAGCGCGTGCCGTTGGGAGCCGCCATGACCGCGCGGCCGGCGTCGAGGAACAGGCCGACGTGGCTCGAGTCGCAGTCCGCCGGCAGGACGAGCAGGACGCCGTCGCCGACGCCCGCCTTCGCCAGCGCCGCCTTCACCGGTTCGGCCAGCGGGTGGCGCGGGGTCGCGAAGACCTGCCACTCGGCGTGCCCGGCACCCGGCGTGAGGTCCGCGGTGGGCCGCGGCGCGGGCACGTACTCGACCGCGAACGGCCGGACCCACGGGCCGACACCGGGAGCCTCGCCGGCGCCCTGGTCGGTCGGCTTCGCTGTCTGCGCCAGCTCGTCGATCATCTCGGCGAGCTCACCGAGGCACACCGTCGCGAAGTTCGGCATGCCTTCCAGCGCGGGGCGCCCCAGCGCCCGGGTGACGTCGTTGACCAGCTGCCCGACCGTGATCGACGACAGGTGCAGGTCGTCGAGCGGGTGGGTGTCGGCGGTGACGGCTTCCAGCGGCAGCTCGACGCGCTCGGCGGCGAGCTTGCGCAGCAGGTCCAGCGTCGAGCCGGACTCGCTGTCGGCGTTGCCCGCGTCGGCGTCGGCGGCCTGCGCCTTCTCCGCGGCCAGCTCGGCGGCCAGCTCGCTGTCGATCGACGGCGCCGCCTCGCACGGGCTGGCCAGGAAGCTGAAGACGCCGTCGGCGGGCAGGGCGCGCACGACGCGGCCCTCGAACAGCGCGTCCACCGCCAGGTCGGCGCCGAGCGCGAATGCCGCGCCGACGACCCGCAGCAGCGCCTGCAGCGACGCGTTGTCCGTGTCGATCGCGAGCACCGGGGTCTCCGGCGCGATCTCCTCGAACAGCCCGGTCAGCACCCGGCCCGGCCCGACCTCGACCACCAGGTCGCTGCGCTCGGCCACCTTGGCGGCGGCTTCGCGGAAGCGGACCGGCAGCACGATCTGGTCGCGCAGCAGCTCCGAAAGGTTCTCCGCGGCGTGCAGGACGTCGCCGCTCACGGTGGAGACGACCGGCCGCTCGAGGCGGGAGAAGGAGAATTCGCCCAGCTTCTCGGTCATCGCGTTCGCGGCGGGTTCGACCGCCGGCGAGTGGAAGGCGTGCGAGACCTTGATCCGGGTCGCGCCGACGCCCTGGGCCTTGGCCCGGGCGACGATCTTGTCGATCGCCGGGGCGGGCCCGGAGATCACGGTCTGCTCCGGCGCGTTGTAGCCGGCGATGACGACGTCCGAGCCGAGGCCCAGTTCTTCGACGCGGCTCGGCGAAGCGGCGATGCCGGCCATGGCGCCGGTGCCGTCGCCGGTCGTCGAAGCCATGACCTTGCCGCGGACCTTCGCCAGCGCCAGCAGCCCGCGCTCGTCGAGCGCACCGCCCCAGTGCAGGGCGGTCAGCTCGCCGAGGCTGTGCCCGGTGGCCGTGGAAGCCTCGATGCCGAACGACCGCAGCACCCGCAGCGCGGCCAGCGAACCGGTGACGATCCGGGGCTGCGCCACCTCGGTGGCGACCTGGTCGCCGGTGGCCGGCAGCCCGGCGGCGCGGTAGATCTCCTCGGCCGCGGTGAACCGGCGGCGCAGCGCGCTGTCGCCGCCGCGGCCGGAGCCCTGGCCGGGGAACAGGTAGCCGATCTTCGGCGCGCTGCCGCGGCTGCTCGCGAAGATGCCGTCGGCGCTGTCGAAGACCGCGTCACCCGAGTCGAGCTGCTCCAGGAGCTTGGTCAGCTTCCGCTCGGCGTGCTCCGGGTTGGCCGCGACGACCGCCGCACGCACCGCCTTGCCCGAAAGGTCCTTCGCCAGCGAAGCGGCGAGGTCGGTCAGCTCGGCGAACGACAGCTTCGGCACGGTTTCCAGCACCGCGGCCACGTTCCCGCGCAGGGTCGCGAGGTCGTCGGCGTCGAACAGCAGCAGTTCGGCGTCCTGGCGGCCGGCGACCAGCGCGCGGGCCCGCTCGTCGAGCTCGCGGCGCCGCGGCGCGGTCGGCGCCTCGGTGACGGTGATGTGGGAGTTGATCCCGCCGAAGCCCATCGCGGAGACACCCGCGCGGACCGGCTGGTCCGCCGGCCACAGCGACGCCTCGCGCGGGACGTACATCCGCGCCGAGGAGCCGGTCAGCGACTCGTGCGGGTCGTGGTGCCCGGTGGCCGGCGGGATGACCTGGTGGTAAACCGCCAGCGTCGCCTTGATCAGGCCGGCGACCCCCGCCGCGGCCTTGGTGTGGCCGATGTTGCCCTTGATGGTCGACAGCGCGGCCTGCTTGGCCAGCGGGTCGGCGTCGCGGCGGGCGGTGGACAGCGCCTCGATCTCGGTGGCGTCGCCCAGCGCGGTGCCGGTGCCGTGGCCCTCGAAGTAGGACACGGTCTCGACGCCGTAGCCCGCGCGGTCGTAAGCGCGCTTGATGGCCAGCCGGTGCCCGGCGGCCTCGGGCCGGGTGATGCCGCCCTTGCCGTCGGAGGAGACGCCCCAGCCGCCGATCGACGCGTAGATCCGCTTGCCCTGCTCCAGCGCGTCGCTTTCGCGCATCAGGACGAGCATGCCCGAGCCCTCGCCCGGCCAGAAGCCGTTGGAGTCGGCGTCGTAGACCTTCATCTCGCGCTTGGCCAGCGCGCCGGTCTTGGCGAAGCCGATGACCTCGAACGGGTCGATCGACAGGTCGACACCGCCGGCGACGGCGAGGTCCAGGTCGCCCTGGACGAGCGCGTTGGCCGCGGTGACCACCGAAAGCAGCGAAGACGAGCAGGCGCCGTCGACGGTGTAACCGCCGCCGGCGAAGTCGAAGTGGTTGCAGACGCGGCCGGCGATGGTGTTCGCCAGGCCACCGGCGAGGGTGTCCTCGTTGATCTCGGGGAACGGCTCCTTGTACTGGACTTCCAGTTCCCGGAGGAAGCTCGCGGTCTCCTCGTCCTCCCAGCCGCGGGAGCTCAGCGCCGCCGCGACCGTGCGCCGCACGTACGGCCAGCGCAGCCGCATGATGTTGGCGCGGGAGAACTCCCCGGTCAGGCTGTTGCCGATGACGACGCCGGTGCTCTGCCGCGGAGCACCGTCACCTTCGCCGAAGCCGGCGTCCGCGAGGGCCGCGGCCGCGACGTCCAGGGCGAGCCAGTGCGTCGTGTCCGTCGCCCGGAAGGTGCTGCCAGCGACCTTGTGCGCCACCCGGTCGAATTCGTAGTCCCGCAGCACCGCCGCTTTCTGCGCGTAAAAGCGGTCCGGCGCCTTCGGGTCCGGTGAGTAGTAGTCCGCCCGGTTCATCCGCTCGTCCGGCAGCCTGCGGAACGCCCGGCGCCCGGCCAGCACGTTTTCCCAGAGCTCCTCCGGAGAACTCGCGTCGGGGTACCGGAGACCGATACCGACGATCGAAATCCGCTCTACGCTCATGCCACCGCACTCCCACTGGCTCTCGAGCCCCGTATCACCGGGACCATCAGGTCCCCGCTGTCCTCCGGTGCGGGGCTCGAGCCCCACCGCCGGTCTGTCTCCTCGGGCGGCCGCGCCGCCCGGAGTGCCCGTCCGCCGGGCCGTTGAAGTCCAGCATCTCCCGGCCGGTGCGGGCGGTCTTCTCTCTCCCTGCCCGCGGCGCGCACGTCAGCACGCTGGGACAAGGGACCCGCACCGTCTACAATGGATTTTCAGGCGTCGAACTGGCCGGGCTTGCGGCCCTGGCCGGCCGGCCCGCGGTAAGCCTGGGCGATGTCGAGCCACTGGTCCGCCAGCGTGCCCTGCGCCCGCACGTCGAGGTCGTAGCGGTGCCGCCGCCGGGTCACCAGCAGGCAGAAGTCCGCCGCGCTGCCGCTGACCCGCTGGGTCGCGTCCTCGGGCCCGAACGTCCAGAGCGCGCCCGAGGGCGCGGTGAGCTCGAACCGGAACTCCTCGGCCGGCGGCTTCAGGTTCCGCGCCTCGTAACCGAAGTCCCGCACGCGCACGGCGAACCCGACCAGGTGCTTGATCCGGTCGGTCCGCTCGCGGCGCACGCCGAGCGCGTCGGCGATGTCCTGGCCGTGGCCGAAGGCCTCCATCATCCCGGCGCACGCCAGCACGTACGGCGGCAGCGGGTTGACCAGCCACGGCACCAGCTGGTCACCGGGCACGGCCGCGAGGGCCTTGATGCCGGCGTCCCGCTCGGCGCGCCAGCGGGTCAGCAGGACCTCGGCCGGGTCGTGGACGTAGTCCTCCAGCGCGGCGTTCACCGCGGCCTCGAAGCCGCCCTTGAGCGACTTCGTCATGGCGACGAAGGCTTCCGGCTGCGCGGCCGAGAGGCCGGCGATGCGGAAGATGAAGGCGAGGTGCCCGATCTGGTGCCGGACCGGCCAGCCGGGCGCGGGCGTGGGGGTGTCCCACTCCGCTTCGGAAAGGCCGGCGACGAGCGCGTCCACCTCGGCGGCCTCGGCGGTCAGGTCGGCGATCACGCCCGTGGTGTCAGTCACCTGTCAGTCCTTTCACCGATGCGACGTCTTTCTCGTGAGCCGGCGGCCGCCGCGCGGGGCGGGGGTAAGGGCGCCACCGTGCGGCGACCGCCGGCCTGAGCAGATCGGCTGCCGCTCGGGGCGGCGACGCGGTCCCGGAGTTTCTGTGTGTCCCGGTGCTGCGCGCCCCGGCGGGCGATCCGACCTTCCGATCATCACCCGCGCCGACCTGCAGGGTCTTCTCTTGGCGGGCGGACCGGCAGGCGCCCGCCGGCCGCCACGGCCGCGGTGAAAGCGGCCCACGACACCAGCTCCACCAGGCCGCGATCGGACGCGCCGACGGCGGCGACGTCGTCGGCCCCGACCTGGTACGCGGCCTTGGCGGTGAGCAGCGCCAGCCGTCCGGCAGCCCGTTCTCCGGCAGGCAGCTCCGCGAGCACCGGCTCGGCCCACGCCCGGCTCAGCCCCGGCGGTTTCCCGTCCCACGCCTTGACTTCCCGCCGGACGAGCTCCCGCACCCGGAACGGCACCGAGCGCTCACCGGCGGCCGCCACGGCCGCCTCGGCGCGCGCGAAGGCGTCCGGCAGCGTGTCCCCCGGAAGTGCCCAGCCCGGCCCGTCCCCGGCCGCGGCGGGCAGCAGTTCCAGCGCCCGCCCGGCCGGTGGCGGCGCACCCGGCTTGAGCAGGAAGCCCAGTACCGCCTTGGCTTTGGCGCGCGCCTGCGGCGGAACGTTCTCCGGCAGCGGCGAAGGGCCGAGGAACACGCTCACCACCCGGTTGAGGTAGTGGAAGGCGACGGCGACCGCGGTGAACTCGGCGGCGGTGCCGGCCGGGACGTCCGCGGGCAGCGGGCCCTCGCCCCGCGCCCAGGCCGCCAGCGCCCGCGTGTCGCGGTCCGGGATGGCCCCGACGTCCCCGGCCTCGAGGGCCGCGGCGGCCGCGGGATCCCCCAGCGACCCGAGCGCCATCCCGTGCACCTCGACGCAGTAGGGGCAGTCGTTGGCCGCGGAAACAGCGGCCGCGACGACTTCCTTGTCGGCGCGGCTCGCGGTCCCGCCGGCCACGAGCGACTCCCGCAGCACGACCCAGGCCGCGGCGAGCACCTCCGGCGAAGCCGAGTGCAGCGCCATCGGCGGGGCGAGCATCCCGAAGTCCCGCTCGACCTGCCGGTACACGTCCTTGACGAGCCCCCGCGCCCGCCCCGGGCGCACGACCTCGACGTACTTCACGTCCCGCAGCGTCCGCCGCAGCGCGATCCTGACCAAACCCGGAGCCATGACCCCTCCTCCTGAAACGGCGAACTCGCGCACCCCGGCCGGGTGCGCGAGTCCGCGAACGGTGGTGCCGTGCCTCAGTTACCCGCGACCAGGTCCAGTTTGGACACCGCGCGCCGCCCGGTGATCGAGCCGTCCGGGGACGGCGCGCCGTACTTCACGTCGACCCCGCGCGACTGCAGCTCCCGGACGATGCCCGGGATCGAGCGCTCGGCCAGTGCCGCGATGGTCATCGCCGGGTTGACCGTCAGCGCACCCGGCACCGACGCGCTGTCGGTCACGAAGATGCCCGGGTGGTTGCGCAGCTCGTGGTTCGGGTGCAGCGCGGACGTCGCCGCGTCGTCGCCGATCCGGCAGGACGCCAGCGGGTGCACCGTGTACGCCCCGACGACGTCGTTGGTCCACGGCGAAACCTTGGCCAGGCCGTCCTTCTCGATGATCGCCTTGCAGTCGGCGTCGGCCAGCGCCCAGCCCCGGCGGGTGTTCTCCGTCGGGTCGTAGCGCAGCGGGCCGCGGCCGAGCATCTGCTGGGAGATCCGGTACGCGTTGCCGGTCGGCGGCGGCGTGCCGAAGACACCCTCGTTGTCGTCCTCGGTCATCAAGAAGATCGTGAGCCAGTTGGCCCACTGCTTGAGGATCTCCTTCTTCTCCGCCCCGTACCAGCGCGGCTCCTCGCCACCGGGCACCTGCGCGAGGATCGTGCCCAGGCCCGGCGGGAAGTACAGCTGCTCCAGCGAGTACCGCTCGTACTCCGGCAGCGAACCGTCGAGCTTGTCCCAGTTCGCGACCGTCGGGCCCTTGCCGATGTGGTTGGCCGAGTACACCGGACCGTCCTCACGGGACAGTCCGAGCACCTCGCGGACGCGGTCCTCGTCGATGATCGCGGTGTTGAGCCGCTCACCGTTGCCCGAGAAGTAGCGGCCGACGCCGTGCGGCATCTCGCCCAGCGCCGCCTCCGACCGCTGCAGGATGACCGGGGTCGCGCCGGCACCCGCGGCGATGATGACGACCTTCGCCTCGATCACGCCGGTGCCGGTGTGCACCCGGTAGTCCTCTTCGTCCACGATGTCGAAGTGGACGCGGTAGCTGCCGTCCTCGGTGCGCTCGAGCCGTTCGACCTCGTGCAGCGGCCGGATCTCGGCGCCGTGGGACAGGGCGGCGGGCAGGTAGTTCGTCAGCATCGACCGCTTGGCGTCGAACTTGCAGCCCGCCATCATGAAGTTGCAGTTGACGCAGGTGTCGTTGTCCACCGCGACCGGCGCCGGGTTGGCCGTGCGGCCCGAGTGGTTGCAGGCCGCCGCCCACAGGCCGCCGGCGTAGGAGACGTCACTCCAGTCCTGTTTGGACACCGGGATCGACTCGTCGACGCGGTCGTACCACGGCTCCAGGCTGTCGCGGGAGATGACCGACGGCCACATCCGGCGCCCGATGCTGCCGTGGCGCTCGAAGACGAAGCGCGGCGCGCGCGGCATCGCGGCGAAGTACACCACGCTGCCGCCGCCGACGCAGTTGCCGCCCAGCACGCTCATCCCGTCGCCGACGACGAAGTCGAACGCGCGGGTGTAGGACGAGCCGAGCAGGTAGTCGTGCTCGAAGTCGGCCGCGGCCAGCCAAGGCCCGCGCTCCAGCACGGTCACCTTCGCCCCGCCGGCGGCGAGGTGGTAGGCCGGGATCGAACCGCCGAAACCGCTGCCGACGATGACGACGTCGGTCTTTTCGATGGCGCTCATGCGGGGCTCCCGGAGGGCGTGGTGTCGGGGTGGAGTTCGGCCAGCTTGCGGCCGTAGCCGTACTTCGGGAACCGCCAGAACCCGTCCGCGTCCGGCGCGGTGTAGCCCAGCGCCAGCAGGCCGGGATGCCCCTCGCGGATGGCCTCGGCGGTGTGCTTGTGCGCGGCGCTGTCGAATGCCATGTTGCAGAACAGCGCGAGGCTGACCCAGCCGTCCTTCTCCGGGTGCCCGGGCGTGGTCAGCCGGTGCACCAGCTCGCGGCGGTGCTCGTAGGGCAGCGCGACGAACGGCGCGACGTCGTGGTCGAGCTCCAGCTCCACCTCCCCCGCGTACGCCTTCGCGTGGTCGTTGAGCGACTGCGCGAGGTAGGGCAGGCCGGCCGTGACGCCGGTCGCGTCGAAGTTCAGCAGCTCGAGCGCGCCCGCGGCGACCGAACCGGGCCCGGGCGCGGCCCCGGCGATCGCCCGGTCCTCGGGGTACCGCTTCTCCCCGGGCACGATCGTGTCCGCGTAGGCCTCGAGAGTCATGTTCATGACGCGTTCTTCTTCGGTGGCCTCGGGTTGCACCGGCCTACCTCCTCATCGAATGTCCACAGTAGAGTTCAGGCGGCTTCGGCGCGCCGCGTCCGCTCCCGGCGGTGCACGGTCATCGGCAGCCCGCCGCGCACCCGCAGCGAGAGCATCGCTTCGGGGTCGACGACCTTGCCCGGCACCTTCCGCAGCTGCAGGTCCCGCGCCGCCATCGCCAGCACGAACACCGCCTCCATCACGCCGAGGCTGTTGCCGATGCAGAACCTCGGCCCGGCCCCGAAGGGCAGGTAGGCGTACCGCGGCGGCCGCTCCGCGCCGGTGAACCGGTCCGGGTCGAAGCGTTCGGCGTCGGTCCAGAACTCGGGGTGCCGGTGCAGCGTGTAGGGCACCACGACGACGTCGGAGCCGGCCGGCACGTGGTACCCGCCGATCTCGTCGTCGGCCTGGGCGACCCGCGGCAGCAGCCACACCGGCGGGTAGAGCCGCATGACCTCTTCGACCACCGCGACGGTGAACGTCAGCCGCCGCAGGTCTTCGTGCTCGGGCAGCCGGTCGCCGAGCACCTCGACGGCTTCGGCGTGCAGCCGCTCGCCGACCTCCGGGTGCTCGTCGATCAGGTGGAACGCCCAGCCCAGCGTGCTCGCGGTGGTCTCGTGCCCGGCGAGCAGCAGGGTGATCAGCTCGTCGCGCATGCGTTCGCGCGACGCGCCGTCCCCCGCACCCGACGCGATGAGCCGGGACAGCACGTCTTCGCCGTTCTCGACCGGGTTCGCCAGTCGCTGGTCGACCAGCTCGTCGGCGATCCGGCGCAGGTCCTCCCGCGCGGTCCGGAAGTGCAGCTGCTTCTTGAGCGGCACCCACTGCGGGACCATGCTCAGCGTGACCGCCTCGAACATGGCCTGGTCCTGCACGGCCTCGAACGAGTGGCCGAGCGTTTCGTACCCGCCCAGCTCGGCGTCGAGCAGCGTCCTGCCGAGCACGCCGAGGGTCAGCCCGGTCATCTCGTGCAGGATCTCGACCGGCCCGTCGTGCGCGGCGAGCCGCTCGATCAGCGCCTCGACCTGCGTGGCGACGATGCCCGCCTGGCGCGAGATCCGCTTGGGCTGGAACACCGGCTGGATCGTCCGGCGCTGCTTGCGCCAGGTCTCCCCGTCGCTGGTGAGCAGGCCGTCGCCGAGGGCCCGGCGGGCCTCCTGCAGGCCGATTCCCTTGTGGTAGTTCGCCGCGTTGTCCGCGAGCACGTGCTTGGCCAGGTCCGGGTGGTTCACCAGGTACATCGCCTTCGGTCCGATGGCGATGCGGACGACGTCGCCGTAGGCCTCGGCGTTGTCGCCCATGAGCGCGAGCCGGTCGGTGAAGAGCTGCTTCAGCAACCGGATCGTCGCCCGGCGCGGCGGCCCGGGCGGCGCGGTGCGCGCCGCCCGGGTGTCGTCCGTGGGATCGGTCATGCCGCGACGGCTCCCGGCTTCTCGTCTTCGGCCGGCGGTGCCGCGGCGAGTTCGAGCTTCGCCTTCTGCGCGGCCTGGTCGGCTTCGAACTTGATCCGCGCCTTGTTCGAGAAGTGCAGGCCCCACAGGAAGAGCCCGCGGATCAGGCAGACGGTCGCGGTGGCCAGGAACAGCCCGTACGCCACGTGCACGGCGGTGAAGAAGCCGTACGCCAGCGCCACGCCGGAACCGAAGGCGAACTGCGAGGCCGGCTTCGACGGCGACGTGCCCGGGTCGGTCACCATGTAGTTGGTGTAGAGCACGAACGCGACACCGGTGCCCATCGCCAGCGCGCCGGGGATCGACGTGCCGAAGATCCACCCGCGGACGAAGGCCTGGACCACGAAGAAGCTCAGCCAGCCCAGGATCAGCCACATGCGGTTGGTCAGCAACGCGTTGAGCACCGTGCCCGACACCAGGATGATGCCGACGATCAGCCAGCCGCCCCAGGTGGGGATCTGCTCGGTGAAGTGGTACGGCGGGGCGATGCTGGCCCACGGGAACACGAGCAGGATGATCGTGATGCCGAAGTTCGACGGGTTCATGTAGTGCCGCATCCGGCCGTACACCGGAGCCTGCAGCACCCACTTCGCGCCGACGGCGACGACGACGCCGAACATCATCACGAGGATCTGGTCGTTGACGTAGGTCAGCATGTTCAGCGCGAGACCGGTGATGTGCGCCGGCAGCAGGAACTCCACGAGCCCCTTGAAGCCGTTGCCCTTGAACCGGACGTCGCGGTGCGTCACCCGGGCGTTGATGATCTCGAGCAGGATTTCGGTGGTGTACGCGGTCGCCAGCGCGACGAACGGGTACAGCCACGGCTGCTCGAAGCCGAGGACCGTGTAGCCGATGATGTTGAAGATCGTGATCGAGATCGCGAAGCGCCGCAACGCGGTGATGACCTTGTTGGTCCGCTTCGGTGGCGCGCTGTCCACCTTGGTCAGAGTCGGGGTGGCCATGTCACATCGCTTCCTTCGCCGTGGAGCCCAGCTGGTACATGTGGCAACCGGGTTCGAGCTTCAGGTCCTGCGTCCGCAGCTGCCCGGTCCGGTCCCGCCACTGCAGGTGCACGTCGAGCGGGCCGCTGACGTCGTGGCCGAGACCGATCTGGATGTCGAAGCTGCGCCGGCCGGCTTCGCCGCTGCTGCCGTCGACCCGGCCGAGGTACTTCTTGCCGTCCGAGGTCGTCACGGTGACCTGGGCGCCGATCGCGGGCTGGCCGGCCGCGGGCAGCGGGCCGGGCGCCACGGGAGCGTCGGTGGTCAGCTTCAGCTGCAGGAACTTGCCGGGGTTCGGGCTGTCGTTGTGGTAGAAGATCGGCTGCTCCCACTGCCGCGCCACCGCGAACTCGGGCAGGCCGTCCCCGTCGGTGTCGCCGACGGCGATGCCCCGGGTCGGGACCGGCACCGCCAGGCCCAGCTTCGGCGCGAGGTCGACGTACCGGCCGTCCGCGCTCTTCACGAAGAAGTGCAGGGTCTGGTCGCCACCGATGTCGTCACCGGCGCGGGCGTTCGGCCACCAGAACGGGTTGGACAGCAGGCCGTCGTGGGCGGTGGCGATCTCCTGCAGGTTCGGCCAGCGGTTGACCTGGCCCTTGACGAACCCGGTCGCCTGGGCGATCTGGTTCTCGCCGCTGTTGTTGAAGTCCTGGATCTTGACGTCCCAGCCCCAGCCGGACCACGCCGTGCCCTTCTCGGCGCTGTCGTCGTGGAACGGCGCGACCCCGTCCTTGAACTGCTTCGTCAGGTCCGCGTTGTCCTTGGCGGTGTTCATGAACTGGAAGTTCGACTCTTCGATGCCCCACGACGTCGTGATGTTGCTGACGAACAGGTCGTAGAGGCCGTCGTGGTTCAGGTCGCCGAAGTCGACGCCCATCCCCTTGAAGGAGTCGTGGCCCAGCACCTTCGACTTCGGGTCGGCGATCCCGCGGACCCCGTTGACCTCACCGAACTCGACGTGGCCCGGCGTGGACTTGTTGTACAGGAAGTGGTCGTGCCCGAAGTCGTTCGCGATGTAGAGCTCGGGCAGGTTGTCCCCGTCGACGTCGGTGGCGCTGGAAGCCAGCGTCCAGCCGAGCCGCGCGCTCTCCGGGATCCCCTGGGACGCGTCGACGAAGCTCGCCGACGGGTTCGCCCCGGCCTTGGCGCCGGTCCAGCGGTAGATGTACTTCGCGCCGGAGTTGGTCGCGTGCGACATCGACTGGTTCAGCGTGATGCCGCCGTCGGCGTTCGGGTCGAGGACCTTGCTGTCCGGGAAGTAGTTCCCGACGAAGATGTCGACGTGGCCGTCGCCGTCGAAGTCGCCGATGGTGACGGAGTCGGTGTTCCACAGTGGACCGTCGTACTTGCCGTCGGCGCCGCGGTGGTTGCCCGGCACCAGTTCGGTCGGCTGGAACGCGGAGGCGTCGAACTTGGTCGCGTTCGCCTTCTGCAGGAACAACACCGGCGTCCGGCCCCAGTAGTAGGCCAGGATGTCGGTGCGGCCGTCCTCGTTGTAGTCACCGGGCACGCAGCCCATCGGCGCCATGTAGTCCCAGGTCGGCAGCGCCGGGGCGGGGTCGAGCGCGAAGGGCGCGTACCGCGGGCCGGAGTCCGGCGCCGGCGTGATGACGACCTGGTCGCTGCGCGGGTCGACCAGGCAGAGGTCGTTGGGCTTGCCGCTGCCGCTGATGTCGTTGATGGCGATCGCGGCGCCGACCGAGGAGATCCACGCGGCGATGTGCTCGTACTCCTTGTTCACCGTGCGGATCGACTGCGACTTCGTGGCCGCGGGCAGCGCGATCGTCATCGGGGTGAAGTGGAACTGGTCCGCCAGCTTGTCCTGTTCGGCGGCGGAGACGCTGGGCAGCCGTGCGACCAGGAACAGGCCGAGGATCAGCACCAGCGCCACGATGCCCGCCAGCTGCTTGCGCAGCCAGCCGAAGGTCGCGGTCATTTGTTCTTCCCTCCGTGGGTCAGCACTTCTTCGGCGATCCGCTGCCGCCAGGTTTCGAACGCCGGGACGTCGTCACCGTCGACGACCACGGCCGGCCTGACCTCTTGCGTGATGGCCGCGGCGCGTTCGGCGGACATCCCGCAGATGGCCTGGGCCGCCATTTCGGTCTCCGGGATCATCAGGCCCGCGCGCACCCGGCACTCGGCGGCGAAGGCGCTGCCCTGGGCCAGCGGCCCGTGGTGGATCCCGGCCCGGTCGACCAGTTCCGCCAGCTCGTCTGCGGTGACGCCGCACGCGTAGGTCGAGGCCAGCCCGACCCCGGCGTACAGGTCGCCGTGGCGCGACTCGGGGAACTCCTCGATCGTCTTGGTCACGAGCTCGACGTCGGTGCCGCAGATGAACCAGAGCGCCCGGCCGATGCCCTGGTCGATGGCCCGCAGCGCGTAGCCGTCGTAGCGCCGGTCCGGCCAGGAGAAGCCCTGGTCCTGGTGCTGCTGCCGGATGTACTTCTCGGTCTTGAAGTACGCCTGGTGGAAGCCGTAGCCGTCGAGCACCAGCCACCGCAGCAGCGGGTCGAACGCCGACGCCTTCGGCCACGCGAACCGCGGGAGCCGGCACATCGCCCAGCCGACCCCGACGTAGATGATGTAGTCGTGCTTCTCACCGGGGCCGGCCAGGAACTCGGCGATGTTGGTGCTCTTGCCGAAGGGCAGCCCGTCGAGAACGCCGTACCCCATTCCCGCGCCCTCGTAGGCGAACCCGCGGAACTGCGTCGGGATCTGCTCGAGCCATTCCTCGGCCTGCCCGACCGACCGGGCTTCGACCGCGTGTGCGTAACCGAGGAGGAACTTCTCCCCGACCGTCTCGAGCCGTTCTTGAGCGGCTGGGCTCTTCCGGTGGAACCCCCGCTTCTCCAGCGAGGTCTCCGAGACATTCGGTGTCAGGATGCGCCGTCTGAGCGCGCGCCAACCATTGCCCAACGCACTCTCCCCCTTACGGGTCGAATAGGAAGGTGTCGCTTCTTCGCCTTCTACGGTCACAGATTCGCTGGTCAGCGCTCTACTCCACATTTGCGTGGCGAGTCTGGCCTCTCCGCGAGTGCGGAATCCGCGTCAGCTCGCGCGACGCTTCGCGGCGACGTCGAATTCGTCGCGGATCCGCTGCCGCCACAGCTCGTATGCGGGTTCCGGCCCGTCGTCGCCGTCGGCCCGCTCGGTGCGGTCCGCGAGGTTCTGCGCGCCCTGCACCGACAGGTCGGTGAGCACGCCGGCCGCGAGGTGCGTGTGGGCCGGGACGTAGCCGGAGTAGGTGCGGGCCTTGACGGCGAACACCACGCCGAGCGCGAGCTCGTCGTAGTGCTCCCCGGCCAGCCGCCGCAGCTTGCCGAGCCCGGCCTGGTCGGCCCCGCCGGCGAAGGTCGCAGCGAGCCCGACCCCGCTCCACAGGTCCGCCCGGCGCCCCTCGGCGAACCGCCCGACCGCGGCGGCCGCGGCTTCGGGGTTGCCGCCGTTGATGAACCACAGCGCCCGGCCGACGCCCTGGTCGAAGGCGCGCGCGAAGTACTCCGGGCGCCCCGCCCACGGGTAGGGCTGTGGCTCGGCCTGCTCGCCGACCCACTTTTCGGTGTCGAAGTAGGCGCGGTCGAAGCCGAAGCCGTCGACGGCGAGCCAGCTCATCACCGGGTGGTAAGCCACCCCGCTCAGCTCGGGCAGGATGTTCTTCCACAGTGGACGCGGCAGCCGCGCCATCGCGAAGCCGATTCCGATGTAGGTCAGGAAGATGTGCGGGCGGCCCGGTCCTTCGAGCAGCTCGCGCGTGCGGTTGCGGCCGCCGCCGGGCATCGCGTCGAGGATCGTGTAGCCCATCGTGGCGCCTTCGTAGGCGAAGCCGCGCTGCTCGGGCTCGATCAGCGCGAGGCGCCGCTCGATCTCCCACAGCGAAGCCCCTTCGATGGCCCACTCGAACCCGCACACCACCGCCTGCGGCACCGCCTCCAGCCGGGCCGTCGCGTCGGTGTGGGTGACCGGGAAGCCGCGGTCGGCGAACCCGACCGAGGCGAGCGAAGGAGCGAGCACCCGCTTGCGGAGCACTCCGATGACAGTGGACATCGTCGTAGTCGTCCTTAAGGTTCGAAGGGGATCAGGCGACAGCGCGCAGGTGCGGCCGCTGGGCGGCGAGCATCCGCTGGGTGAACGGCGACTGCTTCGACGCCAGCGTGATCGCGATCGGCGCATCGGTCGACGCGGGAGCGCGCAGCCCGACCCGGCCGGTGGACTGGCCGTGCGGGGCCACCTGCACCGGCGAGTAGCCGATCGAGAAGCGCGGCCCGGCGTTGCCCGGCTGGTGCTGGGCGACCGCGATCGCCGTCCACCGCCCGGCCGGGACGCCGTGGATGGTCAGGTCGCCGGAGGTCATGTTGGCCATGCCGCCGAAGGCGACCGGGCCGCACTGGGGCACCGGGTCGGCGAACAGCCCGACCAGCGTGTCCGCCGGCGCCGAGCCGCGCGGCATGTCCAGCTGCAGCGACAGCACGCCGGAGCCGGTCTGCAGCGAGGCGCAGCTGCGGCCGGCCGCGCGCAGCGTCCGCAGCGGCGGGAGCCGCTGGAACGTCGACGAGATCGCGACGAGCAGCTCGGCCACCTGCGGCTCGCGGTACTGCGTCGGGGTCATCCCGACCGCCCGCGAGAACCGGCTGGTGAAGGTGCCGACGCTGCTGTAGCCGACGCTGCACACGATGTCCGAGACGTTCAGCGACGTCGTCAGCAGCAGCCGTTTCGCCTCGAACAGGCGCACGGCGGTGAGGAACCGGCCGGGCGTGACGCCGGTGGCCTCGGCGAACATCCGCGAGAAGTGGAACCGGCTGACGAACACCTCCGACGCCAGCTCCGCGAGCGTGATCGGCTCGAAGTACCGTTCCTGGATCGAAGAGATGGCTTGCAGGACGGCGGGCCGGACCGACTTTTCCACTCGCTCGAGCGCCGGCTCGCGGCGCGGTTCACCGAACTCGCCGTCGTTCCCGACAGCAGCTATAGAGCGCAACATCATCAGTCCAAACCTCGAATTCCCCTGATGGCAGTTCTCCTGGTTCTCTTGTAGCCAGGGAAGACGCCACATCTCGCAGATCGATCGACGAGCGATTGAGGAATCCCGATGTCCGTCCAACCCGGACGCGTGACACCCACCCGGGTGCGGGGATTCCACCCGGGTGTGGCGTGCGCAACACCCGGGCCGGGCGTGCGCAACACCCGCCGTCTTGATCGTCCGCGGTCCGCCGGGAGTCCCGTCTGGTCCGTTCCGGGGACCCCCTGGACGGGCCGGGCCCCTGGTTCGGCCAGATGGCCGAGGATGCGCAACGCACACCCGGACCGTGCGAAACGCATGCGGGGGCGGGGTTAACGCACGAGGAGTCTGGTGGGCGGCTCACTGGCCGCGGCGGCCCGGCTCTGTCACATTCGGATAGAAGCCCGGAATTCGGCCGTCCACCGAGCCGCGCGGCACGACCTGGGGAGCACGAGGACGCTTTGATGATGCTGGAGGCCTGCCATGTACTCCGAACAGCGGCGAACCGACGAGCCGGACCCCGGTGGCGTCCGCTTCACCGTGCTGGGGCCGCTGGAAGTGCTGCGTGAGGGAACCGACTACGCCCCGACGACGCCGAAGGTGCTGGCGCTGCTGGCCGTGCTCGTGATGCGACCGGGGAAGATGGTACACATCGACACCCTGATCCGGGAGCTTTGGTCGGACAACCCGCCGCGGACGGTCCGGACCACCCTGCACACCTACGTCTACCACCTCCGCCGGTGCATCGACCAGAACAAGCTCGCGGGGGACGGTGAAAAGATGTTGACCACCAAGCAATCCGGTTACACGTTCCACATCGACCCGGCCCAGGTGGACACGTACGACTTCACCCGGCTGCAGCAGATCGGTCACGAGCACCAGGACGCCGGCGACCACTCGGCCGCCGCGGACGCCTACCGCGCGGCGCTGGACCTGTGGTCCGGCACGCCGTTCGCGAACGTCCACTGTGGACCGGTGTTGTCCGCGTACCGGACCGAACTGCTGGAGCAGCGGCGCAGCGTGCTGCACCTGAGGATCGAAGCCGAGATCATCGGCGGGCGGCACCGCGAGCTGATCGGCGAACTGCGTTCGCTGACCACGGGCAGCCCGCTCGACGAAGCCCTGCACGGGCAGCTGATGCGCGCGCTCGGGCGCAGCGGACGGCGGTCCGACGCGATGTCCGTCTACCGCAGACTCCGGTCCCGGCTGGCCGGGGAGCTGGGCGTCGAACCGTGCGACGACCTGCAGACGCTGCACCGGGAGCTGATCTCCGAAGGCGACCACCGCTGATCCGCCCAGACTTCCCCGGCACCCGCCGAACCGTCGGATCGCCCGAGAAAGAAGTGAGGAACGTTCGATGCCCACTGCACCCACCCGTGCCTACGGCCAGTTCTGCGGCGTCGCCCGCGCGCTCGAACTCATCGGCGAGCGCTGGTCGCTGCTGATCATCCGCGATCTGGTGCTCGGCGCGAAGCGCTACGACGAGCTGCAGGCCGGCCTGCCGAAGATCCCGCCGTCCATCCTGTCGGCCCGGCTGAACGAGCTGGAGGCGACCGGCGTGATCCGCCGCCGCGTCCGCGCCGAGCTGGAGGCGGGCCTGGTCTACGAGCTGACCCAGTACGGCAGCGAGCTCGACCACATCCTGCTCGACCTCGGCCTGTGGGGCGCCCGCTCGCTGCACGCCCCCGGCGCCGACGACGTGTTCACCTTGGACGCGGCGATCCTGTCGCTGTACACCACGTTCCGCGCCGAGTGCGCGGAAGGCGTCCAGATCAACTTCGAGATCCGCTACGACGACCGCATGATCGTGCACGCCTTGGTCGAGGACGGCGCGGTCAAGGTCGGCGAGGGCCGGTTCGCCGGTGCCGACCTGGTCATCAAGGCCGTGCACGGCGCGGCGCTGCTGGACCTGATGAGCGGCCAGCTCACCGCGCCCACCGCGCTGCGCTCGGGCAAGATCGCGATCGAGGGCGAGCTGTCGGACCTCGAGCTGTTCGCCCAGCTGTTCCACGTCCCGGCGGCCCCGGAGCCGGCGTCCGGCATCGTGGTCCGCTGACCCGCCGGCTCGGAGTCCGGTCAGGACTCCGAGCCGAGCCGGTCCGCTTTCGCCCGCAGGTAACGGCGTTCCGGGCCGCTCCCGGTCCGGTTCGCCGCCCTGAGGTAGCACTCCCGCGCTTCCGCCGCGCGGCCCGCTTCTTCCAGCAGGTGCGCGCGCACCGCGTCGGACCGGTGGGCGACGTCGACCCCGTCCAGCAGCGCCAAGCCCGCCTCCGGGCCCGAAACCTGCGCGACGGCGACCGCCCGGTTCACCGCCACCACCGGGCCCGGCATGAGCTCGCCCAGCACGCCGTACAGCTCGACGATCTGCGGCCAGTCCGTCGTTCCCGTGCTCGGCGCTTCGTCGTGCAGCGCCGCGATCGCCGCCTGCACCTGGTACGGCCCGATCGGGCCGCGGCCGAGCACGGCACGCACCAGCTCGACGCCTTCGGCGATCATCGCCGCGTCCCAGCGGGTGCGGTCCTGCTCCGGCAGCGGGACCAGCTCGCCGTCCGGGCCGGTGCGCGCCGCCCGCCGCGCGTCCGTCAGCAGCATCAGCGCCAGCAGCCCGGCCACTTCGCCCTCGCCCGGGACCAGCTCGCGCACCGCGCGCGTCAGCCGGATCGCCTCCGCCGCCAGCTCGACGCGCAGCAGGTTCTCCCCCGACGTCGCCGTGTAGCCCTCGTTGAAGATCAGGTACAGCACCTGGAGCACCACGCGCAGCCGCTCCGGGAAGTCGGCGGGCGAAGGTTCGCCGAACGTCGAGCCGGCCGCCGCGATGCTCTCCTTCGCGCGGGTGATGCGGCGCGTCATGGTCGCCTCGGGCACCAGGAACGCGCTCGCGATCTGCGCCGTCGTCAAGCCGCCGACCGCACGCAGCGTCAGTGCCACTTGCGAAGGCGGCGAAACCGCGGGGTGGCAGCAGAGGAACAGCAGCGTCAGCGTGTCGTCGGAGTCGGCGGCCCGCTCTTCGCCGGGGCCTGCGACGACCGCGGCGGGCTCGCGCACGGCGACCGTCTCTTCCCGGCGCCGCCGGGCGCTTTCGCTGCGCCAGAGATCGGTGAGCCGCCGGGTCGCGACCGTGACGAGCCAGCTGCGCGGGTTGTCCGGCACCCCCTCGGCCGGCCACTGCTCGCTCGCCGCGAGCAGGGCCTCCTGGACGGCGTCCTCGCAGGCGTCGAACTGGCCGTAGCGGCGGACGAGCACGCCCAGCACCTGCGGCACCAGCGGCCGCAGGACCTCGGCGACGCCGGTCACGCCATGGGGACTTCGGTTTCGGCGTCGGCGAAGAAGACGACTTCGCGCACCTCGATGCCGAGGCCCTCGATCGCGGCGTCCGGGATCATCGCCGCGAGCTCGACCGCGCGGTCCTTGCTCGCGCACTCCACGAGGTAGTACCCGGCCAGGAACTCCTTGGACTCCACGAACGGCCCGTCCGTGACCGCCGGCAGGCCCGAGCGCACCCGCACGACGGAGCTGTCGGCGACCGCGCCGAGCGCCTGCGTGCTGATCATCTCGCCGGATTCCCTGATCGTGCGGATGAAATCCTGGTGCCCGGTCATGATGGTGTCCATCTCGGCCTCGGACAGGCCCGCCATCACGTCGGGGTTCAGGTACATCGCCAGCAGGTACTTCACGCCCGCTCCCTTCGTCCGTGCGCCTCGAACATAGCCGAGGCCGACGTCGCAACCGCGGAGTGGAGCCCCCACGCGCCCGGCTGCCAGCCTGGATCCGGGCAGTCCCGGACCCAGGAGGGTGGCACCGATGGCCGACGTGTTCACGGACCTGCAGACCGAGACGGAGGCGCTGGCCGAACTGGCCGAGCGCCACGGGTACGGTCCCGGCCCGAACATCACCGGGCACTTCGCCCGGCTGACGTCGACCGCCCGGCTGGTCCGGCTCAGCGTGGAGAACCCCGGCGCGTTCGGCGTCACGCCGCAGATCTCCTACGACTCGCTCGACGAGGCGATCCTGGTCTGGCTGATCGAGCAGCGGAAGGCCAACGCCCTGCTGGCTTCGGCACCACCGGAGCCGGAGCTGCCGTGGAGCGACGGTCCGTTGCGCCCGTCGGTCCTGGCCGCGGCCGTGCTGACCGAGGTCTTCGCCGGCGGCCAGGACATCGCCGACCTGTTCGGCGTCCAGCCCCAGCGCGACGACTCCATCGGCCACGTCGCCTACTACGGCGTCCGGACCAGGGACCGCGCCTACCGGCGCCACCAGGAGACGCCACCGGCGAAGCCGTTCCGCTTCGAGCTGGTGGCCCCATCGGGAGCGCGCTGGGACTTCGGCCCGGAGAACGCGACCGACCGCGTGAGCGGCCCGGCGGAGGACTTCTGCCTGCTGGTGACCGGCCGCCGCTTCGCCGAGGACCTGGACCTGGCGTTCACCGGACGGCACACGGCCGAATGGCTGGAGCTGCTGGAGAGCTGACCGCCGCCGGTCGTGAGTGGGAAACAGGGTTAGAACACTGTTCCTCACTCACGACCCGGCCGCGCAAGGCTCAGCCGGGCGTCACTCGAAGGGGGCCGGGTCGCCCGCGCCGACGCGCAGGATCTCCGCCTCCCCCGAGGAGAAGTCCACGACCGTCGTCGGCTCCACGCCGCAGTCGCCCGAGTCCAGGACCGCTTCCAGGACGTTGTCCAGCTCTTCCTTGATCTCCCAGCCCTGCGTCATCGGCTCGCCCTCGCCGGGCAGCAGCAGCGTGCTCGACAGCAGCGGTTCGCCGAGCTCGGCCAGCAGCGCCTGGGTGACGCGGTGGTCGGGGATGCGCACGCCGACCGTCTTCTTCTTCTCGTGCATCAGCCGCCGCGGCACCTCCTTGGTGGCGGGCAGGATGAACGTGTAGCTGCCCGGCGTCGCCGCCTTGATCGCGCGGAACACCGCGTTGTCGACGATGACGAACTGGCCCAGCTGGGCGAAGTCCTGGCAGACCAGCGTGAAGTGGTGCCGGTGGTCCAGCTTGCGGATGCTGCGGATCCGGTCGAGCCCGTCCCGGTTGCCCGGCCGGCAGCCGAGCGCGAAGCACGAGTCGGTCGGGTAGGCGATCAGCCCGTCGCCGCGGAGGATCTCGACGACCTGGCCCAGCGACCGCTTCTGCGGGTTCTCCGGGTGCAGGTCGAAATAGCGTGCCATGGGCCGAGCCTAGGGTCGCCCGCCCGGACCGGCACGTCGGGCCCCACCGGCAGCGACACGCCGCCCGCGTCTCCTAGGTTGCGGTTCACGGGCCGAACGCTGGGCTCGTGCCCCGGCACCGGCTCACAATCCGCTGTGGGACCAAGCCAGGGAGGACGAGTCATGACGGAGCTGACCGTGCCGGAGCTGGACCGCCCCCGCGTAGTCGCCGGGGCCGAGTACCTGTTCGAAGGTTCGCGGGGCCGCGTTTCGCTGGCCGGGCTGTTCGGCGGTCACCAGCGCCTGGCCGTGCACCACCCGATGGCCGACCACAGCGGACCCGCCGACCTGCTGCCCGCCGCCGACGTCGCGGCGGCGCTGGACGACCCGGGCCTGCGGCTGGTGCTGGTCTCCCGCGCGCCCTACGCCAAGGTCGAGCAGTACCGGCGGCACCTCGGCTGGGACGTCGCCGCGTTCTCGGCCGCGGGCACCCGGTTCACCGACGACTTCCCGGCGACCCGCCACATCCCCGGTGCCGCGGGCAGCGACTCGTGGGACGACGACGAGTCCGGGCTGAGCTTCTTCCGGCTGGCGCAGGGTTCGGTGCTGCACACCGGGTCGGTCGCCGTGCCCCGCCTCGACTTCCTCGGCCTGCTCGCACACGCGTTCGGGTTCCCGCCCGCACCGGACGGCCGCTGACCTGGCCGTCACCTCCGATTCCCGGTGTCCGAAGGGGCCACCGGGCCCGTTCCGCGCGCTTTCGCACCCTTTTCGGCGCGCTCCCGTGAGTTAGGATCTACCGCACGCCATGCACACCGCGTCCAGGTTCCGGCCTCCCGAGCGGACCGGCCGCCGCGCAGACTCCGGGGGGCCCGCACTGATGTCTCCGGTCGCCGCACTCGAGCCGCCCACCGGGCGCTCAGCGACCGCCGAGCCCCGCGGCACGACCGCGGCGGACCGGCGGCCACGGCTGGCCACCTACCTGGCGGCGGCGATCGTCGTCGTCGTGGTCGCCGGGTTCGGTGTGGTCGGCGTGGTGAACCTGCTGCCGACGTCGGTCGACGGCTGGCACGCCGTGTACGCGATCGCCGCCGTCGCCGGCCTGCTCGCGATCCAGCTGCTGTGGTTCAGCCGGCCGAGCGCCCAGCTCGACTCGGCGACCAGCCGGGTCCTGCTCGCCGTCGTCGTCGTCCTGGCCTACCTCCCCATCCTGACCTTCGGCGTCTACTGGGCGGACATGCCGGACTTCGTCGGCGGCGCGGCGCTGCTCGTGCTGCCGCCCCGGTGGGCGTGGCCCACGCTCGTCACGGTCTGCCTCAGCGTCGTCTTCGTCTACTGGATCTTCGACGCCGAGCCGCTGTCCGCCATCTACAACGGGCTCGCGGCCGCCTTCTACTGCTTCCTGTTCTACCTGCTGGCCCGGCTCGTCCGGCTGGTCAACGAACTGCACCAGGCCCGCACCGAACTGGCCCAGCGCGCGGTCGCCGAGCAGCGGCTGGCCTTCGCCCGAGACCTGCACGACCTGCTCGGGCTAAGCCTGTCCGCGATCGCGCTCCGGGGCGAGCTGGTGCACCGGCTGATGCGCAAGTCCACCGAGCGCGCCAAGGCCGAGCTCGCCGAGATCACCGCCACCGCGCAGCGCACCCTCTCCGACGTCCGGGCCGTCTCCCACGGTTACCGGGAGCTGTCGCTGGAGAAGGAGTCCCGGACGGCCGAGACGCTGCTGTCGGCCTCCGACATCGCCGTGCAGATCCACCTGGACCAGGGCGACCTGCCCGTGCAGGCCCGCACGCTGCTCGCGCGGGTGCTGCGCGAAGGTGTCACGAACGTCCTGCGCTACAGCGAAGTCGAGCACTGCGAGATCGACGTCCGGCACCACGACGGCAAGGTCACCCTCGAGATCGTCAACGACGGGGTGACGGCGGACGACGTGGCGCTCGCCCCGGACAGCAAGCTGACCGCCCTGCCCGACGAGGTCGCCGCGCTCGGCGGCACCGCGACCGTGAAGGCCGGCGCGGACGGCCGCTTCCGGCTGCGCGTCGACCTCCCGGTGGCCGACCGGACGGTGGGCTCCGCCGACCGCGAGACCGAGCGGCAGGGCACGAGCGAGTCGAAGCGGATCCGCTGGCTGCTGCCGGCGTGCATGGCCATCATGGGGTGCGGCGCGACCGTGCACGTGCTCCAGCTGACCACCCAGGCGTGGCAGGTGACGCTGGTGGTCGGCTGCGTGCTGGCGCTGCTGGCCCTGCAGTTCTCGTACTTCAACCGGCCGTCGACGCAACTGCGGTCGGGGCAGAGCTACGGCATGCTGTTCGTCCAGATCTGCCTGACCTACCTGCCGCTGCTGCCGCTGGGCGCGAACTGGGTCAGCGTGCCCGGGCTGCTGATCGGCAGCGGGCTGCTGGTCCTGCCGCCGGTGGCGGGCTGGGCGTTCTTCGCGGTGAACATCGCCGTCTACGCCGAGATCCAGCGGTTCTCCGGCGCGGACGTCATCTCGACGGTCTACTACACCGCCGCGACCGTGATGACCGGGCTGGCCGTGTTCGGGCTGCTGTGGCTGGTGCGGCTGGTCGCCGAGCTCGACAGCACCCGGCGCCGGCTGGCCGAGATGGCGCTGGCCGAGGAACGGCTGCGGTTCGCCCGCGACCTGCACGACCTGCTCGGCATGAGCCTGTCGGCGATCGCGCTGAAGAGCGAGCTGACCGCGCGGGTGCTGCCGCTGGACCGCGACCGCGCCGCCGAGGAGCTGACCGAAGTGCTCGGCCTGACGCGGCAAGCCCTTTCCGACGTCCGGTCGGTCGCCAGCGGCTACCGCGAACTGTCCCTCGACAGTGAGTCCCGCACCGCGAAGTCCGTGCTGGTGGCCGCCGACGTCCGGGTGCGGATGGAGATGCTCGAGGACGACCTGCCGATGCCGGTGCGGACGGTGCTCGCCGTCGTCCTGCGCGAAGGCGTCACGAACGTGCTGCGGCACAGCCGGGTCGAGAGCTGCGAGATCGCCATGCGCCGCACGGACAACGGGATCTGCCTCGACATCGTCAACGACGGCGTCGAGCGCACCGGGAACGGGACCCGCCCCGACCGTCCTCAAGCGCCGGACGCGGCCGGGGAAGAGCCGGTGGTGCCCGCACCGCGGCGCCCGGACGTCGTCGTCGCGTCGCGGGACACCTCGCCGGGCAGCGGGATCGGCAACCTGTCGCACCGGGTGGCCGACCTCGGCGGCGAACTCACCGCCGGGGTCGAGCCGGACGGCCGCTTCCGGTTGCGCGCGGTCGTACCGGTCTGAACCACGGGAATACTGGTCTGTACCTTTATGGTCCAGACCAGTATTCCGCGACTCAGAGCCAGCCGGACTCCTCGGCGATGCGGATGGCGTCGACCCGGTTGCGGGCGTTGAGCTTCGCGACGACGGTCGTCAGGTAGTTGCGGACCGTGCCGGCGGACAGGTACAGGCGCGCGGCGACTTCGACGGTTCCGTAGCCTTGCGCGGTCATCCGCAGCACGTCCAGCTCGCGGCCGGTGAGCGGGCAGTCCACCGTGTCCCAGGCCGCCAGCGCCAGGTCCCCGTCGACCATGCGGCGGCCCGCGAGGACCCCGCGGACGGCGTTGGCCAGCTTGTCGGGCGGTGCGTCCTTCAGCAGGAACCCGCCCACCTTGGCGTCCAGCGCGCGCCGGAGCGTCCCCGGTCTGCCCAGGCTGGTCAGGATGAGCGTCCGGCACTCCGGCAGCTGTTCGTGCAGCTCACCGGCCGCCGTGAGCCCGTCCTTGCCCGGCAGGTCGATGTCGATGACCGCCACCTGCGCCTGCTTGGCCCTGGCGGTGGGCAGGATCTCCAGCCCGGAGGCGACCTCCGCGACGACCTCGATGTCGGGCTCCAGCCGCAGCAGGGCGACCAGTGCGCCCCGCACGATGTGCATGTCCTCGGCAACCAGCACTCTGATCACGGGTGCCTCCGCACTCACGATTCCCCAGAAGCTCAGTTAAACATTCTGCTTGACGAATCGGTTGCACCATTCGGGCACCACTTTGCCGTCACCGCGGCGGGAATACTCCGCACCAGGTAAGTACCAGGTTAAAAATGCCAGCTCGCGACCGGACGGCTACCGGCCGTGACGAGCGTACCGGCGGTTCGGTGGGAAAGTCACCAGCCGGCGAGTGTGGACACTCGGGCCCTCCACATGCGACGAGCCGGTCGCAGCGGACACGGGAGGCATCCGTCGAGACCGGCTCGGCACCGTCAGGAACTGCGCAAACAGACCTCAGGCGGCTTCGAGGAGGTCCATGTTGCAGATGGTGCCCATGACGGGACGGAGGTCGGCGCCGCGGTTGCTCCACTGCTCGAAGCGGTCGATGGCCAGATCGGTCGCGGCCTTCTCGAACTCGATACCCATATCGGCGAAAAGTGCGCGGACGTCAGCAGAAACCTGTGCGGACATTTTTTGCTCCCAGTGGCGAAGATGAATGCTTCACGTGCCATAAATCGTCGCCGACGGACGCAACGACAGCCAGTGCCCGCATCATCGGGGCGCTGTGGCTTACACATGGTCCGTGCGGTTCCGGAGCGGACTCCGAACGGCCTAACAAGAAGTCGAATCGGGAGCTGAGCACACCGATTTCGTGACGAAGCGCGGTCGCCTGGCTGCGCTTTGCTATCACCGTCACGGGTGACACACGTCCGGTGCACGTCGGCTACCCGCCCCGAACCCCCACAAACAGGGCATGTGCAAAACGCATGTCGACCACCGGTGAAATCCACGTCGACCGGTGCACAGAGCACTTAAGAAGTAGACGGCGGCGGATCTACAGTTTTAGTCGAAATCAATTCCCGCACCGGGTGCCTGCTTCGGCGGGCGATCGGGCGGCATCCTCGACCGGAAGGACGGCCCACCATGGATGAGATCGTCCGGCAAGCTGTGGCGCGAGCGATCGTGACCATGCGAGACAACCTGGGCGAGCGGCTCACGATCGACGACCTCGCCCGCGCGGCCATGTTCAGCAAGTTCCACTTCACCCGCGTGTTCCTGCGGGTCACCGGGCTCTCGCCCGGCCGGTTCCTCTCGGCGCTGCGGCTGGCGGAGGCGAAACGCCTGCTCGCGACCACCGTCATCTCGGTGGCCGACATCAGCCACCAGGTCGGGTACAACAGCGTCGGCACCTTCAGCGCGCGGTTCAGCGGCAGCGTCGGCGTCTCGCCGTCCGGTTACCGCCAGCTGCACGGCATGGCGCCGCGGATCGCCGACCGGCAGGCCGAGCCGGGCTCGGGTGCCACGGTGCGCGGGCAGCTGCGCCTTTCCTCGCCGGCCGACGTCGGGCCGGTGTTCATCGGGCTCTTCAGCGCCCGGATCGCCGAGGGTACCCCCGCCCGGCACGTCGTCGTGCCCGGTCCCGGGCCGTACGCGCTGGCAGACGTTCCGCTGGGGTCGTGGTACGTGCTGACCCACGCGTTCGGCAGCTGCCCGCTGGACGGCAACCAGGGGCTGCGGCCGTTCACCGGCCTCACCGGCCCGGTGACCATCCAGCGCGGCGTCACGGCGAGCCTGGCCGACGTCCGGCTGCGCCCGCGCCACGGCTTCGACCCGCCGGTCCTGCTGGCCCTCCCGGACCTGCGCCAGGCCGCCGTTTCGCGCTCGCTGGCGAGCTGAAGCACGCACTGGGGAGTCACTGGGGAAGCCGCCGCCCGCCGGGGTGCGGGCGGCGTGGGGTACTGGGGAGCACCCGCGGCCGTTCGGCCCAACGTGCCGTCATCGGCCGCGGGATTGCGGGTAAGTGCCTATCTCGGGTAAGCGCGCGGGAATTGAGGGGGCATTCTCCTCCGGTGCGCGATCCGGGTTTCACTTCCGCGAAACTCCGGCGGTGCGGGGCAATGGCGTACAATTACTGTTCGGAGTCGTCGGACTGGGGTGCGAGGTACCGTCGTGATCAAGGTGTTGCTGGCCGAGGACATGCACATGGTCCGCGGCGCGCTCGTCGCCTTGCTGAACCTCGAATCCGACATCGAGGTCGTGGCCGAGGTGTCAACAGGGGACCAGATCCTGCCCGCCGCGAAGGCGGCCCAGCCCGACGTCGCGATCATCGACATCGACCTGCCGGGCAAGGACGGCCTGTCCGCCGCCATCGAGATCCACGAGAGCCTGCCGGACGTCCACACACTGATCCTGACCAGCCTCGGCCGCCCGGGCACGGTGCGCCGCGCGCTGGACGCCAAGGTGAACGGCTTCCTGCTCAAGGACGCGCCGTCGGACAAGCTGGCGAACGCGGTCCGCTCGGTCGCGATCGGACGCCGGGTCATCGACAGTGAACTGGCGCTGGCCGCTTGGGAAACCGACGACTGCCCGCTGACCCCGCGCGAGATCGAGATCCTGTCACTGGCAGCACGCGGGCGGACGGTGGCCGACATCGCGTCCGAGCTGTTCCTGTCGGCGGGCACGGTCCGCAACTACCTGGCCGCGGTGGTGACGAAGCTGAACGCCCGCAACCGGGTCCACGCGATCCGCATCGCCACCGAAGCCGAGTGGCTCTGACCGCACCGGTCCCGGAAAGCGCTTTCGCCCACCCCGCTCCGCCTGGCCCAGCTGCGCCCGCACCCGCCCGCTCCGCTGCGCCCCGCACCCGCCCGCACCCGCTCCGCGCCCAGCCGCGAGCGCCCCAATGTGGCGTTGGTTGCGTCCAACGCACCGAACGCCACATCGGGGGCGCGTGAGCGAGCCCGGCGACCACCGAGCCGCCCGGCACCGCGCAGGCCGGGCCGCCGGCCTCAGCTCGCCTTCGGGCGTTCCCTGCGCACCGACCCGACCGGGATCGCCACCAGCAGGCGGTGGGTGCCGTCCTGGCTCACTTCCGTCGTCAACGTCCCGTTCATCGCCGCCACGCGGTCGCCCAGGTTCCGCAGTCCCGCGCCCGAACCCGCACCACCACCGCCGCCGGCGCCGCCCGCGCCGTCGTTGACGATCTCCAGCCAGGCCGTGCCGTCCTCGGTGCTCACCGAGAACGCGCACCAGCTCGCCGTGCTGTGGCGCACCACGTTCGTCACCCCTTCGCGCAGCACCGTCCCCAGCGTCGTGGCCACCGGCGGCGGCAGCTCGCCGATGCCGGAGCGGGCGACCGTCACGCGGGTGCCCGCCGCGCTCAGCACGTCCGCCGCCGCGCGGCACTCCTCTTCCAGGGACAGTTCGCGGTAGCCCGCCGCGATCGTGCGGACGTCGGCCAGCGCGCGCCGGGACATCACCAGCAGCTCCGCCAGTTCCGCCTTGGCCAGCTCCGGCTTGCCGGGCACCATGCGGTCGACGAGTTCACCCTTGAGGGTGATGGCCGAAAGGCTCAATCCCAGCAGGTCGTGGAGGTCTCGGGAGAAGCGCATGCGTTCCTCGGCGATGGTCCGGCGCTTCAGCTCGCACACCTCCTCCGCCCGCCCGGCGACCACCCGCGCGGCCGTCGCGAGCCCGAACAGGGACAGCGCCGCCACCCCGGCCGACACCGCGCTCCCCACCCCCGCGTCGAGCAATCCGGCCGGCCAGCCCGGCAGCGCCGAAACGACTCCCGCCACGACGCACGCGAGCAGCGCCCACGGCACCGCCCTGGCCGGCGGGGACACCAGCAGCAGCCCACCGGCGAAGAAGCCGCCCGCCGTGCTCCACGGCTCCCCGAGCGCCAGCAACGGCCCGAATCCCAGCACGGCCTGCACGGTCAGGGCCAGCCACGGGCGCCGGACGCGGCCGCGGGCGAACCAGGCGAGGTGCCCGGCCACCAGCCCCGCGGCGCACACCAGCGCGATCGGCTTGAGGAACCAGGGCTGGGCACCGGTCAGCACCGGCAGTGCGGCCAGCACGGCCACCCCGACGGCGGCCACGGCCTGCGCGCCGAGCACGAGCGCGCGGGATTCCCGCCGCTCGCCCGCGAGCGGCGCGGTCCGCTTCCGAAGCCGTGCACCGCGCACCCGCACCGGATAAACCACGGCCCCTCCCGCGTCACCCCGCACCCCAGTGACTCCAAGGTAACAGGGCGGCCCACCGGATTCAGGGGTCAACCGACCCCGGGGAAGTCGAGGACGCACTCGCCGACGCTCACTTCGGCGGGCCACTCCAGCTTCAGCGAGCGGTCGACGCGGTCGCCGGCGTCGACCGGCACGGCGTGCGCGGCGAGGCCCATCGCCTTCGCCGTGAGGTACAGGACTTGCTGGAGCGCGCCGACGTGCAGCAGGGTCGTCGCGTACGCGGCGCTGCCGAGCACCCACGCGATCCGCGACATCCGCGCGGTCATCGTCAGCAGCACCGACGGCCTGCGGTGGCTGCCGGCACCGATCATCGCCAGGTCCAGCATGCCGTCCAGCGCCACCGCGTCGTCGTTGATGAGCGTCAGCGTGTGCCACAGCGGGTCGTAGTGGTAGATCCCGCGCCCGAGGCCCGCGCACCGGTTGACGGCGACGTAGATTTCGAGCTCGTACAGGCAGGCGACGCTGAAGTACGGCCGCTGGGACGCCTCGTGGCCGGGCCCGCCGGGCAGGTACGTCGGCCCGATCGAGCGCACCCGCGCGGCGCGGAAGAGGAACTCGCCGATCTGCTCGGCCGACAACGCGCGCTCGGTGACCTCGGGGCACAGGTGGTCTTCTTCGAGCAGCGAGCTCAGCGTCGGGTCGGCCGCCTTGAGCACCGCCGGGTCGGGGCGGTGCAACGGGAAGGTCGGGCCCGCCGTGATCGGCTTGACCACCGGCGGCTCGGCGCCGGTGCGGCGCGGCCCCGGTTCCGAGGACCCGCCCTTCTGCCACGTCCGGCTGCGCGCGTGGAACATCAGGTCGTCGGGCGACCAGGCGGCGAGGTCGTCGTCGCCGTCCTCGGCGAACTCCGCCCAGTCGTCGGCCGCGAGCACCACGCCGGCGGACACCAGGAACGCCGCGATGTCGGCCACCACCGCTTCGGTCAGCCCGGTCGTCTCGGCGACCTGGGCGACGGTGACCGGCCGGGCGAGCGACGACGCGACGGTCACCGCCGCCGGGCGCAGCAGCGCGACGCGGTACCGGGCGCGGGGCGATTCGAGCAGCAGCCCGCCGCCGTCCGGGCGCATGGCCGAGAACCGCGAAAGCTTGATGAGCCGGCCCGGTTGCACCGGATCGCTCGGGAAGACCGGGAACTGCGTCACCGGGATCGCCGAAAGCAGGGGCCCGCGGCCGTCGTTGAGCGCCAGCGAATGCACGACGGAGCCGGACAACCGGTTCAGCGCCTTGCGCAGCGCCCCCGCCCAGGCCTCGGTGCCACCGCTGGCCGACGAGGCGAGGTTGCCCATCGAGACCGGGCCGAGCACCATCCGGCCGAGCGACTCACGGACCGGACCGGGGATGCCCGCCAGCTCGTACTCACCCCACCAGGTGATGGCGACGATCGTGTCGTCGTCCCCCGCCTCCAGCAGGGTGTCTTCGGTGAGGGACCAGAGCCGGACGGTCTCCGGGATCCCCTCCTGGCGGTGTGCAGGCAAGGCGGAACTCCTCAAGCGAACTGCGAAAACCGAGCTTCCCACGGGACGCTCAGAGGAACATCGGGAACGGGTTGAGCCGCTCGTACGGAGTCGGCGCCTCGAGCCGGCCCAGCGCGACCGGGACGTCGAAGAGGCGGCCGGGCGCGAACCGGGCCCAGAACGGGCGCAGGCCGGGCACGAGCACCTTGACCACGGGAATCCCGACGTCCGGGCGGGTCTGGTCGAGCACCAGCAGCTCCAGGCCCGCACGGTCGAACACCTTGCCCAGCGCCTCGACGTCGTCGCGGACGTCGGGCCGGTTGACGAACGGGAAGTCCGCCGCGGTCCGCATCCGCTGCCCGGCCGCCGGTCGCAGGTACGGCTGGTTCGCGACGGTCGCGTAGGCGAGCCAGCGCCGCGCGTCCGGGTCGTCGAGGCCGCGGCCGCCTTCCCGCACGACCGGCAGCATCTGGTTCAGCTCGGTCACCGCGCGGCGCACCGCGATCCGCGGGTCGAGGTGCGCGCCGAAGCCCATCATGATGTCCTCGTGCGGCCCGTCGGTCCGCCGCGAAAGCGCGACGGCCACCGGGATCCCCAGGTCGGAGGTCACGTCGAGGACCCACAGCTCGCGGCCGATCGCCACGTAGTTGCCCGCCATCTCCTCGAGCCACGCGTCGGCGAACGAGGCGAGGTCGACGCCCGGCACCGGCGTGCGGTTGTACCACCACAGCGCCACGGCGTCGCGTTCGACGAGCTCGAGCGCGCCCTGCAGGATCGCGTCCTCCAGGCTGCTGCCCGCCGCCGCGCCGTTCGAATCGGCGCGCACCCCGCGCGCCGCGCTCACCCGCGGGGTCCCGTAGTAGAGGTAGGACGTCGGCAGCAGGCGGCGGCGCCCGGACGGCGACCACACCGGCGTCCAGTCGGTGCGGGCCGACGTGTCGAACGGCTCGGGGACGTGCTGGAAGTCGGCGTGCGCGCGGTTCCAGGCCTCGCGGTCGGCGTACTGCCGCCCGGCGAAGAGCATGCAGGCGTTGGGGTGGACGGCTTCGTCCTCCAGCTCGTCGTAGGAGCCGCGGATGCGCAGCTCGTCGCCCTGGAAGTTGCCGGAGAAGCGTTCCGCCGCCTCGCAGAGCGCGCTGACCTCCGCGTCGAGCGGGCTGACGCCCTTGCCGCCGTTTTCGCAGCGCAGCCCGGCGCGCAGCGCGGCCATCCCGGTGATACCGCGGGCGACGTTGGGCCCGGAGCGGTAGGCGTTGGCGAACGGCGGCGCGGCCGGGTCCGGCTGGATCTCCTTGATGATCCCGGTGATCGGGCTGATCAGGTGCCGGTGCCGCTCGAGCATCTGCGACGGCGTCGCCGTGCGGTGCCCGCCGCCGCCGGTGGTCGCCTTCTTCGCCGGCTGCAGCGTCACCGGCCGGACCGAGCGCCACGCCACCTGCCACGGGTCGCCGCAGCCCGGGCACTGCGGGCGGCGGCGCAGCTCGTGCAGGCGGCCCTGCAGGTCGAGGGTGTCGAGCGTCCACACGCACTGCTGGCCGTGGTAGCGGTAGCCGGCCACCCACTTGGCCGCTTCCAGCGCCACGAGGTGCGCCGCGGCCGAGGTGAGCGGCGGCAACGCCGGCATCGGGCGGCGCGCCGGGCCGGCGTGGCCCAGCTCCTCCTGCACGCACGCTTCGGCGTGCCGGTGGCCCCACAGCCGGTGGGTCAGGCAGTGCCAGCAGGCGCCTTCCGGCTGCAGCACCGGGCCGATCCACACCTGGGCGCCGAACGGGCGCGCCAGCAGCCACGGCCGCCCGGCCCGCCGGTGTTCGGCGTCGACTTCGGCCAGCCGCGGGTCGAGGTAGTCGGCGCACAGCACGACCGACAGGTCGGCGGCCCCGGCGTCGGCGCGCACCACCCCGAGCCCGGCACCGGCGAGCGCCCGCTCGACCGCGCCGGGGTCGACGCCGTCGGCGCTGTCCCCGACCGCCGTCAGCCGCACGGTGCCCTGCCGTGCGGCGACGAGGTCGGCGTCCACGCCGCACGCGTCCCAGTAGGCCAGCGCGCGTTCGTCGCCGGCCCGGTCGTCTTCTCCCTGGCTGCGCAACGTCACCAGACCGGCGTCGACCAGCTGCGCCAGCAGCGCGGCGACCTCTTCCGGGGCCATCCCGCCGGGCCGGTCGCGCAGCAGCCCGTCGAGGTCGTGGGTCCCGTCCAGCAGCGCCGCGAGCGACTCGATCTTCGCCCCGCGCATCGCGATCACGCCCTGTTCGGAGAACAGGTACGCCCCTTTGCCCGCCCTGACCTCGGCGCGGAGGTGCCGGCGGAAGGCGGGGGCCCGCGTCGGCACCGCGCCGCCGTCTTCCGGGACCCGTGCGTTGACAGCCGTCGTGCGCATGGGCTCTCCTGCCGGTAGCCGGGTGGGGCGGGACGAGAATCTGAATCCTGCTCCACGCGAGGTCTACTCAACCAGTGCGGCAAACACGGAGAAGTCATGCAAAACGCATGGGCCGATGTGGGAAACGCATGGCGCGGCGGTGCGGGACTCACTGGCCGTGCACCGCGCTGAACCGTCACCGTAGACAGCGACGCCCGCGCCGGATTGGTGCGTCACGGGGCACCGTAACCGACCTCGCGGCCCTGCGCGATTCGGGGGGTGGTGCCCGGTCTGGCACCCCGAGACATAGTGAGGACCCGAGTATGCCTACCTCTGCTCGCACCTACGGACAGTTCTGCGGCCTGGCCCGGGCGCTCGAGATCGTCGGCGAGCGCTGGTCGCTGCTCGTCGTCCGGGACCTCATGCTCGGCCCGAAGCGGTTCACCGACCTGCAGCTCACCCTGCCACGCATCCCGGTGAGCATCCTGACCTCCCGCCTCAACGAGCTCGAAGAGTCGGGCGTGGTCCGGCGGCGCGTGCTGTCGCAGCTGGACGGCGGCATCGTCTACGAGCTGACCGAGTACGGCACCGAGCTCGACCACATCGTCCTCGACCTCGGCCTGTGGGGCTCGCGGTCGCTGACCTACCCGAAGCCGGACGAGGTCTTCACCCTCGACACCGCGATCATCTCGCTATACACGACCTTCCAGGAGGAGGCCGCGACGGGCGTGCACGTCAACTACGAGCTGCACCACCCCGGCGACATGGTCGTGCACGCCATGGTCGACGACGGCGCGCTCAAGGCGTCCGCGGGCGCGCTGCCCGCCGCCGACCTGGTGATCGAGCCGCAGGGGCCGGCGCTGCTGGACCTGCTCAACGGCAACCTGTCCGCGCCGGACGCGATCGCCAGCGGCAAGGTCCGCGTCGAGGGCGACCCGGCGCACCTCGACTTGTTCACCCGCCTGTTCCGCGTCCCGCCGGCCCCGGACCGGCCGACCGGCCTCGTCGCCCACTGACCGATCCGCGCCGCGGGCCCGCCCCGCGGCGCGCATTCGGCCGAGTGCCGCAGTTTCCCTGGTGGAATGCGCAATCCGGAGTAACGGATCACGGCCCGCGGACCGCTATCGTCGACGCACACCTTTTCGACTTCGGAAGACCTGGGGTTCGCATGTCGACGTCCGAAATCACCCGCCCTGCCGGGTTCCTGGGCAGTCTCAACAGCCGGTACCACAACCGCGCGCTCGCGGTGTTCATGGTGATCGTCCTCGCCCACTGGGGCGAGCACATCGTGCAGGCCGTGCAGATCTACGCCCTGGGCTGGCCCACTTCGCGGGCTCGCGGTGTGCTCGGCATGCCCTTCCCGTGGCTGATTTCGCAGGAGTGGCTGCACTACGGCTACGCACTGGTGATGCTGGTGTTCCTGTGGGTGCTGCGGCACGGGTTCGCGGGCCGCTCGCGGCAGTGGTGGAACCTCGCGCTGGGCATCCAGTTCTGGCACCACATCGAGCACCTGCTGCTGTTCATCCAGGCGCAGAGCGGCTGGCGGCTGGCCGGGCAGAAGGTGCCCACCAGCATCATCCAGCTGCTGGTACCCCGGGTGGAGCTGCACCTGTTCTACAACACGATCGTCACCATCCCGATGATCGTCGCGGTCGTGCTGCACCGGCGTGCTTCGGCCGCCGAGCGCGAGATCACCGGCTGCTACTGCGGCGCGCCGAAGCAGCCCGAGCTCGCCGCGTCGTGAAACGCGCGCTGGCCCTGCTGGCCTTCCTGGCCGGCTGGCTGCTGCTCGGCGCCACCCCCGCTTCGGCGCACGTCGAAGTCGTCTCGTCGACCCCCGGGGACGGCGCCCGCCTGAGCGCGGCGCCGTCCCTGGTGTCGGTCACCCTGTCGGAGAACGTCGGGATCCAGCCCGGGTCGATCAAGGTCGTCGACCTGACGGGCAAGCAGGTGGACTCCGGTCCGGTGTTCCAGCCCGGTGAGGACGCCGAACAGCTCGCCGTGAAGCTGCGGCCGGGCATCTCCGACGGCAGCTACCTGGTCGAGTACGCGTTCGTCTCGGCCGACTCCCACCCCGTGCGCGGCACGTTCGCGTTCGTCGTCGGCACCGGCCCGCTGGTGACGTCGGCGGGCGCGGTGTCCGCGGCCACCGGCACCGACGGCGTCGTCGACGCGGCCTCGACGTCGGTGCGCTGGCTGGCCTACCTCGGCGTCGTCCTCCTCGGCGGCGCGGCGTTCCTGGTCCTGTGCCGCCCGGCGGGCCGCACCGACCGCCGGGCCCGCCGGCTCTTGAACACCGGCGCGGGCCTGGTCGCGGCGGCCACCGTGGCGGCGTTCGTGCTGCAAGGCCCCTACGCGGCCGGGCGGGGCATCGGCGCGGTGTCCGACTTCGGGCTGCTGGCGGACACGCTGCGCGTCGCCTACGGGAAGCTGCTGCTGCTCCGGCTGGTCGCGGTGGCCGTGCTGGTCGTGCTGCTGCCCAGGCTGCTGCGGCCCGGGCAGCCGGACCGGCTGCGGGCCCGCTACGAGAACCTGACGATGGTGACGGGCTTCGTCGTCCTGCTGACGTTCTCGGCCACCGGCCACCCGGTGACGGACCCGGTCATGTTCGTCTCGGTGACGGCGGACCTGGTCCACTTCGGCGCGATCGCGGTCTGGGCGGGCGGCCTGGTCCAGCTGGCCCTGTGCCTGTACCGCCCGGCCCCGGACGAGGACCTGACCGGGGTCGCGACGCGGTTTTCCCGCATCGCGGCGGGCTCGGTGACGGCGGTCGCGATCAGCGGCGCGATCCTGGCGCTGCGGATCATGCCGACGCTGTCCGCGCTGTGGACGACCGAGTTCGGCCTGCTGGTGCTGCTGAAGATCGCCGGACTGGCGGCGCTGCTGGCGGTGGCGAGCCGCTCGCGCGCGGCGGTCCGGCGGAGCATGACCGAGCGGGGCGAGGGAACGACGAAGACGGTGACGGCGAACCTGCGCCGCCTGCGCGCGGCGGTGGCGATCGAGGTCCTGCTCAGCGTGGTGGTGCTGGCGCTGGCGGCGCTGCTGACGGTCACGCCCCCCGGCGGTTGATATGAACGACTCGTTCATGTCGCCAGGTGGCATGAACGAGTCGTTCATGCCGTCCGGCGCGCTCAAACCCCAGGTCGGGGCGGGGGCACGAACGGTCCCCACGTGAAGGCCGGCAGCCACCGAGCCGGCGGCGCGCTCCAGTCCAGCGCCGCGAGCTGGCTCGACGACCGGCGTCCGGCCAGCGCCCGGTACAGCTCGTGGGCCGGGGCGGTCACCGTCACCTCGGGCCGTCCCGCACCCGCCGTCCAGGCCGAGCCGCCCGTCGTGCGGATCCGGACCGCGGGCAGGCCGCGGCCGGCGATCGAGCCCGAAAAGCCGCGGACCAGCACGGCGAAGCTCGGCGCCCAGGCCAGGTGCTCCACCGGCGGCGGGACGCCCAGGGCCGCGCGCAGGTCGAGTTCGTGGGTGTAGGCGTCCATCACCAGCACTTCGCCGCTGCGCCCACCCGCGTCCGCGAAGCGCCGGTCGAGTTCGTCGCCGATCTCGTCCCAGCGGTCGAGCAGCTCGGGGACCTCGCGCGGCACCGCGGGCGGCAGCGTGCCGCCGTGGCGCTCGAGGACCCCCTCGGCCTTCTCGAGGACGTGGTCGAGCAGGTCCGTGACGGTCCACTTCGGACACGCCGGGACCGGGCGTCGGTGCGTGCCGGGCCGCCCGTCGAGCAGCGCGCGGACGTGGCGCCGCACTTCCGGGTAGCCGACGAAGTCCGGGGCCGGGACCGGCCGGGTCGCTGTCACGAGCTCACCTCACCCTGGCACGATCGGGAGTCTTGACCCAGTATCCCCTGGTGACGGGCTCGCGGTTCTCTTCGCGTGCCGTCGGCCGAAGAGACAGGAGGTCGTGACCTTGCCCACTCTGTGGTCCACGTCGGCGCAGTGGGAGCTGCTGCCGCCGGTGCTGCTCGCGCTCGTGCTGAGCGTCGCCATCGGGCTCGAACGCGAAGCCGGCATGAAGGCCGCCGGGCTGCGGACGCACAGCCTGGTCGGGGTCGGGTCGGCCGTGTTCATGCTGGTGTCGAAGTACGGTTTCGCCGACCTGCTCGGCCTCGACCACGTGTCGCTCGACCCGTCGCGGATCGCGGCGCAGATCGTGTCCGGCATCGGATTCATCGGCGGCGGCCTGATCTTCGTCCGCCGCGACGCGGTCCGCGGCCTGACCACGGCGGCGACGATCTGGGTCACCGCCGCGATCGGCACGGCGTGCGGTGCGGGTCTCCCGGTGCTCGCCGTCGGCGCGACGATCGCGCACTTCGTGGTGACCCGCGGGTTCCCGCCGCTGCAGCGGTTCGTCGCGCGGCACCGCCGGGAACCGCCGCTCCTGCAGCTGAGCTACCTCGACGGCCACGGCGTGCTGCGCGCGGCACTGGCCACGTGCACCGGACGCGGCTGGTCGGTGCAGCACGTCGACGTCGACCACGAGTCCCTTTCCGAGGAGGGGCAACGGATCGCGGTCGTCACGCTGCGCCTCGACGGCCGCGGTGATCTCTACGACCTCGCCGCCGAACTCGCCGAACTGCCCGGCGTGCGGAGCACGTCCACCGGCGCCGGGGAACCGCTCGACGAATGATCACCCGCCCGGGCAGCGCGCGGCGGCGGGTTTGCGGCACACTGGGGTGCACACCGGATTCCCCGGTACCGCAAGGAAAAGGTGCGGCCGAGGAAAAACCATCCAATTCGGAGGTGAGGCATGGCCCCCGGCGGTGGCGAGGACGTGGCCCGATTCGACCTGGCGTGGCGCGGCTTCAATCGCGTCCAGGTCAAGGAATACGTCGAGTGGGCCGAGTCCGAGATCCGCAGACTCACGACCGAACGCGACGCGGCGCGCCGCCGCGGAGCCGAGCTCGCGGAGCGGAACGGTGAGCTCCGCGTGAAGATCGACCGGATCAGCCGCACCCCGATCGCCCCGGACGCCCTCCAGGAGCGCTCGCGCCGGATGATCGAGCTCACCCGCGAAGAGGCAGCCGAAATCACCGGCCGCGCAACGGAAACCGCGGCCCGCATCCGCGAAGAAGCGAAGGCGGAGGCCGTCCGCCTGACCGCGGAGGAGCGCCGCCTGGTGGCCGAGGCGGAAGCGGAGCGCGACCGCCACCGCACCGAGCACGAAGAGCTGATGCGCGCCTCCGAGCAGCGCCGCCGCGAACTCGACGAAGCGGCGGCCCACCGCCGAGCGGAGCTGGAAGAGGACCACAAGCGCGCGATGACGGTCCGCCGCGCGGAGGCGATGCGCGAGCTGGCAGAGCAGGAAGCGGCCGCCAGGACGAAGGCGGACCGGCTGGTAGCGGAGGCCACCACCCGCGGCGAGGCCCTGGTCGGCGCGGCCGAGCGCGAGGTCACGGCGTTGCACGAGGTCCGCGACAAGCTGCACGCGAGCTTGACGGGCTGCCGGACATTGCTGAGCGAGGCAGCGGTGGCCCTGGACGACCGCCCGGCGCCGTTCGATCCGGAAGCGACGTTGCCGATGCCGATGTCGAAGAGAGTGCCGGTCCAGCGCCGCTCACCAGCGGACAACCTAGCCGACCCGGTCAGCTGACGTTGGTCGGTGCAGGTGGCGGGCGGCCGGCGGTGGTGTCGCGAATGACCCATTCGCGACCTTCGCCGCCCCGGCTGGCCGACGCCCGGCCCTGCGGTAGCCGGCCGAGGGTGCCGCGAATGCCCCATTCGGGACCGCTGCCGCCGCCAATGACCGATTCGCGACCTCTATCGGCTGGGCTGGCCGCACCCCGCAGCCACCAGCCGACTGCGGCGATGCCGCCAATAACCCACCCGCGACCGCAGCCGCCGCGACCAGCCCCAGTTGCCCAGGTAGGCCGCAACCGGCCGGTGACGTGGTCGCGAATGACCCACTCGCGACCATGGCCAACCCGACCAGACCAGGTGACCGGAGCCTGCAGCCACCAGCCGACTGCGGCGATGCCGCCAATAACCCACCCGCGACCGCAGCCGCCGCGACCAGCCCCAGTTGCCCAGGTAGGCCGCAACCGGCCGGTGACGTGGTCGCGAATGACCCACTCCCGACCACGGCCAACCCGACCAGCCCAGGTGACCGGACCCAGCGGCCGCCGACCGGCTGCGGCGATGCCGCCAACGACCCACTCCCGACCACCAACGTCCCCAATGAGTCATTCGCGACCCCGCCGCCCCGGCCCCACCAGCACGCACGGCACTCCAGCGGTAAGCCCGCCGACCCCAGCCAAGCCCGTCGCGACCACAGGCATCCGACCTTGAGCGATGCCGTCCCCTTCACGCCTCGCCGCGTGTTCGCCCTGGTCACCGCGGTCCTCGTCCTCGCGGCGGCCACCACCCTCGCCAACCGCGTCCTGCCCGGCTGGGCCTACCCGCTCTGCGGCCTCGTCGCCGTCCTCATCCTCATCGTCCTCGGGCGAGCCGCCGGCTGCACCTGGGCCGACCTCGGCCTCAGCGCCCTCCGGCGCCCAGCGCTCGTCGGCCTCTCGGGTGCCGCGCTCATCGCCGTCGTCTTCGGGATCGCGCTGGCGATCCCCAGCCTCCGCACCGTCTACCAAGACGGCCGCGTGGGCGACCCCGATCTCACCCAGCTCCTCTGGCTGACCTGCGGACGCATCCTCTTCGGGACCGTCCTCATCGAAGAAATCGCTTTCCGCGGAGTCCTCCCCGGCCTCTTCGGCGCGACCGACGACCGCTGGCGCTGGCCGCCCGTCCTCTGCTCGGCCGCGCTCTTCGGGCTCTGGCACGCCCTCCCGGCGCTGGCCGTCGGCCGCAACGCCGCCGTGCACGCCGTGTTCGGGTCGACTCCCGTGGTCGTCCTGCAGATCCTCGCCATGGCCGCCGCCGGTGTCGCCGGGATCTTCCTGCACTGGTGGCGGCATGCCGGCCGGGGCGTGCTCGCCTCCGTCATCGTGCACTTCGCCACCAACGCCGGCGGCCTCATCATCGCCGTACTGGTCAAATAACCTACGAACGGACCAGCCGGGCGATCGCGTCCGACGCTTCCCGCACCTTCAGGTCCGCTTCCTCGCCACCCGATGCCGCCGCCTGGACGACGCACGTCGCCAAGTGCTCGTCGAGCAGTTCCAGCGAGAACGACTGCAGTGCCTTCGTCGCCGCCGAGACCTGGGTCAGGATGTCGATGCAGTACTTGTCCTGCTCGACCATGCGCTGCAGCCCGCGGATCTGCCCCTCGATCCGGCGCAAGCGCTTGAGATAGGCCTCTCGTTCGGTGCCGTAACCCGTCATCGCCCACCTGTCCCCTCGTCCGCGTCCCTGACCACCGACTATACCCTCCGGGGGTTCAGCGGAACCGGCGCAAGCGGAGGCTGTTGCTCACCACGAACGCCGACGAGCACGCCATCGCCGCGCCCGCGATCATCGGGTTCAGCAGGCCGAGCGCCGCGAGCGGCAGCGCCGCCACGTTGTACGCGAACGCCCAGAACAGGTTCCCCTTGATCGTCGCGAGCGTGCGCCGGGCCAGCCGGATCGCGTCCGCCGCCACGCGCAGGTCGCCGCGGACCAGGGTCAGGTCGCTCGCCTCGATCGCCGCGTCGGTGCCCGTGCCCATCGCCAGGCCCAGGTCGGCCTGGGCGAGCGCGGCCGCGTCGTTGACGCCGTCGCCGGCCATCGCCACCACGCGCCCCTCGGCCTGCAGCCGCTTGACGACGTCGACCTTGCCCTCGGGGAGTACCTCGGCGACGACCTCGTCGATGCCCGCTTCGGCCGCGATCGCCCGGGCCACGCCCTCGTCATCGCCGGTCAGAAGCACCGGCGTCAGGCCGAGTTCCCGCAGTTCGGCGACGGCCCGGGCGGACGTCGGCTTGATCGTGTCGGCGACGACCAGGGTGCCGCGGACCTCGCCGTCCCAGGTCACGCCCACCGTGGTCGCGGCGGCACCCTTCGCGCGCCCGACGCTGACCGTGCGTCCTTCGACCACCCCGGTCACGCCCACGCCCGGCGTGCTGCGGAACTCCGTGACCGCGGGCAGCGCGCCGAACCGCTCGCGGGCGGCCTCGGCGATCGCGCGGCCGATCGGGTGCTCGGACGCGGCCTCGACGGCGCCCGCCAGCCGCAGCACCTCGCCGTCGCCCTCGACGAGCGTCATCCGCCCGGTGGTGACGGTGCCGGTCTTGTCCAGGACCACGGTGTCGACGCGCCGGGTGGACTCGAGCACCTCCGGCCCCTTGATGAGGATGCCCAGCTGCGCGCCGCGGCCGGTGCCGACCAGCAGGGCGGTCGGCGTCGCGAGGCCGAGCGCGCACGGGCAGGCGATGATCAGCACGGCGACGGCCGCGGTGAACGCCGCCTCCGTCGCGCCGCCGGTCGCCAGCCAGACGACCAGCGTCGCCAGCGCCGCGAAGACGACCGCCGGCACGAACACCGCCGAGACGCGGTCGGCCAGCCGCTGGACGTCGGCCTTGCCGTTCTGCGCCGCTTCGACGAGCCGCGCCATCTGCGCCAGCCGGGTGTCGGCGCCGACGCGGGTGGCGCGCACGAGCAGCCGCCCGCCGACGTTCACGGTGGCGCCGGTGACCGCGTCGCCCGGCCCGACCTCGACCGGCACGGACTCCCCGGTCAGCATGCTGGTGTCGACCGCGGAACCGCCTTCGGTGACGACGCCGTCGGTGGCGATCTTCTCGCCGGGCCGCGCCACGAAGACGTCGCCGGGGTGCAGCTCGGTGACCGGGACCAGGTGTTCTTCGCCGTCGCGCAGGACGGTGACGTCCTTCGCACCGAGGTCCATGAGCGCGCGCAGGGCGGCGCCGGCGCGGCGCTTCGACCGCGTCTCGAAGTAGCGCCCGGCCAGGACGAACGTCGTGACGGCGGCGGCCACCTCGAAGTACAGCGTGTCGCCCGTCTGGCCGGAGCTGGTGAACTCGAACTCGTGGCGCATGCCGGGTTCGCCCGCGGTGCCGAACAACAGCGCGTAGAGCGACCAGGCCGTCGCGGCGATGACGCCGAGCGAGATGAGCGTGTCCATCGTCGCGGTGCCGTGGCGGAGGTTGACCGCGGCGGCCCGGTGGAACGGCCACGCGCACCAGGTGACGACCGGCGCGGCGAGGGCGAGCGAGCGCCACTGCCACAGGCCCATCTGCCAGTCCGGGACCATCGCGAGGGCCATCAGCGGGACGGTCAGGACGACGGCGAGGAGCAAGCGCTTGCGTAGGGCCGCCAGTTCGTCGGGGGCGTCCGGCTCGGGGAGCCGCGCGGAGTAGCCCGCGGCTTCGACCACGGCCGTCAGGTCCTCGACCGACAGCGCGCTCGGGTAGCTGACCTGGGCTTTCTCGGTGGCGTAGTTGACCGTCGCGGTGACGCCGTCGACCTTGTTGAGCTTGCGCTCGACGCGGGCCGCGCAGGACGCGCACGTCATCCCGCCGATGGCGAGTTCGACGCGTTCCGCGGCGGTCGCTTCGGCCGCCATCACGCCACCAGGCGGTAACCGGCCTCGGTGACGGCGGCGGCGATCGCTTCGGCGGCCAGCGGGGTGTCGCTGGTCACGATCACGCGCCCGCTCTCCACGTCGACGTCCACCTGCCGGACCCCGGTGAGTTCGGAGACCTCTTCGCGGACCGACGTGGCACAGTGTCCGCAGGTCATGCCCTCGACGGTGTAGCTCGCTTCGGTCATCTGAGGGTCCTTTCGCTCTCCCCTCCTTTATACCCATCGGGGGTAGGGGTTCACCATCGGGCCCCGACAGACTCGACCCATGCGCAAGCTCTACGCGATCGGGATCGGTGCCGGCGACCCGGAGCACCTCACGGTGCAGGCGATCGACCGCCTCAACCGCGTCGACGTCTTCTTCGTGCTCGACAAGGGCTCGGAGAAGGCCGACCTGGTGCGGCTGCGGCAGGAGATCCTCGACCGGTTCGTCACGCGGCCGGGCTACCGCGTCGTGCTGGCGGAGGACCCGCCCCGCGACCGGACGCCGGCGGACTACCGGGCCGCGGTCGCCGACTGGCACGCGGCGCGCGCGGAGGTCTACGAGCGGCTGATCCGCTCGGAGCTGGGCCCCGACGGCACGGGGGCGTTCCTGGTCTGGGGCGACCCGTCGCTGTACGACAGCACGATCGCCCTGATCGAGGCGGTGCTCGCGCGGGGGAACGTCTCGTTCGACTACGAGGTCGTGCCGGGGGTCAGCAGCATCTCGGCGCTGGTGGCCCGGCACCGGACGACGATGAACCAGATCGGCCGCGCGGTCCAGCTCACGACCGGCCGGCGGCTGGCCGAAGGCTGGCCGGACGGGGTCGACGACGTCTTCGTGCTCCTGGACGCCCACACGACCTTCGACCGCTTCACCGACGAGGGCTTGCAGATCTTCTGGGGCGCCTACGTCGGGACCCCGGACGAGATCCTGCTTTCGGGCCCGCTCACGGCCGGCCTCGCGGCGGAGATCCGGCGCGCGCGGGCCGAGGCCCGGGAGCGGCACGGCTGGATCATGGACACCTACCTGCTGCGCCGGCCGGTCCGGAAATAGCGAAAGGCCCCGGGAGAACCGTGAGGTTCTCGACCGGGGCCTTTCATTTGGTTATGTTCGGCGGTGTCCTACTCTCCCACAACCCTTCGGTTGCAGTACCATCGGCGCTGTCAAGCTTAGCTTCCGGGTTCGGAATGGGACCGGGCGTTTCCCTGACGCTAAAACCACCGAAACACTCCGAA